>CAZKIQ010000029.1:0-56094 GCA_964552815.1 uncultured Alcaligenaceae bacterium | reverse complement strand
TCTGCCGTCTTCCGCTCGCTTTTCCCTCGCCGATCGGTCGAAAGTTCCCAGAACAATTTCCAGCGAGCGGAAGGCGTGCAGTTCCGAGACCGCGATGCTCCGGTGTTCCGCCGGGGTGAGAGGTTTCCACCACGTTCTTCCCCGAGGCCGTTGTTCTTGGGCCGGACCCCGACATCTCGGGATCTGGCTGAGTCAACAGGTTCTGATCCCGAGATGTCGGGGTCCGGCTTGGTGAACGTCCTCGGTCCGTGTCTTGAAGTCGGCTCTGCCGTCTTCCGCTCGCTTTTCCCTCGCCGATCGGTCGAAAGTTCCCAGAACAATTTCCAGCGAGCGGAAGGCGTGCAGTTCCGAGACCGCGATGCTCCGGTGTTCCGCCGGGGTGAGAGGTTTCCACCACGTTCTTCCCCGAGGCCGTTGTTCTTGGGCCGGACCCCGACATCTCGGGATCTGGCTGAGTCAACAGGTTCTGATCCCGAGATGTCGGGGTCCGGCTTGGTGAACGTCCTCGGTCCGTGTCTTGAAGTCGGGTCTGCCGTCTTCCGCTTGCCGTTTTCCGTCGGGGAATCGCATGGGAATCTGGGATTTCCTGAAGAAGCAGATCACCCCGCAACCGCCCGAACCCGCGGCCGGGGAAACTCCGACTCCGCCCGCAGAGCCACCCGCTCCGCCGCCGGTCGAACCGCCCACCGTTTCCGCACCTGCCCCGATTCCGGAACCGACTCCATCCCCGGTGGCCTCGCCATCGGTTGCCGCGCCGTCGGTTCCCGAGCCCCGGCCGCAAACCGCCGGTGACTTCCTCCCCATCGCCCGGGATGACCTGCTGAGCCAGGGGCAGGAAGTTCGGCGAACGACGGGGTGGATGTGGTTCGGCCGGCGCGATCTGATCCCGCCAACGTCCGACCCGCGAACGATGCTCATCGACCGGGGGATGGTCACCCAGGGAATCCTGACGGCCGAGGAACTCGCGGAGATTCACTCGGTCGGCGATCAGCACGCGAAGTACGCCAACCGGATGGAGCACATCGCGATCCAGGCGGGGAAGTCGGCCGACGCCGCGGTGGAAGCGGATCGAGCCGCCAGGGCGGAGCGGAAAGCCCGGCTGCGGGCCGAGTCGGCCGAGCGGAAACGCCTCCGCGCCGAGGATGTCGCCCATCGGAAAGCGACCGACATCATCCACGTCGGCCGGGGCGTCTCCGGCTTCCTGCACGATCGCACCTCGGACGCGGCGAAGCTCACCTCTCTCGGCCTGCCGGTGCTGCACACCCCCGCGGACCTGGCCGTCGCCCTCGGGTTGTCGATCTCGAAACTCCGCTGGCTCTGCTACCACACCGAGGCGGCCACGCGGATCCACTACGTCCAGTTCGAGGTGCCGAAAAAATCCGGGGGAACGCGGACCCTCAGTGCCCCGCACACGCTGATCGCGTCCGTGCAGGACTGGGTTCTGGGGTCGATTCTTTCGAAACTTCCGACCGACGATGCCGCCCACGGATTCGTGCCAGGCCGATCGACGCTCACGAATGCGTTGCCGCACGTCGGGAAGGATGCGGTCGTCAACGTCGACCTGGAGGGGTTCTTTCCGAACATTTCGTACCCGCGGGTTCGGCGGATGTTCCAGCGGCTGGGGTATTCCGGTGCGGTGGCGACCCTGCTGGGCCTCATCTGCACGGAGTGCCCGCGGAAGCGGGTGACGTACGCCGGCACGCCGTACTTCGTCGCCACCGGCCCGCGCGGCCTTCCTCAGGGGGCGTGCACCAGCCCGGCGATCTCGAACCAGATCGCGAAGCGGCTCGACCGGCGACTCGGGGGATTCGCGAAGAAGCTCGGATTCGTATACACTCGCTACGCCGACGACCTGACGTTCTCCGCCGGGCCGGGTTTGCGGGAGAAGGTGGCGTACCTGCTCGCCCGGGTCCGGCACGTCGCGGAAGAGGAGCGGTTCGCGATCAACCCGAAGAAAACGCGGGTGCAACGCCCAGAAACCCGGCAGACGGTCACCGGCCTGGTCGTCAACGCGAAGCCAGCCGTCCCCCGCGACGTGGTTCGCCGGGTCCGGGCGATCCTCCACCGGGCAAAACGCGAAGGCCTCGCCGCCCAGAATCGGGAGAAACACCCCCACTTCGAGGGCTGGGTGGAGGGAATGATCGCGTACATCTCGATGGTCAAGCCGGAAGAAGGGGCGAAGCTCCGCGCCGCGTTCGAGTCTTTGTGAGTCTCCCAATTCCCTGCAGGTCGATTTCGAATCTCCCTGTGGTTCCCCGTTCGGGGTTGTGGTCTCGCCACGTCCAGTGGTGGCTTCGGGGAAACCAGTGCATTTGGCGACGTCGAGCGAGCCTGGGCAGAAAGCGTCAGTGCGATGTTGCGGAACAATACAGAATCGGGGGCGATTCCGGGTTCTGGAGATGGAGCAAAGAAATTCCGATCGCGAAAATTCGCCGCAAACCCATGGAAATCAACGTCTTCCGCATTCGAACCTGCGGAAGGCGTCGCGATTGGCATCGGCGTTGCTTTTCCTTTTTGACGTGAGCCGGTTGCGAGTCCCGGCTCACATGCAGAGCTTAAACGCTTCATCTACGGGCACGAGACTAGCGGGGTATGCGAGTCCCCCGCCGAATCTCGTGCCCCACTTCTTTTTCCAGGCTTCTCAAGCCAGTCTTTTTTCCCATCCGTTGAATTTCCACCCCGCCCAGGCGACTATCCTGTCTGGAGACAATTTCTGCTTCGAACCCGAGAGCATCCGATGATCCACGCCTACGCCGCGACTTCCGCCAAGGGGGACCTCAAACCCTTCGAGTTCGACCCCGGGCCGCTCGGGGATGGGCAGGTGGAAATTGCGGTCACCCATTGCGGGATCTGCCACTCCGACCTGTCGATGCTGGACAACGAGTGGGGGATGTCGACATTTCCGTTCGTGCCGGGACACGAGGTTGCGGGGACAGTGGCGGCTGTCGGGCACGGGGTGAAGCATCTCAAGGTCGGCGATCGCGTGGGGCTGGGGTGGTACGCCGGAAGCTGCCTGACCTGCCGACAGTGCATGACGGGGAACCACAACCTCTGCCCCACCGCGGACCAGACGATCGTCGGTCGGCACGGTGGGTTCGCGGACCGGGTCCGGGCCCAGGCTGCGTGGGTGACGCCGATCCCGGCCACCCTGGATCCCGCGAAGGTCGGCCCGCTGTTTTGTGGCGGAATCACCGTCTTCAACCCGATCCTGCAGTTTGGCGTCCAGCCCACAGACCGGGTCGCCGTCGTCGGGATCGGCGGGCTCGGCCACCTCGCCCTGCAGTTCCTCAACAAGTGGGGCTGCGAGGTGATCGCCTTCTCTTCCTCCGCCGGGAAAACGGAGGAGTTGAAGAAACTCGGAGCGCACCAGATCGTCAACAGCCGGGACGACGCGGCCCTGGCGAAGCTGGCGGGGTCGCTGGACTTTATTCTCGTGACTGCGAACGTGACCCTGAATTGGCCGGCGTTTATCAACGCGCTCTCCCCCAAGGGTCGGCTCCACTTCGTGGGGGCGGTTCTCGAACCGATTCCCGTCTCCGCTTTCCCGCTGATCATGGGGCAGAAGTCGATTTCCGGCTCGCCCCTGGGCAGCCCGGCGTCGACGGCCCTGATGCTCGACTTCTGTGCTCGACACGGAATCGCCCCGGTGACCGAGACATTCCCCATGTCGAAGGTCAACGAGGCCCTGGCGCACCTGCGGGCGGGCAAGGCGCGGTACCGGATTGTGCTCGAAAACGACATCAAGGCGTGAGAATTCTCGTCTTGCGGGTGTTTCCGGTTCGATACGATACGAGGAATTCTGGAATTTCCCCGTACCCGCGAGCCGGATGAGCTACGCCCTCACGACGATCTGGTACGAGCGTCAGCGGTTTCTGCCGGCCGTGCTGGCGGTGGCCTTTTCTGCGATCCTGATTTCCGTGCAGAGCGGGATCGTGATCGGTTTGCTGGCGCTCGTTTCCGTGCCGGTCGACCACTCCACGGCGGAGGTGTGGGTCGGGTACCCGGGCGTGCGGAGCGTCGATTTGGGTCGGCCGATCCCGCAGCGGTGGGTGGGCCGGGTCGCCGCCGACCCCGCCGTCGAGAAGGTCGAGCCCTGCATGCTCGGGTTCTCGCAGTGGACGCAGATCTCGAAGAGCCGCACACCCGCGACGCCGGAAGTCATCACGATCGTCGGCACCCGGTTGCACCCCCAGTCGATCGCCGCCATCGACGCGATCCGCAGCAGCCCGGAACTCATGGCGAAACTTGCCGAGCCCGGAGCGGTCGCAGTCGACGACGAGGAAATGTACCGTCTCGGCATCCACGGCATCGGGGACCAGGCGGACGTTCTCGGCCGGCGGGTTCGTGTGGTCGGCACCGTCCACGGCTACAAGAGCCTCGGCGGGCCGTATGTCTTCTGCTCCGTGGAAACCGCCAAGACGCTCCTCAAGGATCCGGGGGACGGCGTGACCTACCTGGTTGCGACCTGCCACAACCCCGCCGACGCCCCGGCCGTCGCCCACCGGCTCAACCGCTATCCCCAGATGACCAGCTTCACCGCCGGCGAATTCTCCCGGCGATCGCGGTTGCACTGGCTCTTCACCACCAAGGCCGGGATTGCCGTCGGATTCACGGGACTACTCGGGCTGCTGGTCGGGGCCGTCGTGACGAGCCAGACCCTGTATGCGGCGACGGCGGCGAGCAAGCGCGAATTCGCGACCATGCGGGCGATGGGGATTCCGACCTGGCGGTTGCAAGCGACCGTTCTGGCGCAATCCTTCTGGGTTGGAGCGTTCGGAATCGCGGTGGCGGCCCCGGTGAGTGTCGGCCTGGCGGCGATCGGTGATGTGTTCGGTGCGAAGGTGGAACTTCACCCGCTGGTGATGCTCGCCGCCGCGGTGGTGACGCTGAGCATGGCTCTCCTCGCCGGCTTCGCGGCGCTCCGCTCCTTCCAGAGTGTCGACCCGGCCCACAACATCCGGTGAGATCGTGCAGAAGAAGCGTGTAGCCGCGACGCGGGAACGCAACGTTTAGCCGCGACGCGGTAGCGGAGCGTGTCGCCCCAGGGAGTCGCCCTCCACGCTCCGCTTCCGCGTCGCGGCTAAACTCGGGTAGACTTGGCCGTAAGGAACGGAGACGAGGTCAGCAATGAGCGAACCCGGTCGAGCGGGGGGAGTGCCGGTGGCGGTGGGGTTGCTGCTTCTCGCAGGGACCGTAGGGGGGACCGCGTGGTGGCTGACCCGGCCGGCGGCCCAGCCCACGCCCGCAAACCTCGATCCCGATTCCTTCGATGTCGTCTGCACCGGGCGGGTCGATTCCTTCGGCACCGTCGTCGCCCTCGAACCGCCTCAAGCCGGCCGGGTCGCGTCGATTGCCGTCAAGGAAGGGGACACCGTCAGCAAGGGGCAGGAAGTGCTTCGCCTCGACGATTCCCAGGCCAGGGTGCGGCTGGCCCAGGCGGACGCCGCCGTCGAGCTGGCGAAGCTCGAAGTCGAGTCGGCGACCAAGGATTCCGAGCGGTTTCCCCAGCAGATCGCGGCGAAGTCGCACCTCCTCGCCGCTGCGGGTGCCCGGGTCGAGGCCGCTCGCAAGGTCCTGAAACAGCGGCTCGACCAGCAACAAGTGACGCCCCTCGCGATCCCCGAACGGGAGGCGATGGAAGCGCAGATTCGGGAACTCGAATCGTACGAGTCCGCCGAGAAGATCCAGGTCGAGGAGTTGAAGAAGACGGATCCCGAGATGCGGTTGAAGATCGCCCGGCCGCGATTGCGAGCCGCCGAGGCGGACCGGGAACTCGCCGATCGCGTCCTGAAGGAGATGGTGCTTCGGGCCCCGTCGGATGGGATGATTCTGCGGCTGCAAACGACCCCCGGCGGCTACCTCAGCCCCGGCTCGCCGCTGCCGTCAGTCGTGTTCGCCCCCGCTGGCCCGCTGGTGGTTCGAGCGGAAGTCGAGCAAGAATTTCTGGGCCGAGTCAAATCCGGGATGACCGCCACCATCCAGGACGAGAACCGCAGCGATTCCGTCACCTGGCCCGGCCGGGTCGCATCGGTCTCCCGCTGGGTCGCGATGCGGCGGACGCTCGTCTTCGACCCCGGTGAGGTCAACGACATCCGCACCGTCGAGTGTGTGGTCGAGTTCGACCCCCCGGTCCCGGAACTCTGGCTCGGCCAGCGCGTCCGGGTCCGGATTTCCCGGGGCAAGTGAGATTACAGGACGAGGAAACCGGGCGTGAACGTGTTGGTCGTGAACGCCGGATTCGCGAAGGTCGGGAACGGCACCAGCGTGCCGGGCGTGCCGAAGTTGAAAGCGCTTCCCGTGTTGACGAAGCCCGCTGTCGGGTTCACCGTCCCCGCAAAGTTGGGAACGCCCCCCACTGATGTGGTCGGAATCGCTCCCACATTCGAGATCCCTGGGAATCCAAATGTTGGAGAGGGATTGAACGGGAAGGGAATCGTCCCGCCGATGTTGGTCGTCGGAATGCCGCCGATATTGGAAGTGGGGAACCCAGCCACGTTGGTGGTGGTGAACCCGGCGATATTCGTCGTCGGGAACCCGGCCACGTTGGGGACCCCGAAGCTGTTCGGAAACGTCGGGGTTCCAAACGAGTTCCCGAAGGTGGTTCCGGTGGTGTTGAAAAATGGGGTCGACGTGGTCGGGAATGGGCTTCCCACCGGTTGCGTCACCGATTGGGGCGGGACGGCGACCTGGTTCAAATCCGCGTTGAGTTGCGAAAAATCCCCACCGTTCGCGGACGCCCGGAACGCCGCGAGGTTGTCGAAGCCCACGTTGACCCCACCAAGGTAGTCCGGAGCGAAGGCGAGGTAATCCGCCAGAACCGCCCCGTCCGAGCGAAGCACCTGCACCCGGGGTGCACCCAGGTATCCGGCGGCAAGGACTAGCTCATCTCCGGTGGCGGGATTGCCGTCGAGTTCCCCCGCCGCCACGCGAACACCGCCGGTGAAGGTGGGCTCGAAGGCGAAGAAATTCCCCATTGGGCTGTCGACCTGGAATGGGACGCCATTCTGCAACGCGAAGGTCCGGACCCGGGGTCCGCCTCCGAGGTCGGCACCGACGATGATCTGATCCACTCCGAGGTTGTTGACATCGCCGACGGTCACGAACAACCCCCCGCGATAGGCGGGTTCGAAGGCAAAGAAGCTCGCGTACTCGGCCACCGCACCGGAGTTGACATCGACCGAGAAAACCTTGACATTGGAGCCGCCGCCGGCTCCGGGTGTGGCGACGAGTTCCACTGTGTTCGGGTTGCCGTCCAGTTCCCCGACGTCGGTCCGCACGCCGCCCTGGAAGGAATCTTCGAAGACCTGGAACCGGGCCAGAATCGTTCCGTCCGGGCGGTCCACCTCGGCGAGCGGCACGCCACCCGGAGCCGCGCCGTAGGCGAAATACCCGCTGGCGGGATTGTCGCGTCCTTCAAGAAATTCCACGCCGAGAGTGGTTCGGTTTCGGCTCGTCGATCGTGACATGACAGGTCATCCGCCAGCAGGAAGAGGTCGGCCGCCCAACCAGTTCCGCGGCCTGCCGGGAAAGAAACGCAAGATGCGGGCCAACCTCCGCGGAATCTCGGGTGAGGCACCGGCTTTTCTCGTCGCGGGTTGGGCTTCTCAACCTGTCCCGGTTCCCGCGATAATCGGCCGACTCGAACCGAGGGACGCTGCCGATGTCGCGATCTCGACCTGCGCTCGACCTGCTGCTGGTCAGCGGATTGATCCTGTTTCTGGAACTGGCGCTGATCCGGTGGCTGCCGGCGCACGTGCTCTTTCTGTCGTTCTTCACGAACACCGTGCTGCTGGCCTGTTTCGTAGGTATGTCGATCGGCTGCCTGACCGCCCGGAAACCGACGCGAGAGATCGATCGCACCCCGTTCTGGCTGCTCCTGACGGTGGCGGCGGGGCTTCTCGTCGGGGCGTTCCGCAAGATTTTCGAGCGGCACACGACCGTCGATAACCAGGCGAACCCGGATGTCGTTTTCTTCGGCACCGAGATCAGCGCGACCCGGCCGACGGAGTTTACCGTCCCGGTGGAAGTCGTCGCTGGTGCGTTCTTCTTCCTCGTCGCGGCGGTGATGGTCGGGCCGGGGCAGGAACTGGGCCGGGCGTTTTCGCGAATTGCGAGTCGATCCCGGTCGTACGCCCTCGATTTGACCGGAAGTTTGCTCGGGATCGGGTTGTTCGCCGTGGCGTCGTGGTTCTGGCTGCCCCCGGTCGCCTGGTTTGCGATCGCTTCCCTCGGGCTGATCTACTTCCTCCGGAAACGGGACGGCGAGGCGTGTGGAACCGAGGGATGTCCCCTTCCGGTCGGCTCAGGATCCCCCTGCCGGTACATCATGCTCGGAATCGCGGTCGGCCTGACGACGCTGACGTCTGGGCTGTGGGTCGGGCACGAGGGGAAGATCACGCGGTGGTCGCCGTATTACCGGATCGACTTCGAACCGCGACACAGCATTGTCACCGCGAACCTGATCGGCGGGCACCAGCGGATTCTGGCGCTCGATCATTCGGGGACGGAGCAGTACTCCTGGCCGCACCTTTTCCGCCGGGATGTGCAGAATCCGGACGGGAAGCCGGCGTGGCAGCCGTTTCGACGGGTTCTGATCATCGGCGCGGGGTCGGGGAATGACCTCGCCCGGGCAGTACAGTGGTGCCCGAAAGACGCGAAGATCGACGCCGTCGAGATTGACCCGGTGATCCAGCGGATCGGGTTCGAGCGAAATCACGACCGCCCGTACCAGGATCCGCGGGTGACTCCGCACCTCAACGATGGGCGGAACTTTCTGCGGACGGCCCCGGCGGAGGAGTACGACCTGGTTGTGTTCGCCCTCGTCGACTCGCTGGTGCTCCACTCCGGGTACTCGAATCTCCGGCTGGAAAGCTACCTCTTCACCCGCGAATCCTTCCGCGATGTCCGTCGCGTGCTCAAACCGTCGGGGGTTTGCTTCGTCTACAACTACTTCCGGCAGGGGTGGATCGCCGGCCGACTCCGCAACGAGATGCAGGAGGAACTCGGCGGGGAGCCGGTGGTGCTGACCGATCCGCCGGTGGAATACATCGCGGCGAACCACTTCGACCCGAATCTCGCAACGGTTTTTGTCGGCGGTTCGAAGATGGTCCTGGACCCGTTGCGGGAATCGTTTCAGCGGGGTGGGAACAGCTACTGGATCCCCGGGGATCGGCCGCGAACGCCCGACGTTCCGGGGCATTTCCAGGCGACGATTCCGGGGAAACTGCCGCCCCCTGCGGAACCGCCGCCGCCGGAGACGAAGCCGACCGACTGGGTTCGCTTGCGGATCGCGACCCTCGACGATTCGAGCCGAGAAATCGAGCCCGCGACCGACGACTGGCCGTTCCTGTACTCGCAGGCACGGATGGTTCCGGGCTACACGCTGCGGGGAATCACGGTCGTTCTGCTGCTTTCCGGACTGCTCTGGTTGTGGTTCGGACGGTCCGCCGAGGTGCCGCGAAATTCGGAGGATGGTTCGACACCGGAAAGTCCGGAACCGCCCCCGGAACGCTCGGACACGGACTTGTTGCTGCGATCGTTCTTCCTGGGCTGCGGGTTTATGCTGATCGAGACCAAAGCGGTGGTGCAAATGGCGCTGCTGTTCGGTAGTACCTGGTCGGTCAACACGGTCGTGTTCGCGGCGATCCTGGTGATGGCGTTGGCGGGGAACCTGTTCGCAGCGATCGTGAAGCCGACGCAGTTGTGGCCGTACTATCTCGGGTTGTTTGCGGCGCTCGGGGCGAACCTGCTGGTGCCGATGGACTCTTTCCTGGGGATGGATCCGGTCGACCAGGTGCTGGCGTCGTGCGGGTTGGTCTTCGCGCCGGTCGCATTTGCAGGGGTGATCTTCCCGGTTTCCTTTGCACGAGCTCCGTTTCCGGACCGATTTTTTGGAGCGAACGTCGCGGGGGCGCTGGTCGGAGGGTTGGTCGAAAATGCCTCCATGCTGCTGGGTTTCCGCGGAATGCTGGTGCTGGCGGTGGTCTTTTATGCGGCATCCGGCCTGTTCTCCGGGCGATCGGTGCCTAGTCCCGAGGCAGAACGTGGTGTATAATTCTCGAAACCGAGGCCATCACCCGAAGCCCAGTGGAGACGGAAGTCGAAGCAATGTGAGCCATTTTGCACGAGAAATCCGTGCGAAGTGTTCGAGAATTCCGATTCCTGCGGCGCGAGCTGGCAACTGGTGCAGGGAAAATGCACACGCGATGACCGCGTGGTACGATTTTGGCACTCGGTTCGAATCCGAAGCGGTTTACCCGATCCTTGATAACGGCTGTTTCCGACTCTGGCCCGGCCTCTCCCGCCGCGACCACCGTTCGGAGGAGGAACGCCCGTGACCGACTTTCCCGACGAACCACCCGAGGAAAATCTCGGCCTCCACCGATCCGCCCGCCCTTCGACTGCCATGCCAGCGGTCGTGCGGTCCGGTAAGGAGGCGATCAGCACCGAACTCGCCCTGACGATCTTCCGACAGATGGTCCGCACCCGGGCCCTGGAAGAACGCAGCATCAAGATGTCCAAGTCCGGCGAAGCCTACTTCTGGGTCGGCGGCCCCGGCGAGGAATCCCTCAACGTCTGCCTCGGTTTGCAGGTTCACCGCGGCCGTGGCCCCGCCAACGACTACCTCCACCTCCACTACCGCAACTCGGGCGTCCTCCTCGCGATGGGGATGCCGATGGTCGATCACATGCGGCAGCTGGCGATGACCGCCACGGATCCGTTCTCCCGCGGCCGAAACTTTGTCGGCCACTACGCCGTCCCGGACTGGAACGTCCTGCCGGTCACCAGCGTCATCGAGGTGCAAATGGTGATGGCCCCGGGAACCGCGATGGTGCAGAAACGATTCGGGGGCGAAGGTCTCAGCGTGGCGGTCAGCGGCGACGCCGGCACCGCCGAGGGAGACTTCGAAAGCTGTCTCCTCTGGAGCAGCCGACCCGGAAACGAGCTTCCGGTCCTGATGGTGGTCGCGAACAACGGCTGGGGTATCTCCACCCCCCACAAGAGCCAGCACGCCGTCCGGCGGATCGCGGACCGGGCGGTCGCCTACAACATCCGCTCGGACGCGATCGACGGAAACGACCCGGTTGTCACCTGGAATGCGATCGACCGGGCGATGCGGTACGTCCGCCGGGAACGCAAACCGTTCCTGCTCGAAGCCGCCGTCGGCCGACTGCACGGCCACTCATCCAGCAGCGGGGCCCAGCGTGACTGGAAACAACCCGACTGCATCGCGATGTTCGAGCAGAAACTGATCGATGTCGGGGCCACCGACGCCGACCACATTCGGGTTCTGCGAGCCGAAGCCAAGGCCGAAGCAGACGCGGCCGTCGTCAAGGCCACCGCGGAAGCACGTCCCACCAAGGACGAGGTCGAACGCTTCACCTACGCCCCCAGCCGGGTCGACGCCGTCTACCCGGAAGACTACACCGGCCTACCTCGATCTTCCACGGTCTAGCCCTGCGGACATAACGTTCCAGAGTTCCAAGTTCCAGAGTTCCAAGAGGTGCTGGAACTTGGAACTCTGGAACTTGGAACTTTGGAACATGGAACTTCACTTCTGCAAAATCAGCTTGTTGCGGCGGGTGATGCGAAGGCGGTAACGCTCGCCGTTGTGCTCGATCCACAGTTCGCGGGTTTCCCCAAACAGCTCCTCGGCGCGCACGATCCTCTCCGGTTCCCGGGTTGGCGGCTCGTCCGCATCCGGTCGGTCTTCCTCGTCGGACATCTTGGGAATCCCCTGCCAGTGGACCATGTCCGTGGGATCCCGGTGAGAGGTCCGCGACCCGCGTTGTGAGATTATGTCTCAACAAGCGGGCGACGGCAAGCCTGCTCGAATAGGAATTTCTTCGCCGGACCGCAGGCCGCGGCCCGGAGGTGAGATCAGTTCTCAGGCGAACTCCGTCAGCCTTACGCCGCCCGCAGGGCGAAGTCCGGGCGATCGAGCCGGAAATGGGGGCTGTAATACGGATCCCCCGAGCGCAGGAACGGGCCCCACTTGAGGTGGAAGAGGTCGTACTCGCGCTTGAACCGCTTCTGCTTCTCGTCCGTGTCTTCAGGGCCGCGGGTTTTCGATTCGAGGTGATACAGTTCCGCGTCCGGCGTCCACACGATGCGGTGCCCGGCGGAGAGAACCTTCAAGCACAGATCGACGTCGTTGAATGCGAGCACGAAACCCTCGTCGAACCCACCGATTTCGTCGAAGACCCGCTTCGGCATCAGGAGGCACGCCCCGGTGACGGCGGCGACGTTCTGCGTGTACGTGAGGCGTTGCATGTGCCCGGGGGCGGTGCGGGGGTAGTTGAGGTGAGCGTGCCCGGCGACGCCGCCCATGCCGACGACGATACCCGCGTGCTGGATGGTGTCGTCGGCGTAGTACAGCTTCGCCCCGACCGCCCCGACGCCCGGCTGCACCGCCTGTTTCACCAGGGATTCCAGCCAGTCCGGGTTGATCGCCTCGATGTCGTTGTTGAGGAAGAGAAGCAGTTCCCCCGCCGCCGACGCTGCCGCGAAGTTGTTGACCGCCGCGTAGTTGAAGGGTTTGGTCCACTCCAGGATCCGCACGTGCGGCTGCTTCCGGAGTTCCTCGTAGAGCGCGAACGTTTCCGGCCGGGTGCTGCCATTCTCGACGATCAGAATCTCGAAGTTCGCGTAGCTCGACTTCGCCAGGGAATCGACGCAGCGGGCAAGCATTTCCGGGTGATCCTTGTTCGGGATGATCACGCTCACAAGAGGCTGGGTGCGGAGGTGGTAGACGACCTGGTACATCCCGAGGGTTGGTCCGTCGTGGACGGATCCGTCGATTCCGATGCGTGCGAGGTGCTCGGCGATCGCTTTTTTGCCATTCTCGAACGCGTACGATTTGCTTCCCTTGTTGGACGCCGTCGATTGCTCGTGCATCCGCCAGTGGTACAGGATTCGGGGAAGATGGACGATTTTCGCGGCTCGCTCGCTGGCCCGGAGGACGAGGTCGTAGTCCTGGGCACCGTCGAAACCGGGGCGGAACGCTCCGATTTCCTCGACCAGCGATCGCTTCAACACCGTCAGGTGGCAGACGTAGTTCCGGCTGCGAAGCGTTTCCGGGGACCAATCGGGTTTGAAGTTCGGCTCCACGCGTTCCCCGGCGGTGTCGAGCTTGTCCTCGTCGGAGTAGAGGAAATCGACGGTCGGGTCGGCGTTGATAGCGGTCGCAACTTCGAAGAGCGCGAAGGGAGCGAGGGTGTCGTCGTGGTCGGCGAAGGCGATGTAGTCGCCGGTGGCGAGGGCGACGGCGGCGTTGGTGTTCCCGGCGATGCCGCGATTTTCCGGGAGGTACTCGACGCGGATGCGGGAATCGGTGCCGGCGAACTTTTCCAGAATCGGCCGGACATGCGGAGCCGGGCTGGCGTCGGCCAGGCAGAGTTCCCAGTTCGCGTACGTCTGGGCGAGCACCGACTGGACCATCGCTTCGAGGTACTTGGCCGGCGTGTTGTAGACCGGGACGACGATGCTGATCTTTGGCGACCGCGAGAATCGGTGGGCTCGCTGCCGGGCGAGTTCCGCCGGCTTCGGCTCGAAGCGGTTGATCCACCGGCGATACTCGTCTGCCGGGGCGGCTTCCGTAAGGTACCGGGCTTCCGGCGGCGGGCCGTTGCGGAGGTTCCGGGCGTGCAGCACCCAGCTGGCCCCTTTCCCCACCGATCTCAGACACGCCCGGGCAAACGCCCGTCGGCGGGTGTGGAGCGGGAAGAACCGCAAGAATCCTTTCTGGACCAGGTTCGCGAACCGGAACGCCTTGGACGCCCGGATGTTCGCGAGTTCGGCCTGTTTTTGTTCGAGCAGTTCCGTCCGCCGCATCAGGGCGGCTTCGAGCTGGTCGATCCGCCGGAGGGCGATGTCGAGTTCCCGGGCCGATTCGGAAGTAGAGTGCGGCATGGACGGACCATCCCTGGTCGCCGATTGGCGGACATTCGAGGGACGGGTTATACCTTCCCCCCGGGGAGGGACGCAACAACAAGTGGGGTGGGGTGGTGAGGTGGTGAGGTGGTGGGGTGGTGGGATATGGCGGGCGCGATTCGATAAAGTAGGTCACTCGCTCCGCGAGTGATGGGATGATGTCCCGAGAATGCAACTTTCGCTCCCAGATGGGGAATCGCATTCACTCGCGGAGCGAGTGAGCTACTTTCGCCGAACTCAATCAATGCGTTTGCTGGAATCTCGGGGGTTTTTCGTTGACATCCTTCCGCAAGTTCGAGATAGCCCCGGATTTCGGGGGAATTCTCGAATCGAGGGGGGAAAGATGACACGAATTCGAGTCGGAGTTCTGGCGGTGGCGGCGATGGCCGTCCTTGACGGAGCAGCTCAAGCCCAGTTGAAGCAGCTTCCGGAGGTGGGAGCGGCCCCGGGTCAGCAGCAGATGCCGGGGATCAACGTCGGTAGGCCGCTGCTGATGAATGTGGGGACGGTCTTCCCCAAAGCGGTGCCGGCCGCGGGGGGGCAGGTGGGAACGACACCGGGAAAGGTTCCGGGGTACAGCCCGCAGTCGTTGCTACCCGGTGCGGGGCTGGATCGGAACGCGGTGGTGGGTCCGCTTCCGCGTGGAACGCTCGGGCCGAACGAGCCGAGCTTGTGGGGGAATTTTGTGGATCGGTTTGGGGGAGCGCTCGGATTGGTGCGGCCAGAACCGCGGTCGCCGGTGTGGACGCCGGGGATCAGTCGACGGAACCGCGAGCGTGAGAAAGAAAAGCTTGCCCACTGGCAACGCGACTGACGGTTTCTGCGGCGACCCGAGTGGTCGCCGCAGTCGTTTCGGCACCTCGCGAAACTTGCCTCGATCGCACTTCGTCGTCGCATCTCCAATTTCTCTGCGGTTCGAGCTTACCGCCAACTTCGAAGACCCATCGCTCGAATCGAAAAAGTCGAATCCTTTTTTCATTCCAGCGTTTCGCAGTTGGACGTTACCCATCAGCCGGAATTCCCCACTGGATGCCCTTCCAGAACTGTAGCTCCACCCGATGTTCCCCATCTCCCGGACACTCCGACTTCGACAGGAGGGACGGACGCGATAGGCTAGGAGCATCGTCTCGGAGTGTGGAACCTGCGATGCCTTCCGCTGTTCGTGATCCGTGGGAAGAGGTGTGTGCCGCCCGGATTCCGGTGAGCTCGCTGGGCTCCCTGGCGAGAGTACGGGCGCATCCAGGGGTCCAGGTTCTGTCGCTCGGGGAGTGGGCGTGGGTCCGCTGGCCGGCCGGGGCGAAAGCGGTCTGCGAGTGCCTTCGACCGGTTCGAGGTGGGGAGTTCTTTTCCCGTCGCGGCCTGGCATGGTTCCGACTCGGGGCAGCGGTGCCGACTTCGGACGGGCCGCCCGAGGACGCGGGGAAACCCCTCGATTCCGTGATCTTCCCGGCAAAGTTTGCGGTCGAGCCGGCGCCGATTTCGAGCGGTGGGACGCTTCCGGTTCGCCTCGTCCGTGGGGGGAAGGTCCACGCGACGACGGCCCTCTCGTGCTCGCTTCGGGACCTCGAAGCCTGGGCGGATTCCGGGACGACGCGGGAGATCGCGGCCGTGTCGGCGGCTCGGAGCGGAGACCGGGCAATTCTCCGCGGGAAAGCTCTGCCGGCGATTCCCCAAGCTGTCCGGTTCTGGGGGGAAGCGGTGCTGGTTCCGGTGGGGTTCCACATCGAGCCCGCGGTATCCCCACCGACCCTCCAGGCGGCGGCGGGTGCGGGTGACGGCGAGGTTCTGGTCGTTGAGGAAACCGGCGTCGAGATCGTTCCCCTCGCGGCATTCTCACCGCTGACCCGGGCCGGGCTCCGACTCGTGATCCGGAACGCACCTGCGGGGGAACACGCGTGAGCCACCCCGAGAGCGATCGTGCGGACGCGTACCTCACCATCCCGGCGGAGTATGCCCGGTCGCTCGGCGGCCTGCGGTGGTCGCACGGCTGCGATGCGATCGAGGACAGCGCGGGGGTGACGCTGGCGCTCGTGGATCAGATCGGGCAGGTTCTGGAAGGGGTCTTCTCACGGGATCGAGTCCCCTCGTTTGCGTTCGTGCTGCACATACTCCGGGAGATGAAGTTCGGGGCGTCGGGGAATCTGCACCGCTTCAAGGAGGCCTGCACCCGGGTCGGGCCGGCGGCGCTGGGTCGGGGTCGGAACGCGGGGGTTCTGATCGCGGAGCTTTGTCGTCCGTTCCCGGCCGTCGCCAACCCGCCTTCTTGGCCGCAAGTCGACCTCGCGATCAAACGGCGGATGTTGTTCGGCGAGCGGCATCGACCGGAACTCGCGGAAACACCACCGCTCCCACCGGAAGAATTTGCCCGGGAGCTTTCCCAGCGACTCTCGGCGTTCGACGATCCGACGCTCGCCCACTGGCTGCGGCACGGCACTGCACCCATCGCGGGGGCGAAGCTTGCCCGGGAAATCGAGACGATTCCCCTGGGCATCGGCGACTTCCTCGACCTGCTCCGGAAACGGCCGCGACTGGTCGGAGCCGTCACACTGGCGCCGGCTCTCGATGCGGCTCTGACATTCCCGCCGAGAAAGCCGCGACCCGATCGGCTACCGCAGGGAGGATACGCGGACGTCGCCAACCGTGGGAACCCGGACCAGCTTCTGCCGAGCCAGTTTGCCCTCGATGGGGACGAGTTTGTCCGGCGGTTCGCAGAGCGGGAACTGCTCTACTTCAAGCGGGAAGAGCCGCACCACCCCACGGTGCCGGAACGCTGGCTCGTCCTCGACCAGGGCGTGCGGACGTGGGGGAACATCCGGTTGGGGCTGGCGGCGGCGGTGCTCGCGTTGCTCGGGAAGGATCCGAAGAAGGCGGGGCCGGTCCGGCTCGCGCTGACCTCCCGCGATGCCCCGATCGACCCGGCCGAGGTTTCCCCGGAACTTCTCGCCGACCACCTCGAAGCCAGCGATCTTTCCGTCCACCCCGCGAGTCCGCTCGACCTGGCACTCCACGCTTTCGCGGATTCGGCTAACTCAGCCCGGGATGTCGTGATGCTCACGACGCCCCGGGCGGTTCTCGAGTCAGCGGTGCAAACCTCGGCGAAGCGGCGGCGGGTCGGCGATCGGCTCTTCGCGCTCACGGTGGCGGAGGACGGCCACGCCGAGTTCGGAGAGTGGGGACCATCCGGGTTCCTGCCGTCCCGGAAGTTCCGGGTCGACCTCGAGGCGGCGGCTGCTGCCAGAACGGAAGCGGATTCCACGGCTCGAAACGTGGTGGATGACGACGGGTGGACGGGGGATGTCGAGCCGGTCGCGTTTCCGTTCCGGGCCGGGTTGGTCTCGGACATCGCGCAACTCGGCTTCGATGCGTCCGGGGAGTGGCTCGTCATCGTCGCCCGGGACGGGTGCGTCCAGGCGAAGAACCTGTTGGCGGGGACGCCGGTTGAGGTGCTTCCGCGAGCCTACCGCAACGCAGAGGTTCTGACCCGTGTCGAGGCGGTGCTCGGCGTCAGCGGCGGGGTCGTGCTGTGCGGGAAGATGGGTGTGGATTCGGTCGCCGCCCACTACGACTTCGCCGCCCGCGGGGTGAGGCTGCATTCCCTCGGGAAGCTCGGCCAGAATCCGCAGTGGGTGAGCTTCCCCGATTTGCATTGCATCGCCGTCCGGGCGGAGCATCCAACCGAGGCGGGTCGTCGAGGAGGGGCACTCGATCTCGGGTCTGGCGGTCGCTACGAACTCGCCGCGGGTGGTGGCCTCGCCGCACGGGCCCAGATCGCGTGGGGTCGGGCGATTTCCGGGTCCTACCAGCCCTCGCCGCGGGATCTCCCGGTGCTCACGGCGGGGAAGAATCAGCCGGATTCGGGGCCGTTCCTGGACTTGGTTTCCGACAGGCTGTTTCTGCAACGCCACCCCCAGAAATGGGGCCCGCTTCTTCCGATGGCGGAGGGGAAACCACTTCTCGCCGGGATGACATTGCACCGGGCGCAGATCGCCGGGGATGTTCTGGCGGTCCACGCCTCGGGTTCCCGGCGGGGTTCGCGGATCTTCCTCCTTCGCGGACCCGACGCCCGGATCCTGGCCGAGATTCCCGCGGGGAACAGCGGCTACGCGATGCGGCTCTCCGCCGACGGGTCCCGGTTCGCGCTCCAGACCAGCACGCGTACCGCCGTCGTCCGCGGTTCCGAGCCGGGAAGCACCCTCCCCCTCGCGGACATCCCCAACGCGGGCCTGCACAGCCGGGTGACGATCCTTCTCGAACCCCTCCGGCTGCGGATTCGCGTCGGGCGATTTGAGCACGCCTTCTCGCTCGACAAAGAGGCTTTCCGCCACGATCGCGGCAGCCCGAATATTGACACCCGACCGTCACAATCCCCCGCCGGGTACGGCTCCTCCGACCTCGCCTACGACCGCACCCGCTTCTCGGACCCCGTCCGGTCCGGCCCGTGGATCGCCGCCTTCGACAAGTGGGGCCAGGTTCTTCTGATATCGGAGAAGACGGGAAAAGTGGTTCTTTCCCTTGTCGTCCGCCGCGACCTCGCTGCCGCCTGGCTCCCCGACGGCACCCGTTGGGGAGCCACCGCCCTCCTCGGTTGTGCCAACTCCCCCAACGCTTCCACGCGAATCGGCCACGCATTGCAGGCCGCTTCTGGGACATGACCCGATCCTGTTCCGAACCGTTCCGCGGCTCGGGTGTCTTCCTCAAAACAGTTCGCAAAATTCGAACCCAGAGGAACCGATGCGGAAACTCGCCAGCGTCCAGACAATCACCGCCACGGAGCCGATCCCCAACGCGGACGCGATTGTTCGCGCCCGGATCCTCGGTTGGTGGGTCGTGGTCAAGAAAGGAGAATTCGCCCCTGGCGACCGCGTCGTCTACTGCGAAATCGACTCGCTCCTCCCGGAACGGCCCGAGTTCGAGTTCCTCCGCCCAAGCAGCTTCAAGCCGGCGGTTTTGGACGGCGACACGGTCACGATGCCGGCCGGGTTCCGGATCAAAACTGTCCGACTCCGCGGTCAGGTCTCGCAGGGGATCTGCTTCCCGCTCGGCATCCTCCCGGCGGACGCACCCACTGAGGAAGGGGCGGATGTCACCGACATTCTCGGTATCCGGAAGTGGGAGCCGCCACCGCCGGTCGGGATGAAGGGACGCGTCAAGGGGCCGTTCCCGGGGTTCTTGCCCAAGACGGACGAGACCCGGGTGCAGGTCCTGGAACCCGTACTCGCCCGCCATCGCGGCAAGACTTTCCGGATCACCGAGAAGCTCGACGGAACCTCTTTCTCCGCGTTCCTCCGCGACGGCGAGTTCGGGATCTGCTCCCGGAACCTCTGGCTCGACGAAACGGACGAGTCGAACGTCCTGGCACGAGTGGCGAAGCGACTCGACCTGGCCGGGAAACTCGCCATGATCCGGGAGCGTCACGGCTTCCAGCCGGCGATCCAGGGGGAGGTGATCGGCCCGGGGGTGCAGGGGAACAAGTACGCCCTCGCCACCCACGAACTGCGGATCTTCAACCTCCTCGATCTCGACGCGTCGGCCCTCATCGATGACCCGAGAGCCCGGGAGATCCTCGCCGATCTGGGAATCGCCTGCGTCCCGCTCCTCGGGGAGATGGTGCTGGAACACTCGGTCGACGAGTTGGTGGCGATCTCGGTCGGAACGAGCGTCTTGAACTCGAAGGCCCAGCGAGAGGGGATCGTCCTCCGCCCCGCGGTGGAGGAGTTTGACCCCGACCTCGGCGGCCGGCTGAGCTTCAAGGCGATCAACCCGCAGTTCCTGCTGAAGTACGACGAGTAAACGGAAAAGGGCCGAGGGAAACACCCTCGGCCCATTTCCGTTTCCAAGATCCAACATCACGCCGCGAGGCGTTGGCTCTGGTATTGCTTGAAACGCGGGGTGTGGAGGACGATCTCCAGCCCGTTGACGATGCGATCGCCGCCCCGGCCGTCGATGAGGTTCCGGGCACAACGGTTCATCCCGAGGCGCTCCATCGGGTCGTCCAGGACGATTCCCACCGCCTCCGCGAGTTGCTCGAACGTCACGTCGCCCGCGGATCCCAGGAAGGTCGCGACCCCCTCGTCGTCCATCCGTTTCGCGTTGAGCTGGTGGTGCGGCTTCGACGGCAGCGTCAGTTGCGGGATTCCGACGCAGCACAGTTCCAGCGACCACGCGTCGCCGCTGGTCAGGGCGAAGTGGGCCCGCACCAGCCGGGTCATCAGTTCCTTCGGCTCGGTCACGATCTCGACCTTGCCCCCGCTGTCGGCCGCGAATTCCTTCAACTCGTGATATCGCTCGTGGTGGGTTCGCAGTGCGATGCTGACCTTGTCCACTTTCGGAATCTCGAGCAGTTGCTGGGTTCGCAGCAGCGTCTGGTCGGCAACGTCGTCATCCCCGAAGGCGACGAGGGCACGGAAGGGGCCGGGTTGCTCGGTGGCCCGGATGGTTCGTTGGCGGCGGAAGACCCCGCGGACGAGTGCGAACTTCCGGCCGTGGAGGAACTGGGATCCGGGGAGCGGCTTGAACGCCTTCCGCCCCGGCGCGAGCAAGGGGTTGACGGTGATCGTGGAGGGGTACGAGATCGCACCGGAGGAATCGAGCACGAGGACGGCGGCGCCGGTGCGACCGAGGGTTTCGACGTACTCGGGGGTGATGCCGTCTCCCGCGAGGATCACGGCGGCGGCGTTCAGTCGGCGGACCTCCCGGACGGTCGCTTCCAGATCCCCGACGCCACCGAGTTGGGACTCGGCCGGCGACCAGTCGTTGTTCGCCCGGTGGATCATCTGCGCCAGCGAGAGCGGTTCGAGGTAGCTGAAGAAATGCGTTCCCCGTCGGCGACGTTGCAGGGCGGCTGCGAGGGAGAGGCACTGGTACAGCGACTCCCAGCCGCGGTCCGGGGTGCCATCGCAACGAAACAGGATCGGTCCGCGCTTCACTTCCATGCGAGCGTCCCTTGGCGTGTCGGTAGTTCAGCCGCACTTCGACAGGTCCGCGGGTCGGCGGGGTCCGTGTGGGGACGCACGCCTTGCGAATCTGGGAATGGCGACCCAAGAAAACCGGTGGTGCGAAGGGATCGTGCTCGCCTGGGATGGGGGTCGTGGTGCGCGTCTGGGGTGGGGTCGGCGAGACCGACTTTCGACACCTCTTCTCCGGTGGGTTCCATCGGGAACCCGTTCACCGCGACTCGTGGGTTCCGGTCCGCGAGTCGCGGGGCTGGCCGACGGTTCCGGCGTCGTCTCAGCGGGGCGGATCCTAGTCCGGATTTTCGCCGAAGAACAAGGCCATTTTTCCCCCGGAATTTGTGACGTTCAGGAAAGGCTTGCCGGTCGCGGGGGGTGTTCCACGTGGAACGAGTTGGGGACCTGGCGGACAGCTTCTGGCTAACGGCTAAAGGCTAAACGCCAACCGCTAGACTCTACCCGTTTCGAGTTTGAGTCTAGCGGTTGGCGATTAGCCGTTAGCTGTTAGCTGAAACCGGGAGAATCCTGTCGATGCACGTGACCCCCGCACTTCGCCTTCCCGAATTCGACGACCACGCTATGACTCCGGCGGTTCTCGATTCCGCCTGGAGGATCGCATGGAAGCGACCAAACCACGACTCGGACGCGGGCTCGATGCCCTGCTCAACGGTAACTCCGCCGGCGAAACCCCATCCGGTTCCGCCCTGCGACTCGATCAAATCCACCAGAACCCGTACCAGCCCCGCAAACGCTTCGACGACGACGATCTGAAGCAACTCGCGGACAGCATCCGCGAGCACGGTGTGCTGCAACCCCTGGTGGTCCGCCAGGCGGGGGACGGGTTCCAGCTCATCGCCGGGGAACGCCGACTGCGGGCGGCCCAACAAGTCGGCCTCTCGGAAGTTCCCGTCCACATCGTCGCCTTCGACGACCAGCAAGTCTACGAGGCTGCGCTCGTCGAGAACATCCAGCGGGCCGACCTCAACCCGATCGAAAAAGCCGTCGGCTTCAAGGACTACCTCGACCGGTACGGCGTCACGACGGAGCAACTTGGGGCCAAGCTGGGGCTCGACCGGAGCACGGTCAGCAACTTCCTCGGCCTGTTGAATCTCCCCACGGATGTGCAGGACGCCGTCCGCCTGGGGCAGATCAGCCTGGGCCACGCGAAGGTGCTGAAGGGCCTTGCAGACCCCGACCGGCAGTCCGCGCTCGCCAAGCAGGTCGTGCTGCAGAACCTCTCCGTCCGCGCTCTCGAAGCCCTGGTCAAGGAGCAGGCCGCGAATCCGGAAGTGACGGAGAAACCCGAGAAGGAACCGGTCGCCAAGTTCGAGAAGACGGCGCACGTCTCGGGGATCGAAAACGATCTCCGACAGAAACTCGCCGTCCGCGTCGAGATCAAGGTCAAGGCCCAGGATCGGGGCCAGATCGTGATAGGATTCGAAACCAACGACGACTTCGAACGCATCGTCGAAGCCCTGCGGAAGTGACACTTCGCTCGAATCCCCCCCGTCATCTGACGGGGGATCTCCTCTCGAACAAAACTCAGCACCTCACATCTCGTAGCACCCGCCACTGACAGAAATGTCAGGGGTCCGAGTCGTTGTCGAACTCCTGGACCTCGATCGTGGTCTCACTCTTCTTCGGCGGCCCGAACTCGTCATCGACCGGTTTCTTGACCATGCCCATCAGCACGATCATCGTGACGAAGAGGAAGACCCACGTCATCAGGTCGAGGGCGACCATCGTGATCCACGTTTCCCACACGTCGAGGTGGAAGAGCGTCATGAAAACGCCGAAGCCGATGAGGAAGACGACCGGCTGGTAGACGAAGAACGGCACATCGAGCCAGGCGCCGATCGCCATCATCCCGTTGGTCAGGAGCGAGACCGCTCCGAGGCCGCGGATCGCACCGACCAGCGTGCCGTACTCGATGCCCAGGACCCCGCCGATCACCATCAACGCCCCGATCGTCACGGGAATCTGGATCACCTGCGCGACCAGGAAGATGACCACCGAAACGATGGCGTGCCCCGCTCCGCCAGCACCGACTGCGCCGATGACCGTCATCAGCAACCCGACCCCGCCGATGACCGAGGGGATGATCCACTCGGATGTGGACGAGGTTTCTTCGGGCTGGGACCGCGACTTTTTCTTTTTCCGGCGACGGGGGCGGTCGTCGGGTTCCTCGTCCTCATCAGCGTCGCGGCGTTTCCGAGCCCGCTGGCGATCTTCCTCGGGTTCCTCATCCTCCACGATGCGGGGCTTCCGGGTGGGTCGGCGCGGATTCTCGTCGGTTCGGCGATTGACCGGAGTTGCCGAGGCGGCTTCGTCCTCCTCGACCAGCTGCGGGCGTTTCCGTGCGGGGCGGGCAACGGGAAGGGGCTTCTGCCCCGGAACGGACGCATCGCTGGAGTGGTTATCCTTGTCCATGTTCCTCTCCGATGAGCCGCAGGCGACAGCCCACAAGGTATGCCAGAGACCCGGGAGGGTCCATTCGCGGAGAGGTCGTGCGGGAGATTTCACCCCATCTTCATCCGACTCCGCGTGCCGATCGGAAGGTGAGGATTTCCCGTTGCAGATTCCCCCGCGCCGGGGCGTCCCCTTCCGCGTTGAGACGGTCGGAGAAGTACAGCCGGGGTCGGGAAAGGAAGTTTTGCAGCACCGCAATCCGGCCGTGGCGGTACTCGGCATCGGGCACCCACTCGTATTCCCGGCGGATGTCGGCGGCGTAGCGGTCGTAGCGCGGCTCGGCGGCACCGAGGATGGCCAGGTCCGCGTCGAGGAGCAGACGGGTATCCTGATCCTCAGGTGGTTCCCCGGAAAAGTGTGCTGTGGCCCGGACGAGCTCTTCCACCTTTGCGGTCGTCGCAGCCGGCACGCCGAGCGACCCGAGCCAGTCGGTCGCGACTGCCGCACTCCGGGCCTCGTTCTCCTTCGACCGGGTGTCGTAGATCACGTCGTGGAACCAGACCGCCAGCGCAACCGCCGGGAAATCCTGCACCGGAAGCCGGCCCAGAACGCGGAACATCTCTGCGAGGTGCTCGAGGTTGTGGTAGTGCCGTTGCGGCTCCGAGTACGCTTGCACAAGCCGATCGAAGACGGGGTACGCCTCCGCCGGGGGGACGAAAAAGTTCGCGACGAGCCGCACCCAACCCTGCTGCATGGCGTCGAGCCGTTCCGGAGAGATCATGTCTCGTTTCCTGATCCATTGGCAGACCCGCCGATGTCGCTAAGATATGCGGGATTTTGCGCTCCACCTTCCCTCTTTGCGATGGGCCCGCCGGAACTATGCCGAAACGCACCGACATCCAGAAGATTCTCCTGATCGGGTCTGGCCCGATCGTTATCGGGCAGGCGTGCGAGTTCGACTATTCCGGGACGCAAGCCTGCAAAGCCCTCCGTGAGGAGGGCTATTCCGTGGTGTTGGTCAATTCCAACCCCGCGACCATCATGACCGACCCGGAGACGGCCGACCGCGTCTACGTCGAGCCGATCACCTGGCAGGTCGTCGAAAAAATCATCGCCAAGGAACGCCCACAGGCGCTGCTCCCAACCCTCGGCGGGCAGACGGGCCTTAACACGGCCATGGACCTCTGGAAGCACGGGGTTCTGGAAAAATACGGCGTCGAAATGATCGGTGCCAAGGCCGAGGTCATTGACAAGGCGGAGGATCGGCAGAAGTTCAAGGACGCGATCCTCAAGATCGGCCTCGACGTCCCGCGGTCCGGTGTCGCCCACACCCTCGCCGAGGGGAACGAGATCATCGACCGCATCGGCCTGCCATGCGTCCTCCGACCCAGCTTCACGATGGGCGGCTCCGGCGGCGGGATCGCCTACAACCGCGAAGAATTCACCCTCATTCTCGCCCACGGGCTCGAACTCTCCCCCACTCGCGAAGTCCTCATTGAGGAATCTGTCATCGGGTGGAAGGAGTACGAGCTCGAGGTTGTCCGCGACCGGGCGGACAACGTCATCATCATCTGTTCCATCGAGAACCTCGACCCGATGGGCGTCCACACCGGGGACAGTATCACCGTCGCCCCCGCCCAGACGCTCTCGGACAAGGAATACCAGCGGATGCGCGACGCCGCCCAGGCGATCATCCGCGAGATCGGCGTCGAAACCGGGGGGTCCAACATCCAGTTCGCGACCGACCCGCACTCGGACCGGATGATCGTGATCGAGATGAATCCGCGGGTGTCGCGGTCGAGTGCGCTAGCGTCCAAGGCGACCGGGTTCCCGATCGCGAAGATCGCCGCCAAGCTGGCGGTCGGGTTCACGCTCGACGAGTTGAAGAACGACATCACGAAGAACACGCCGGCGAGTTTCGAGCCAACCATCGACTACGTCGTCACGAAGATCCCCCGCTTCACGTTCGAGAAATTCCCGGAAGCGGACCCGACGCTGACGACGCAGATGAAGTCGGTCGGCGAGACGATGGCGATCGGGCGGACCTTCAAGGAGAGCCTGCAGAAAGCCCTGCGTGGCCTCGAGGTCAACCGGTTCGGGCTCGGCTGTGATCGCGGCGACAAGTGGGGAACCGACGCCCAGCCGACCATCGACGAGATCGTGCAGAAGCTGACCCGGCCGAATTCCGAGCGGTTGTGGCACGTCCGCTACGCCCTCAAGGCGGGAATGACCATCGAGGAAATCCACCGGCTGACCAGGATCGACCCGTGGTTCCTCCGGAACATGGCCGAGCTCGTCTGGCTCGAGGACGAGATCCGCGCCGCCGGTTCCCACGGCCTCGCCGCCGTCCCCGCCGAGGTGATGCTGCGGGCGAAACAGAACGGGTTCGTCGATCGCCAGCTTGCCAATCTGTGGAATGTGTCCGAAGCGGAAGTCCGCAAGGTCCGCAAATCCCTGGGAATCACGGCGGTCTTCAAGTCGGTCGACACCTGCGCCGCCGAGTTCGAGGCGTACACGCCCTACTACTACTCCACCTACGAGGCCCCTGTCCTCACCCCCGAGGGGCCGGCTACCGACGATGAGGTGCGAACTTCCATCGGGAAGCCGCGGATCATGATCCTCGGCGGCGGCCCGAACCGGATCGGCCAGGGGATCGAGTTCGACTACTGCTGCGTCCAGGCCGCCTTCGCCCTCCGCGACGCCGGCTACGAAGTGATCATGGTCAACTCCAACCCGGAGACCGTGAGCACCGACTACGACACCTCCACGCACCTCTTCTTCGAGCCGCTTACCGTCGAGGATGTCCTCAACATCCAGGAACGGATGCAGCCGGAGGGGGTGATCGTGCAGTTCGGGGGGCAGACACCCCTCAACCTTGCCCGGGCCCTGTCGCACTACAACGTCCCGATCATCGGCACGAGCGTGGACAGCATCGAGGTTGCCGAGGACCGCGAGCGGTTCGCGGTTCTCGTCGAGCAACTCGGGTTGAAGCAACCGGCGAACGGAATCGCGTACGATCTGCCGGGAGCCCTTCAAACCGCCGCCCGGATCGGCTACCCCGTCCTCGTCCGACCCAGCTTCGTCCTCGGCGGCCGGGCGATGGAGATCGTCTACGCGGAAGATGCCCTGGCCCGGTACATGGCCCGCGCCGTGGAGGCATCGCCGGGGAAACCCGTGCTCATCGACAAGTTCCTCGAAGACGCGATGGAGGTCGACGTCGACTGCCTCTCCGACGGGAAACGGACCGTGATCGGAGGGGTGATGCAGCACATCGAGGAAGCGGGCATCCACTCGGGGGACTCCGCCTGCGTGATTCCCCCCTACAGCCTGCCCCCGGCGGTGATCACGGAGATCAAACTCCAGGCGCGGAAACTCGCCTCGGCTCTCCACGTCAAGGGGCTCATGAACATCCAGTTCGCGGTCACGTGCGTGGGCCGGGAAGGGGCGTCGGCGGAGCCGGAGGTTTACGTCCTCGAAGCCAACCCCCGGGCGAGCCGGACGATTCCGTTCGTGTCCAAAGCGACCGGCGTCCCGTTGGCCCGTTTGGCGGCACTGGTGATGGTCGGGAAAACCCTCGACGAGCTCCGCGTCGCCGACGAGGTCGTGCCGACGCATTTCTCCGTGAAGGAAAGTGTCTTCCCGTTCTCGAAGTTCCCCGGGGTCGACATCATCCTCGGCCCGGAAATGCGCTCCACCGGCGAGGTGATGGGGATCGATCAGACCCTGGCGATGGCGTTCGCGAAATCCCAGATGGCAGCGTCCGCCCCGCTTCCCGCGACCGGCACGATCTTTATCTCCGTCGCCGGGGACGACAAACCGGAGGCCGCCACCATCGCCCGGCAGTTCGCGGAGATGGGCTACAACCTCATCGCGACCCGGGGGACGGCGAATCACTTCCGCAGCCTGGGAATTCCGGTCGAGGACGTGCCTAAGATTCAGGAGGGCCGACCGAACCTGCTCGACTTCATGAAGAACGGCCGGGTCCAACTGATCATCAATACCCCCAGCGGTCGGGGGAGCCGGACCGACGAGGGGAAAATCCGGGCAGCGGCGGTCGCGCACCGGGTCACCTGCATCACCACGCTCGCTGCCGCCCACGCCGCCGTCGAGGGTTGCCGGGCCGTCCGCGAGCAAGAATTGACCGTGAAGCCACTCCAGGAGTGGTTTCCGAAAATCTGATCGATCTGGAACTTGGAACTCGGAAACTTGAAACCCGGAACTTTGGAACTCGGAACTTCCGATTCGGGACGCCCCGACTCGGTCGATGAAGTAGATTACCTCCGGACGATCTCCGAGACTCACAACCCTGCCGTGACATGCGCCACACCACCGTGTCGATCATCGGAGCCGGCCCCGCGGGGCTGACCGCCGCTTACCTTCTGTCGAAGCACGGAATCTCCGTCAACGTGCTGGAAGCCGACCCGGAATACGTCGGCGGCATCTCCCGCACCGTGAAGTACAAGGGGTTCCACTTCGACATCGGCGGGCACCGCTTCTTCTCGAAATCCAAAGAAGTCGAGGACTTCTGGACGGAGATCCTCCCCAACGACATGCTCGATCGGCCCCGGTCGAGCAGGATCTTCTATCGCGGCAAGTTCTTCGCCTACCCCCTGAAGGGCGGGGAAGCCCTGAAGAAACTCGGCGTCTTCGAGGCGACACGCTGTGTCCTCTCCTACATGAAGTCCCAGGCGTTTCCGACCAAGAACCCGAAAAACTTCGAGGAATGGGTCACCAACCAGTTCGGGAGCCGGCTCTTCTCGATCTTCTTCAAGACCTACACCGAAAAAGTGTGGGGGATGAGCTGCAAGGAAATCTCCGCCGACTGGGCAGCCCAGCGGATCAAGGGGCTCTCGCTGAAATCGGCGATCATGAACGCCCTCTGGAAGCCGAAGCCGAAGAACAAGGGGGAGGTGATCAAGACGCTGATCGACACCTTCCGCTACCCAAAGCTCGGGCCCGGAATGCTCTGGGAAGTGTGCGCGGAGAAAATCAAAACCCAGGGCGGAACCATTGAGATGGGCCGGAAGGTCACCGGCCTCCGGTATGACGCCGACGCGAAGAATTGGCACATCACCCATACTGCCGCCGACGGCTCCACGACGGAAGACACCGCCGACCACGTCATCTCCTCCGCCCCGATGCGGCAACTCCTCAACGGCATCTCCCCGACCCCCGACAGCAAGGCCATCGACGCCGCCAACAAGCTCCGCTACCGCGACTTCCTCACCGTCGCGCTCGTCGTCAAGGACAAGGACCAGTTCTCCGACAACTGGATCTACATCCACGACCCCGGCGTCAAAGTCGGCCGCGTCCAAAACTTCAAGTCCTGGTCCCCGTTCATGGTCCCCGACGAATCCCTCAACTGCTATGGGCTCGAATACTTCTGCTTCGAAGGGGACGGCCTCTGGGCCGCCCCCGACGAGGAACTCATTGCCCTCGCAAAGAAGGAACTCGCCCACATCGGCCTGGCCAAACCCGAGGATGTCGTCGACGGCTGCGTCGTCCGACAGATCAAGGCTTACCCGGTCTACGACGACGACTACGCCACCCACGTCAAGACGATCCGCGACGAGTTGGCCGCCCGCTTCCCGAACCTCCACCTGGTCGGGCGAAACGGGATGCACAAGTACAACAACCAGGATCACGCCATGATGACCGCGATGCTCTGCGTCGAGAACATCCGGGCTGGCAGGCCGATCTACGACCTCTGGGAAGTCAACCAGGACGCCGAGTACCACGAGTCCGGTGACCGTGGGGCCCAGTCCGGGGCGACCGGCCTGCGTTCCGTTCCCAACCGGGTCAAGGACGAGGAACCGGCGACCGCCTCGTGAACCTCGGCGATTCTTCCACCCCCCGCACGGTGTCGCGATGGCCGACCCGCCCTCCGATCCGGGTGCCCTGGCCGACCTGCTTCGTCGGGCCGGTGCGGGGGATGGTGCCGCGCTCGGCGAACTCCTCCGCCGCTACGAACGCCGGGTCCAACTCGCCGCCCGATCCCTCCTCCGCCCGGCGCTGCGGAACGTCCTCGACTCGCTCGACCTCGTGCAGTCGGTGCACCGTGCCCTCCTTCCAGGCCTCCGGGATGGGCGGTACACGTTTGCGGACGAGGACCAGCTCGTCGCCCTGGCGGTGACGGTGCTTCGCCACAAGGTCCAGCGCACCGCCCGACGCCCGCCCCCGTCCCCCGCGGATCCGGCGACTCTTCCCCCCGAAGCCGCCCCGGGGGTGGGTCCTTCCGACTCGGCTGTCGGCGAGGAACTGATCGCCAAGGTGCTCGCCAACCTCGACCCGGAAGATCGCCGACTCGTCGAGCTTCGCCTGCAGGATTACAGCACGGGGGAGATCGCGACAGAACTTGGTGTCTCAGCGGCGGTGCTACGGGCGCGGCTCAGCCGGTTGCGGAAACGGCTTCGGGATGCGGGCTACGATGAGTGGGTGTGATGGAGCAGCTCCGTCCCGATCCAGAATCGGACCGGGACGGAGCAGAATGCTCAGCGAGCCGCGACCAGCCGGCCGTTGGATTTCCCGCGGGAAACCTGTGCCGTCTGCGTCGAACTCGGCAGCCAAGGTGGTTGCCAGTCGTGCTTCGTCATCAGGGTCGCGAAGTCGGCGAGGTGCTCGACGACCGTTTCCGGGCGGTAGGCGTACCGGGACAGATCTTCCCGCTTCGTCCCGCCGCTGAGCACGAGCACCGTGTGGAAGCCGAGTTGCACCCCGCCGAGGATGTCGGTTTCCATGGTGTCGCCGATCATGATCGTCTCGTCGGTGGTCAGCCCGAGTTCTTTCCGGGCGGCCCGCATCATGACGGGACTCGGTTTCCCGACGCTAAACGCTCGCACTCCGGTGGCGGTTTCGAGCATCGCGACCATCGCACCGCAGCCCGGTCGAAGGCTGCCGTTGGCCATCGGGCAGTTGGGGTCGAGGTTGGTGGCGATGAGTTTCGAACCCTTCATGATCATCCGGACGGCCGCCTCCACCTGCTCGAGGTTGAAGGTGCGTCCTTCCCCGACCACGACGTAGTCCGGGTCGTGGTCGACGACCGCGTAGTTGTGGGCGTGCAGGGCGGTCAGGAGCCCACCTTCGCCGATGACGAATGCAGTTCCGCCGGGCTTCTGGTCGGCGAGGAAGCGGGCAGTCGCCATGGCCGAGGTGTAGACGTGTTCTTCCTCGACTTCGATTCCCATCCGGGCGAGCTTGGCGGCGACGTCCCGGCGGGTCCGCTGGCTGTTGTTGGTCAGGAACATGAAGGGAATATCGCGTTCGCGGAGTTCCCGCACGAAGTCGGCCGCCCCGGGCAGGAGTTCCGCACCGCGATACAGCACCCCGTCCATGTCGATCAGGAATCCAAACTTCTCGCCCTCAATCGATTCGTTCTTCATTCGCTCTCGCAAGATCCAGGTGTAAGGAACCCCCAGCGTAAACTGGGGACTTCGCCGGCCAGGAGGGCCCGTGATGTCCAGAGAGCGGGTGACGGCACGCGGGAAGAGATGCAGGCGACGTGCCCGGAGACGGTGAAACTCTGGTGTGGATTCGCAAGTTTCGGCGGAATCTGGAGTTGTGGCGAAATTTGCCAAACTCTCACTTGCATCCGTCTGCTTACGGTCTGGGCATGGACTGCCCGCAGCGGCTACTTCGCGGCCCAGGGTTTGGGCGCTTCCTCGGCGAATTCGGACAGATCCATCGTCGCCGCACCGATCCCGTTGGGGTGCCCGAAGATCGCCGTCCCCGCGACCAGCACATCCGCCCCCGCAGTCACCGCCCCCGGTGCCGTGCGATGGTCGATTCCCCCGTCGACCTCGAGCTCGCAAGTCGGGTGGTTGGCTCGAATCAGCTCCCGAAGCTGCTGGATCCGCTGGATGCTCTCGGGGATAAACGCCTGCCCGCCGAACCCGGGGAAAACCGTCATGCACAGGGCCAGGTCGAATTCCGCGAGGAACGGCCGGACGCGGTCGACGGGGTGGTCGGGGTTGAAGGCGATGCCGACCTTCTTCCCAAGTCCGCGGATGTGCCGGGCCAGTGGGACCGGGTCGGGTTGCACTTCGAGGTGGAAGATCAGCGAGTCCGCGCCCGCCTTGACGAAACCGTCGACAAACTTCGCGGGATCCTGCACCATCAGGTGGACTTCGAGCGGAAGTTGCGTCACCGGGCGGAGGCCCTTGACGACGACGGAGCCCATACTGAGGTTGGGCACGAAGTGACCGTCCATCACGTCGACGTGGATGCGGTTCGCCCCGGCCCGCTGGGTTTCCAGAACCTGCTCGCCAAGCCGGGAAAAGTCGGCAGCCAGGATCGACGGCGCGATTGCGATCATCGGGAAGTTCCCAGAGTTCCGGGGGTTCCCCGGTCCACGGGAACCCCCGGTTACTGTTCTACTTCTCCGGGCTGTCGAGGAACACGTCCATCTGCTGGCCGACGTAGAGCGGCTCACCCTGCGTGTCGATGGCGTAGATGACCTGGAGGACGCGGGTATCGACGCGTTCCGTGTTGGCTCCGGTCAGGGATTTCTTCGGAATCACGTACGGTTCAACCCTGACGAAGGTGATCGGGAAGGCCTGTTTCGGATTTCCGCGAGGCTTGGCGGTGCCGGAAAGAGCGGGGCGGAATCGAGGGATGTCGTTCTCGTCGATGTCCACTCGCACGTGCAGTTTCCCGACACGGCCGAGCACGATCAGGGCGTTTCCCGAGACTGAGCCGACAAATTCCCCCGGCCGGATGTTGACCTGGAGGACCTTGAACTCCGTGTTCTCCGAGAGAAGCGAGTCGTCGTCGGCGCGGAATTTCGGGGCCCGCACGGTGAGCCGATCGAGTTCGACCTGGGTCGCCTGGACCTGAGCCTTGGCCTGCTTCACGGCGGTGGCGGCGACAAGCTTGTCGTACTGCCAGGAACCCGCCTTGAGCAGCGCCAGATCCGCCTCCGCCTTGGAAAGCTGGGCCTTGGCGATGACCGTCGCCATCTGTCGGCGGACCAGTTCCTCCTCGGAAATCGCGCTGGTGCTCACGAGTTTCTGGTACCGCTCGAAGAGGAGTTGCAGATCCTTCAGGTTCGCCCGTGCCTCCGCGACCTTGGCCTCGGCCGGGGGAAGTTCTTCTTTGCGGGGCATTTCCGCGAGTTTCTGCAAAGCGGCTTCCGCGTTGGCGAGGTTGGCGTGCCGGACCTCGAGCTCCGCTTGCAGTTGACGCTCGTCGATCCGGAAGAGCGGGTCGCCGGGCCGGACGGTTTTCCCGACCACCACGAAGAGTTTCTCGACGATTCCTGGAACTTGCGTCCCAATCGAGATGTTCTCTGTCTCCGGCTCGATGATCCCGGCCCCGGCCAGTTGCCGCTCGTATGGGGACTTCGCGGGCTCGATCGAGGGCGTGGCCGGCGGTGGCTCCTTCTGGAACTTCACCATCTGCACCACGGCAAATCCGAGGGCCACGAGCGCGAACACCGGAAGGATGTAGCGAACGATCATGACGGTTCCTGCCTCAGTGAGACGTTGGTTCCCAGCCGTCGGCACGGGAGCGGACGCTCTCGATGGTGCCGTCGGACATTTCCACAATGCGGTCGCCGAAGCTGTACACCCGGCTATCGTGGGTGACGACGACCACCGCCCGATCGGGTTGAACGGCAACCTCGCGGATCAGACCCATCACGGTCTGGCCGCTGGCGGCGTCGAGGGCGGCGGTCGGCTCGTCGCATACCAGCAGTTTCGGCTCGTGGACCAGAGCCCGGGCGATCGCGACCCGTTGCTGCTGGCCCCCGGAAAGCTGGCTGGGGAGAGAATTGAGCCGCTTCCCGAGCCCGACTTTCTCGAGCAAACCGGCGGCTTTTTCCAGGGCCTTCGACCGCCGCCAGCCCGCGATCAAAAGCGGAACGCAGGCGTTTTCGACGGCCGACATGGCGGGAAGGAGGTTGTACTGCTGGAAGACGAAGCCAATGTTGTCGCCCCGGAACCGCACTTTCCGGCTGCCGCTCATCTGGTCGAGCTTTTGGCCCAACACCTCCACCTCCCCCTGGGAAGGATCGAGCAGGCCGGCGACGATCGAGATCAGCGTCGTTTTCCCGCACCCCGACGGCCCGACGAGGAGCACAAGTTCCCCGTACGGGAGGTCGACTGAGACATCGCGGAGGGCGACGGTTTTGGAATCGCCGGCTCCGAATTCCTTGCGAAGGTGCCGGAGCCGGATCGCAGACTGGGTCGCAATCGCGGGTGCGGTCGCAATCGCGGGTGCGATGGCAGTTGTCATCGGAACACCACCCCCGGTTCGAGGAACAGAACCCGTCGCATACTCAGGAGCGCGGCAAGGGTGACGATGACGGTGACCGCCCCGGCGGTGAGGGCCATGATCTGCCAGCAGAAGTAGAAGGCCGGGGGCGTGCTCTTGACCGCGGCGGTGAAGACGACGCCGAACAACGCCGCACCGCCAATCCCCAGGCCGTAGCCAATCACCCCGACCACCAGACCCTGCAGCAGAATCATCCCCACCAGCCGCCAGTTCGAGACGCCCATCGCCTTCAAGGAGCCGAACTGCTTCAGGTTCTCGATCGTGAAGAGGTAGAACGTCTGCCCGGCGATCGCACAACCGACGATGAAACCGAGCATGACGGTGATCCCAAAGTTGATCGGAATTCCCGTGCGTTTCATGTAGTAATCGATCGTCGTCCAGAAGAATTCGTCGTTGGTTTGCGCCTTGAGTCGAGTCTCGGCTTCAATTTTTCGGGCCAGTTCCGTCGGCGTCAGTCCCTCCTTCGCCTTGGCGAGGATGAACGTCAGCGTTTTGCGTTCCTGCGGGACGAAACTCACCGCCTGCGTGTAGGTTGAGTAGAGGATCGGGAACGTCTGGAAGGTCGGGTTGCAGACGCACATCCCGACGATGACGGCCCGTTTGTCGTTCATTTCCAGGGTTTTCCCGGGCACGAACGGTTCGTCGCCAAAGAGGTATCGCCAGCCGAACTCGTCGATGATGACGGCATCGGGTCGACGCAAATCCTCGATGGAACCGACGAGCATGCGGTCCGGACTCGGGGCTCCGACCAGCGTGGCGTCGTCGAGGCCGAGCAGAATCATCTGCTGGAAGTTGCCGTCGGAAAGTCGCGCCCGGCCGATTCCCTTGTAGAGCCGCACCGCCCACGCCACCCCCTCGACGCCGCGAACGACCTGGAGTTTCCCCTCGGTCATGGGTTTGACGTCGTCCACGAACTGGACGTTGTCATCCATCACCCAGACATCCGCGCCCTGCACGTCGCGGATCTGGCTGGTGGTGTTTCGCATCAGCCCGCAGAAAATCGCGGCTTGCTGGGCCATCAGCAGGGCGGCGAAGGTTACGCCGAAAATGATGCCGATGTATTTGGTCGTGTCGCCGGTGAGCATCCGAAGTGCGACCCAGTTCATGACGAGCCCTCCGGTCGAACCGGTTCGGCTTGCCCGAGTGCTGCAAGCGTGAACCGTGTTACGTGTTCGGTCACCATCTCCAGTGACAACGCATCCACGGATTCTTTTCCGAAGATGAGTTCCGCGACGGGTCGGTTCTGGCGGTAGAACAGGATCTGCCCGATGATGGAGAATCCGATCATGAGCAATCGCGACGGGTCGTGCTCGGGGAAAAGTTCTTCCAGGATGGCCCGGAGTCGAAAGGCCATCGGCTGGATGAACTCTTCAACGATGACGTGAGCCGCCTTCCCGGGGTGGGCCATTTCCCGCATCATCAGTTTCATCGAACTCGGACTCGCCGGTGCGTGCATGCGTCCGACCATGTTGTGGATGAACCCTTTGAGCTTTTCCACCGGCAGGGTACCGGGGGGGAAATCGGGCACGGGTCCTTCGGAGGAACAGATGTGCGCCCGTTTGACCGCCTCGATGTAGAGCCGTTCCTTGTCCCCGAAGTAATAGTTGACCGAGGCGATGTTCATTCCAGCCCGCTTGCAGATTTCCCGGACAGAGGCGGCATCGAAGCCGTTGTCGGCGAACTCGACCATGGCCGCGTCGAGCAGGCGTAAAGCCTGGTCTGTGATCGGTTTCGGTTCCAGATCCGGGGGTGACATCAGGTGCGAGCTCGTGCCAGGCAAACGTTTGTTTCGACCGATCCGCTGTTCACACTCTAGCCAACAACCGTTTAAAATCAAGATTTGAAGCGGAAGTTTCGGCGGAAGTTCCTTCACGCCCTGAGCGGCGCGAGCGGAGGTGGCGGAATCGGAGAGACGGAGGACGGGCGGAAGTGTCAGGCAATCACGCGGTTACGGCCGGCCCGTTTGGCGGCGTAGAGTTTCTCGTCGGCGAGCTTCATCAGTTCCTGCGGGCTGAGCTCCTGTCCCCCCTCGGTGGTGGCGACGCCGAGGCTGACAGTGACGTTGAGGATGTTGTTCTCGAATTTGAACGGTTCGCTGGCGATGACCTGGCGGACCCGCTCGGCGACCTCGACGGCCTGGTGACGCTGGGTTTCGACAAGGCAGAACGAGAATTCTTCTCCGCCGTACCGGGCGAAGAGGTCTTCCCGGCGGACGGTGTGGCGGATGCGGTTGCTGACTTCGCGGAGGACGTAGTCGCCGCAAAGGTGGCCGTGGGTGTCGTTGACGACCTTGAACTTGTCGATGTCCATGAGAATGACGGAAAGCGGCCGCAAGTGGCGGAGCGATCGGGCGAGTTCCCGCTCGACGAAATCCATCAGGTAGCGGTGGTTGAAGATCTGGGTCAGGCCGTCCATGATCGTGAGGCGGTAAATTTCTTCGTGGTACTCGGACTCGATGTTTCCGCCGGCGAGAAAGCGGTAGATGCAGTTGCCGACGCGGACGTAGTCGCCGTCTTTGAGGAGTGCGGGGACGGAGGTTTGGCGGTCGTTGACGAAGGTTCCGTTGGTGCTTTTGAGGTCGACGACGGTGTAGCCCTCGAGGGTAGGCTCGATTTTGGCGTGTCGGCGGGAGACGGAATTATCCTGGATGCGGATGTCGCACCCTTCGCCGCGGCCGACGACGAGTGGCAGGCTACCGAGGGGGTAGCGTTTCCCCATGCTCGGGCCACTGGGGTAGATGTGGACGAGGCAGGCGTCGAGCTGGCCGCCGGTGATGAGCGGGACCCGGCGGGCGATGAATGTTTCGGCAACTTTGTCGGACATAGTCTTGTATCCCTTTCTCGGGCGCCGAAAGGGTGTGCTGGAACAACTCTAGTAAACAGAACGGCCCGAGGTCGGCAGAACCCGGAAGATTTTCCGGAGTTCTGCCGACCTCGGACGCCTGTCAGACCCGCCCGGAATCATGGTTATGGGCGAGAAGTGCCCACGATTCCTTGGATCTTCGCCCGGGGTTTGGTCAGATCGACGAGCACCGGTTCGGGCGTCACCGCTTCGCTCTTGTTCCCGGCGGCGTCCCACGCCGAGAACCTCAGATACACTTTGGGAGTTGCGAGGCCGGCTGGCAAGCCCCAAGCGTATGTACCCGTGTTTGGAATTCGATTCGGTCCCACACCTGTGCCCCCGGCGACTGGCACCACTGCGTCGCCGGAGGTGACGGATTTCCACGGCCCGGCCGGGTGCTCGCTCCACTCGATGGCAATTGGGTCTTTCCCGAAGTTGCGGTCCGTTGCCTTCCAGTGGAGCAGGAGCGTGTTCCGCTGGCGGGAATCGGCGGTGGGCGGATAGACGGCGATCATCGGCGGGGTGACGTCGACGTTGACCCGCATTTCCGGGGGCGAGCCGGCAGTCGGTGGGCCGTCGGAGAGCCCGGCCCCGCTGACAGGAACGATGCGGAATCCGTACTCCCCTTCCACATTGGGGTTCCCCCGGCCGTCGAGAACCACTCGCAGTGGCGATTCCCGGCCGTCGTGTTGGCTCCACTTCACCCACGTTCGGCCGTCGTCCCGGGTCGCGTACAGGTCGATCCGGCTCACACCGGACGGGCCGTTCTCGACCTGATACTGGATGTCGAACTTCGTGTAGTTCACGACCGGCACGTTGGAAGTCGCCGGGCTCGGCGAGGGCGTCACGTTTGCCGACGCGATCGGTTTCGGAGTCGATTCGGGGCCGACACGGTTCCAGTCGGGGTTCCCGGAACCTGGATTCTCCGGAGTGGGCAACGTCGAAGGTTGGGTCGGAAACGTCGCCGGTGGCGTGGAACCGGGTGTGGGAGTGGGAGTCGGCGTCGGCGATTCCGGCGGAATCACCGGAGCTGGCATGCTTCCCGTGGCGCCGGTTGGGATCACGGGCGTGGCCGGGGGAACGATTCCACTCGCGCCAGTTCCGGGGATGGCCGGTGGTTCGACAATCGGGTTGACCTTCGGCTCGGCGTCCGGCGCGAGCTTCGCGACCGTGGTGGCAGAACTTCCCCCAGTGCCGGTACCGTCCGCACCCGGGATTTCGCGAGCGAACTGGGTCGTGTTTCCGACCAGGTCTTGCACCGTGACCTGCACCGAGATCGGCCCCATCGTTGCGGGGCGGAAGCGGGCGGAGCGGTTCGAGATCGCCCCTGCCGGCACGGACTGGTAGATGTCGGTCGGGCCCATGCCGCGGAACCGCACCTGGGTGGCGGCGTCGTTGGGGAACTTTTCCTCGACCGTCCACTCGACCAGGACCTCGTCCCCTTCCCGTTTTGCCGTCGTGATGCGAAGCACCGGCGGGGTGGCGTCGAGCAGCAGTTTCTGGGCGGGCGGGACCCGGCTGACGTCCGGCGGGTCTTTCTGCCCGTTCCGGTATACGATGACACGGTTGAGCCAGTACAGGCCGTCTTCCTTGGCTGTGAACTGGAAGCGTTCCTTGTCCGGGGTCACCGTATCGACGACCTCCCAGACTCCGCTCTGATTTCGGCAGACACAGAGTTGGATCTGCTGGATGTCCTTGCGGTGTTCCGGCTTGTAGTCGATGTCGATGATGACGCTGCGTTGCTTGAAGGGGTAGTAATCCGGGGCGGCCGGCGCGGCCTGTCCGAGCCCGGTGGCGACGCTCAAAAGTGTGAGTGCGGTGAAGTTCATCCGATCCCCCTTCGCGCAGACGAGCCACCCTTGACGCGCTTGAGGAATGTATCGGCCGGCACAGGGGGAGAAGTTGAACCGGAGCCGAAATGGCTCAAGTTTCCGGGGCAAGGTCAGAATCTTTCGCCCGTTGGTACTGTGGATACGGCTGGTTCCTTCCGGTGGGCGAGCCAATAGCGAACGGCTAACCGCTAACCACTAGACTCGCATCCGAACCACTTGAGTCTAGCCGTTAGCTGTTAGACTTTGGCCGTTAGCCTCGGAAGTGTTCCCCGCAGTGGCTTTCGGCCCTCTTCATCAGGGTTTTGTCGCACATGTCTACCCCGCCTTCCGATTCCGTTGCCGAGCTCGGGTTCGCCACGCTTGATCTGGACCGTGCCCAGCGGTGTGGGTTTCCGGAAGTGATTCTCTCCGAGGGAAAGACCGCCGAGTGGACGGAAGCCGCGGTGCGGCGACTTCGGGAAGCGGGGCAGGATGTGTTCGCCACCCGCGTCAGCGACCATCAGGCGGCCCACCTCGCGGGGCACTTCCCCGATGCCCAGCAGGATCGGCTCGCCCGGACGTTCTGGCTGCCGACGCCCGCGTGGAAGCCGGCCAACCTCGGGTTCGTGCAGGTGGTGACCGCGGGAACCGGTGACCTGCCCGTCGCCCAGGAAGCCCTCGTCACCGCCCGCGTGATGGGTGCCCGGGCAGAATTGATCGCAGATGTCGGCGTTGCTGGGATCCACCGGATTCTTCGACACCGGGAAACGCTCACCGCCGCCGACGTGGTGATCGTCGTCGCCGGCATGGACGGGGCTCTCCCCAGCGTCGTCGGCGGACTCGTCGATGGCCCGGTGATCGCCGTCCCGACCAGCATCGGCTACGGTGCCGCGTTTGGCGGCGTCGCGGCCCTGCTGACGATGCTCAACTCCTGTGCGGCGGGGGTGGCCGTCGTCAACATCGACGCCGGCTTCAAGGCCGGCTACGTCGCCGCCCGCATGATCCGAAAGATGCACCGCCCCCCGACCGGCTGACCGACACCCTCAACTCGCATACTCTGTCGGGTCGGGGAGGGCGGCGGTGCGGAAGCCGGCCTGGCGTTCTGCGCACTTGTTGCACTTCCCGCAGTGCAGGCCACGCTCCGGGTGGATGCACGAAAACGTCAGCCCCAGCGGAAACTCGGCACCCCGGCGGAGGACATCGGACTTGTGCAGGCCCATCTCCGCGTACGGCCGGATGACCCGGACATTCCCGGAGACCGCCTGGCTCACCACCCGGGCGAACGTGTCGTAGAACTCCGGCGTCGCGTCAGGGAACGGGTTCGAGGCGAGCGGGGCCGTCGCCAGTTCCGGCACCCCGTGCAGGTGGCACCACAGCAGCGGCTTCGCGAGCAAGAGCACATTCCGACCGGGAAGGAAGACCGCCTCGTCTGGAGTTTCTGCGCCGGGAACCCCTTCGCCGGACAGGCTCCAGTGCGTGCCGTAAACGTCCGCCACGGGTTCGAGAAGGACCGTCAGCGGGCGGAGATTGGGGGAAGCGATCGCGATCAGGAATCGTTCGAGGTAGGCGCGTTCTGTCGGTTCCCAGGCGGAGCCGACCTCCACGTAGAGCGGGAAAACGACGGGGTAGACGCGGACGGCCTCGGCGAGGAGGATCGCACTGTCTAGGCCGCCGCTGACCAGGACGGCGAGCGGGTGGGACGGGTTGGCGGGGAACACGGGGTTAGCGTTGCCCCTGCGGGTTGCCGAGCGAAGTGATGTTCAAGGCGTTGAGCATCGTCTTCCATTTGTCCGTGTCGCCGGTCATGTTGGAGATAAAGTACGCCGCCCGCCCGGAACTGCGGTAGCTGAGGTCGGACATGAAGGCCCCGAATTCCTTGTACGAGACGACGCTGGTGACTTTCTTGAGCGAGTTCGGCGGCTCGGAATCGTCCCCCTTCCCCATCGGCCCTTCCTTCATGTTCCGGACGAGGGAATCGGCGGTGGAGCTGCTGTCGCAATCGAGGGCGTAGCCGAAACGGATGTTTTTGCCGAACGAGTTCCAGACGGCGACGACCGGTGCCTTCCCGACGGCGGTGCCGAGATTCTTCAAGGGCCCATCCTTGGCGAGATCGAGGGCACTTTCGCTGAGGTAGCCTTCCATGCCGCCGACGCGTCGAATGACGACCCAGGTGTGGCCGCGAACGGCGAGTTGGCCGGAATCCCCGAGGTTCGGAACCAGGGACTTCGACTTACTCTTGTGGGCGGCGATGCTGGCCTTCATCATCTGATCCTGGCCGAGTCCGTGAGCCACGACCAGGTGCCGACGGGTCGGCATCCACAGGAGACTGCCGTTGAGGATGTTGTCCGGCTTCGCGGGAAGCTGGTAGCACTTCTCCCCGTCCACGGTTACGGCGTCCCCCCCGAGTTCCTTGGCGACCGTTTCGCGGGTGAACTCGTTCTTGACCCGGATGATGTAGACCGTCGCGGTCATCGGGTAGGCGTTGCCGACGATCAGGTAATCGGTGCCGTCGTTTTCCTTGAGTTTGCCGGCCGTCTCGATGTCCTTCAGCCCGGCCTTGATCGGCGGCGTCGCGTATTTGTCCAGGATTTCCTTGTACCCCGGATAGCGTGCGAGGTGCTGGAGGTTCGCCCCCCGCGTGACGTTGCAGTCCCCCGGCACCATCGCGATCATGTCCTCGACCCGGCCGGCCTTACCGATCTGGTTGAGGGTGAACCACGCGATGACGATGTAGATCAGGAACCCCGCCGCGATGATGGCGAGGATCGGCAGGGGATTCGTGAGTTCGCGGGGTTCCAGATCCTTCGGTTTCGCCACCTTCTTCGGCTTCGGCTCACCCGGTGGTCCGGACTTGCCGCCCGATTTCTCCGGAGCTCTACCTCCGGATTTCTCGGAGGCTTTCCCGCCCGATTTGGACGATTCGCCGAAGGATTTGGCGGCGGCCAACCCTTCTTTTCCGGAGAAGGTGGAGCCGCACTTGGGGCACTCGATCTCTTCCCGCGGGTCCGGTTTGTCGTCGAAGCGAAGTTTCGACGAACACTCCGGGCAGCGAAGGTCGAACGGCATGGAGAGAACCCCGGATTGGCCGAAGAATCGCGACTGGCTTGCTGGATGTTATCCGCGACGGCACCATCTCGGCAAGTGGCTCGGCAAGTGGCGCGGATCGTGCGGCCTCGCCGGGTGACCGGAAAGCCGCCGAATTCGCACGCCGGCTTGACGGGCCGCACACCACACGTCACGCTAACTCTGTGAGACTTTCCCTTCTCGGGTGAGGGTTCCCCCATGCGACGCGGTTCGGCACTCTGGGCGTGCATGCTGGCCGGGCTGCTCCTGACCACGGCGGCACGGGCACAGGAAGCCAAGGACGACGAGAAAAAAACCGACGACAAGAAAACCGCCGTCGAGCCCGTCCCGTCCGGCTTCCGCAGCTTCATCGTCTCCGACGAGCGGTTCGACCCCAAGAACGTCCGCAACCGCACCGCCAAGATGCACGACTTGGTGACGGAGAACGGCCTCAACCCGGTCGTCGCCATCTTCGCCCGTACCGTGCCTGCCGGCGAGGACGCACCTCTCTCGAAGCTCGTGAAGCAGTTGAACGCGTACGTTACGAAGTACCGGGCCAGCCGGGCCGCCGCCTTCGTGATCTTCCTGACCCTGGAAAAGGAATACCCCGACGACGAGTCCCGCTCCATGAAGGCGGACGCCGTCAAGGCCCTCGCCGACCAGTTGAAGGCGACCATGGTCCCGTTCGGGCTCGCCGCGGGGAAATCCCCGATGACGGAAGCCTGGAAAATCGGGGAAACCGACGAGTTGACGGTGATCGTCTACCACCGGATGAAGCTGGTCAAACGGTGGACGTTCTCCGCCGACAAACCGCCGACCGAGGAGGAGATCAAGGACATCCTCGCCGTGGCGGAGCAAGAGGCCAAGGTCGGCGGGAAGTGAGTTCCACGTTTCTGCGTTCCAACCGAATTTGGTGGCGGAGTGCGAGGTGGGGGCGACTCTGTACCTATACTGCCCGGTAGACGACGAAGGTCCTTCCCGCTTCTACTTGGAGCAGGAGTTGGAGGCGTTCTTCGACGAGGCGGCAGAGGACTGCGGGGCCGGGGCCGGCCTCAGCATGTTCAACCTAGACTTCGAATTCGCCCCCGACGTGGACCCGCACCCGTGGGCCGACCGCCTCAAACTGCTTCTTGCTGATCTTGGAGTGCGACAGGGTACGTACTTCGACGTCTTCCCCGATTGCTGGGAACCGGGGGACCGATGGCGGCGAGTGGAGGTGTTCGGGACCGACATTCTGCGGACCGACCACCCCGGCAAATAGGCATCTTGCGCTTGTGCCCACCGCCGCAGTGAGCTACCTATTTCCTCCGCTCGACCGCTGGCACCGGGACCGGGACGGCGTCGAGGGAACCGAAGCGGGTGATGACTGCATCGAAGGCGGCCCACTTGTACATCCACCCCAGCGTCGGGTAGTTGAAGCAGGTGTGCATCAGCATTTCCGGGCCGCCGCCCGCTCGCATCACCATCAACCCGATGTGGACCATTTCCGTCGCCTGCTCGCCGATCACGTGCACCCCGACGAGCTTCATGTCGTCCCACCGGAAGAGCAGCTTCAGGAACCCCTTGGTGTCGCCGATGATCTTGCCGCGGGCATTCTCCGCGTAGTCGCCACGGCCGATCACATACGGAATCCCGTGCGATTTCAGGGACCCCTCCGTCTCGCCGACCATCGCCGCCTCGGGGATGGTATAGATTCCGCTCGGCAACAGCGGCGGCATCCCGGTCAGCACGGCCGACCCGCAGGCATGGCACGCCGCCACCCGGCCCTGTTCCGCGCTCGTCGAAGCCAGGGCGGGGAACCCAATCACGTCCCCGACCGCGTAAACGTGCGGCACGTTGGTCTGGAAGTGCTCGTTGACCGGAATCAGGCCGCGCTTCCCGAGCAGGAGCCCGACCGCGTCCGGGTTGAGGTCCGCCGTCCGACTTTCCCGCCCCGCCGCCACGAGCACCGCATCCACCTCGATGACTTTGCCGGAAGTCAGCGTCAGGCGGAGGTTCTGCGCGTCGCTTTCCGGAACATGGCACTCGGCGACGCGTTCCTGCCAGTGGAAATCGATCCCGAGATCGACCATCGCGTTGGTCAGGGCCTGGGAAATCTGCCAGTCCAGAAACGGTAGCAGCGTGTCCCGGCCGTCGATGACGGAGACCTTGCACCCAAGCGTGGCGAACGTGCAGGCGTACTCGCTGCCAATGACCCCCGCCCCGACGACCGCGAGCGACTTTGGAATCTCCGGAAGTTCCACCACCTCGTCCGAGTCCAGGACACGGGGATGGTCGAACGGAAACAGGTCGGGCCGGGAGGGCGTCGAACCGATCGCGATCACGAACGTTTCCGCACTCAGCGTCAGGTCCGGTTGTTTCCCCGGAATCTCGACCTTGACCGTATGGCAGTCCAGGAAGCACGCGGAGCCGTGGATCAGACTCACCGCCCCGCGGTCGAGCCGGCCCAGAATCTGGGTCTGCTCGGACGATTTGACGACCCGCTCGTGCGACATCAGATCCGCGACCGTCGCTTCCCGGCGCAGCGAGAGGTCGACGCCGTACAGCCGACGCGATCGGAGCCCGGAGAGGGCGAGGGCCGTCTCGCGGAGGGTCTTGCTGGGAAGGGTTCCCGTGTTGGCCCCTGCCCCGCCGACGACGGAAGACCGCTCGATGATCGCGACTTTTTTTCCGAACATCGACGCCGTCAGAGCCGCGTTCACCCCCGCGGGACCAGCCCCAATGACGATCATGTCGTAGGCGTGCGGCTCGGCCATCGGTTCTGCCTCCGGAAACGGATTTGCGTCCCCGGTCAGGATATGGTTTTGCCCCGGGTGCGAACCCTGCCCAAAATCCGCGAAATCGTGGGGATTCGCGAGCCACGCCGGAGATCGGAGAGTTTGGTGAGACGGGGGAAAAACAAAGAACCCCCAGGATGCTGGGGGTTCTTCGCGGGAAACCGGGAATCGATCACTTCTCGCCGAACGCGGGGTAGCGGTAGACCGTTCGCGTTGCGGGTGCGGGAGTCGTCTTTCCGACGAGCTTGATCGAGAGCGTGTTGTCCTGCGCCGGCTCGATCCGGTCCGGGGCCGGGCTGCGATCGGGAACCGGTGTCGGTATTGGCAGGCTCGGATTGCCGTCGTAGCGGTACGAGTCCGATTTCGGAATGGTGTACTGCGGTGCCGTCGGTGCGGGTTGACCCAGTGTCACCGTCGGGGTGGTGCCACCGCCGGCACAGAAGCCCCAATAGGGGTTGTAGTAACCCGCGCCGTAGTAGAACGACGAGTAATACGGGTAGTAGTACCGCGGATACGAGTAGAAGGAGACGGCGAACCCGGGGCGGTAGAAGCCCGCGTACCCGTAGCCGTAGCCATATCCGTAATAAGGCCGGTAGAAGCCGGTGTAGAATCCACCGTAATACGGGCGGTACCAGCCACCGTACCCGTAGAAACCCCGCCGCCAGTGGACGAGATCGGTGTCGTCCGCCGATTCGCTAGCCGTCGCGGATGCGAGAGCCGGATCGGAGACAACTCCGCCCCCGAATCCGCCCGACTTCGGTTGATATCGCCCCAGGGGAATCGCCTCGTCCCCTGCCATCGCTTGCCCCGCCATCGCACCAACCAGCAACGCGGCGGTCCAAATTCCTCGCAACATCTCAGGAGCCCTCCCGAGGACCGGGGTGTGAAGATGGCGAAGAATGCGAAGATTCCGCTCGCGCCATCTATTCCAGTTTATCTTAGTTCACGCCCGCTCTTTCGCGAAACTTCCAACTCGGATTTCCCGTGGCGATTTCGCTCTCGCTCCGGTATCGGGCCGGGCGGAAAATCCCGGGGGCGAACCATGAAGCGGATGTTGATCGTTTCCGTTTGGGGCGGGATGATCGTTGGCTGGGCCGTTGCCGGGAAACGGTCCGACACCGAAGTTCTGGCCCGCGTCGGAGAGGTCGTCGCACAGCGGGCGAAGGCGTCGCTGCCCGAAGCATCCAAGGTTGCCGGGCCTTTCCTCGCTTTCCGACCCGGAAATGCCCTCCCGATCGAGGAGCGGGTCCGCCTGCGAATCCACACGGATCGGTCGATGGATGGCGTCGAGGTTTCCGTCGTTTCGGGTTCCGTCCCGGGGGAAGTGCGGCTTCGCGGGATCGTGCCGACCGCGGCTCACCGGGATCGCGCCTGCGAGATCGCCGCCGGCACCGTCGGAGTCGAGCAAGTCGTCAACGAGATGGCCATTCCGGAGCGGTAGACAGTCACCGACTCAGTACCGCAAGCCGTCCCGCCGGTGGTGGGTGGTGGGCTTTCCGTCGTGAAGCACCGCACCGCCCACGACATGCCCCAGAATCAGGACATGGTCGCCGACATCGAACTTTTGCACGACCTGGCAATCGATCCACGCCAGGGCGGAGGCGAGCACCACTCCAGTACCCGCCGGGCGAACCACCTCCAACCCCTCGAACGCGGGTTCTCCCGGCTCGAAGCCCTTCCCGAAGTGGGCGACCAGCGACTTGCCCCCCTCCGGAATCACGTTGACGACGAAACGCGAGTCTGGCGGAAGCCAGTCGAGGAGAAATCGCCCCTTCCGCACCGCGACGGTCAGTTGCGGCGGTTCGAACGAGCACTGCTGGACCCAGCTGGCGAGCATTCCGGATTCGCCGTCGGTGGAACTGGCGGTGACGATGAAGAGACCGCTGGGAACCCGGCCCAGTGCCGCCGCCCACGGTGGTGATTCCGACGCTCGCGTCATATCGACATTTTGCGGGCGAGCTCTCCCGAGGCAAGCGGATCCGAAATCTGCCGTTGGTTCGGATCTGCCAAGTTCAAGGGCGAAGACCGTTTGGCCACTCAATTGAGACGTGCACATTATTGAAGTCGGGATCGTCCAGAGATCCCGAGTGCCGACACACACCGCCGGGGGGAAGGGAGCGTACCCGAATCTCCTCTCCTTCCTCGATGACTCCGCCCAATGCTTGATACTCGATAAAGCGGTTGATGAGGTCGATCGTTGCGGACCGATTCGCCTCATCGACTCCGTTGACGCTCAGGTCCGGTCGGCCGAACTTTCGCATCCCCCGGGTGTGCAGCCAAAGCCGCCCGTCCGGTTCCGGCGAAGCCAGGAGTACGACGTGATTGCGGGGGTTTGGCTGGGCAGGTTCGAACACCGCCATTTTCCACTCGTCTTTCGACCAAAGCCTGAGCATCTGGGGATCGAGGACGGCGATCCCACCATCGTCGAGAAGCCAAGTCACGAGCCCGATCGTGTCCCGGAAGTAGTCGAGGCTCGGAGAATCGGCCACGGTCCCCTGGATTCGCACGCAGTTTTGGGAAGCGACCACAGCCTCGGCGAGATCTGGTTTGTCCCGCGTGACAACACGCCAGAACGAATCCGAGAGCAGTCCAAAGAATCCGTCCGGGTGAGTTTCACGGTCGTGGACGCGCAAGTCCAGCCCGTCGGGAATCCCTGAGACTCGATAGTTCGAGGAGTTGAGCGGCCGGGTGGGGTCGCAGTTTCCGTAGACGAAATACATCAGCAACGGCTGGCCGCCGCCCGGGGTGAAACGCGGTCGCGGCCAGGATTCGAGGGGCATATCACTTCGCGCCCGGGGGGAGGCCGGCGTTTTTGAGGCCGCTGTGGTGGATCTTCGGGAAGTACTCGAAGATGTCGAATTTCGGGTCGTTTTCGCCGTCGTGGCATTTCATGCACATCGAGGTGACGGCGTTGATGAGACGCTTTTCCTCGGGCTTGAGCTTGGCGAGCGGGCCGCCGGGGGCGTCGCGGTCCGTCGGCTTGAGCTTGGCGGCCGCCTTGAGGATCTCGATGTTCGGCAGACGTTCGCCGGGCTTGGTGGTCCAGGCCATCAGTTCGCCGTAGAGGGCCCGGTTGTTGGGTGCGGCGGCGTGGGCGCTACCGGGGCCGTGGCAGTTTTCGCACTGGTTCCCGAGCAGGTGGGCGGACTTTTTCGCATCCTCGAACCCGCCGACGTACTCGAAGCCGGTGGTGTGGCAGGTGACGCACTCCGGGTCGAACTGCCGTTTCGACGGGCGTTCCGCGGCCTTGATCAGGGCCTCGTAGGCGTGGCTGTGTTTGCTCCCGTTCCACACGGCGAACTCGGCGGCGTGGCACTTCGCACACGCGGCTGCACCCACATACGTCGGGTTCGCCTTGGGAAGCTGGATCTGGGCCCGGTGCTGCAACGGCTTCGCCCGGGCCACCGCGAGGAGGTTGTCGCGTTCCACGTTGGTCGCGTATTCCTCGAGGATTTCGAGGACTTTGTGCCCCTTCACCTTGTCGGCGGGGGTGATGTACTCCTCGCCGAGGGGGACGAGCTGGTACTTGAGTTCGTACCCGGCCGCGGACTTGAAGATGCCGACAACGCCGACGTTTTGGCCCTTGTGGCCGACCTGGACGACGAGCGTTTTGCCGTCGTTCGCGGAAACCGGGAACTGCGGCGGCTCGGATTCCTCCGACTGGGCGACGACAAGCTGGAACTGTGGGAATTCCTTGGCGGCGGCCTTCGCGGCGGTGACGTTCCCGGCGTAAAGCAGCACGTTCAGGTCCGGTTTCGAAGGGTGTTTCGCCAGCTTCGCCAGGGATGCGGTGATCGTTGCTTTCGCGTCAGCAACCGCGAATTGCGAGTCGATCTTCGGCAGCTTCGCGATCAGGTCGGTCCCGAGCACGCCCATCACGGCGATCGTCGGTTTCCCGGGGGAAGCGATCACCTCGAAGTCCTCGACCATCGGCCGGGAATTCGGGATGGCGAAGTATTTTTCCCTCGGAGTGACCTCCGCGTTCGGCCCGACCTGGGCAAGGTTCGCCCCGAGCACGATCGGCGGTTTGCCGGGATTTTGCAGCGTGTACTCGGCGAGGGCCATGAAGAGCTGGGCGGAGAACTCGGTTTCCCCGAGACCGACGGCGGCGTAGCCCATCGCGGCGAGGGCCTGCATAGTGGTGCGGTACTTCAGGAGCGTCTGTTTCGGCAACCCCTTCTGGGCGGCGGCATCGCCGAGGTCGAGCCCGACGACGTCCCAGCCCTTGTCGCGGAGGCTGGCGACAAAGTTGGCCCGGCGTTCGAGCCCGCCCTTCTGGGGTCGGCTGCAGCCGCAAGGGGAGATGTAGCCGTAGGTTTGGCCGGTGAGAACGATCGCCAGTTCCGGTTTCGGCCAGTCCTTGAAGAGCGTGCCGTTCCCGGGGACGGCGAGCGGTTTGTCAGTCGCGCCGGGAGTGGGGATGGTGGGGGAATCGCCGGGTTTGCGGTGCATGACCCAGAAACCGGTGGCGACGCCGACGCACGCCACGGCGCAGATCACGCCGGCCAGCCGGACGCCGAGACGGGAAGGGGTCGAAATCGGTTCGGCCATCGGCGAGCCCCGTGGTTCAGGTTCGACAGAAGGAATACCCGATCCGGCGGAAGCGGGGGAAGGTCAGCTTGTGGGCGAGTGGCTGACGTCGTTCCCCGGGCAGGATGGGGAACCGTCAACGTCGGAATCCGTTCCCTTTCACGGGGATTCGCACCCGCTGCGGATTCGAGCCCTTCGATCGGAGCACCACTACGGCATTTTGGGGAAGCGGACCAAACCCGGTGCTTTCCGGCACGCGGATCGTCAGCGTCCACAGCCGACGTGTTGCTTCCGTCGTCGGCGGAGAGAGCTTGACTTCGAGGAACCCGGGGAAACTCTCGCCCGGGACCACTTCCAGTTCCAGATCGGTTCGACTGGACTGGAGTTTGAATTCCTTTTTGATTCCGAACTCGGCGTTGAAGTCGCCGAGATTCACGTCGGAGTGGCCGTCGCCGAGTGCGACCAGGCCAGTGATGGTGCCCATCAGTCGGACATGCTGGGCATTGGTGCCGGGGCCGACCACGCCGATGTTGGCTTCGAATGGCCCAATGTCCGGCTCGGGGGGATTCGCGTCCGCCACTTTCCGCCGGACCGTGACGGGCACGATGTACCCGCTGGCGACCGGGACCGGATACTGCCCCGTCCCGTGGGAAAGCTCGGTGGCAAGCTGCTTCCGCTCAGATCCGGTCATCGGCACAGGCTTCCCGAGTGTCACAAAATCCCGGTATGCATCCACATTCATCACCGGCGGCGGAAGCGCGGTGCGGGTCGATGACCAGTATGTGAACGCAAACTTCCGCTCTGATGCCCCTTCCGGGAAAGTGCCGAAGTTGAGGGTGGAAGGCGATAACTGGAACGGGGCAGCACCGTATAGATAGGTCGTCAGCCGGACAACCGCGGGGGAACGCATTTTTTCCGATTGCAGCCCAATGTCTGCGGAACGCGGCGGAATCTGACCGGTCGAGTTGATCTTCACCCCGAGCGTGAGAAAACCCCAGGTGGGTCCAGCCGGCCCAGCGGGGGGGACGATCGTTTCCGCCTGGGCAGTCGAGGTTTTGATCACGGCTCCTTCGTCAGTCGGTCGAAGCTTCGCAAACCCGATCGCGGCGAGGATATTGGGGGATGGAAACGGCGAGGCAGGGAACAGGCCCGCCGCGGTGAGGTTCATACACTCGTTCATCTCCGACGCCGGGATCGCCCGGACCGCGATGTGGCTGCAAGAGCCGCAACTCACACCGACCACGTTCACTTTCACCGGATATTCATGCACGTTCTGGAACCAGAACGTCGCCTTGGCCAGCGTTTCGTCGCCGACCGCCTGACCTGGTTCGTGGAACGCCTGGAAGTGCCAGTCCGCGGGATCCTCGGAATCGGGATCGAACTTGCGATTGAGCGTCGCGAGCCGCAACGGCTGGGTCGGGGCATCGTCGGAATCCCCGGAATTCGAGTCTTTCGGCCCGTTCGTGAACTGGGAAATGACGGTGGCGGCGAAGATGACGAGCATCACCAGGCCGATCAGCAAGCCCGTCTTCATCGACGAGTTCATGGCTCGACTCCCGAAACCCAGGGCGTGCGGAGATACCGCTCATCATACGCCCGGCCGGGCCGAGTGGTTCCGTTGCGACGGGGTTTTCGCCGAGAGGAGCATCACCCGCCTTTTCGCGGGTTGGGGTAGTGCTCGGCCATCGCTTGCTTCATCTCCCGGACGGCTCGCTCCATGCCGACCAGAACCGCCCGGCTGACGATGCTGTGCCCGATGTTCAACTCTTCCACGCCGGGGATCCGGACGATCGCCTGGACGTTCCAGTAGTTCAGCCCGTGCCCCATGTGGACGTGCAGACCCCGGCTTTTCGCGTGGGCCGTCGCCGTCGACAGCTTCGCGAGTTCCTCGGTGATCGCAGCACTGCCGACGGCCTCGGAATAGCTGGCGGTCTGGAACTCGATCGCGTCCGCACCGAGCGACGCCGACATCTCGACTTGCTCAATATCCGGGTCGATGAAGAGGGAGACGTGGATTCCTGCGGATTTGAGGCGATCGATCGCGGAGCGGACCGGGTCGGCGTTCGCGATGACGTCGAGCCCCCCCTCGGTGGTAAGTTCCTGGCGTTTTTCCGGCACCAGCGTCGCCTCGTCCGGCTTGACCTGGAGGGCGATCGCGATGATCTCCTCCGAGGTGGCCATCTCGAGGTTGAGCCGGTTGGTCACGGTCTCGCGGAGGATGCGGACATCTCGGTCCTGGATGTGTCGCCGATCCTCGCGGAGGTGGACGGTGATGCCGTCGGCCCCGCCGAGAATCGCCAGAACGGCGGCCGCCACCGGGTCCGGTTCCTTCGCCCGCCGGGCCTGCCGAACCGTCGCGACGTGATCGATGTTGACGCCGAGTCTCATAACAGGAGTTTCAAGTTTGAAGGTTCCAGCTTCAAGTCTCACGAATCAGGCCGCAGACCTGAAACTTCGAACGTGAAACTTGAAACACGATCAACGGGTGTACCGCGTGAGGTATTCGAGCACCGCCGAGTAGCGGGCCGCCTCGCGGGAAAGGATTTTGTACAGAACCACCGACAAAACAATGAGTCCGATCCGTTCGAGGATCAGGCCCAGAAGCGGAATCGCGAAGAAGTAGGCGAAGGTGATGTAGTTGAGCATCATCACGCCGAGGACGATTGGGACGCCGAACTGCGCCACCCGGCTGAGGCGGTAGCGCGGGTCGACGTACATCCGGAACATCAGCGAGAACTCGGCGAGGATCGGGATCCGGCCCCAGAATCCGGAGGCGTCGCCGGTTCTCGAGAAAAGTGCGGGAACAATCGCGCCGGTGAGAGAATCGGTGAGCAGCGGGCGGTCCGGATGTGCGGGGTCGGTGCCGGCGGCGAGGCCTTCCGGGGCCGGGCCCAGCGCCGCGGGCAGTTGCTGCTGCATCCGCGCCAGCGCTTCCTCCAGGCGAAGCAGACGCTCCGTCAGGATGTCCGCCGGTGGCGGAGGAGTCACGGTCAGAACCGGCTGGGATTCGATGAGTTCGGCCATGGGCATCGATGCCTCGGAAGAAGCCGACAACCCGCCGGCGACTCGATGGTTCCAGAAGTTTCAGGAGTTCCAGAAGTTCCAGGAATTCCAGGAGTTCAACGTCGGTGCGTTCCCAGTATTCGCTTTTCACCGCGGGCCATTTCCGGCACCCTCCGCGAGCGGTTACTTCCCCGCCAGCGGGCTCGACTTTTCCTCCGTCGGGAAGTCCTTGCGGACCGGGAGAGTCACCTTGCCGGTGGCGGCCCACTCGGTGCCCCGCTCGACGACGTTCGCGAAGCCGACGCACCGTAGCGACTGCACGTCGTGGCCCATCGGGGTGTGGAAGATCCGACCCTTGCCGTACTCGATGGTCATGATCATCGGCTCTTTCTCGCCGGTGCCGCCGGTCGACTTGTCGGAGTAGGCGACGGCGAGGAGGGTGACGTTCTTCGCGGGGCCACGGAGCCGATCGTAGAGTTCGTCCTGGGTGTGCTTCCACTTCGCCGGCAGGCCCTTGGTGATGGGGTGGTCGGTGGCGATGGTTTCGACGACAAACTCGTGCTTCTTCCCGTGGCTTCCGCCGCGGCCCGGGGTCTCGTCGAGGACCATCTTGCCGTCCTTGAGGCGGATATACGGCCCGGATTTCTCATTGCGGTTGCCCCAGCCGCCGACGCCGATGATGAGGTTGTACTCGGGCCAGTTGGAGAAGGCGTTGTTGGCAGCGTGGATGACGCTGACGCCGCCACCGGCCTCGACGTACTTCACGAAGTCGGTACGAGTCTCGGCGGGCCAGGGGGCACCGTTGTAGTTGAGGACGACCACGCCGTAATCCGCGAATTTCGGACGGAATCCGGTGGTGTCCTTGGCCGGCGAAGTTGCAACGTCGACGGTGAACCGCCCGCTCGATTCCAGGATTTCCTTCAACACCGGCGTCGTCGCCTTCCAGTCGTGGTTGTTCTGCCCGTCGACGATCAGTGCCTTGATCTTCTCCGGTTCCGCCGCAGATACCGGGGATGCAGAGGATATCAGGAACGTGGCAACGGCGAGGGCGAGAAGAGCGATCGGGCCGGTGACAGTGCGGTGTCGCATGGGGGGCTCGGGGAGGAGGAAGCCGGGCAGGTGGAAACCGGGCGAACGAGCCGCGTCCGGGCGGTTCGTAATGGGATTCTCCTGCGGGGTGGGCCATCCGTCAACGGAATGGTACGATCAAGCTGTGTTCGCCAACGGAAGAACGGGAGGCAACGCCATGAGCGACGAACTGGAAGAAGTGGTCAAGCTGGCCACGGGCACGATGGTGCAAATCGAGGTGTGGCAGCAGGTGCTGCTCGACGCGGGGGTGAAGAGCCATACCGTGGGGAACGATCTGACCGCAGGAATCGGGACGGCCCTGGTCGGTGGGACGGTGGAACTGTGGGTGAAGAAAGCGGATCTCGCTCAGGCGGAGGCGGCGTTGAAGTACGCCGAGGCTCATCGCGGCCATTCCCCGGTGGAGCACGGCCCCCACGGCCCGGTCGGATCCGACCCGAAGCCGAAGGATGGCCCGACCCCGCCGCGGAACTTCCAGAACCCGACCTACTGATTCTTCCGAAATCGCGAAAAAGAAACGGGCCGACCCAGGTGGGTCGGCCCGTGGTGTTGGGAGACTGCGGGCGATCAACCGAGGGCTTCTTTGAGTCGCTTGAGGGGCCGTGCCGAGACCTTGGTGAAGGCCTTCTTGTCCTTGGTCATGATCTTTTCGCCGGGTTTGAAGCGGTTTTCGACCATCTTGCCGCCCTTGACCGCGGGCATCCGCTTCGCCTTGAGCTTGAACATCCCCGGGAGTGTGAGGACGCCCTCGCCCTTCTTGCCGAGGTGCTTGACGATGGAGGCTTCGATGGCATCGAAGACCTCGGCGACCTTGGCCTTGGGGAGTTCCGTGGCCTTGGCGATCTCGTCGTAGAACTGGGCCTTGGTGATCGACTTCGGGGACTTGGTTTCCGTCTCCGCCTTCTCTTTCGCCATGTTTTAGGCCTCCAAATGGGGTTGAGGAACTCGAAACTGCATGGAAACTAGGTGTTTCCGGGGCGCTTGTCAACGAAAACCCCCAGAAACTCCGAGAAATTCCAACTTCTCAGCTGACGCACCCCTGAATTTCTCGGCAAATTTGGGGTGTTTTTCCGCCGCAACTCCGCGCCGCTTCTCCACTTCGCGCAAATTTCGCGACATTTCCGCGTGGTTGCCCGCTCGAACGCAACTCGTATCCTCTCTGCGAGCCTGCCTCATCCGAGGCTGCGATTCTCTGCACCGGGACGATCTACCATGGCTGACGCCGCACCGAAGCCGAGCGAAGATTTCTCTCCTCTCGATGTCACCTGCATCAACACGATCCGCACGCTGGCGATGGATGCCGTCCAGAAAGCGAACTCCGGCCACCCCGGCGCTCCGATGGGCCTCGCCCCGGTCGCCTACACCCTCTGGCAGCGGTTCCTCACCTTTGACCCCCAGGATCCGCACTGGGCCAACCGCGACCGCTTCGTGCTCTCCAACGGCCACGCCTCGATGCTGCTCTACTCCCTCATCCACCTGACGCAGATCCGCAACGCGGACAACCAGGAAGGGAAGCTGCTGGAAGGTCCGTCGCTGCCGATGGAGCAGATCCAGAAGTTCCGCCAGTGGAACAGTCGCACGCCCGGGCACCCGGAACACGACATGACGGCGGGCGTGGAAACGACGACCGGCCCGCTCGGCCAGGGGATCGGCAACGCCGTCGGCATGGCGATCGCCCAGAAGTGGAAGGCCGCCTACTACAGCCGACCCGGCTTCGAGAAACTCTTCGACCACCACATCTACGCCATCTGCGGCGACGGCTGCATGATGGAGGGCGTCGCCTCCGAGGCCTGCTCCCTCGCCGGATTCCTGCAGCTCGGCAACCTCACCCTCATCTACGACGACAACACCATCACCATCGACGGCCACACCAACCTGACCTTCTCCGAGGATGTCCTCGGACGGTTCATGGCCTACGGCTGGAACGTCCTGCGCGTCTCCGACGGCAACGACCTCGAACGACTCGAACGGGCACTCAAAGTCGCGAAGGAAACCACCGACCGACCCACCGTCATCGCTGTCAAAACGGTCATCGGATACGGCGCACCTAACAAGGCCAACACCCACACCGCCCACGGCGAACCGCTCGGCGAAGAAGAAATCAAGCTCACCAAGCGGTTCTACGGCTGGCCGGAAGACGCGAAGTTCCTCGTCCCCGATGGGGTCTACGACCACTTCGCCAAAACCTTCGGGAAACGGGGCCAAGCCGCACACTCCGAGTGGAACACTCAGTTCGCCGAATACAAGGCTAAGTTCCCGGAACTCGCGGCGCAACTGGAAAAAATGGAGACTTACGATCTCCCCGCCGGCTGGGACAAGGACATCCCGACGTTCCCGACCGACGCGAAGGGCCTCGCCACGCGGGATTCTTCCGGCAAAGTCCTCAACGCGATCGCCAAGCAAGTCCCCTGGGTCGTCGGCGGCTCCGCGGACCTCAACCCATCCACGAAGACCAAGCTCCTCTTCGAGGGGGCCGGCACCTTCCACCCCGCTTCCCCGGCGGGCCGAAACATCCACTTCGGCGTCCGCGAGCACGGGATGGGGGCCATCATGAACGGGATGTGCCTCGAGAAACTCCGCTCCTACGGTTCCGGATTCCTGATCTTCTCCGACTACGGCCGCGGCTCGATCCGCCTCGCCGCCCTGATGCGGTTGCCCGTCCTCTACGTCTTCACCCACGACTCCGTCGGCGTCGGGGAGGATGGACCCACCCACCAGCCGATCGAGCAACTGCAAAGCCTTCGCGCGATTCCGAACCTGATCGTGATTCGACCCTGCGATGCCAACGAGGTCGCGGAGGCGTACAAGGTCGCCGTCACGCGGAAGCACAACCCCGTCGTACTCTCCCTGACCCGTCAGGCGGTGCCGACCCTCGACCGCTCGAAGTACGCGCCGGCAAGCAACCTCGCCAAGGGGGGCTACATCCTCGCCGACGCCGAGGGGGGGAAACCCGAGGTGCTCCTGATCGCGACCGGGTCCGAGGTTTCGCTGTGCGTGGAAGCGTACGAGAAGCTGACATCGGAGGGGATCAAGGCCCGCGTGGTCAGCCTGCCGTCATGGGAACTCTTCGAGTTCCAGCCCCCGGAATACCGCCATTCCGTGATTCCACCAGCTGTGACGGCTCGGGTGACGGTCGAGATGGGCGGCGAATTCGGGTGGGAGAAATTCTCCGGCCTGAGCGGGAAACGGATCGGCATGAAGACGTTCGGGTCATCGGCCCCGATCAAGGATCTGCTCAAGCAGTTCCACTTCACGCCCGATGCGATCTACGCTGCCGCGAAGGAACAGCTCGGGAAGTAGGGAAGATTCTCGGGCAATCGCGAATCTTCCGGGAGGGCGAGGCGGGGGGGGGGGCCGCCCCCCCCCCCGCCCACCGGCAAGAAACCCCCAAAATACCCCCCCCCGCGGCCCGGGCCGCCCCCC
>CAZKIQ010000028.1:0-67746 GCA_964552815.1 uncultured Alcaligenaceae bacterium | reverse complement strand
CTTCGCAAGCGTCTGGTGTCCGAGCGGGTGCGGGGCCAGAACCGGATCCGCGGGCCATACGCGGCCCAGGTGCGGGAGCGGCTGGAGAAGCAGTTGCGCCGGCGGGCGCGGGAGTTGGGGTTCGAGGTGGTGAGGGTGTCCGCGGGGCCGGAGCCGGAGTCGAGTGACAGCCTACTGTCAGCGTGACCGAGTCGGGTTCGAGCAACGACGACACGGCGGGCGATCCCCCCACCGAGATTCGCGGCTCGCGTTTCCGGACGCAAGTGTGCCGAAGGTCCGCGCCGTCCACCCTCCCGAGGCGCAAAGCTCAAGGGGGAGAGCGATCATCCGCCGCCGTCAGCCGGAGAAGTTCCTGGTTCGTGGGCGGCTCGCCGGGCGAGCCGCATGCCGCCGGGAAATTGGGTCACTATCCTGTCCCCGTCCGCCGATGTCAAAGCCCGAACACGATTTGGTGGTGAGCGTCCGGCTCACCCCGGTGGTTCGACTGGGCCGGGGAGCGTTTTCGGCCACATGCCTGATGACCGGCCGCCTCGCGGTCCGGATCTCGTTGATACGGCTGCCGGGCTCCGAGAGGGCCCACTCGCCGACTCCCCCGTCGTCGGATACGAGTCTCCGGTCGCTCGGAGACACCCTGGCTCCCGTTCCTTCGCAGTCGAAAAGGGACCGCGGCGACGCCGGAGGCTTGCCCCGTCCCGGGTCCGGTTCGACAACGCGACCGGCGAAAGCCTGGAAAACAAGAACTATCGCGGGACAGAGAGCGAGGATTTAAGTTCCTGATGCGGCGTCCGGTCCTACGCCCTCGCCGAGCGCGAACGAGACCAGCACGAACGGCTCCGCGTCCTCGACCCCACCGACCGCCCGGTACAGCCGCCGGGCGGCCGCGTTGCCGACCTCCGTCCCCACCCACCCCGTCTCGCACCCGACCTCGCGTCCCCGGGCGAACAGTGCCCGCAGGAGCCGGCGCCCTACGCCCCGGTTCTGGTACGGCGGGGCGACCCCGACCTCGTTCACCCACAGCTCGGGCGGCTTGTCCGGGTGGACGTAGTGGACCCCGGACGCCATCCCCACGACCACCCCGCCGGCGACCGCCACGGCCAGGTGGTGCCGCGGGTCGGCCAAGAACTCGGCCGCCCACCGCCGGTCGACCGGGCCGTCGAACACGTCGGCGGCGACTGCGTCCAGCACCGCCACGTCGTCGCGGCCGAGCACTCGAACGGCGGCCTTCATCCGGTAAGCCCTCCGCCGCCGAACAAGTGATTATGCGGACCCGCATATCACCCCCAGGTAGAACCTGTCTCATACGGTACCGATTGCAAAAGGGCTGGGCTACACCCGATTCATCGCCACTCTTCCGCATATCCTTCCCAACGGGATGATAAACCAGGCCGACCCGCCACCGTGGTAGTTGACGAGGCGATTCCACCGTCACTTCCGCGTTCCGGGGATGACGGTTTCGCCGATGGTGCGTGGCGTCGGTGGAGCTTCCGAGTTTCCTGATTTCCGATCCGTGTCGATTCCCGTCGGCTCGCGGGGCAAAGTTCGGGTGTGGCCAGGCCCCCCGGAGTTGCCGTCGATGTCGTCTCGTTCCCGAGCCTCCCTCAGCTGGCGACTCGATGCGTTTGCCCTTACGCTGGTTCTCGCCTGGGTCGCGCTGACGGTGGCGGTGGCCGGGTACGCGCCGCTCACGGGTGGCCCGGCGAACCCGCTCGGGGAACCGGGGAACCAGATCGCATCGGTGCTGGCGAATGCGATCGGGCTCGGCGTCGGCCCGTTGCTCCTCGGCTGGCTCGCCCTGCTGGGGATGTATGTCGGGAATCGTGGGTGGGTCCGACTTTTTGTGCGGGCGGTCGGGTGGGCGACGCTGACCGCAACCGCCGCGGTGGCCGCCGACCTCGCTGCTGCGCGCCAGTCGCAAATCCCCGTTTTTGGGCCGGTCTCCGCGTTTGGGAAAGGTGGGTCCGTCGGTGCGTTTCTGCGGACTTTCCTGGAATCCCGCGTCCCCGCTCCGTACCCGACGGTCGTCCTCGGTGGGGTCGGTTTCCTCGGACTGCTTCTGGCTGCGGATGGCATCGTCCGCCGGATTCTGCACGTGATCGTCCGCGGGAACCGCCTCGTCGCCGACGCGGGGGACCGACTGCTGACGGGTCGCGGCAACCGAGTGCCGCCGACACCAGGGGACCATCGACCCTCGGCGAAACCAACTCCGATTCCGGTGGAAGTCCGCGATTTCCGGGACCTGGCCGAGCCCGAGGTGGTGTCGGCGGGTCCGGAGGATGACGATGACGAGGAAGACGACGAGATCGAGATTCCCCCGCCGCCGGTTGATCTGGCAGCGATTCCGATCACGAAACACGACGCGAAGCCGACCGACACCCCAGCCCCGGTGCGACTGATCGATCGCAAGTCGGTCGGTGCGTCGGCCCCATCGGAGTCGCCGATCGACTACGAGCTTCCCCCGCTGACGCTGCTCGCGGACCCGGAACCGTCGCCGGTGCGGGATCAGGAACAGAAACTCAGGGAACGGGCGGCCCTGCTCGAGAAAACCTTCGCGGATTTCGACGTCAACGTGAAGGTGGTCGGCATCCACACCGGGCCGGTGATCACGCAGTACGAGGTTTCCCTCGAAACGGGGTTGCGGCTCAACAAGGTCGCCGCCCTCTCCGACGACCTGGCCCTGAATCTGGGCGTGTCGAGCGTCCGCATCGTCGCCCCGCTTCCGAACCGGACCACGGTCGGCGTCGAGGTTCCGAACGAGCATCGCCAGGCGGTCCGGCTCAAGGAGGTGATCCTCACGACATCCGCGAAGGCGGCGAAGTGCAAGCTCCCGATTTTCCTCGGCAAGGACGTCGAGGGGAAGCCGCTGGTCTACGACATGGCGACGATGCCGCACTTGCTCATCGCCGGGCGAACCGGAACGGGGAAGAGCGTCTGCCTCAACACGATCCTGATGAGTTTCCTGCTGACCCGGACCGCGGACGAGTGCCGGCTGATTCTGATCGATCCGAAGAAGGTGGAGTTCGCGGACTACGCCCGGCTGCCGCACCTCATGACCAAGGTCGTGACGGACAACCAGAAGGCGGAGGCGATTCTGGGCTGGGCCGTGGACAAAATGGAGGAACGCTACGACTTGCTCAGCCAGGCCCGGGTGCGGAACATCGCGGCGTACAACGAGCTTTCCCCGGCGGAGATTCGCAAGCGCGTCCCCGCCGAGACGCAGGAAGAACGGGACGCGATCCCGGATCGGCTGCCTTACATCGTCGTCGTCATCGACGAGGTCGGCGACCTCCTGATGGCGATGAAGAAAGAGGTCGAGGGGCACATCATCCGCCTCGCTCAGAAATCGCGGGCGGCCGGCATCCACCTGATCCTCGCCACCCAACGTCCGACCGTCGACGTGATCACCGGGCTGATCAAGTCCAACCTGCCCGCTCGCATCTGCTTCCAGGTCGCCAGCCGGGCCGACAGTATGGTCGTCCTCGACGAAAAGGGGGCGGACAAGCTCCTCGGAATGGGGGACATGCTCTTCCTCCAACCGGGCACCAGCTCGATCGTCCGCGGCCAGGGGGCGTACGTCGACGACCGCGAAATCGAGCGGGTCACGAACTATCTCGGGAAGTACGAGCCAAACTTCGAGAGCGAATTGCTCAACCTCAAGGCGAAGAACCAGCCCGGGGAACCGGTCGGGAACATCGGCGAGAAACTCCGCGAACGCGACGACCTGTACGAGCAGGCGGTCGAGATCGTGATCCGCGAGCAGCGGGGAAGTACCTCGCTTCTCCAGCGGGCGCTCGGCATCGGCTACGGCCGGGCGAGCCGACTCATCGACTTCATGGCCGAGGACGGACTCGTCGGCACCTTCAATGGCAGCAACGCCCGCGATGTCCTCGTCACCCCGGAAGAGTGGGAAACCCGGAAGAAACGCTAACCGCTCTGCCGCTCTCGCCCGGTTCGTGTCTGTTCGCGACCGCGGTCCGCCCGTAGCCTTTCCTCACGTCCACGAACCTTTCCCGCTATACCCGAGACAGGCATGTCCTTCTTCCCCGACGTTCCCAAGATTCCGTTCGAAGGCCCAGACAGCAAGAACCCCCTCGCGTTCCGGTACTACAACCCGACGGAACTGGTCGAAGGGAAGTCGATGCGCGACCACCTCCGGTTCGCCGTCGCTTACTGGCACACCTTCCGCGGCACCGGATCCGATCCGTTCGGCCCCGGCACCATGCTTCGACCCTGGGAAGACGGCACCGATTCCGTCGAGATGGCCCAGAAACGCGTTCGCGTCGCCTTCGAATTCACCGAGAAACTCGGGGCACCCTACTATTGCTTCCACGATCGCGACGTCGCTCCGGAGGGCAAGACCCTTGCCGAGAGCAACAAGAACCTCGACGCCGTCGCAAAGGTCCTGAAGGAAGAGCAGCAACGCACCGGAATCAAGCTCCTGTGGGGGACGGCGAATCTCTTTTCCAACCCCCGGTTCGTCCATGGGGCGAGCACGAGCTGCAACGCCGACGTCTTCGCATACTCGGCCGCGCAGGTGAAGAAAGCCCTGGAAGTCACGAAGGAACTCGGCGGTGAGAACTACGTCTTCTGGGGTGGCCGCGAAGGCTACATGACCATCACCAACACCGACCTGAAGCGGGAGCTCGACCACCTGGCGAAGTTCCTGCACATGGCGGTCGAGTACAAGAAAAAGATCGGCTTCACCGGAACCTTCCTCATCGAGCCGAAACCGCACGAGCCGACGAGCCACCAGTACGACTTCGATTGCGCGAATTCCCTGGCCTTCCTGCGGGGGTACGGGCTCGACAAGGAGTTCAAGTTCAACGTCGAGACGAACCACGCCACCTTGGCGAAGCACACTATGGGGCACGAACTCGCCTACGCATCGGCCAACGGGATGCTCGGCAGCGTCGACGCCAACCGCGGCGATCCGCTCCTGGGCTGGGACACCGACCAGTTCCCGACCGACCTCTACCTCACGACCCAAACCATGCTGATCATCCTCGGGCAGGGGGGGCTCGGGTCGGGGGGATTGAACTTCGACGCGAAAGTGCGGCGGGAAAGCTTCGAACCGATCGACCTCTTCTACGCCCACATCGGGTCGATGGATGCCTTCGCCCAGGGCCTCAAGGCGGCGGCGGCGATCCGCAAGGACGGCTGGCTCGCGGACACGATCAAGAAGCGCTACGCCACATGGGATACCGGCATCGGAGCGGACGTGGAGGCTGGCAAGGCGAGCTTCGAAACCCTTGAGGCATACATGCTTCAAAAGGGAATTCCGGACGCGAACACGTCCGGACGGCAGGAACTCATCGAGAACCTGTTCAACCGTTACTTCCGCTGACCGAACGCATTGGCCCTGCCGAGATCGCTCCAGGGGGTGAGAAAATCACGGCCGGTTTCCACCCACCCGGATTTCGATTTCGGCTGCCAGACCAGCAATTTGACCACCTTGAAAGCCGGGGTTCCAACTTCCTTGGTGAGGCTTCGAATCACCGGCTCCACGATGCAAAAGCATCCGTAAAGCACTGACCAGTGGATTCGCGACTTGGCCGTTAACTTCGTATCGACGGTTCCCACTGGGCGGAACGTCGTTCGAGGCGGTGTCAGAGGATCCTGAGCCGCGACCGGCCCGGCCAAGAGGCCCAGCATCAAAACAGCAAGTGTGGTTCGGAACATGGCAGACCCCGATCTATCCGTAAACCGCGGATGCGGTGGATTTTCCTGAGCTCGGTTCGACTGCCGGCCGAGCATTTCTCTTCCTTGCACTGCAAAGGGCGGGCCAATGGGCAAACAACATAGTCCGGGTTTCCTCGCGATCGTCACCGATGCCAAGAGCCGGGTGAAGGAATGCGGGGTCGAGGATGTCAAGCGCCGACTTGAGGGAAAGGATTTGTTCGCGCTGGTGGACGTTCGAGAGGAATCCGAGTACGCGGCGGGGCACCTGCCAGGGGCGATCCACATCGGGAAAGGTGTCATCGAGCGAGACATCGAGAAGAAACTTCCCGACCTCGCCACGCCGATCGTGCTGTACTGCGGAGGGGGTTTCCGATCCGCACTCGCCGCCGACGCGATCCAGAAAATGGGCTACACCAATGTCATCAGCATGGACGGCGGCTGGAGCGGCTGGGTCGGCAAGGGGTACCCCGTCGAGCGGGCGTAACTTCTCCCGTTTCGAGGTGTCGGACGCCGAGATTGGGTTGTGTCCGGACCGGGGGTGTCAGCACTTGCGGATGACACCGACCAGAACCCCGAGGATGTTGACGTTTTCCTTGTGCGGATCGACGAGGATCGGCTCCATCGTGGAATTGCAGGGTTCGAGCCGAACGTGGTCTTTCCGGCGGTAGTACTTCTTGAGGGTCATCGCCTTGTCCACCATGGCGACGACTTTTTCGCCGTTGTCGGCGGATTCTTGCTTGCGAATGACGACGTAATCCCCGTCCGCGATTTGACTTTCGATCATCGAGGTGCCCTTGACCTTGAGGGCATAGAGATTCTCCGCCCCGAACAGATCCTTGAGTTCGAGCCGATCGTGCTGCTCGACGGCCTCGATCGCCCGGCCGGCAGCAACGGCCCCGAGTAGGGGCAGGCTGAAACCACCCGCCGACACGCCGGGTATCGTTATCGCCCTGGCCCGGCCTCCGCGCTGCTCTTCTTCGTTTTTCTCGTCGCGGTGGATGAATCCTTTTTTCTGTAGTGCCCGAAGGTGGCACATCACTCCGTTCGGGGATTTGATGTCGAATTCTTTGCCGATATCGCGAATGGCTGGCGGATACCCGTTCTCCTGGATGTAACGGCGGATAAATTCGAAGATTTGCTGCTGTTTCTGGGTCAGGGTGGCGACATCGCTCACGGTCCGCTCCTGGATGAATTGGGCAAGTGTCCAGTTATGTATAGAGTTATATTCGACAACCGTACACTTTGCAAACCCGGAAATTGGCCAGAAGTGGCCGAGAATCCTATTTTCCCCTCTACGGCCTAACGGCCCGACAGCTGGAGCATCCCGATGCCGCGGATTTCTTCCCTGCTTCTTGGCCTCTTCGCGATCCTCGCCGGTGGATGTATCCCCGTTTCTAAGTCTCCTCTGTCGGACCCTTCTGCGGCCCGGGTGGATCACGAACTACTCGGGAAATGGAGGAATTCGAACCCGGACCAGTCGGCAATGGAGTTCCGAAAGTCCGATCTCAAGGACGCACCCGCCGGCCTGATGATGGTGGTTAGCAGTAAGCCATTTTTTGAAAATGGGAATCCCGATCCCATGCACTTCTTCGTGACGAAAGTCGGGAAGTTCCAATTGGCGAATGTCCTCTTCACCAAGCCAGAAAACGGCCCATTGACGAGGTGGGACCCTTCGCAAATCGATGGGTATCTGATCTGCCGGTACTCGATCACCGAGAAGGGTCTGAGTTATGGGATCCTTTCGGACGAGAAGATTGGGACGCTGATTCGAACTAAAGGATTGATCGGTTCAGTTGAAGAACGGGCAAATGGCCGACAGACGTGGATCCGCGATACAACTCCGGATCTGGTGGCGTTGCTGAGTCATGCGGATGCGGACGAGTTATTTCTGCCGAATGTCCCTGAGCTTTCACGTGTGAAGTAGCCCACCCGGAGGTGTCCGTGGAACTGCCTCAGCCGGTCTGGTTCGCCGACCTCTTCCCCCGGCTGCTCGTTGGCGAGAATCTCGATCCTGGCCGGGTGACGGAGGCATTTCGCGATCTCCTGGCCGGTCGGGTAGCAGACGGCCCGGCGGCGGCCCTGCTAACGGCGCTGCGAATCAAGAGGGAAACAGCCGACGAAATCGCCGCCGCCGCCCTCGCGCTCCGGGAGCAGATGACCCGGCTGGTTCCCGTTTCCGGCCCGGTGGTCGATACCTGCGGGACCGGCGGCGATGACGCGGGCACCTTCAACATCAGCACAGCCGCGTCTTTTGTCGTGGCCGCGGCCGGCGTGCCGGTGGTCAAGCACGGCAACCGCGCGGTCTCGAGCCGATCCGGTTCCGCTGACGTTCTCCGCGAACTCGGCGTCCCCATCGAAGCCGGCCCGGAGTGGGCCCAGAAGTGCCTCGATCGCATCGGTTTCGCCTTCTGCTACGCCCCCCACTTCCACCGGGGCATGGCCCACGTCTCGAAACTCCGCCGGCAACTCGGAGTGCGAACCATCTTCAATCTGCTCGGCCCGCTCTCCAACCCGGCGTCGGCCGACTACCAACTGCTCGGAGTGGGCAAGCCGGAACTGCTTGACCCCCTCGCCGGTGCGGCAGCACGACTCGGGGTTCGACGGGCGGTTCTGGTCAGCGGATTCGACGGGCTCGACGAGGTAACCCTGGCAGCTCCGACCATGGTGCGGATTGTCGAGGGGGAAGAATTTCGCGTCGAGGAGTGGACTCCGGATCAGTTCGGGGTCGGAACGGTTTCCCTCGCCGAAATTGCGGTCGATGGGCCGGCCGGGAGTGCCGCCATGATCCGGGACGTGCTGGCCGGACGCGACATCCCGGCCCGGCGGATCGTGCTGGCGAATGCGGCGGCGGCACTGTGGGCCGCGGAGTCGGTCGAATCCCTTCGCGACGGCGTCCACCGGGCCGCGGCAGCGATCGACTCTGGACTCGCTCTTGGCGTTCTCGAACGACTTTCCCGTTCCCCATCTGCCCTGGGATGATCCGGGCTGGCGCCAAACCGTCGACCTACGGACCTTGTCTTTCCCAGCTGCGATTGCCATCCCCCATCGCCCACTTCCGATTCTGGAGATTTCCATGCGAAGCTTCGTTCTGGCCATGGCCATCGCGATGGCGGGTTTGCTCGGTCGCAGTTTGGCTGCGGATGCCCCGAAACAACCATCGCCGCAAAAAGAACACGAGGCATTGAAGAAATTCGCCGGCGAGTGGATCACCGAGGGGGAAATGATCATGGATCCCAACAAGCCGCCGGTCAAAGGGAAAGGCACTGAAACCTGCACGATCTTCGGCGGGTTCTGGCTCAAGTGTGATGTGAATAGCGATGTCGACGGGGCTGCGATGCGCGGGCAGTGGACACTGGGTTACGATTCGACGAAGAAAAAGTACGTCGGCAGTTGGGTCTGCAACATGTGCGACATCATGTACAACTCCGAGGGAACCATGGAGGGCGACAAACTCGTCATGTTGTGCGAAGGGCCCAACCCCGAAACCGGGAAAATCGCCAAAATGAAGGACGTGATCGAACTGAAAGACAAGGACACGAAAGTGCTCACCTCCTACATCCAGGACGAGAAGGGGAACTGGAAGAAAATCATGACCATGACCTCGCGGCGGAAACAATAAAAATCGCGATTCGCATTTCGGGAAGGTCGCCGTCCAACAGTGGCCTTCCCGTCTCCGGATTTCCTCACTTCACGTTCAGCCAAACCAGTTTCTTCTCGTCGCGAGCGCACACCTGCTCATCAACCGGCGGCACGGATGAGACGGCCGGGACGGAATTCAGAGGTAGTTCGGTTCCGCGTCGAGGTCGGGGGAGGCGAACTCGCCGGCTCGCAACTTTTCCACGGCGAGGGCGGCCATCGCAGCGTTGTCGGTGCACAAGTTCATCGGGGGGATGATCAGTTCTGCCCCCTCTTTGGAACAAACCTCGGCAAGACGGTCGCGGAGCCGGCGGTTCGCCGACACCCCGCCACCGACCGCAAGGCGAGACAGTCCCGTCTTCCGCAACGCCTGCTTGCACTTGAGTGCGATCGCATCCACAACCGCTTCCTGGAAGCTGGCGGCGAGGTCAGCCCGCTTCTGACCCGGCCCGGGCGGGGTGGCCCGCGCGATGTTCTGGCCGTGGCACGCGTACAGGACGGCCGTCTTCAGGCCTGAGAAAGAAAACTCGAGTCGCGCATCGTCGGAGAAGGCCCTTGGAAAGGCGTAGGCTGTGGGATTGCCCCCGACCGCTTCCCGCTCGACGGCCGGGCCACCGGGGAAACCGAGGCCCAGAATCGCCGCGACCTTGTCGAACGCTTCCCCGGCCGCATCGTCACGCGTGGTGCCAAGCAGGGTTCGTGACAACGCGGTGTCACAGCGGAACAGGGCGGTATGCCCACCGCTCACGACCAGGCCGACGCACGGGAAAATATCCCGCCCCGCCGCCAGTCGACAGGCGAAAATGTGGCTCGCCACGTGGTTCACCGCGATCAACGGCACCCCGAGGCCGAGTGCGATCGCCTTCGCCGCGGAAACACCGACCAGCAGAGCCCCCACCAGCCCCGGCGTGTTGTGCACCGCGATGCACCCGATGTCCGCGAGGGTCACCCGCGCCCGGGTCAGCGCCTCGTCGATGACCGGCAACAGGTTCCGTTGGTGAGCCCGCGACGCGATTTCCGGCACCACCCCGCCGAACCGGGAGTGCAGGTCCGTCTGCGAGGCGACGACGCTGGACAGTACCTCTAGATCATCCGTGAAGACGGCGGCCGCGGTCTCGTCGCAGCTCGTTTCGAGAGCAAGAAACTTCACCGGCCACCTGCGGGTAACGGGATCTTCCCAAATTGTTCGAAGTAGTACTGGAACTTGACTTCCCGGACATTCTTCGGCACGCCCACGCGGAATTGCAACCGTTGCGGCCCCTCGAATTTCGAATCCTCGGGCATGGTCGCCACGCCCTCCGAAACAATTTGCAGATCGTGGAGCGAGAATTCGTTCTCGTCGTTGCCATCGTCTTCGTCCTTCCACGAGAAAGGCCTTGCGTCGATGGGCACGATCCGCAGGTCGTCGATGTCCCAGTGAGTCATCGCGGTCTTCTGGCCGGGCACGGGGAAGATCGTGGCCTCGATCTGGAACCAGTTGCGGTTGTGGAGTTCCTCGTGCAATTCCCGGGCGACCTCCGCTTCTCCCTCGTCTTCCGGGGCGGCCGGGAGCTGGTTGCTCGCCTCGATCAGGTTGGCCGGCGGATCGCACGGGTGGACGGAATGCACCTGGATCCCCGCCCCGCGAAGCACCGCTGACTTCGATTCGAACATCAGCTTGGCGAGGTTCCCCAGCTTCCCGACCGCCGTCAGCACCCAGATCCGGGCGACGGCGATCAGGAAGAGGAACGTGAAAAACGAGACGAGAATCGCCTGCCACCACTCGAGGTAAACGAAGGCCGCGACGGTGGCGACGACAAAGGTGAAGAACCCCGCAAGGATGTATCCGAGAATCCGCTGGCACATGGCTACACTCCTGCGGTCGAAAGCGTGAAAACCTCAGCGTTCGACGCCGTACCGATCCGCGGCTTTCTGAATCGCAAGTTCCGCCGCCGTGGCGGTGGTCATGAACGAGATATTGACCCAGGCCCAGACTCCGGCGCTAATGAGTGCTCCCAAGAGCGCCGCAATCTCTCCACCTGCGAAGTTCAAGGGGGCGACGATGAGAATGCTGACGGCAATCGCCACGATCACCGATAGCTGGAATGTACCCGCGGCGGCGGCCACGTTTCGAGCCCGCAGGGGGCGAGACATCTCGCGGAAAAAGGCCGTCAGAATGAATGGAACCGCCAGCAGCACGAAAAGACCCACAAGGCAGAATGCGGTGGGGATGCTAACCAGCGTGAGGATCAAAGCTGTCCGGGCCTGAGACTTCCCGGCACCTCCATCCCGATCTTCCGGCATCGAGCCAATTTTGACGAGTCCGATGATGAAGACCACCAGAGCCGCGAGAGCAACAAGCAGCAAAAGGCCGACCATCGCGAACAAGATGGTGCCCCGTTCTGGTCCCGTCGCAACAATGACAGCGTTCGAAAGGAGGTTGAGCCCGAGAAGACCGAAAAAGATCATCGAATAGAGCTTGAACATCCGCATCCCGGACTCGACTTCGAGCCAGCCCGGGTGCAGCGGATAGTTTTCCCCGCCTCGATTGTCGTCTCGGTCGTCGTACTCGTCACGATCGTAGTCTCGGCTCATACCCGGTTCCCTCTGCTGGAATGGAATCCGGGCTCAGGATAGGTCCGAGGGAACAAAGGTCCAGACACCGCTCTTCTGGGGTCACTTCGCGGCCCGGGCGGCGATGCGACGCAATTCTTCCAACACGTCCGGTTCGCCGCGGCGGACGGCCCAGTTGTCGCCACGCGTTTCCCACAAGCCGACTAGACCCAGCAATTCCGTCGGCGAGTCGGCGGTGAAGTGGTTCCCGTACGACTCCGCGTGGTACTCGATGCGAAGGGGGTAGAACTTGTTCGCGGGATCGTCGATCCGGACCCGTTCCAGCCAGAGCCGATACCCCTTGACCCGAAGCGCGAGCAGCGACGGGTTTTCCGTGTTGGCCCCGGCCCGGATCTTGACGGTCCCCTCTGTTTGATCGTCGAGGGACGCGCCCGTCGGAGCGGGTAGCGCTGGAAGCGGTTTCGCGGGGGTGGGTGCGGAAACGGGTGCCGGTGCAGGAACCGGGTCGTCGTCATCCTCCTCGACGCGGACGTCGTAGAGGCCGGAAACCATTCCACCGGAAGAGTTGGGGACATCGTCCTCGATTTTGACATCGAACGCTCCGGAACCCTCGGGAACCTTCTCCGGAGGGAGTGCCTCGCCAATGCGGACGGCGTCGCCGGAGGGTTGCAGGGCCGGGTCGGTGACCACGGTGTCGAGGAACGCGAAGGGGTTGTCGGAGGCGGGCCCGGGAGCCGGCTTGGCGGCGGGAGTGAGCTTGGCGGGCCGGGCAGGGACCGATTCCGCCGGTTTTTCCGCTACCTTCGCCGGGACCACGGCGGCCTTGACCGCTGCAGACGGTGGAGGGGCCGGGGCGGGGACGTCCGAGTCGAAGGCGAACGGATTGTCCGAGCCGATCGGAGAAGGAGCCGGCGGTGGGGTCGTCTTGGCGACAGAGACCGCCTTGGCGGCAGGCTTTTCCGCCGGTTTTGCAACCGGCTTCTCGGGTGATTTTCCCGCGGGTTTCGCAGGTTCCACCGGTGCCGGTGCGGGAACGGGATCCCCAAAATCGAACGCGAACGGATTGTCCGACCCCCCGGCGGATGGGGCAGGCGACGGCGTTGGCTTCGAGACCGGGGCAGGTTTGGCCGGCGATGCCTTGGCGGCGGGTTTCGAAGGAGGAGCCGGTTTGCTCGGCTTCGCAGCCTCGGGCGTCGGAGCCGCAGACTCCGCGGCGGCGGGCTCGGCCGGAGAATCGCCGAAGAAATCGAAGGGATTCGCTTCCGCAGCCGGTTTGGGGGCCGGTTTGACAGCGGGTGCGATCGGAGTCGGGCTCCCCGGTTTCGAGCCGGGAACGCCCGCCGGAATATCCATCAGGTTCCCGCACTTGGGGCATTTCCCTTTCTTCCCCGCCGCCGAATCCGGTGCGTTGAGGACACCGGCGCACTTCTGACACGTGACCTTGATGGGCATGCCGACACCTCAGGAAAAACCGCGACCCGGTCCGATTCCGGGTAGGGTCGACTATCCGCCGGTCGGGGGCGTCCGGCCCGGCCCCGCAGGAACGCTCGAGGTTTCGAGGGCCCTGCGAGTGGCGGCGAGAATCTGGAAGTACTGCCAGCAGAGGACGGCCGCGAAACCGCTCACCATACCCAGCACCGTCGCGAGAGAGTACCAACCTTCTTCCGGAATCGCGGTGTAATCGAGCCGCGCCATCGGCGTCGACGGGGGAGGCGGCGGTGCCGAGCGGTCACGGTGCAAGGCGATCACGGTCACCGTTGCCGCCACGCATAGCCCGACAAGCGTTCCTCCGACCGACCCGATGGCGGTCAGCAAGTATCGTCTCACCCGGGTGACAGCTCCGGGGCCGCCTGCCTCGGTGAGGATTCGAGCCCACACGAAAAGGATCCCGAATTCGAGAGCGACCCCGAGTGTCCGGGCGATCTCGGCGACCTGCCCCAGTGCCCGCAGCGTCCCGGGTGTCTGGGCCACGGGCATCCCCGCGAGGCTCGGCCAGGCCGCGAACGTTTGCCCGGCCGCGGCAATCAGGGCACCGGCTCGCGCTGTCGTGATCCATCCGCTGGCCCGCACCGCCTCGGCCGCATCGCGACATCGACCGTAACCCACCCACCGCAGACCCGCACCGAACCAGACCAGAAGAATTTCGACGACCCCCACCACCAGAAGCGTCGGTCGCAGCCAGCCCTGTTCCCTCCCGAGCACGGCGGGCGGGCCGAGGGTGACGGCCCACGCCCCGAGCACCATCAGCGAGAGGACGTACCACACGCTCCAAACTTCGAGGCTGATCGTGAGCAGCCTGACACCGGATCGGGCATTCGCGGCGGCGGTCGGGTTGACGAGCGGACCGTCGGTCTCGGATTCGCGGGGGTGCAGTTTCCGGGGGACACGAACCGATTCGCCGCAACGGGGACAGTCGATCGCGGAGCCCGCGTCGGCACGAGGCGCCCGCATGGTGGCCCCGCACTCTGGGCAGCAGAACCGGATCGCCGGCCGCGTCGTCCCGATCATCCCCCGCAACCTCCAGAATCTCACACCGCGACGGGGTGCGCCTCCTGCCAGTCGCGGATCGCCCGCCGTGCCCCGCCGATCAACCGGAGGTACAGGAACCCGGCGATGACCGCGACAGCCGCCACGATCCCCGCCCGGATGGTCGGCTTGAGTCCATCCTCAATTTTGTCCCAGTGCGACTTCGCGTTGACCACCCACCACATCTGGATCTCGGAGAGGTAGACGGTGTAGCCCACCCCGGCGGCGGCCCCGAGAATCACGAGCAACCCGGCGATCATCGCGAAGCGGGTAGCCCGGCCCGACAGAACCCGGCTGTGGAGTGCCCCGCCCATCCGGCCGACCGCGAACAGGAACCAGACCTCCGCCACGATCGCGGCCGAGATCGCGGTGGAGAGCCCGAACCGCTCGACCATCCCGTTCTCGTCGGTCTTGGGCTGGAAGTCGGCAGGCATGATCCCTCTGCTCAGGCCGATCCCCGCGGGGACAGCGGCGGCGATCAGGGCTGCGACCGCCAGCAACGTCGCCGACGATGACGCTCGTGCCATCCCCTTCGCGAACGAAGACCGGGGTGCCGACGCAAATTTCATCCGGCCATAGAGAAGAAATAGAAGCCCGAACAGCAGCGGGACCAGCACCACGGCGACACGAATCTCCGTCGCCGAGGAAAGCTCCTGGACGCCCAGCATTCCCGGGGTCTTGTTCGGAAGCGGCGTCGACTTCTCGTAGGCCGTGAGACCCGTAAGTGCCAGCGGGGAGAGCACAAAGAGCACGACGCCGATCCGGATGGCACCGAGGCCGGCCCGGGCTTTCTTCCAGCCCCGACCCTGATCTTCGATCGGTTCCTCGTCGCCGGCGGGTTGCGGTGGGGCGGGTGGGTAGGCTGGTGCCGGGGGTGGGCGTCGTGGCTCCGGGGCGGGTCGGGCTGCCGTCTGCTTCGGCTCGTCCGCAAACCCGTACGGAGCGGCCGGACTGCCCAGCCCGGGGCCACCCATTCCGGAGGAACCGAGGCCACCACCGCGGGCGACCGGTCCACCGACTGGTCCGGAGGTACGTGGCAGCGGAGCAGACACCGGCGGCGGCTCGTCGTCGTCCAGCATCTGCCGCTTCGGTTTTCCGAACCCTTCCGCGGCCGGGCTCGGCGGGAAGCCCGGGCTTCCCCCACCACCACCCATCCGACCACCCTCAGCAAGAGGGATGTTGAGGACCGTTCCGCAGGTCGGACATCGGCCACGCTTCCCGCCGGCGTCGTCTGGGGCGTGGAGAACGCCACCGCATTTCGGGCACGTCACCTTGATCGGCATGAGAACCTCGACTCGGCAACGGGAGGAGGGCGGGGTGGCGAGTTTCCCTCAGTTTACCGAGAGAAACCACTTCTGGAATCGGGTCAAATCCCCAGAAAAACGATCTCTTTCGCCAGAAGTTCGGCACATCCGGTCCAACTCGCCGCATCCGCCGCACTTGGGGAGAAATCCCGGCACCCTGGGAAAGGTTTGCGGCTCAAACCGGGTTCGCGAAGCGCCGTCGCAGTTCCAGCGGAACGAGCTGGTTCAAGTTCCCCGACCGGAACCCGGCCAGATCGAGGGTCACGTACTGGAACCCGATTTCCCGAAACTTCGCCGTCAGCGATTCCCGCACCGGTTCTGCTGCCAGCCGGGCGATCTCGTGGATCGGCACCTCGATCCGCGCGAGATCTCCCTCATGATACCGCACCCGGCAATCGGCCATCCCCAGACCCCGCAGAAACGACTCCGCTTCCTCGATCCGCCGGGTCCGCTCCGGAGTCGCCGCCAGTCCAGGGACGAGTCGGCTCGAAAGGCACGGTGACGCCGGCTTGTCCCAGACGGGGAGTTCCCAGAACCGAGCCAGGCCCCGGACGTCGGCCTTGGAGAATCCCGCTTCCTGCAGCGGATGTCGGACCGCTCGCTCCGCCGCCGCCGTCAGCCCCGGTCGATAGTCGCCGCGATCGTCGAGGTTCGCACCGGACACCATCACCGCGACGCCGAGCTCGGGAAGCAGGTCGCCGACGCGGTCGTAGAGCTCGCTCTTGCAGTGGTAGCAGCGGGTGCCGTCATTTCGGGCGTAGTCGGGGTTCTCGAATTCCTGGGTGGAAAACACGACATGCCGGATCCCGATCATCCTGGCGAGTTCGCGGGCTTCTTCGAGTTCCCGCCGGGGAACACTCGGGGAATCGGCGGTCACTGCGACGGCCCGGGCACCGAGTGCAAGGTAGGCCGCCTTCGCGACAACCGTGCTGTCGACTCCGCCGGAAAACGCGACGGCAACCCCCGGCAACCCCGCCAGAATCTCGACGAGCCGATCCCGCTTCTGGGCGAGAGGGTCGGCGATCTCAGCGACGTTGGCTTGCATGCGGGGAATTGTATCCGTCGACACGTCCGTTTCCTCACCCGGGCGATTCTGCTTCGAGATTCTCGTCCCGATTCGTTCGCCTGTGGAAAAGCTGGAACAATCGTTCCGCGAGTGATCGGATGTGGTTCCGACCGGATGGGGTATTCTCGAGTTTCGCGACGAGTCGAGCCGGGATCGCATCAATGCCGGCGAATGCACCACAGAGTGCCCCGGTCATTGCCGCAAGGGTGTCGGTGTCATCGCCAAGTGCGATCACCCGGCCGACTGCTGTCTCGAAATCTCCCGGAGATGCTGCGAAAGAAGCGATAGCGGTCACGACGGATCGGTGCGCTTCGAGGGTGCTTCCCAGGACACCAATCGAGTCACCGCGATGTAGGCTCCGGGCGGTTTGCAGAGCCCACCGGATTTCCTCCGTGTGAGCCCGCTCCAGAAGCGCGTCCAGGAACTGTTTCCGGGACAGCGATGTCGCCCGGGCTGCCAGGGCGATGGCCAGCGCCAACACCTGGGCGGCTTCGATTCCGACCGGATGGCGGTGGGTGGGCCAGGCGGATTCTCTCGCTTCGGACCATACGTGGTCCAGATCATCGCAAAAAAAGATTCCGATCGGTGCGACTCGCATCGCCGCACCGTTGCCGAGCGAGCCGCCGGGGAACGTGGAAGATGCAACGTGATCCCAGTCCTCGCCAGCTATGACGGCTTCGAGGATCCTTCTAGCGCCCTTGCCGTACCCCCGTTCCGGGTGGTAGTTGCGGGCGAAAATCTGGATCAGAGATTCGGATTGGATGCTACCGTGCTTGGCTAGCGCCTCGGCGACGCCGACCATCATCTCGGTGTCGTCGGTGTAGTCAAGTTCGTCAGCGTCCGGGTGGAAGACTTTCTCAAGAGCCGGTCCAGCGAGTTGGTGGATGTCGAAGGAGGTAAGACCTTCCCAGGGTGCTCCGATGGCGTCCCCGACGGCAGAGCCGAGGAGGCACCCCAGGAATCGACTGTAAAGCGGAGCGTTGGACGAGGCAGCCATCCTCGGCTCAGGTCGCTGCGGGAGGAGTTGCCTTCGCTTTCGCGACTCGCTTGGCGAGGCGAGACTTGAGGCGGGCCGCCTTGTTCTTGTGGATGATTCCGTGGGCGGCGGCCTTGTCCAGTCGCTTCGCCGCGGTGGCAAGTTCTGTGGTGGCGGTGGCAACGTCGCCGGTGGAGACGGCGTCCGTCACTTCGCGGACTTCCTTCTTGATCGATTTGACCCAGGTGCGGTTCCGTTTGCGGCGTTTTTCGCTCTGACGGAGACGTTTCCAGGCGCTCTGCGTGTGGGGCATGGGACTCTCAGCAAATGCGGGTGGTCAAGAAAAATCCCCTTTCCCGCTAGGCGAAAAAGGGGCTTGGAATCAGAGTCAAACCGAGGTCGCGCCGACCTTGTAGCGGACGACCTTTTTCGCCTTCAGGCCGAGCCCTTGCAGGACCTGGCCGACGGTTTTTCCGGGGTATTTTGCGTTGTTCGCCATCGGCTGCTCGGTGAGCACCCCCTCGGCGAGCCAGGTTTTCAACTTCCCTTCCGCGATCTTCTCGATGATGTTCGCGGGTTTGCCGGCGTTCTTCGGATCTTCCTTGATCTGATTCATCTGCAGTTCTTTTTCCTTCGCGATCACGTCGGCCGGCACGTCGGAAACGAGCGTGTAGGTCGGGTTCAACGCCGCCACGTGGGCACAAACGTCCTTGAGAATCTCGTCATCCCCCTTGGTTCCCTCGCATTGCAAGAGCACCCCGAGGGTTCCGTCGTGGTGGATGTACTGCCCGAAAACGCCGCCAGTCAGACGGGCGAACCGCTGGACGATCATTTTCTCGCGGATCAGGCCGACGACTTCGTCGACGCGATCCTTGACCGTTGCCTTGCCCAGCGGTTGAGCCATCAGGGCGGGGACATCGGCGGCGTCGTTGGCGGCGACGTGACTGGCGATATCCTTCGCCAGGGCGATGAACTGATCGGCCTTCGCGGACGGGGCGGACTCGCAGCGGAGTTCGACGATCCCCGCCTGTTGGGTGCCGGCGTCGATGGAGATGCCGATCCGCCCCTCGGCGGTTTCGTTCCCTTCCCGCTTGATGGCGGCCTTCGCGTTCCACGTTTTGAGCAGATCGATCGCCTTGTCGAGATCCCCCCCGGCTTCCGTGAGTGCTTTTTTGCACTCCATCAGGGGAAGGTCGGTCCGCTTCCGGAGTTCGTTCACCGCGGCGGCGGAAATCTGGCTCATAGCACCCTCAGTTCCAAAAAGTTCCGTGTTCCCGAAGTTCCACTTCCGGACGTTCCAGGCTCATGGGTTCCGAGTCCAAAATATGGAAGTTCCAGGCGGGTGTGACCCCGGAACCTGGAACTTTTGGGAATCGGAAACGACTGGAACTCACATCAAGAGACCGCGACTGGTGTCGGCGGGTTCGACGGGGCCGCTTGCGGTTGCCCGGCCGGCGCCGGCGAGGAGGGCCGCATTCCCGCGGGGGGAGTGCGCGGCTTGAACATCGCCTTCTGTTCCGGCGGCAGGGCGGCTGTCCCTTCCAGGACCGCGTCCGCCAGCTTCGCCAGGATCACCTCGATCGACCGGATGCTGTCGTCGTTGCCGGGGATCGGCAGGTCGACGGGGTCCGGATCGCTGTCGGTGTCGATGAGGGCGACGGTCGTCACGCCCATCCGCTTCGCCTCTTCAATGGCGATGTGCTCGCGGTTCGGGCCGACGATCACCAGGGCATCCGGCAGGCGGTTCATGTCCCGGATGCCGAGCAGGTTTCGGCGGATCTTGAGGAGCTCGCGGTTGAGCGTCGAGATCATTTTTTTCGAGTTCCGGCGGATCGTCGCGGACTCGGGAGCCCGGGCGAGATCGAGTTTGCCGGCCTCGGTCATCATGGAGGCGATGTAAGCGGTCATGTCGTACCGGGCGGGGTTGTCCCCTTCCGGGAGCCACATCGACTCGAGTTCGCGGAGTCGATTGAGCCGACCGCGGATGGTCTTGAAGTTGGTCAGGGTGCCACCGAGCCAGCGCTCGGAGACGTAGGGCATGCCGGCCCGGCAGGCTTCGCGTTCGACGATTTCCTTGGCCTGGCGCTTGGTGCCGACGAAGAGAACGAGTTGGCCGCGGGACACGACCTGGGACAGGTAGCGATACGACCGGAGAAGTCCGCGGACGGTTTCCCGCAAGTCGATGATGTGGATGAGGTTCCGCTTGCCGTAAATGTACGGCCGCATCTTCGGGTTCCACCGGCTGGCCCGGTGCCCGTAGTGGACGCCCGCATCGAGAAGTTGTTTGACGTCTACGAGAGCCACGCAACCTCCTCACCGCAAACACAGCGATTGCATTGGTTGGAGAGAATCACGGGGTCACCCTCCGAGAACAGAAATACGCCCACGACACGGTTTCTGGGGCGGAAGCCGCCATCATACCATCGGGACGAGTTTCGTCAAAGGGGACGTCGAAAATGGGTGTCCCTATTGTTTGGGGCGACCGGGAGGGCGAGGCTCTTGCCGAGCCGAACTTCCGGGGTCCGGGGAGCCATTTCGGGCAGGAAGTCCGGCTCGGCGGGAGCCTCGCCCTCCCGTCAGATGCCCCAATCCGCAGGGACACCCTCGAAAATCGGGTGTCCCTGTGGATTTTTGGCTTTGCACTATCACTAACGTTTGCACTATCACTGTTCTCATCGGAAAAGCAGTGACAGGTATCCGTGTTTGTGTCAGTGCAGACGAAAAAGTGCAAAAATCCAGAGGAGCACCCCCAAGAAGGTCGGAACTTGCGGTTTCCCTCGGGATGAGTGACAATACCTTTCGCCTGCCCCGAAACCTCTTCCGCGTGACACGATGACGCTGCCCGTGCGTGTTGCCTTGCTCGCAATCCTGGGGATTGCGGGAACTTCGTCCGCTTCGGATAACCCGGACTACAACCGGGACATCCGGCCGATCCTGTCGAACCACTGCTTCAAGTGCCATGGTCCGGGCACGGCCAAGTCCGGGGTGCGGCTCGATTCCCAGAAACTTGCGGCGAAAAAGGACGCGATCGTCCCCGGGAAACCGGAAGCCAGCACCGCCCTGGAGCGCATCCTCGCGGCCGACGACGAGGGGCGGATGCCACCCCCCGAATCCGGCAACCGGCTGACCCCAGATCAGGTGGCGAAGTTGAAGAAATGGATCGCTGCCGGGGCCGAGTACGCCCCGCACTGGAGCTTCGTACCGCCGGTTCGCCCGAAAGTCCCAGACTTCGCGAATCCCCAATTCCCGACCCGAAACCCGATCGATCGCTTCGTGTTCGCGAAGCTCGCATCGGCGAAGCTGGATCCGTCCCCGGAAGCGGACAAAACCACGCTGATTCGCCGGGTCTATCTGGACCTCGTCGGGTTGTTGCCCACCCCCGCGGAGGTCGAGAAGTTCCTCCAGGATCCGTCTCCCACCGCCTACGAGGACCTCGTCGACCGCCTTTTGAAGTCCGAGCACTACGGGGAACGGCAAGCCCGGCACTGGCTCGACCTCGCCCGCTACGCTGACTCCAACGGATACACCATCGACGGGGCCCGAAGCATCTGGCCGTACCGCGACTGGGTGATCCGGGCTTTCAACGATGACATGCCCTTCGACCGCTTCACCCGCGAGCAGCTGGCCGGGGATCTGCTCCCGAAACCGACCAAAGATAACCTCATCGCCACGGGGTTCCACCGCAACACCTCCTTCAACGAGGAAGGGGGCACCGACCCCGAGCAGTTCCGCGTCGAACGGACCGTCGACCGCGCCAACACCACCGGCGCGGTCTGGCTCGGCCTCACCTTCGGTTGCGCCCAGTGCCACGACCACAAGTATGACCCCGTCTCCCAGAAGGACTACTACCGCCTCTACGCCTTCTTCGATTCCTGCGACGAGCCCACCCTCACCATCGGCGGCGACCCCGAACTCGACGCGAAGGTCAACGAACTCACTGCCAAGGTCGAGAAACTCAACCAGGAGGGGAAGGTCGAGGACGCGAAGAAAGTCCGGGCGGAGATCAAGAAACTCCAGGGGAAGATCCCCAGCACCCTGATCTTGCGGGAACGCAAGAAACCGCGGGAAACCTACATCCAGATTCGTGGCGACTTCCTCCGCAAGGGGGAGATCGTCACCCCTGGCTTCGCGGTTTCCCTGGCGAATCCGACAGAGAAACCGCTGACCCGGCTCGATCTCGCGAACTGGCTCTGCTCGCCGGAGAACCCACTGACCGCCCGCGTTGTCGTGAACCGGGCCTGGCAGCAATTCTTCGGCAAGGGAATCGTCGAAACCGAGAACGACTTCGGAATGCAGGGCAGCCTGCCAACCCACCCGGAACTTCTGGACTGGCTTGCCGTCGAATTCCGCGAATCGGGGTGGTCGCAGAAGAAACTTCACCGGCTGATCGTGACGTCGGCAACGTATCGGCAGGCGTCGATCGCCCGGCCGGACGCCACCGCGAAGGATCCACTCAACAAGCTCCTCGCCCGGCAGAACCGCGTCCGGGTGGAGGCCGAGATCATCCGCGACGCCGCCCTTACCGCGAGCGGGTTGCTCTCGCGGAAAGTCGGCGGCCCCGGCGTCTACCCGCCCCTTCCCGCGGAAGTCTTCAGTTTCACCCAAAACAGGAAGGCCTGGCCCGAGAGCAAGGGGGAAGACCGCTATCGCCGGGGGATGTACACCTTCATCTGGAGGCAGAGCCAGCACCACCTGCTGACGACGTTCGACGGCGCCGATGCCCAGACCTCCTGCACCCGCCGCAACCGCAGCAACACGCCCTTGCAGGCGTTGCACCTCGCCAACGACCCCGCCTTCGTGGAATTCGCTGACGCCCTCGGGAAGCGACTCGAAAAAGACGGCCCCTCCGATGACGCCGGCAAAATCGGGTTCGCCTTCCGCCTCTGCTTCGCCCGCGAACCCACCAGCGACGAACGCGATCGGTTGCTGGCCTTCCTCGAATCCCAACGCAAATCCGACGCAAAAACCGCCTGGGCGAACTTTGCCCGGGTCCTGTTGAACCTCGACGAGTTCGTGACCCGCGAGTGACGCGGTCGGCCCGATCGAGTCGCCGCAATTGCGATAGGTGTTGGGGTGGCGGAAGGTCTGAAAGCTAAGTCGACGGAGGGAAACTTGTCGTCGTCTCAGAATCCGGATCGTCCGCGCTCCATCCATTCGAAATGCAGTTGATGGAAAATCGTGGGTAAGCGTGTGGACGGCCTCAACGATTTCGACGAGATGTTCGGACCGATTGATAATCCTTGTCCCAACCTGCGTGGCGGCGGAGGGTTGCTCGTGCTTCGGGCGGCGTCATCGCATCAGCCACTCCAGGACGGCTTTTTGGGCGTGGAGGCGGTTCTCCGCCTGGTCGAAGACGGCGGATTGGGGGCCGTCCATCACCTCGTCGGTGATTTCCTCGCCGCGGTGGGCGGGGAGGCAGTGCAAGACGACCGCGTGCTTCGGGGCCTTCGCCAGAAGTGCGGAATTGACCTGGAACGGGGCGAATTTTTGCAGCCGTTCCTCGCGTTCCGCTTCCTGGCCCATGCTGGTCCACACGTCGGTGTAGATGACGTCCGCCTGGGCGACGGCAGCGGCAGGGTCGTGGACGACGCGGATCGGCGGGCCCTCGCTTTTGCGGTAGTTCGCGAGGAAAGCGTCGTCGAAGGTGTAGCCGGGCGGGCAGGCGAGGACGAAGTTCGCCCCGAGTTTCCCGCACCCGATGGCGAGGGACATCGCCACGTTGTTCCCGTCGCCGACGAAGGCGATGGTTCGACCTTCGACGGAGCCGAACCGTTCGGTGATGGTCTGCAGATCCGCGAGTGCCTGGCAGGGGTGGGAGCGGTCGGAGAGGCCGTTGATCACGGGGATGCTGCCGTGCTCGGCCATGCCGTCGACGGTGGCCTGGCGGAAGACGCGAAGGACGATGGCGTCGACGTAGCGGGACATCGTGCGGGCGAAGTCGGCGAGGGTTTCGCGCCAGCCGAGGCCGACCTCGTTTCCGGGGAGGAAGAGGGCTGTGCCCCCAAGCTGGGCGACGGCCGACTCGAAGCTGACGCGGGTTCGCATCGAGGGCTTCTCGAACACGAGCGCGACGACCTTGCCCTGGAGGGAAACCGCACGTTCCCCGGCGGCACGGGCGGATTTGAGACGAGCCGCGTCGTCCAGGAGACGACGCAGATCGGCGGGGGAAACGCTGGCGAGGTTGAGAAAGTGGCGCATGGTGGTGTCAGGCAGTGTGAGCGAGAAGGACTTCTTCCAGGATGGAGCAGCCGTCGTCGATCTGCTCGTCGGAGATGTTGGCCGCGGGGAGGAGGCGGATGACGGTTCCGTGGGTGCAGTTGATGAGCAGCCCGCGTTCGAGGCACTTCGCGACGACCGGCGCCCCTTCGACGGCGAGTTGGACGCCGATCATCGTGCCGAGGATGCGGAGTTCCGTGACGAGCGGACACTTCGCCTTGAGTGATTCGAAGTGGGCACGGAAGCGTTCGCCGACCTGGGTGGCCCGGTCGAGGAGGTTTTCTTCCTCGAAGGTTTCGATCGTGGCGAGGGCGGCCTTCGCGGCGAGGGGGTTGCCGCCGAAGGTGGCGGCGTGGGTGCCGGGCTTGAGTTTCTCGGCGTATTCCGGTTTCGCGATCAGGCCGCCCATTGCAACGCCGCCGGCGAGGGCCTTCGCGAGGGTCACCACGTCCGGGGTCACGTTCCAGTGCTGGTGGGCGAACCACTTGCCGGTCCGGCCCATCCCGGTTTGCACCTCGTCGAGCATCAGCAGCATGCCGTTCTGGTCGCACAGTTCCCGCAATCCTTCCAGGAACCCGGCCGGCGGAAGGTTGACTCCGCCTTCGCCCTGGATCGGTTCGAGGAGGACGGCCGCGGTTTCGGAATCGACGAGTTTTGCCGTCGCGTCGAGGTCGCCGTAGGGGGCGTACAGGAAGCCGGGGAGCATCGGGTCGACGCCGGCGTGGTACTTGGGCTGGGCGGTTGCGGTGAGGGAGCCGTAGGTTCGGCCGTGGAAACTGTTCGTGAAGGTGATGATCTTGTACTTCCCCTTCGGCTTGCCGTTGAGGCGAGCGATTTTGATCGCGGCCTCGTTCGCCTCGGTGCCGCTGTTGCAGAAGAAGCACTGCCCGCCCCACCCGGTCCGGTCGGCGAGGGCCTGGGCGAGTAGGGTTTGCGGTTCGGTGTACCACGTGTTCGGGACGTGGATCAGCGTCGCGACCTGTTCCTGGACGGCGGCGACGACGCGCGGTGGGCAGTGGCCGAGGATGCCGCACCCCCAGCCGGGGAAGAAGTCGAGGTAGCGGTTTCCTTCCGCGTCCCAGACCCAGGAACCGTCGCCGCGGACGAGGCAGACGGGGTAGCGGGTGTAGTTCGCGACGATGTACTTCTTCGCAAGTGCGATGATGTCGGCGGAGGTGTGGGTGGCGGTCGACATTGGGAAGTTCCCCACAAAGAAAAACATTTAGGCGCGACGCGTGAGCGAAGCGTTGGTTCGGGTCAAGCGCTCCGCTTTCGCGTCGCGGCTACACTTTGGTTCACGGTACGATTTCGGTCCCGGCACGCGTATCGCCGACGAAGCGGGCCAGGAGGGCGAAGCGGTCGCGGCCGTCGAGAATCACGGCTTTCCCGGCCCCTACGTCGAGTGCCTCGAAGCACGCTTCGACCTTCGGAATCATCCCGCCGGCAATCACGCCTTCGCGGATCAGCGACTCGCACTCGGAGCGGGTCAGCCGGGGGATCAGTGAATCGGGTGATTTCACGTCGCGAAGCACGCCCGGGGTGTCGGTCAGGAAGTAGCACGCTTCGGCCTTGAGCGCACCGGCGACGGCCGACGCGGCGGTGTCGGCGTTGACGTTGAGCCAACCGCCGTCGAGGGTGCTGACCGCGAGCGAGGGAAGGACGGGAATGTGGTCGTGCGGCGAGAATGCTTCGACCAGCGTCGGTTTCCCGACCCGGCCGAGATCGACCGGTTGGAGGTCGAGCCCGGGGAGGAGGAGCCGTTCCCCGCGGATCGGAAAAGATTCGGAACTGGTAACCGATCGTGCGGTGCCGCCGAGGTTCTGGATTTGCTCGACGATTCCACGGTTGAGTTCGCCGAGCACGCGGACAACGATCTCGAGCGTGGGCTCGTCGGTGTAGCGTCGGCCGGCGACCTTCTTCGGTTCGAGCCCGGCGGCGGCCATCGCGCGGTCGATCGGTTTGCCGCCACCGTGGACCAGCACCAATCGAACACCCAGGGTCTGGAGGGCGACGACGGCTTCGAGAGTACCGCGGGTGGCGGCGGGGTCTTCCATCGCGCTGCCGCCCAGTTTGACGACGAGCACGCGACCGCGCAGATCGCGGGCGGTGGCGGTGGCCCGCAGCAGAATCTCGGCTGGATGGGAAGCGGCGGTCATTCGGATCGTGTTCCGGGTGCGTCGCCGAAAATCAGATCGTAGGCCGACACCCGGGGATCGTCAACCCGCCTGTGCGCATTCCATTGCCAAGGCGTTCTGGGGGCGTATAGTTCCCTCGCCATCTGGGTTCTTCCTCGCCAGTTGCCACGGAAGCCCGGTGGAGCTCCCCCTGAATGAGGATTCTGGAATGCGGCGGATGATTGTGGCGGCGGCCCTCGGCCTGATGATGATTCCCGTGGTCGGGTTCGCGGCAGCGGAATCGATCAAGGATGTGATGAAGACGGCTCACGGCAAGAACGCCCCTCTCGTCGGGAAGGTTGCCACCGAAGCGAAAGCGAAGAAGTGGGACGATGCCGCCAAGGATGCGGCCACGCTCAAGGAAAACGCCGACGCCATGTCTGGCTTCAAGCCCAAAAAGGGGACTGAGGACAGCTGGAAGAAGCAGACCATGATTTACTCCGAGAACATGGATGCGCTTGTCAAGGCGACGGAAAAGAAGGACCCGAAGGCGGTCGCCGCCGCGGTCGACACGATTGGGAAGTCTTGCAAAGCCTGCCACGGGCCGCACAAGTAATGCGCTTCTGAGTCCCGCATCCGCCGCGATCTCGGTGCTCTGCCGATCCTTTCCAACTTGAACCGGAGTTTCCCACCTTCCCGGTTCGACCTCGCCGACTGCCCTCGCAGTCGGCGTAACCATCAAAGCTTCTCCGATTTCGTGCAAGAATCGCAGGTTCTGCCGGCGATTCGGATTCGAGCCGAGCCCCGCAAGTTTACAATCGGGGTGGTTGAGCGCGAACGCGCGGAGGGCCTGTCATGATGCGGAAACTGGTGCTCACGGGGCTGGCGGTCGGCCTGGTGCTGTCGTCGATCGGCTGCCGGACCTGTCGGAAGAAGTGCGATGTCTGCGGGCCAAGCGGGGGTTACCGCCTTGGAGAGCCGGTGCGTCCGTCCCCGTTTGGGGAAACGATCCCCCCACCGGCCGTGCCGACGACGCCGGCCCCGCTGGACAACTCGCTTCCCCCGGCCGCGGTGCCCGAAACTCGCGGAAGTTTCCGCATGGACTCGGCCCTGCCTCCGCCGCTGATCCCGAAGGAGACGGCTCCTACTCCGCCGCCCGCGGTCCCCGCCCCCTCGCCGGTGACTCCGACGCCCCCTCGGGAACCGGCGAAGGAACTGCTTCTGCCGGACCCACTTCCGGGTTCTTCTTCCTCAGCGAAACCGAGCACGAGCGGGTTCCTCGACACGCCGGTGCAGCCTGGCCAACCGATCCGTGCCACGCCCCCGCCACCGGCTTCCGCCCCGGCCAAGGTTCTGGAACCGACCACCTCGAAGGATCTACCGACAGCCCCGAAGTCCGTTGCTCCGTCGGCGGTGGCTCCCCGAGATGCGAACTCGGCAAGATCGACGGTCGGTTTGCCCGGGTTCGCGGTGGTTCCCGGCAAATCCGAAGTCTACGCCGGCCGACGTCCGACTCTCGACGGCTTCGATCGCCTGAAGTCGAGCGGGTTCCGGTCGGTGGTCTACCTCCACTCGCCGTCGGCCGATGTCTCGGCCGCCCGGGAACTGGTCGAGAAACGATCTCTGAAGTTTGTGGGAATCCCGGTTTCCGCCGCGAACCTTGGGAAAGCCGCCACGCGATTCGATGAGGTGATCGCGGACCGGGCGAGCCGACCGGTCTACGTCTGCGACGAGGATGGCCTGCGGGCGGGGTTCCTGTGGTACCTTCACTTCCGCACCGTCGACGCATTCTCGGACGATGCCGCCAAGGTTCGGGCAACACCGCTGGGGCTCCGCGACGCGGACACGGAAGAAACAAAGCAGTTCTGGGTCGCGACGCAGCAAATCCTCGCGAACCGGTAGAACCCGCGATCCGAGTCGACCCCATCTCTGCTTCCGTTCTGGCAGCAGTTTCTCCCATTTCGCCAGATCCAGTTCCCTCGCGCACCGTGGATGCCCGGAAAAGGCCGTGGAACGTGACCAGAAGTTGGAAAATTCGGGGAAATTCCGGGTTTGCAGGAGGGGAACCGGAATCCTCGTCAAGTTCGGACTCACGCGAAGTCGAAAACAGAGAGTGTGTCGGGATGCCGGGCACGTCACAAGTGGCGGGTCCGTCTCTGTTGGCGAGGCGAGGCGGCTATGGCAACGATGCGACACCTTCTGGGAAGCTTGCTAGCCGGGGTGATCGGGGGGACTGCGGTCGCCCAGGGCCCGGCTGGCGTGCCCGTCTATCCCCCGTCATCGGGGGTTTCCCGGCCGGGGATTGTGCCGCCTCCGGGCTCGTCCCAGGCGGTCTACGGCGGTGTCACCGCGATGTCGAGCCAGTCGGCTGCCGGCCCCGCGCCCTCGCCCGACGGGAAACCTGCACAGACCACTCCCGGCACTCCACCGTCACCGCTGGACATCGAGGCGACGCCGCCTGCCCCCCCGACGCTGGGCCCGACCGGGTTGCTGACGGTCGTCCCCTCCGGGCTTTCCTCGAATCTGCCCCGCGGTTCCGTGGAATCGCCGTGGGTGGGAAGCCGCCGCTGCGGCTCGAACTGCAACGGACCTGTCGGGGCCAACGGACCGCTGGGGTACGAGCTGTACGTCCGGACCGGGCCCAACCTTGTCGTTGGCGGGGAAGACCTCGGCCTCTCCGTGCGAACCGGCTGGTCCACCGGCGGCGGCGGTCGCGCGCTCCTCTTCAACCCCGCCGGTGACCGGGCCTGGGTTCTCGATCTCGGAATCAACTACATCTACAACCAGGGAAAAGACCAGCGGGTCCTCGGGGTCTTCACGCCCGGAGCACTGGACCCCAACACGAACTTGCCCACCGATCCGGACGAGGTCAATTCCTACTTCATCCGCGGGCTGCACCGAACCAACTTCAACTTCGCGATCGGCCGGGACTGGTTCCTCCGTGGGGCCGGGAATCTCGGCATGGAACCCGGACCCAACTGGCGCGTCGGGGCGGATGTCGGAGGGCAGTGGGGAACCTCGCACGTCGACCTGATTCCGGTCGGCGATCCGACCAACTACCTCCGCAGAACCTCCGTCACCCATGGATTTTTCATCGGTTCCCACGCGACCTGGGAGAAGCCGCTCGGTGCCTACATCCTGTACGGCGGGTTGCGAGCTCAGTGGGGGTACACCTGGGCCAACCTGATTCCGCCCCTGGGAAGCGACATTTCCGATGTGAGCTTGCTGATGACGGTGGGCCTGCGGTACTGACGGGACGCAGAAGGATCACTCTCCCTCGTCCGAGTCGCCGATCGTTTCCGGTTCGAGGGTGTATTTCCGGATCAGTTTCCGCACCGTGGCCCGGGCGAGTCCGAGCCAGCGGCCGGCCGCGAGGCGGTTGCCGTCGAGTTCGCGAAGCACCTCGCCGATCAGCACGGGTTCCGCCTCGTTGAGGAAGGTCTGGTACAGGTCGCTCGGCTCGGAATTTCCCGCTTCTGTAATGCGAGTCCGGACCCATTCCCGGACCGCGGCCGCGAGCCGATCTTGCGGTGTTCCGATTCCTGGAACCACCAGCGGCGGGGGGAAATGCTCCGGTCGCAGGACCCCGCCGCGTGCCACGATCGCCGCGTGTTCCAGACCGTTCCGCAATTCCCGCACGTTCCCGGCCCACCGGCGACCCTTGAGGTACGCCGCCGTCTCCGCAGGAATCGGAAGCAGACTCGAACCACCTGGAAATCGGCGAAGGTAGTGCTCCGACAAGGCGAGAATGTCGTCTCCCCGGTCGCGGAGGGGCGGCAGGTGGATCGGGTACACGTTGAGGCGATAGAGAAGATCGTGTCGGAACTTCCCCGCTGCAACATCGGCCCCCAGATCCGCGTTGGTTGCCGACACGATGCGGATGTTGACCGTGTGCGATTCCGTCGCCCCGACCGGCAGCACTTCCTGACGCTCCAGAACCCGCAGAAGCTTCGCCTGCACCGGAAGCGGGATGTCGCCAAGCTCGTCGAGAAAGACGGTGCCGCCATCCGCGAGTGTCAGCATTCCCGGTCGAGCCCGGTCGGCCCCCGTGAACGCACCCTTGGCGTGCCCGAATAACTCGGATTCCACCAGATTCGGGTTGAGGGAAGCAAGATGCATCGGCAGGAATGGCTTTCCTCGACGCCGGCTGTTGGCGTGGATCGCCCGGGCGACGAGTTCCTTCCCCGTCCCCGATTCCCCGGTAATCATGACGCAGGCGTCCGTCGGGGCCACCATCGCGATCCGCTTGAAGACGTTCTGCATGGTTGGGCTACGGCCGACGAGCTCCCCATCCTCCGAGATCGGGAGCGGCGAATCCGCTGCCCCATCGGCGACGGCTCCCACCTTCCGGTTGACCGCCCGGCGAACCGCATCCAGGGCCTGTTCCAGATCGAAGGGTTTCGCCAGGTAATCGAAGGCTCCCCCCTCGACTGCCTTGACCGCGGTCGACAGGTTCCCGTGGGCAGTAATGACGACCACCGCTGCTTCCGGGGCAATTTCGCGGAACCGTGCGAGAGCCGTCAGCCCATCCATCCCCGGCAGGCGGACATCGAGAAAGACCGCATCCGGGGGTGATTGACGAGCCCGGGCGAGCCCCTCCTCTGCGCTCGGGGCCACGGCTGCGACATACCCCTGTCGCTCGCAAGCCTTGCGGAGCCCCCAGGCCACGGATTCTTCGTCATCGATGATGAGCACGTTGGGCATAGTTGCAGTCTAGCAGATTCTTCCCGCCGCTGGATCCTCGCGGTGGGCGGAGAAGTGGTGAAATTTCGAGGAGAGATTCCCTCTTGCCAGGGGGAATCGTTCGCATATCAATCTCAGCAACAGCCGATGGACCGGCCATGTTCCCGGTCCCGCCACACTCTGGGAGAATTGTGCGATGGTGATCTCCTGGCTGAAGAAGGTGACCCAACCCAAGTCCACGGTCACCCCGCCGGCGAATGGCCCGACCTGCGAGGCCACCCCGACCACCCGCTCCACCTCTTCCGCCGCACTGGAACTTCCGCACGACAAGATCACGCAGCGTGCCTACGAGATCTGGATTCGCAAGGGCCGGCCGGAAGGCCAGTGTGCCCAGAACTGGAAGGAAGCCGAGGCCGAGCTTCGGGCGGAACTCACCGGCCGTGCTCCGGAACCGCTCCCCAATCGCCCCCGATGACGCTGGCGCTGAAACAACACGCTCCACCCGATTCGCCGCTAGCCCGCTGGGATTCCCGGTGGAAACTCGCGGCGATTCTCGTTCTCTCCCTCGGCACCGTTGCCGTCCAGACGCTTCCGGGTGCCCTCGGATTCCTCCTCGTTTCGCTCCTTCTCGCAGGAGTCGGGCGGATTCCCGCGCGGGTGCTCCTCTCCCGCGTCGGCCTCCTCCTTCTCGCGGTGCTGCCGGCGGTCGTCTTCGTTCCCCTCACGGTCGATTCGGAAGGTCCCGGGTGGGATGGGGGGCCGGTGCGCGTCTCCGAGTCGGGGCTCCGATCCGCAAGTGCAATCGCGTTGCGGGCGGTCACGCTCGGGATTTTCGCCCTGGTGTTGGTGCGGACCGGCCCTCTGAGCCAGACCCTCGCCGCGGCCTGGTCACTGGGCTTTCCGGGACTGATCTTGCAGGTGACCCAGCTGGCCTACCGGTACGCCTTCCTGCTTTCCGCGGAGCTGCGGCGGACGCGAGTCGCCCTCCGGACCCGGGGATTCCGGGCGAAGACGGATCTTCACACCTACCAGACGATGGGCCAGGCACTCGGCGGCCTTCTCGTCCGCGGTGGCGAGCGGGCCGACCGCGTGTCGGCGGCGATGCGGTGCCGCGGTTACGACGGCGCTTTTCGAACCCTGGCAAATTTTCGAACTCGACCCCAAGACATCGTCGGGTTCCTGATCTGCCTCGGAATCACCGTCGGCCTGATTCTTGCCTGAACCTGACCGAGGTTCGAAACCGCCAGAAAACACGGAGATTTCGGAGCACTCGACCTCACTCGCCGCGAGAGTGAGTTACCGGACGGGGACGAGATTGGCCAGGAATTGCCGGGTGCAGTTTTCCCAGGTGTACCTCCGACCCTCGGCGACGCACGCCTCGCGATTGCCGGTCCGCAGGGCTCGTTCCACGGCCTGGCTCAGGTCGGCATCGAGGGCTCCGAGACGGTCATCTGTGACGACGTCGATCGGGCCCGTGACGGGGTACGCCGCCACGGGAACGCCGCACGCCAACGCCTCGATCAGGACGATTCCAAAGGTGTCGGTGCGGCTCGGGAACACGAACAAATCGGCGGCCGCGTAGCATTCCGCGAGCGCTTCCCCCTTCCGGTATCCGAGAAACTTCGCCGTCGGGAATCGCCTCTCCAGGTCCGCCCGGGCAGGTCCGTCGCCGACGACCAACTTGGTTCCAGAAGTCGGAATCGCCAGGAAATCGTCGATCCCCTTCTCCTTCGACACCCGGCCGACATACAGCAGCACCGGCCCCGGCCACTCCGGAACGCTCGTCCGCTGCCGCGGCCGAAACAGCGTCAGATCTACCCCCCGCGACCATCGGCGGATCGGGGCCGTGAACCCCCGCGAAACCAGCTCCTTCTCCAGGCTCGGGGTCGCCACCATCAGCGAACTCGAACCGCCGTGGAACCACCGCAGAAATGCGTACGGCACGACTTCCGGCACCCGTGCCAGCGTCCGAAGGTATTCTGGGAACCGCGTGTGGTACGACGTCGAGAAGTTCCACTCCTGATTCCGGCAGAATTTGCGAACCGCCAACCCGAGCGGGCCCTCTGTGGAAATGTGGACGTGGTCCGGTCGAAACCGGCGGACCCGGTCGTAGACCTGCCCGGGGCGTGGCAAACTCACCGCGATTTCCGGGTAGAATGGAGCCGGGACCGTCGCGAAACCCGACGGTTCCACGACCTCCACGATGTGCCCGGATTCCCGAAGAACCCGGCTCGTGGTGTCGAGCGTCCGGACCACCCCGTTGACCTGCGGATGCCAGGCGTCCGTGGCGATGAGAATGCGGGCCATGAGGTGATGATATGCCCCCGGATCCCGACAAGCGGAAGCTTCGCGAACTCAAGCGGGTCGTGAAGAAGCTCGGCAACAAACACCGCCGCCGGCAGCTCAAACGCGACCTCGCCGAGAACCCCGAGGAAGCCGCCCATTCCGAGGAAAGTTTCGGGCGGTACAACTCCGCGACGATGAACGGCCTCGACCGCGACTCGACGCGGAAGTGATCAAAAGAACCCGAACCCGCCAAAATCGAAGCCACCGTAGTCGAACCCGCTGTAATCGAACCCGCCGTAGTCGTAGAATCCCGGATCGGAATACCCCGGGTCGTAGTACCCTGGATCCGAGTACCCCGGATCGGAGTAGCCCGGTAGATAGTCGAAGTCGCTGTATCCCGGCAGGTAATCCCATGGCGGGGCCACGGACGGATCGAAATACCCCGAATCGAGCGGATAGCCGTACCCGTCGAAGTAGTCCGAGTAATACATCGGATACCCCGCATCCGAGTAGTATCCGGCATCTGGAATGAAGGTGGGGTCACCGTAGTAGTACGGGCTGTTGAAGAACCCGCTGTAGAGATAGTTGAGCCCGATGAACAGGCCGATCCCGTCGTAGAACCCCGCCCCGTAATATGGCCCCCAACCCCACAGCGAACCCGGATACGGCGTGTACGCCCCAACCAAGGCAGTTCCGGCCTGGTTGATCGCCCGCAGGTTCGCGTACGATTCTGCCACCAGATTCGCCGGCGTTTCCGGGATGTTCAAGGTCGTCGGTGAGCCGTCCACCCAGATCCCCGTCATCTGGCTCGAAGGCAACGCGAAGTAGGAGGTCACCGGTGTCGTGCCGTCCGGCAGGCTGTAGACGTTGACCTGCGAACCCCCGGTCGGCCCGGTGCCGGTGATGATTTCCTGGATGCCATCGCCGGTGAGTTCCGCCGTCGAGACACGGACGCCGCCGTCGAAGTTGGACGGGTAGGCGTAGAAGGAGGTGACCGCTGCCCCGGCCGCCGTGAAGACGTCGACCCGCGGCCCACCGGTCGGCCCCGCCCCAATCACAATTTCGGGAAGCGAATCGCCGACAACATTTCCAACGGCAACGGTCAGACCACCGTAGAAATTCGGGTCCATCGCGTAGTACCCGGCCACCTTCACGACGGTTCCCGACCCCGGATCGACGGAAAACGCCCGCACATCGGGTCCACCGCCAAACCCGGGAGCCGTCACCACCTCCGCGAAGCCGTCCCCATCGAGATCACCCGCCGCCACCCGAACGCCGCCGGAAAAGTTGGACGCATAGGCGAAGAAAGTCGCGATCATCTGGCCACTCGGTCCGTCGAACACGGACACCTGCGGCCCACCACCCGCCCCCGCTCCGGTGATGACCTCGGCTCGGCCGTCGCCGTTGACATCCCCGGTGGCGACGAACACGCCGCCACTGAAGTTCCCGGGGTACGCGAAGAAGGAACTCACGACCCCGCCAGTCAGACCGTCGAAAATCGTGACCTGCGGACCGCCGCCCGGCCCTGCAGCTGCAACGAGATCGTTGACTCCGTCGCCGGTGACATCCCCGACCGCGACCCGGACTCCGCCGTAGAAATTCCCTGGAAACGCGAGGAATTGCGTGTTGACGTTCCCCGTCGTGGGGTCGATCAACCGCACCAGTGGCGGACCTCCCGCGTCGGAGCCGGCCACAATCTCGGCACCGCTCAGGAACGCCGGCGTCGATCGATCTTCAAGGGATTCGAGGCCAAGCCGAGTGCGCGGCCTCGCACTGGAGAGAGGTTGCACAGCAGACTCCCGGATGTCGAGCAAGGTGTGAGCGGGGTGCGCCCGCTGTCATGATAAACCGTACCGTCCCCGCCACTTGCGCCGGATTTCCATTCCTTTCCCAATAATACAATCCCATGCAACTTCCCCACAAACGGAGATCGCGCGACCTGATCGAATCCCCGCAAAACGCAGCCATCCGATCGACAGAACTCCGATCTTCGGCCATCTCGGTGTCAATTTCTGGGCAAAAAGCGGACTCGCGCTGAAGTGTGGGATGGATCTCCGTCAACAATCCGACAATCTTACGACCCCGTCCCGTTCGAGGAGTTCGCGATGGGTTCAGTGATGATTTCGGAGACAGAGTCGTGGTCGAAGATGACGAAGTTTCCGCCCGGAGCGATGAAGACGGAAACGCCACTTCTGGCAGAGAGGGCCACCGGGGAGTCGATTTCGAGTCTGCGACCTGTTTTCAACTCGATCGTGAACATTTCGAAAGGTCGACGTTCGAGCAAAACAGAAACCGCATGCTGGAAGTTCGCAGGAGACATGGGACGCTCCGGAAGTCTTGAGATTCAGTCTACCATTCGGGCGTCCCATGTCTACGGAGGTCACTTCTTCGCGTCCGCCTTGATGACAGCGGCGATCGTCTCGGCCATCAGCTTCGCACCCGCGGCGTTGGGGTGGATCTGGTCGGGGAAGAGTTCCGGCTTCTCTTTCAGGGCCGCGTAAAGGTCGATGACCGGAAGTTTGAGGTCTTTTCCGAGCGTCTCGACCCGCGGTTTGACCTTGAGGACGACAGCCTCGGTGATGCCGAAGTTCCCTTTGTAGGCCGGCACCGGCGTGCAGAGGTAAACCGTGGGCTTGGATTCGAGTTTCTGGAACGACTCGATGAGTGCGGTGTAATCCTTCTCGAAATCGGCCTCGTGCTTCCAGTTCTGGGGCTTGGTGTCGTTGGTGCCGAGCTTGATGATGACGATGTTCGGCTTGAACTTCAGGGCATTCTGGTAGGCTTTTTCCTTCGTGTACGGGTGGTCTCCCTTGTTGAGGAGGGTCCGCCCGCCGACGCCGAAGTTCTGGACTTCGTAGGCGTCGCCGAGGAGTTTCTGCAGGACGGCGGGGTAGGCGTTTTCTTTGCGGTTCTCGACGCCAGACCCGAACGTGATGCTGTCGCCAATACAGGCGATGCGAATCTTGTCGGCCGCATTACTGCACCCAAGGGTGAGGGCGACGCCGGCCACGGAAAGGGCGAAGCGAAACATCCTAGTCTCCTGATGGGTTCGGGAAAATCATTGGTCCAACGCGTTACTCCGGCACAGGCGGGGTCTTGGGGTGGAGCTTGATGCGAGCGTCGTACTCCTTCGACAGCACGTCCTTCACGATTCCCCGCTTGATCAGTTCTTTTTCCGGAACTTCGCCGAGATCCTTGGTATCGACGACCCATTTCTCGATGGCTTCCCGCATCTCTTTCAATGTTGAGGCGTACTTGGGATCGCCGGCGAGGTTCTTGATCTCATATGGGTCCGCTTCAAGGTCGTAGAGTTCCTCGGCGGGTTTGGTTTTCGCGAAGAAGAGCTTCTGCACTTCGTCGAGTTTCCCCGCAAACGCCCGCTCTCGCCAGACCTTCATGATCGGCATCTCATCCATGTAGTTGATGTACTGTGCATATGGCAGTTCCGGGTGGTAGTTCTTGATGTATCGGAACCGATCGCTGCGGGCGGAGCGGACGCGGTCGTAGGTTTCGTCCATGCGGTCGCGGAAGGAGAAGACGTATTTTGGGGCCGGCTCGGTTTTGTCGCCGAGGAAGACGCGGCCGGGCATGCGGTCCGGCTTCTTCTCGCCGGCGAGAGCCAGCATCGTCGGGGCGAGGTCGAGGAAGCAGGTGAGGTCGTCGCGGACGGTTCCGGGCTTGATGTGGCCCGGCCAGCGGACCAGGAGAGGAACGCGGGTGCCGGAGTCGTAGCACCACCGTTTGCCGCGAGACAGGCCCCAGCCGTGGTCGCCGAAGAAAATGACGACGGTGTTGTCGGACCATTTCCGGTCGTCGAGGAGCTTCATCACGTCGCCGACGGAATAGTCCATGGCGGTGATGTTGTCGTGGTATTTGCCAACGCATTCGCGGACTTCCGGTGCGTCCGGGTAGTACGGCGGAAGCTTGACCTTGCTGCGATCCCGGCGTTGTTCGGGCGTGAGCCGGGCGGTGTTCTTCTCGTACGCTGCCTTCGACGCGCGTGCCTGGCTTTCGTGCGTGACCGTGTAGTTGACGTATGCGAAGAACGGCTTGTCCTTCGGGAGCACATCCGGTTTCTTCGTCCAGTCTTCGTGGGTGTCGGCCCAACCCTTGGGGGGGTCGAAGTTGAAGTCCGTTTTGCCGGGCCAGGCGATGAAGTAGCCGGCCTTGCGGAGGTCGTCCACAAAGAGCGGCGGCGGCGTCACGAGCTTCGACCGCATGTGGTGCGAGCCCATGGTTGTCGGATACATCCCGGTGATGAAGCCGGAACGGGTCGGGGCGCAGACGGGGCAGTGCGTGAAGGCACGTGTGAAGCGGGCCCCCTGCGACGCGAGCTTGTCGAGGTTCGGCGTGATCGCGTCCGGGTCGCCGTAGCAGCCGAGGTTCGGGGAAATGTCCTCGGTGACAACCCAGACGATGTTGGGCCGATCGGCGGCAGACGCGGAGGTGACGCCGACGACGGCCAGAAACGACGCGAAAATCCAACGGAACATGGCGGTTCCCGGGGTTGGAGAGAGGGTGAGGGAGGAATCACTTCTTCTTGCGGACGACATCGTCGGTGCGGGTTCGCCACTCGCGGATGGCGGCCCACTCGGCATCGGAGGCGGTCAGCGGGACGAACTTCGAGGGGTCGGGCTCGAGGTAGATTCCGCGGTGGAGCTTGGCGTCGAAGTTCGGATTCGGCGTCATTTCCTGGGCATCGACAGACTTCTTCCACTCGGCGATTTTCGCCCGCATCGCCTTGACGCGGTCCGGGTGCTTCTCGGCAAGGTTGGTCGTTTCCAAGGGGTCAGCGGCGAGGTCGAAGAGGTCGACGTTGCCGTCTTCGGACCACTCGATGAGCTTCCAGTTGCCGTCGCGGAGGGCGGTTCCGGGTAGACCGCCCTGGTTGGTGTAGTGGGGTTGGTGCCAGTAGAGGGGCCGATCCGCGAGTTTGGCGGTTCCCTGCAGCAGGCCGACGAGGCTGACACCGTCGAGGGTGGCCGGCGGTTTCTGCCCCGCGATTTCGAGGAAGGTCGGCAGCCAATCCATCGTGACGATCGGGGTGTCGATGGTGGTCCCCGGCTTGACCTTTCCCGGCCAGCGGAGAATCGCCGGCACGCGGAGGCCCCCCTCGTAGAGGTAACCCTTCCCGGCCCGCAACTTCCCGTTATGCGTCACCCGTGGTAGCGTCAGTTCCGGGACGTGCAACCCGCCGTTGTCGCTCGTGAAGACGACGATGGAATTGTCTGCGACGCCGAGGGAATCGAGTTTCTTCAGGAGCACGCCGACGGACTCGTCGAGCGATTCCACAACGGCGGCGTAGGTGGGGTCGAAGGCGGCGGCGTTCCCCTTGATGCGGTCGGCCCGGGCGGTGTACGGCATGTGCGGGGCGTTGTGGGCCAGATACACGAAGAACGGCCGATCCTTGTGCTTCTCGGCGAATGCACACGCCGCCGCCGTCAGGGCGAACTCGCCTTTCCCCCCCTCAGTTTCGCTCGGGGTGGTGTTCCCTTTCGCCGTGCCGTACACATCGAAACCGTGGTCGGTTGGCAAATGCCCCTTCCCGCCAAGGTGCCACTTCCCGAAGCACCCGGTCGCGTATCCGGCCTGCTTCAACAGTGCCGGCAGGGTCGGCGTTTCCTTCCCCAGGGATGTTGCGATCTTCGGGTGGAGCAGTTTCTGCGAGTCCGCGTCAGCCCGGCCGGGAAGGAACGTCGTGATGTGTACCCGGGCCGGGGAAAGACCGGTGAGGAACGATGCCCGCGTTGGCGAGCAGATGCTCGCACCGGCGTAGCTGCACGCGAACCGTGCCCCCGCCGACGCCAGCTTGTCGATGTTCGGGGTCCGGTGATCCTTCCGGCCATCGCAACTCAGATCAAATGCGCCCAGATCGTCCGCGAGCACGAAGACGATGTTGGGGGGCCGTTTTTCCGTGAGAGGCGAGGCAGCCGGGGGTGGCGGAGCGAAGAAGCACAGGGCAGCAAGTGCAATTGGTGTCATGGCGGACTCGGGAGGGATGGGCTCTGATCAGATTACTCCGATCGCCTCCGGGAATCCTGCAAAACTTCCCGAAAAACCGACGGTCGGCTTGTGACTCCGCAACGTTCGTGGGGCCGCAGAGACATGTCGGATGCGTCCGCAAGTTCGTGCATTTCTTCGAGAGCCGCGACTGCGAAGGAGCGGCCGCTTCCTGGGGAAAGAGACTGCTGGAAGTCGATATTGCTGGCTGGAAATGCGGCGATTGTCCCAGGGAGCGGCCGCTCCTTGGCAGTCGCGGCTCTCGATAACCCAACGATTTCGCTGGAAGCGGGATTCGAAATGAGCACAACCTCCACCGCCCGATGGCGATTCCGCGGGTTGGGTGGTAGATTGGGCTCACGTTCTGGCACGGGTCGATCGTAGCCGGGGCGGGACGCTTTGCGGAGATTCGCGGTGATCGAGTACCTCTCCGAGTACGTGCCGACCTGGCTGGCGATTCTCCTCGCGGCGGGGGTTGCGGCAGGGTTGGTCGTCAGTTTCATCGGCGTTTCCGCGCTGCTCTTCATCTGGGCGGAGCGGAAGGTTTCGGGGCGGATTCAGGATCGGCTCGGCCCAACGCGAACGGGGCCGCTGGGGTTACTGCAGTCGCTTGCGGACGGGATCAAGCTCATCTCGAAGGAAGACACGATGCCGACGGGGGCGGATCCGTTCCTGTTCCGGGCGGCACCGTATCTCGCGTTTTGTGCGGCGTTCTGCGGGTTCATCGCCCTGCCGTTCGCGCCGGCACTCGTCGCCCGGGACCTGTCCGTCGGGGCGTTCTTCATGCTCGCAGTGCTCTCCAGCGAGGTGTTTGGGGTGTTGCTGGCCGGGTATGCGTCGGCGAACAAGTGGTCCCTTTTCGGTGGCGTCCGGGAGGCGGCGCAGGTCGTCAGCTATGAGGTGCCGCGATCGCTGTGCGTCGTTGTGCCGGTGTGTATCGCGGGAACCCTGAGTCTGACGGAGATCGGGAATCAGCAGGTGGGCGGGTTCTGGCACTGGAACATTTTCCACGACCCGTTCACGTTCGTCGCGTTTTTCCTGTTCTTCATCACGGCAACGGCGAGCTGCAAACGCGCCCCGTTCGACCTCGCCGAGGCGGAAAGCGAACTCGTGGCCGGCTTCCACACGGAGTACAGCGGCATCCGGTGGTCGTACTTCTTTATGGCCGAGTACGGCAGCATGTTCGCCGTCTCCGGGCTCGCGAGCCTGCTCTACCTCGGCGGCTGGCACACCGGGTTCCTCGGCTTCGAGCCCTCGGAACGCTTCGGGCTCTGGCTCGGGAATTTCCTCAATGCCTGCGTTTTCATCGGGAAGGGGACTATTCTCGTGCTGGTGATGATGTGGATGCGGTGGAGTCTGCCGCGATTGCGGATCGATCAGGTGATGTCGACGTGCTTGAAATACTTCCTTCCGATCAGTTGTGCGGTTCTGCTCGGGGCTTGTGCGTGGACGCTGTGGGTTCCCCGGGATGTGGCGGTGGTCGTGCGGGTCGGGTTGGCCGGGGGGACGGTGCTGTTCCTGGTCAGCGTGTTCGGCAGCCTGTTCGTGGCGAAGCCGGACCTTCCCGCGGGGGAACTTGCGGGCGTGTGGGCGAAGGCGAAGGGTTGACGGTGGGGTGGCCAACGGTCGTCGGGTCGCTTAGGTTGACGGCAAGCCCCGGATGACGCGAGAGACGGTTCCCATGTCCACACCGCACGCCGCCGAGCCGACAGGTGGTCCGGACCCGGTCCAGGCCACGGTCACCGCGGCCCTTCTTCGCCTGCAGCACCGCAAGGGCTGGCTGGACGACCAGGATCTGCGCGATCTGGCACCGCAACTCGGCCTGCCCCTGTATCGTCTCGAAGAGATTGTGAGCTTCTTCCCGCACTTCCGTCGGGAGCGTCCGCCGCTGGTGGAACTGCTGGTCTGCCGGGACATGTCCTGCCACCACGCGGGTGCCCCGGAACTGACGGCGACCCTGTCGAAGCGGTACGATGCGGATTCGCGGGTGGAGATTCGGCCGGTTTCGTGTCTGGGTCGGTGCGATCGCCCGGTGTCCGCGTGTGCGTCGCGGTTTTCGAGCTGCCACGGCGGTTACCCCAACGAGGACGTCCACGACGCGTTCTTCCACGGCCGGGATGCCCTGTATCTGTCCGGGGTTGTGGACACTCTTTTGGCCGGGAAACCGCTGCCGACGACGGACAAGGATTCCGCCCGGCCGGCGCCGCCGACCCCGTGGAAGATCGACCCCTACAACGGGACGCCGACCTACGAGGCGGCCAAGCGAGCGATCAAGCAGATCCGCCAGGCCGACACCCCCGCGGACGGGCGGTCCCGCCTGGACATCATTCCGAAGCTCGAATTGGCCGGGCTTCGCGGAATGGGCGGTGCCGGGGCACCGGCGGCGAAGAAGTGGAAGGACGTCCGCACTGCCGGCGGCTCCGAGAAATACATCGTCTGCAACGCGGACGAGAGCGAGCCGGCCACCTTCAAAGACCGCGAACTGATGCTGCGGGCCCCCCACCTGATCGTGGAGGGGGTGATCCTCGCCGGCCTGGCGACAGGGGCGAGTCGCGGGTACGTCTACATCCGTCACGAGTACCCGGAACAGGCCGACGCCGTCCGCCGGGCGATCGCCTCCGCCGAGCGCGAACGCGTTTGCGGCACCAACGTCGGCGGGCTCGGCTTCGACTTCCCCGTCGCCGTCTACGTCAGCCCCGGCGGCTACATCTGCGGTGAACAATCTGCCCTGATCGAGGCGATGCAGGGGAACCGGGCTCAGCCGCGAAACCGACCGCCGGAACTCGCCACCAACGGGCTCTTCGACAAACCCACGCTGGTCAACAACGTCGAGACGTTCGCGTGGACACCCGGAATCGTGCTGCACACGGTTCTCGACGCGGACCCGGCGAAGCAGAAGAACTGGTACGCCGAGCTTGGCCCCGCGAAAAAGGGAATGCGGTTCTTCTCCATTTCCGGGGATGTCGCGAATCCCGGGGCGTACGAGATCCCGATCGGGGCTCCGATGCGGACGCTGATTGAGGCGGCCGGCGGCGTCATTGGCGGTGAGGAGAACCTTCTCGCCATCGCCGCCTCGGGGCCATCCGGCGGCTTCCTTCCCGTCTCCGGGCTCACGCGACCCAACAAGCCCGGGGAACCGCGCGACAAGCCCCGCGACCCGCTCTCGCTACTGGACGCCGACCTCGACATCGACTTCTTCCGTGGCATCCCCGCTGCTCTGGGTGCCGGGCTCGTCGTTTTCGCGAAGGGGGCGAACCTGCCGTCCCTCGCCGCCAACGCGACCGAGTTCTTCCGGAACGAGTCGTGCGGAAAGTGCGTCCCGTGCCGGGTGGGCTCGCAGAAGCTGGTGGAGATCGGGATCCGGGTGCGGGATAGCCGGGGAAAACCACGTCCGGACGAGCTTTCCGCCGACCGTTCCGCCACCCGCGACCTCGACCGGGCCCTGGAGCAAACCTCGATTTGCGGCCTCGGCCAGGTCGTGAGCAAACCGTTGCTGACGCTCTTTCAGTATTTCGAACCGTGGAACAAACGCCGGGCGACATCGCTGGTCGATTTCACGTTGCCGGGGGGCTAACCGCGGCTCGGCGGGAGCCTCGCCCTCCTGGAGATGCCGGCTCGGCGGGAGCTTAGCCCTCCCGAAGATAGCGGCTCGGCGGGAGCCTCGCCCTCCCGGCAAATGGGGGGATGGTTTCTTCGGGAGGGGAAGGCTCCGTCCGAGCCGCAGCTCTGAAGATTCCCCAGTTTCCGGGAGGGCGAGGCGGGGGCGAGGCTCCTGCCGGTCGGGACGATTACTTGTCGGCGGTCATGGGTTTCTTCGGGAGGGCGAGGCTCCTGCCGAGCCGGTCGGGAAGATTGCTTGTCAACAGAAGAGTTGCAGCCTGAGCGATTCGGGCGATCGAGGGAAAGGGAATGGAACCGGTCGAAGAAGATGACGAGGATCTCATTCCGATCCCGAAATCGGAGGATGACGTCCTCGTCGTGGACGAGGAGTCGCTCTTCGCGCGGGACCCGCTGGGCCGGTTGATCCGCGTCGATGCCCCGACCGAGGCAGACCTCGAGAAGTCGGTGCGGGTCCGCATCGATGGTTCCGGATGGATCGAGGTTCCCAAAGCCGTCCCGGCAACGGACGCGCAGGGGAACACGCTCTTCCACCCCGACGGCAGCACGGTGGTGCGCGCCAGTTCCATCCTCGATGCGAGCCGGGAAATTCCACCCCCGGCCGGCGGAGCCACGCGGATTCCGCTCCTCTGTCACCAGAACCACCTCACACCGATCGCGGTCTGCCGGGTCTGCGTCGTCCAGATTGTGGTGACCAACCCCAAGGATCCGTCGGCGAAACCGCGGGTGCAACGGAAGCTTCTGCCCGCCTGCCAGCACCGGGCGGAGGACGGGCTGGAAGTCCACACGATGTGGTCGCCGGAACAGCAGTACCGCAAGGCGGTGCGGTCGTCGGTACAGGTTCTTTGCGAACTCCTCACCGGCGACCACCTGCACCCGTCGCGGGACTCTTCGTTGCGGCACCGGGACCAGAAATACCACAACGAGCTGGCCGACCTTGCCAAGACGATCCGCGTCAACTGGGAGACGTTCCCCGCCGACGCGGTGACGCCCCGTGAGAAGCTCGACCGCGGTCGCGCAACCGACTCGGACGATCCACTCGGCTCCTTCTTGGCGGCCGGAGGTGGCCCCCGCAGCAAGTCATCCTCGTCCTCCTCCTCGGTCTCAATGACCTCGATGTCGAGCATGTCGCTGGGTTCCCTCGGGATGATGTCGTTCGGGTCGATGATGCTGCCCCGCTTCGCCCCGAAACCGGCGGAACCGGAGAAACTCGTCGGGTGGGTCGACGGTCTTCCGGACACGGCCAACGGCCAGAAACCGTCCCGGGAAGAAACGAGCAAGATCGTTTCTTCCCCCCCGTTTGTGGTCGACCACAACAACTGCATCCTGTGCGATCGGTGCATCCGCTCGTGCTCGGAAGTCAAACCCTTCAAGGTGATCGGCCGGTCGGGGAAGGGGCCGACGACGCAGATTGCGTTCGACCTGCGTTCGCTTCCTATGGCGGAGTCGAGTTGTCGGGCGTGCGGCGAGTGCATGACGGCGTGCCCGACGGGGGCGATTACCTTCCAGTACCGCGTCAATGATGCGGATCCGACCCCGACGACGGCACCGGGGGTTGGGGCGGACGATCTGCTTTCCCATCCGCTTTTCGGGCGGATGCCCAAGGCGTTTCTGGAGTGGAACCGCGGCGCCGTCCGTCGTCGGGACGTCAAGGCAGGCACCGTCATCGCGGAGGAGGGGGAGTTCGGTGCGACCGCGTTTATCCTCGAGGATGGCTATCTCGCGGTCTGCCGGAAGGGGGCGGTCGCACCGGAAAACCTGCCGTTGCAGAAGAACCCCAACGTGGTCAAGGCGATCCAGGCGATCCCGACGCGGTACGGGACGCCGATCTGGGTGCAATCGCCCGACCCCGGCGACGTGATCGGGGAGATGGCCCCGCTTTCCCATGCCCGCCGGAACGCGACCCTCATCGCCCTCAACCGGGCCCGGGTACTCGAGATCGACCGTAACGTGCTTCACGTGATGCTCCGCGACCCCGAGAACCGGGAGCGGCTCGATCGTCGGTACGCCCAACGGGCTCTCCGGGAGTTCCTGCCCCGACTGGCGGTCGGGCCGGGGTTGTTTGGAGCCCTCACGAAGGCGGAACTCGATGCGTTCATCCAGTACGTGACGCCGTCGGTGCAGCTGGTTCGGGCGACGCCGGGGTACGTCGTGTGTCGGGAAGGGGAACCGGCGGACAACTTCTACCTGATTCGCCTCGGATTCGTGGGGCTGACGATCGGCGGCGGGGCGGTCGTGCGGGCACCCTTGAAGCAGGGGGATAGTTTTGGGGAACTGGCGGTGATGACGCGACGGTTGATCGGCCCGACGGAGGGGCTGCCGGCTCACGTGCAGCGCGGGATCCGGACGGCAACCTGCACCGCTCTCGATCACGCGGAACTCGTCACGATTCACGGGCCGGATTTCGAGACGTTCTTCGGCCGACCGGACAATGCCGGAATGCTCTGGAAACTCCGCACCCGCGGGCTCGATCTTCTGCGGCGGGGGCCAAAATGACCGACGATCTCACCCGCCGATTCGTAGAACTCGGCCTCTACCAGGGCCAGGAATTGCTCGTCCTCGACCTGGAAAAGTGTACCCGATGCGACGAGTGCGTCCGGGCGTGTGCCGATTCGCACCAGGGAGTCACCCGGGTCGTCCGCGACGGCCCCCGCTTCGGGCACTTTCTGGTTGCCGTCAGCTGCCGATCCTGCCACGACCCCTACTGTCTTACCGGCTGCCCGGTCGACGCGATCCACCGGAAGGGGCACACCCTCGAGATCCAGATCGACGATCACTGTATCGGATGCGGTTTGTGCGGCCACAACTGCCCGTACGGCAGCATCCACATGGTCGAGCACGCCGACGACGGCTCGATCCGCGAAGTGCCCCGCAGCGAGTGGGGTTCCCCCGGGGAGGCCGACGTCGCCCTGGTCGGGGAACTCGGTTTCCGGGCCGGAACCCGCCGCAAGGCCCGGCTCGCTGCCGTCAACTGCGACCTCTGCAGCGGTTCCACCAGTGGCCCGCGGTGCGTCTACGCTTGCCCCCACGATGCCGCCCACCGCCTCCCGGGCGACCGCGTCCTCGAACTGGCCCAGGCCCGCGCGTCCTCCATCGCCGAGGAGCGAGCCGATGGCATCCTCGCAAAGTTGAAGCGGCTCGTTTTGGGCAACCTGACCGGGGAATGATCGGACCGTCGACTACTTCCCCTGCGAGCCGACCGAGTACACTTTCCCCGGCGTGACCACCTCGACGCCGCCGAGCTTCAGGGCGGCGAGGTCGCGTAGAACCGCATCGTGATACCGCGGCTTGAGGTGGATCGCGAACACATCGACCCCCGTTTGCACCTTCCGGAGTTCCGCCGCGAACTGCGACGGAGTCAGGTGCCCGGAAAGCTCGGCCAGCCAGCCCAAATTGTCCGGGAACGTCACCTCCAGAAACACGGCCCGGAGGTTCCGCAACTTCCCCGCGTATTCCCAGACCGCATCCGTGGGGGCGGTGTCCGTGATGTACAGAACCGAGTCCCGCCCCGAGTCGATGTGGACCGCTGCCGTCGGAACCGGGTGGCAGACCGGAATCAGACTCACTGTGTGGCACCCGAGCTTCCGCGAGTTCCCGGGCGAAAGCGGGTCGAATTTCACAAACTGCCCGCTTTCCGGTTCGCGAGTCAGCAGATCCGGGAAGAGCCGGTCGTTGAAGATGTCACGCCGGACGGAATCGAGAGTCTCCGGGAGGCCATGCACCGTGACCGGCGGACCGAGGCCGTACACGTTCTCCAGAAAGACCGGCAACGTCGCGACGTGATCCGTGTGGGAATGCGTCAGCACAATGTTGCGGATCTTCGCCTGGGCGGCCAGATTGCCCCAGATCCCGAGCGCGCCGGCGTCGAGGGCGAGAACCCCATCGACAACGACCGTGGCGAGGAACTGGAATCCCCGATCCGAGCCCGCCGACGATGGAAGTAGAACCAGATCCATTTCGCGGCCAGGGTGGAATATGGGGTACGAGGCTACAGCCTACCCGAGGACACCCTGGTCGGAAAGACGTCACCCCGAGTTCCCAATTTCCCCCGGTGTGCCGGAAACGCGGATCCGGCATCTCCGTTGCGAACCGCCCGTCCGCCCGCGGTCATCCGACGCCCTGGCTGCCTCTGGAGAGTCGGGCAGGTCTGCAGTGAAGTGAATCAACTGGGCCTCGTCACACCGACGCAACTCACCCCGTTGGAATTCCGCACTCGAGAAGGGTGGAATTCCCCTCGGGCACGAATTCGACGGCTCCGATCGCCGCGGGAAGGAGAACCACCTCGCCGGTGGAGATCGGTTCCCCGCCTAGCGATCCCTTCCCGGACACGCACACGATCGCCCGGCACTCGCCGACCGCGCCCACCGTCACCGGATTGGCACTGACCGTCCGCGTCAGCGAGAAGTGCGAGCACCCCACCAGATGCTCCCGCCGCCAGCGGCCGTTGGAAATCAGCGAGGGAAGCACCGGGTGGCACGGGCCCCGGGAAAAGTCCGAGCAGGCCAGCCCATCTTCGACGTGCAGGTCCCGGCCCCGCCCCGTCTTCGCGTCGATCCGGTCCCAGTCGTAGAGACGATAGGTGATGTCGCTAGTCTGCTGCACCTCGAAGAGCATCACGCCCGCACCGATGGCGTGCACCGTGCCGGCCGGGAGGAAGACGCAATCCCCCGGGCAAGGCTCGAAGGCGTGGAGGGTCTCGGGCGTCGACTTCTCGGAAAGGGCATTGCGGAAATGGTCGGGGGTGATGCCGGCGCGGAAGCCGGCGTAGATCCGGCCCCGTTCGCGGTCGGCATCGAGGATGTACCACGCCTCGGTTTTGCCGCAAGTTCCCGGGATCCGGGCGTGAGCCTGCTCGTCGTTGGGGTGAACCTGCACGGAAAGTTCCTGCCGGCTGTCGATGAATTTCAACAGAAGCGGGAACCGGCCGTGTCGGGGTTCCGCGGTGCCGAGCAACTCTGTCGAATCCCGCCGAAGAATGTCCCGCAACGTCGACCCTGCGAGCGGGCCATTCGCGATCGGCGTCGGGTTCCCGTCCACGTCGGAGAGAATCCAGGCTTCGCCGATGGCATCCGGGTTGGGGACCTGCCGGCCCAGAAACTCGGGCAATCGGCGTCCGCCCCAGATCATCGACTTGAAGATCGGTTCGAACTTCAGCGGATAGAGAGAGGTCGGCACACGCATCCTCCGTATCGGGCTCGACACCGATTTTTCGCAGAGTCTATACCGTGCCGTCGTTCGATGATGCAACACCGGCTCGATGCGGGGAAGCCAGCAATCGCGGGTCAGTTCTCGAAAATCGCGAACCTTCTTCGGCGGCCTGCGTCTAAATTGGCGTACGACTCAACCGACCACGAGACGACCATGAAACCGCAATTTCAGAATACCGGGTTGTTCCAGCTTCCGCATCCCCCTGGTGGATGACGCATCTCGGCCGAGCCGGCCACCAACCCGGCGGCCGGGCGTCCTCCCCCGAGTGGCGGAGGGCCCCGACCGCCGGGTTTTTTCACAGTGGTGTCGCCTAACGGTATGGCAGCGCTCTGTTAAAGCGTCCGAATGCAGGTTCGAATCCTGCCACCACTGCTTCACACGAGGGTCGGCTAACGGTAAGCTCCCGGGCTTTGAACTCGGCAATTGAAGGTTCGAATCCTTCCCCTCGTACTGATCCTGAGACGGCGACTTTATTCCGGGGTGGTGTAACGGTAGCCCGCCACGCTCTGAACGTGGATGTGTTGGTTCGATTCCAGCCCCCGGAACTGTTGGAAGGTGGAAACGCTGGCGTAGCTCGACTGGCAGAGCATCAGACTTTTAATCTGAGGGGTGTGGGTTCGACTCCCACCGCCGGCACCTCGGTAACAGGAAGCATCCCATTTCCCGGTGTGGCTCAGCAGGTGGAGCGCTCGACTGAAATTCGAGAGGGCGTCGGTTCGATCCCGACCGCCGGGACTGCTCGACTTCTTCTTCTGCTACTTCTTCCCCCAGCCGTCGAGGAAGCCCTCGAGCTGCCGGCTGCGGACGGGGTGTTGGAGCTTGCGAACCGCCTTCGCTTCGATCTGGCGGACCCGTTCCCGCGTGACCTTGAAGATCCGGCCGACCTCTTCGAGAGTGTAGGTGTAGCCGTCGCCGAGGCCGTACCTTAGCTTGATGATCTCGCGTTCCCGATAGGTCAGCGTCTTGAGGACGTTCTCGATCTTGTCCTTGAGCATCTCGTTGGTTGCAGCCGAGACCGGGGATTCGAGCGTTTCGTCCTCGATGAAATCGCCGAAGTAGCTGTCTTCCGATTCGCCGACCGGGCGGTCGAGGCTGATCGGGTGCCGGCTGATCTTGAGGACGCGCTTGGTTTCCTCGACGCTGGTCTGCGCCGCTTTGGCCATCTCCTCGATCGTCGGTTCCCGGCCCATTTCCTGAAGCAGTTTCTTCGACACGTTCCGGAGCTTGGACATCGTCTCGATCATGTGGACGGGGATGCGGATAGTTCGGGCCTGGTCGGCGATCGCACGGGTGATCGCCTGGCGGATCCACCAGGTGGCGTAGGTGCTGAACTTGAAGCCCCGGCGGTACTCGTACTTGTCGACGGCCCGCATCAGGCCGGTGTTCCCTTCCTGAATCAGGTCCAGGAAGGAAAGTCCGCGGTTGCGGTACTTCTTCGCGATGCTCACAACGAGCCGGAGGTTCCCGCCGGAAAGTTCGCGCTTCGCCTGCTCGTACTCGGCGAACCGCTGCTTCATGATCTGCACGCGGCGGCGGAGCGATGCGGGTTCCTCGAGCGTGATCAGCATCAGGTCGAGGAGTTCCTTTTCGAGGTTCGCACGCTCGTCCTTGGCGGCACGGTTTCCCTTGAGGATCTCGGCGGCACCTTCCAACTCATCCATCCGCTGGCTGATCTGCTCGAGTTTCTTCATCAGTGGCTGGACTTTTTGCGTCCGGATGGAGAGTTCTTCGACCAGCGTGACGGTTTTCCGTCGGCGAGACTTGAGCTCTTTGCGGATCGATTCTTTCTCGTCTTCCTTCGTCCGCTCGTCGATGAGGCGGGAGAAATCCTCGACGTTCCGCTCCATCAGCGGTTCGAGCGTCGCGAGGTTGTGCGGCATCCGCTGGAGAATCTTGTCCTTTTCCAGGTTTTCCGTCTGCGAGACCTTGATGGTTCGGTCAAACGGGAGATCGCCGGTCTGGACCCGTTTGAGGGTTTCGAAGACGTTCCGGAGGGCGTAGTCGCACTCGAGAACCTTGCGACGGAAGCGGCGGCGGGTGACCTCGATCTTCTGCGCAAGCGAGATTTCCTTCTCGCGGGACAGCAGGTCGATCTCGCCCATTTGGGTGAGGTACATGCGTACGGGATCGTCGATGTGGCGACCATCGCCGTCGGAATCCTCGGAGAAGCCACCTTCACCGTCGGCGGCGAGAAGTTCCTCGGCGACGGCGGCGACGTCGGCGTCGAGTTCTTCCCCCTCGGCCTCGTCGATGAGGCTGATGCCCTGCTGTTCGAGCTGTTCGAGGATGTCCTGGAGGCGGTCCGGTTCGGACTGTCCCTCGGGCAGCGCGGCGTTCACCTCGTCGTAGGTGAGCGAGCCGTTCTGTTTGCCCTTTTCGATGAGGGCCTTCAAGATCCCTTCGATATTGCCGTCCATCAAACCCCTCCCGTGCCGATCTCCGGTCGGTCGCGATCCTGCGAACCGCCGGCCGTAAGAGGACGGAGAACCGGGACTCGCCCGGGTGAATTCATCAATTCGGACTCGGTTTCGCGGTCTCCTGGAGCCTGCGGAGCAGGGCGAGTTGTTCAGACTCATCCTGGATTCCGCCGGACCGGAGTTTTTCCGCGATCGCGTTTTCGTCGGATTCGCTGTGATGCCGGGAAAAGTCGGCCATCACTTTCTGCAGTTTCTCGGGGCGATCCGGGTAGGTTCGCCCAATGTCCGCCTGATCCATCAATTTCAGGAAGAGGTCCCGGTCGTCGATCAGGCGGATCCGGAGAGCGTCGAGATCCGGGACCTGGCCCTGGGACCACAGACCGTACATCTCGGAGATGACCCGGCGGATGTTCGGTGTGCTGATATCTTCCGGGCGGATCGTGTCGGCGACCGTGGGCACCAGGTGCGGGTCAGCGATCAGCAGGCGGAGCAGCGTGATTTCGAGGGCGTAGACCGGGTCGGTGCGGGTCGGTATGCGGGTGGAGGCGGTGTTGGCGAGTGCGGCGGCGGCAGCGACCCGGGCCCGCTCGGCGGCGGCTTCCTTCTTGCGACGTTCTTCGCGGAGTTCCGTCAGCCGTTTCCAAACGGTTTCCTGGCGGATGCCCAGCCGGTGGGCGAGGCGGGTGACGATTTTCTCCTGCCGCATTTGCGTCGACTGGTTCGGGATCGACGGGGCGAGCGCGATGACTCCGAGGACGGCGTTGACGATCCGCTCCGTGCCGGCGACGGTTTGCTCGGGTTCCCGGGCCAGAAGCTGGTTCAACTTGAACTCGAGGGCGTCGACAGCGGTGGTCAGGATGCTGCGGAAGGTCTCGACGCCGCCGGGTTGGGAGAGGAGGTCGCAGGGGTCGAGGCCGTCCGGAAGCGTGGCGATTGCGAGTTCGACGTCCTGGCCCACGAAAAGTTCCAGGGCCCGGTCGACACCGGTCATCCCGCCTGCGTCGGCATCGAACACGAGCACGACTTTAGAAGCGTAGCGGCGAAGCTGCGCGACATGCCGCCCGTTGAGGGCGGTGCCCATCGTGGCGACGACATTCGCGACGCCGGATTGGTGGGCCATCATCACGTCCGTGTAGCCCTCGACCACCGCGAGGTATCCCGACGCCGACCCCGCATGGCGAGCCAGGTCCAGCCCGTACAGCAGGTCGCTCTTGTTGAAGAGCGGCGTATCCGCAGAGTTGTAGTATTTCGGGCCCCGGGCGGCGAGCGGCGACTCTGGCAGGATTCGACCCCCGAACCCGACCGTGTGGCCCCGGGCATCGCGGATGGGGAACATCACCCGGTCGCGAAAGCGGTCGTAGTGCCCCCGGTTCTCGTCTCGAGCGGCGAGCAGTCCGACTTCGACCAGAACTTCCGTGGGGATTCCGTCGGTCTCGGCCCGGCGGACGAGCCAGTCGCCAGCGGCGGGTGCGTAGCCGAGCCCGAACTGGCGGACGATCGGCCCGGAGAGTTTGCGGCCGCCAAGGTACCGGCGGGCGGGCTCGGCGAATGCTTCATCCATGAGGCACGACCGGTACTGTTCCTCGGCCCACTTCACGGCGGCGAGAAGTCGGGCGCGAGTCTGATCCTCGGGCGTCGCCTGGGTTGGCTCCAGTGCGATGTTCGCCCGCTGGGCCAGTATACGCAGTGCTTCGGGGAACTCGACTTTTTCGAACTTCATGACGAAGTCGAAGACGTCGCCGCGGGCGTCGCAGGCCCAGCAGCGGAAGTTCTGATACTGCCGGTCGATCTGGAGGGAGGGGCGGGTGTCGTTGTGGAAGGGGCAAATGGCCTTGAAGGTCTTGCCGGCGGAATGTACGGGGATGTAGCTCGCGACGACATCGGCGATGTCGTTGGCGGCTTTGACGGTGCGCTTGATTTCCACCGAAACGGGCGGCACGGCAGTACCTGCTCGGGGCTGGGCGGCCGAATCGCGGCACAACACAGAGTGCGGCGAGGCTCGGCTACGGGTCCGACTTCGGGGTCCGACGGCGGTCGATCTACGAGGCGGCAGGGGGCTGCGAGCGGGATTGCCGGTCTCTCGTGCTTCCGCAGTCGGCCGTGGCGAATGGTCGGAGGCCCAAATTACCCCGGTGCTCGTGGCGAGCGGGCTCGACGGATGCCCCTGACGGACCGGGAACACCGGAACCGCGAGGGAGTCGGGGAGCCGTGATGGGTGGGGTGGGAACCTCGAACAGAGCCGCGGCGTCACCAGCCCAATCTTTCCGATCGGGCCATCGCCCCTAACCGAAGTTTCCGGTTTGTGGAAACCACGGTAAAGTGGCCTGGGAGCCTGAAAGCATCGTGCACCAATCCGTTGGTGCGGTTGTGATTATAACCCCCCGGTCGGACCCGTCAAGCCGGGCAACCCCGGCCGACCAAGTCCGGCCTCGCACGCAAACTTAGCCCACCTTCCAGGATGGGGCCGAAACCGACCTCACTTTCGCCCGGCTTTTCGAACCCCCGCCGCTTCCAACTGGTCCCGTCGGTGCATCCGATTCCTTGCTCGCCAACGTGACGTTTGGGAACTCGCAAATTCCCTTGCTTTCCGCGACCCGGCTCCGAATTTCGAGAACGTCTCCTACTGTGCTTGGGCGAGCCCGTGCGCGTCGGGTATGCTGCCGCCGTCAAAACACAGACGCCTCGGAGGGGACAGGAAGCATCCCCTCCGAGGCGAGCCGGTTGTTGGAATCAACGTGGGATTTACTCTGCACTTCCCCGGATGATCTGCCCCGCCTGAGCTGCCGCGGCTGTTGTTGGTCGCAAAGTTGCGGGTGCCACCGCCGCCGCCGGATTCGCACGACCCGCCTTGATCACCAGCACCCGCTGACGGATCCGGTCTGCTTGATCCATGAAGAAAAACGCCTTCCCCAGACTCCCCGCCGGGTCGGCGGTCGGACCGACCAGCAGATACTCGTCCGGGCCAAGGACGATGTCCCAACCTAATGTCGGGTATGCCGTCAGCGGTTTCTGCTCGTGGCGGGAGAAGGCGGTGCCGTCAGTTGTGGGGCGGAGCCAGGTTTGACGGTTCCCGTGTTGGATCTGTGGTTCGCACCACAGTCGGATCCGGCCGTCCGCTTCCGGGCGAGCCGTCACCGACAGACCGCACTCGACATCCTCCAGCTCGAATTTCACACGGTCGGCCTTGAGGTCGCTCTGGATCTGGCATGCGACCCTTTCGAGCGGCCCATTGACCGGCACCACCTTGGGTTTCCCCGGCGAACACGCCCGGGCAGTCGGACTCAGTGTTGATTCTTCGGAACTGATCAGGCTCAGGAATTTGGCCGGGGGGACACCGGTGACGAGTCGAACTCGCAATCCGTTGAGTTCGAGAATCGCCGCCGTTTCCGAATTGAGCGGGTTGGTGACCGTCCCCGCGGTCCAGAGCTCCTGGGTCAAGTAGGGATCCGGGGCAGGCTGGTCGATCAGGGTCGTCTGCAACACGATGGCATCGGGGGCAAGCGGGGTTCCCCCCTTCCCGCGCGCCCGGTCGAGCCAGCCGCTCGCCCGCTGAATTTCCTGTCGGGGCAAGCAGCCGGCACAGGCCACCAGCACAACCAACACGCCACCCGCCCACCCTGGCCGGAGCATGTCGTCCTTCCTTCCATCGAGTTCTCTGGATCGGCCGCGGCATACCCTCGACCCAGCGCGAAGTCAAGTCTGAGAAAATCCCGGAGTGCCCCTTTCGAGTGTGAGAATGTCCGAGCACCCCCACACGGTTGCAAGTATCTGACAAGGGCGATGCGTGTCCTCACCCCACGAAGACACCACCGGTGTCGAGGGAAAGTTCTTCGAACACGGGCGGAGTTCCGGTCGGCGACAGGTCTTTGCCCAGGTAGGTCCGCACCAGGGATGTCGCGGGACCAGTCGGGATGCCCACCACCAGGTCCGCGAACAGGTCGCCGTCCAGGTCCTTGGCGGCCACCCGGGCTCCCAGGGTCAGGGACTCGTCACCCGCGAAGAAGTTGGCCAGCACGGTGCGGGCGGTCCCGTTGCTCGCCAGGAAGTCGGCCGCGTCCCAGACCAGGACCCGGGGGCTGCCACCTGGTCCGCCAGACAGAACCAGGTCCGCCTTGCCGTCGCCGTTCACGTCGCCCAGGGTCACGTTTGCCCCGTCGCGCAGGGTCGGTTCGAAACAGAAGAAGTCGTCGACCAGCCGGGTGGGGGTGGAACCAGGTCGCAGGCTGGCACCGTCCCACAGGGCGATGCGGGGCCCTCCACCGACCCCGGCCGCCACCGCCAGGTCGGCCAGGCCGTCTCCGTCAACGTCACCCAGGGCGACCCGGACCCCACCCCGGAAGTCTGGGTCGTCGATCCCGTAGAAATCGGCCAACACGGACCCTGTTGCCCCGTCGAACACGGTCACCCGCGGCCCACCGAACGCGTCGGCACCGACGGCAATGTCGGCGATGCCGTCCCCGTTGACATCCCCGGCCGCCAGGGTCGCACTGTCGCGGAAGGTGTCCTCGAAGGCACCCAGGGTGCGGATCACGTTCCCGGTGACGCCATCCAACAAGGTCACGGTCACCCTGGCGCCAGGTGCGGAAGCCAGGATTGTGTCGGCCACGCCGTCCCCGGTCACGTCGGCCACCACGGCCCGGGAACCAGGTCCTGTTCCGGGAACCTCGTTGGCCGGCTCACCAGGTTGTTGCACCGAGACCCCAACCTGGTCCCCCGAGGTGGTGAACAAGGGGAAGGCCGACGACCCGACCGGGCGGAACACGATCGCCACCTCGACAGGTTCGGCCGCACCGAACATGGTGTCCCCTGGCTGGGTGGCGCGGACGACCACCGCCCCTGGCCCGGTCGCCCGGACCACCGACCCGCCAACGAGTTCTCCCGGCCCCGAGACAACGACATAGGTCACCGGCAACCCGCTCGACGCTGTGGCGGCAAGGGGTACCGACACCCCAGTCGCGAAGCCGATGGGAAAGGGGCTCGGGAAGGTGATGGACTGTTCTGCCCGCCCCACGGTCAGAGTCCCGGGCACGAACTGGAACGAGTAGTTGACCGCCGACAAGCTCCCAAGGGTAGGGGTTACTGGGTAGTCGCCGACGGGGCTGTTGATGTCCGCCAAGGTAGTGATGGTCGGCACGCCGGTGACGCCCGAGGTGGCCAGCGTCTCGCCGTTGACAAACCCCGAAAAAGTCGCGGTGAGAGGCGGGTTCGGCTGACCGAACGCACGGGTTGCCGAGTCGCCGGTGACGGTCAGCAGTGCCGGGTTCACCGTCAACGTCCGTTGAACCGGCTGGGCGGCAGTGTAGGTCTCGTTACCGGACTGGTTGGCTTCGATGAGGATTTCGCCGACCCCGGTCACCGTCAGGACGTTCCCCAAGAGGTCGCCCGGCCCGGAGATAATGGAGAACGTCACCGGGTTTCCGGACCCCCCACCTGTGGCAGCCAGGGTGATCGGGCTGACCCCGTAGGTCACCGGGGCGAGCGGGCCGAAAGTGATGGTTTGCAACAAAGGGTCGTTGGTCAAGGAGAACACGGCAGTCCCCGTAACGCCCGGTACGGTTGCCGTCACCTGATAGGAGCCAGCCGTCAATCCGGCCGTCGACGTGACGGATGCAGTACCATCGGCGGCGGTTGTCGCGGTCATCGAGGACAGGCCAGCAGAGGCCCCTGACCCGGGGACGAAGTAGGTGACAGTCAACCCGTCTACAGGGACACCCGTGTCGAGTGACGTGACAGTTACTTCGAGCGGATCGGTGAACGGGGTACCCGCATCGGTCGACTGCGAGGTGCCGTTGGTGGCTGCAATTGTAAACCCCCGGCTCTCGAACGCCCCGAGGTCCCGGGCCGACCCCTGGAGGGTGACACCCCGCTGGTCTGAGCCAGTGCCAGTGGCTGCATCGACGGCCGGGCTGCCGGCGAGTAAGGCCAGGGTCGGGGTCGGCCCACCATAGTCGCCAAGCGGGGCCAGACGCGGGTCGGCGGTGAGGGTGCCGGTCCCGGCGAACCCGGTCGCCGACCGGACCAGGTTGTTCGACCCGTCAGCCGTCTGGGTGCCGGTGCCGTTGGTGTTCCCGACGAAGTCGGTGACGCTCGTGTCGGCCCCGGCCAGGATGCTGCCGGTGATCGTGGCCGTGGAGGCCGTGGCGGTCACCGGGTCGCCGCCGGTGACGACCGAGTCACCCAGGATGTACACCTGCCGGCCGCCGTCCGCGGCGGTGTTCCCGGCCAGGGTGCTGTTCGTGATCGTCAGGGTGCCGTTGCGGACGAACACGGCCCCGCCCAGCCCCTGGCCGGTGTTCGCCACGGAGTCGTCGATATTGACCGTACCGCCGGCCGCGGTGTTCCCGGCCAGGGTGCTGGTGAGGAGGGTGACGGTGCCGCCGTTGGCGAACACAGCCCCGCCCATCCCCGCCCCGCCCCCGCCGCCGCTGTCCCCCCCGCGGCCGCCGCCGAACCCGCCGATCCCGAAAGGGTACCCGCCGCCGCCACCGAACCCGCCGCTGCCGCCCCGGCCGCCGCCGCCGTACCCGCCGCCGCCGCCGAACCCGCCGCTGCCGCCGAAATTGCCGCCCCCGCCGCCGCCGCCGAACCCGCCGACGCCGCCGTTGTGGGCGCCGCCGTTGGGGCCGCCGCCCAACCCGGCGCCGCCGTTCCCACCCAGGTCGCCGCCGCCGTCGCCGCCCCCGCCGCCGCCACGGCCGCCCTGGGCCGTGTTGCCGGCGAACGTCACCCGGTCGGCCGTCAGCGTTCCGCGATCGACGAAGATCGCCCCGCCCAGCCCGGCCGCCCCGCCGCCGACGCCCGAATCCCCGCCCTTGTGGCGGAAGTCCCGGACGGTCAGGGTGCGGAGCGTCAGGTCCCCCGTCGGGCCGACGTAGAACGCCCGCAGGTTCGACGCCGCCCCGCCGCCGGCGAGCGTCACCCCGTTGTCACCGGTCGGCCCCTCGATGACGATCGGCGTGGTGACCGCCAGCGCCGACGGCCCGGCCGTCCCGTCCCCGATCAGTGAGAGCGTGAGGCTCACGTCCCCGGCGGCGACCAGGGCCGGGGCGAAGGTAATGCTGTTCGGGTCCGAACTCAGGTTGGCGAGCCGGACCGCCTCCCGGAGCGACAGGTCGGCCGGGTCGTACCCGGGGTCGTCCTCGTCGTCCAGGGTGGTCACCACCAGGGCGGCCGGCAGCGGGGTGGCCCCGAACTCGAACGCCCCGATGTCGGCCGGGCTGGCGAACCGGGCGAACCCCCGCTGGTCGGTGAGCCGGGTCGAGGCCGGGTCGCCGGCGTCGATCGCGGGGCTGCTGAGGAGCAGGGCGATGGTCTGGGTCGGCCCGCCGTTGTTGGCCAGCGTGGCGAGCGCGGGGTCGACGCCGACGAGGTTGCCGTTCACCCCGTTCGTCAGCCCGCCGGCCGAGGCGGCGTTGGCCACCAGGTTGAACCCGCCGTCGATCACGGTGCCGGCGATGTCGGCCTGGGACCCTGTGTTCCGGGCGACGATCGACCCGGCCACGGCCGTCGTCCCGCCGATGCTGGTGTCGCTGAACAACCCGCCGCCGTTACCGGCCGTGTTGTCGGCCACGGTCACCGAGTCGGCCGTCAGAGCACCCCGGTTGTACACCGCCCCGCCGTCCCTGGTGGCGGTGTTCCCGGCCAGCGTGCTGGTCGTCAGGGTCACGGTCCCGAGGGCGCCGATCGTCCCGCCATTCGCGTTCCGGGTAAACTGGTTGAAGATCGCCCCGCCGTCGCGGCCGGCGGTGTTGCCGCTGAGCGTGCTGGCCCGGACCGTCAGCGTGCCGACGTTGTAGATGCCGCCGCCGTCGTCCCGGGCGGTGTTGCCGGACATCGTCACGCGGTCGAGCAAAACCGTCGCCCCGGCGGCGATGAGCATCCCGCCGCCGAGCCGGGCCTCGCTGTTGTGGATGGTGCCGCCGGTGAAGGTCAGGTCGCCGCGGACGTCGATGGCACCGCCATAGGTTTCCGTGAATCCGTCGGCGACCGTCAGGCCGTTCAGGGTCGCGGTCGCCCCGGTGGCCACGACGAACACTTGCGACTCGCCGCCGCCGCTGACGGTGATGCCGAGCGAGCCGGCGTCGAGGGTGGTGCGGGACGGGTCGGTCAACTCCAGCGGGCCGTTCGTCAGGGTGACGGTGCCGCCTGCCAGCCCGGGGGCGAAGGTGACGGTGTTCGCGCCGGGGGCGGCGTTGGCGAAGGCGACGGCTTCCCGCAGACTGGTGACGCCGTCGGTCAGGTCCGAAACGTCGGCCAGGGTGGTGACGACGAAGCTCGGCGTGGCGGTGCGGAACAGGCTGACCTCGGCGCTCGCCGGGCCGGTCACGTCGAACCGTCCCTGGGTGATCCGGCGGACGACGAACCAATCGACCCCGGCCGGCACGGTCACCGCCAGGCTGGTGGCGGACAGGTCGGCGGTGCGGCCGAGCGGGGCGTAAGGGCCGCCGGGGTTGGCCGCGCCGAACACCTCGAAGTACCCGAGGCCGCCCGGGGCCGCGTTCCAGGTCAGGGTGGCGGCGTCCGGGCCGGGGCCGGCGGTCACGGCCACACCGGTCGGCCGGATCACGAAGGCGTCGGTGAGCTGATTCGAGCCGGCGGGGGGGTTCGTTGCGCCGTTTACGAGAGAGGTACGGGCCGGGTCGCCGGTGAGCTGGCTCCGGCTCAGGTCGCGGTTGAACACCGTCCAGTCCGGCGGGAGGTCGCCGTCGAGGCGGGTGTCCGTCAGCCGGATGAGGGTGGACGCGGAGTTCCGGATCGACGGGAGCGGTCCGCTGACCCCGGTCGCCGACATGTTGAAACTGAACAGGTTCGGCAGGATCGTTCGCCCGACGTCCGGGAACGTGTCGATCAGCCGGCCCTCGAAGGCGTTGTCGTCGAGGCGAAGGCGAGTCAGCGCGGAGAGCGGGGCGACCTGGTCGAACATCGACAGCTTCCAGCCCGGGCCGTAGTACGAGCCGCGGACGTTGTAGTCCCGCATCCCCGTCAAGATCGCCAGGGTCGCCGGCGGGAGGGGTGCCCGCAACGTGTTGAGGCCCGCGTCGGCGACGATGGAGTCAACCCGGCCATCACTGGCGGATACCCCGGGCCAGTTCGCCCCGATGGCCGGGGCTGGGTTTCTGCCCACCGGCCAGCCGAAGGCCAGCCCGCCCTCGCCCACGTCCCGCAGCACCCGCAGGGCGTTGGCGTCGGTTGGCGGCAGATCACCGGGCCTCCCGACTGGCGGAGTAACGAGGGTCTCGATTACAAAGAGTTTGACGGTCGCTGAGGCTCCGAGGGTCAGCCCGGCCGACAGGTCTCCGGCGTACAGGGTGGCGGTCTGGAGGATCTGGGCGTTGAGGTCGGCCGGGAAGGTGACGGTGATCGAGCCGGTCGTCTGCCCGTCCGGGATGGTGATGACTCCGCCGCTGCCGAGGGTGAACGTCCCCGGGGTCGCAGTATCGTACCCGTTCTCGGCGACCGCCAGCGACCGGTAGTACAGTTCCATCAGCCCGCCGACGGTGACGGTCTGGTCGCCGACCACCGGGGCGGCGGCGGTCGCCGTCAGGGTGATCGACCGGCCCTCGCCGACCGGCTTCAGGGTCGTCCCCAGGTCGCCGGCGGCGTTCGCGGTGAACGACAGGTTCACGGGAACGGTGGATGTGACCGGGGTGGCGAGCGCCTGGACCGCCCCGATGTCCGGGGTACCGGGGCGGGTCGCGGCGTACTGGTCGGTGGTGACGGTGCCGAGCGGGGTTGCCGTCCCGAGGGCCGGGCTGCCGGCGAGCGGCGGGCGGACCGGGGTCGGCCCGCCGTACCGGCCGAGCGGGCCGAGGAGCGGGTTACCGCCGATCAGGTTGCTCGACTGCGTGACGGACGGGGCGGCCGCCCCGTTGATCGCCGTGGTGCCAAGGTCCGTCCCGGTGTTCTCGGCCAGAATCGAGTTGCGGATGCTGACGGTCGCGGTCCCGGCCGAGAAGCCGGTGCCGCTGTCGGCGTCGCTGACCGCGAACACCGCCCCGCCGCCGTCGGCCGCCGTGTTCCCGGTCAGGGTGGCGAAGGTGACATCCAGCGTGCCGTTGCGGACGAACACGGCCCCGCCGAGCCCTTGCCCCGGGTTCGCCCCGGCCCCGCCGATCGAGCGGTTATCGACGAAGGTCGAGTTGACGATGGTGACGGTGCCGTCGGTGGCAAAGATGGCACCGCCCAGGCCAGCCCCGCCGCCGCCGTAGGCGTTCCCGGACGCCCCGCCGCCGAACCCGCCGGGCACGGCCGGGCCGCCGACCAGGTAGCCGCCGGCCCCGGTAGGGCGCGGGCTACCACCATCAAAGCTGGTCAAACTTGTTCCTTCCAGACTGCCGCCGCCGCCGCCCCCGCCGCCGAACCCGCCCGGGCCGCCGGCGGTGAAGCTCTTGAACCCGGACCCGCCGCCGCCCCCACCGCCGAACCCACCGGCCCCACCGACGAACCCGTTCCAGCCGCCGCCGCCACCCCCACCGAACCCGCCGTCCGGGCTACCGCCGTCGAAGGTAGTCGTACCACCCTGGCCGGCCCCGCCGCTGCCGCGGTTCGGCCCGCCGCCGTCGAACCGGCTGGTGCCGTCGATCCCGCCGCCGACGAGGTCGTTGAACCCGCCGAGCCCGCCGCCGCCGTGGTGCCCCTGCCCGCCCTGGCCGGTCCCGCCCTGGGCGGTGTTCGCGACGAACGACGACGAATCGACGGTGAGCGACCCGCCGTGAACGAACACCGCCCCGCCCATGCCGGCCGCCCCGCCGCCTATGTTCCCATCCCCGCCGCGGTGCCGGAAGTTCTGAAGAGTCAGATTTTGCAGGGTGAGCGAGCCGGTCGGCGAGACGTAAAACGCCCGCAGGTTGGAGTCCGCCCCCAGCCCGGCGAGGGTGACACCGTTCGGACCGGTGAACCCGGCGATTGTGATATTCGAGGAAATGGCGAAGGCACTCGGCCCGGCGGAGTCGCTACCGGCAGTCGTGAGGGTGATGATTTTGCCGGCCAGGGCGGGGTCGAAGACGATCGTGTCCGCCCCGCTCCCCGCCGCCGAGCCGTCCACGGAAGTGTCGGTTTCCGCCGCGAGGATCGCTTCCCGGAGTGTAACCTGGGAATCGTTGGCGACTGTGTCGAGAGGCGAGGTGACCGTGATGACGGCCCACAATTCCCGCGCGTCAAGTTGTTCGAGTTGGAGCCGAATGGCGGGAATCTGTCGACGGGACGAACGAAGCTTCCACATGTCGCTGGCCATGGGCGAGGGCCTCGGCGGTTGCACGACGGCAGGGGAATATCTAGAATACATCAAACTATGGACCGAAAACCGGCAACTTACCGGCAACTCCGGTACAAAGTCTTTGTCGCCCATGAATCCACCCTGGTCGGAACAACCCGTCGAAGAATCGGTTGTCGTGGAAGCCCGGTGCCATGGCGAGTTGCTCCGTTTCTACCGACGACAACGTGGTTGGACACAACTCGAACTGGCTCGGCGGGCGGGTTACAGCGAACGCGCTGTGCGGTCTGCGGAGAAAGGCGGGGTGGTTCGACGATCAACTCTGGTCGCTCTCGCCACGGCTCTGAGCACGCCGACGGAACCACTCTCTCCGGCGGATCTCACCTCCGATCCGCTCGCTGTCTGCCAGGCGTTTATGCGTGGATACTTTCGTTATCGGGAAAACGCCGGCCAGGCATGCCGCCATCTCCTCCATCCCGAAATCCAGATGGTGATTCACACCGGGTCGGACACCCTCGGGTTCGGGGGCACCTTCGTCGGGCCGGACGGGGTGGATCAGATGATTCGAACCGCGTATACACTCGTCGTGCCCGTTGAGGAAGAGTTCGGCCGGTGGTATGCTTCCGGAAATCGGGTGGCGGCAATGCGACGCCAGTGGCTTTGCCCAGCGGACAACCTAACCGGGCCCAGAACCGAGGTCTGGATCCTTCACGAATACCAGGTCGCCGACGGCGTCATCGCCCGCATCGATACCTATTTTGACTCCCAAGCCTACGAACGGGGTGCTCGGTACGGCCCCTCGCCCGCGATTCCCGCTAACGGGTAAATGTGAACCCTCTCGCAATCCCCACCTCCGAACTTCCCGCTGTTCTCGCCGGGCTGGGTGTCGGATCAGTGGTCGTGGGATTGACAGTGACCCCCCCGCGCGTCGGCAAGTGCCGACCGGTACTGGAGTCGCTTGCCGGCCAGACGCTGCCTGGTTTGCGGGTCATGGTTAGCGTACCCCCGGCCTATCGACGATTCCCTGAGGCGACGGTCGAGGTGCCAACAGACTGGGCGAATCTGCCCCGGCTGACCGTTCACCGTTGCCAGAAAGACTATGGCCCGCTCACCAAGTTGCTCGGGCCGCTGGAGGTTGTCCCCGACGACGCCCTGGTTGTCGTGGCGGACGACGACACAGTCTACGGGGCACGGGCCGTCGAGGGTCTGCTGCGGAAACTGCTTCGACACCCTGATTGTTGCTGGGCCGGAGCGGGAGTTCGAATCGGACCCTATCTTCGCGGCGAGCCCGCCCGGTTGATCGACGGGATGGAAGTGGACCTGGCCGAGGGTTTCGCACTCCGGTTACACCAACCCCGGTGGTTCCGCACGCCCGATTTCGAAAACTACCTTGACCAGGTCGGCGAACTGCTTTTCGGGGACGACGACCTACTCGTTTCCAACTACCTCCGCGGGATGGGGGTAACAATGCGGGTCGGTTACGACATGATTTACAACCGGGACTCGTCCCTGCGGCAACTGGGGTATGGCTTCGGCCCCGACGCACTGCACCAGGTCGGCGGGGCCAACGGCTTCCGAGAGATCCGGTCCGGACTTCTGCGATCGCTCCGTGCCGCCAGATTATGCCACCTCCCGTTTCCCGAGGACGAGTCGTGACACTTGCGGAGGCTCTGTCCGCGGCAGTGATGCTTCACCAGGAGTCCCGTCTCGATGAAGCTGCGGAGTTGTATCAATGGGTACTGAGGGGTAGCCCTACCCACCCCGACGCCTTGCACCTCCTGGGCGTCGTTTACCACCAACGCGGCGACCACGAGGAAGCGATCAAGTGGATCGGTCTCGCTTTGGAGAACGCCCCCGGTGCCGCAGATTTCCACGCGAACCTGGGAACCGCCCAGGCCGCCCTTGGCCGACATGCAGACGCCCTGGACAGTTTCCGACGTGCAATCGACCACGACCCCAGCCACCCCACCGCCCACGCCAACCTGGCGGACACCTTCCATCGGATCGGAGACCTGGGTCAGGCGTTGAAACACGCTCAAAGGGCCGTCGAGATCGCCCCTTCGGCCCAGAACTGGGATCGCCTGGCCGATGTGCTCGCCGATTGTCAGGAGAACCAGGCCGCGATCAGTGCCTTTCACCAGGCCCTGATGTTGGATCCCCATCAACCGGATACTCACAACAGCCTCGGCAACTTGCTCCACCGAATGGGCAACCATCCTGGTGCGGAAGGTGCATACCGTCAAGCGATCGCACTAGACCCACACCACCTCGCGGCACTGAGCAACCTCGGAATGGTTTTACGGGAACTGGGTCAGCCGACGGACGCGGTCAACACGCTCCGCCGGGCGGTCGCGCTCGCTCCTGGCTCCGCCGCAGTTTTGAACCACCTGGGTCTGGCGCACCGGGACCTGGGCGAAGTGGACGAGGCAGCCGCCTGTTTCGAGCAAGCGATCGAGGCGTCGCCGGCAACGGCGGAGGCGTACCAGAACCTGGCCGGCATCCGACTCGCCCAGGGCCGCGCCGCCGACGCCGTCGAGGTTTGCGAGCGAGGGCTGAGTGTCCGGCCGGACTCTGCGAAACTCCACAGTGTACTGCTTTTCGCTCGCATCTTCCGTCCCGGAGATGATCCTCGCTCGCTCGCCGAGGAACAGGTTCGCTGGGCCGCCCGGCACGCCGACCACCTGGGGTACGGCGCCAAGCCCTACGCCAACGATCGAACGCCGACCCGACGCCTGAGGGTGGGATATGTGTCACCCAACTTTCGAGACCACTGTCAGGCCCTGTTTCTCACACCGCTGCTCGAGGCTCACGACAAGGAACAGGTGGAGGTCGTTTGCTATTCCGACCTCGCTCGCCCAGATGCGATCACGAACCGGCTCCGGAGCCACGCCGACACTTGGAGAGACACGCATCGGCTATCCGATGACGAACTGGCCGACTTGATTCGACAGGATCAGATCGACGTACTGGTCGACTTGACCATGCACCTGGCCGACAACAGGTTGTTGGTCTTTGCCCGACGACCCGCCCCGGTTCAGGTGTGCTGGCTGGCCTACCCAGGATCCACCGGGCTCGCCGCCATGGGCTACCGAATCAGTGACTCACACCTCGACCCCCCCGGACTGTTCGACCACTTCTATCAGGAAACCACGGTCCGACTTCCCGGCGCGTTCTGGTGCTACGACCCTCTCGACAGCGTAACATGCGTCGGAGCAGTTCCCGCCGAGAGCACCAAAACCATTACGTTCGGCTGCCTGAACAACTTCGCCAAGGTCAACCTCGGGGTTCTTCGCCTCTGGGCGGCGGTTCTCCGAGCCGTACCCGGGTCGCGGCTGGTGGTGATGGCACCGGAAGGTGTCCACCGTCGGCAAACCTGGAATTTCTTTGCCTCCGAAGGGGTCGATCCGGACCGAGTCCAGTTCATCTTGTTCGCCCCCCGTCGGGAGTATTTGCGACGATATCACGACATCGACATCGCCCTCGATACCCTGCCCGCTAACGGTCACACCACCAGCCTGGATGCTCTCTGGATGGGGGTGCCGGTTGTGACCAGGGTCGGCGACACCGTGAGCGGCCGGGCCGGCCTGTGCCAGCTTACGTTGTTGGGTTTGGAGGAACTCGTTGCTCGCTCCGACGAGGACTTCATTCGCATCGCGGCAGATCTGGCATCCGACTTACCCAGGCTTGTGGCTCTGCGAACGAGTTTGCGGGACCGAATGCAGGCATCGCCACTCATGGACTCGCGACGATTCGCTCGCGGAATGGAGGCAGCCTTCCGGGCCATGTGGGGGAGATGGTGCCTGGGTTCAAGTGAGGAATCCCAGCAGAGACTTTCACAGAGTTCAACCAACACCGGTATTCCGCGAAAACTCCACCAAACCTGGAAAACCGCCAACCTTCCCCCGCGTTATGCCGCCTTCGCCGACGGCTGGAGATACCACCACCCAGGGTGGGAGTACACCCTGTGGACGGACGCCGACCTCCGCCAACTGGTTGCTCAACGCTACCCGGACTTCCTCCCGACGTTCGACAGCTATGTCGACCCGATCTGTCGAGCCGACCTTGGCCGGTACCTTGTGCTTCACGCCCATGGAGGGGTGTACGCCGACCTGGACTGCGAATGTCTTAAGCCGGTCGACGCCCTTCTGTCAGCCGGTGGCGTCGTCCTGGCTGCCGAGCCGGCCGAGCACGCTGCGGGCGGAGCGGCGGCCCAACGAGGACTCACCTCGATCCCGGGGAATGCCTTTCTGGCCAGCGAACCAGGTCACCGGTTCTGGGACCGCGTCTTCGCCGCCACGACAGCTTGTGCCGGGCTACCAGACCCACTCGATGCAACAGGACCCTTCCTTCTTGCCCGGGTACTGGGTGACCCGTCTGCCGCAACGGAGGTTACTGTCCTGCCGGCCGATCTTGTCTACCCGCTCACGCGTGAAGAATGTCACAACGGGAGTGCTTACGACCTGGAGACGTGGGCAGCGAAGACCGAGGGTGCACACGTAGTCCATCACTGGGACGGAACCTGGTTCAATCACCCGGTGTCAGGTTCCGGGCTACCTGCTCAACCTCCGATGACAGTCCACAATGGGCACTTACCTTCAGCGTCTCTCAACCTCGCCAATGGCAACCTCAAGGTTTGCTGTGTGATGGCGACCGTCGACCGAGCGGAACACGTCCACCGAGCGGTTGCCGGTTTCCTGGGTCAGACCTACCCGCACCGGGAACTGGTGATTTGTACGAACCGTCCGAATCCGGAACTCATCGCCCTTGCCGACAACCACGCGGGCAATGGGGTGCGATTACTCGTCCACCCCGACCCGGCCGCTGGTCCCGGAGCCTTGCGAAACGCCGCCATCGCGACAACGGATGCGGAACTGGTTTGCGTGTGGGATGACGATGACTTACACGATCCCGCACGGCTCACGGTGCAAGTCAAGGCCTTACGGGAAACAGGTTCCGCAGCCTGTTTTCTTGAACGGCTGGTCCTGTGGCACCCGGATCGAAATCGATTAGGCATCTCGGTGCGAAGAGCCTGGGAGGGCACGCTCCTCGCGATCAGGTGCACGCTGCCCCGCTACCCCGACCTTCCCTGCCGGGAGGACACGCCCGTCATCGACAACTTGCTCCGAGACCACCGAGTCGTCACGGTCGATCTGCCGCGGTTGTACACCTATGTATTCCACGGCGTGAACACGACCGACCCTGCCCAACTTGAGCGATGGTGGGAGACTGCGACCGCCCGGTACGTGGGTCCGTTGTACCGGTCGATTTTGCGAGAACTCGTCCGTCGCTTCCCCGCCGAGGCTGTACCTCCCAGCGCCTCTGGCCCGCTGGTGTCATGTCTGATGGTGACTCGCGGACGGGGACGGATGGCTGCAACGGCCGTCGATTGCTTCCGTGCCCAAACCTACCCCCACCGAGAACTCGTGGTTATCACCGAGTTCCTCGACCCCGTTCTCGCTGACCACCTGAACCGTATTGCCGACCCGAGAATTCGGGTGGTCGTCGTCGGGGACGTGGGCCTGAAACTGGGAGAACTCCGGAACCGCGCTGTGGCCGCAGCCCGAGGCGAATACGTCTGTCAGTGGGACGATGATGATCTGTCCGACCCGGATCGACTGTCCGCACAGATAGCTGCGCTGGAGCGTACCGGTACCGACGGTTGCGTGCTAGAGAGGTGGACACTCTACTGGCCCAAGGAAGGCAGGTTGGCGGTGTCGGGCTATCGCGACTGGGAGGGGTCGCTGCTTGCTCGACGGGATGCGCTGCCCGAGTATCCCCCTCTTGGCAAAGGAGAGGACACACCCACGGTTCTTGGGCTGGCTCGCCGGGGTCGACTTGCGAGGCTGGACCGACCCGATCTGTATGTGTATGTCGTTCACGGCGAGAACACGTTCTATCCAGGTCACTTCACAGCCATGTGGACAACTGCCTCGGAGCGGTTCGAAGGAGACCAGTTCACTTCTCGATGGCACCTCCTCCGCCGCCGATTACCAGGCCTACCTGACCCGCTCCACCGTGTCGTGAGGACATAACATGTCAGGGGGGATCAGAACGTTATGCTTCTCGGCCGGCTCGAACCGCAGGAAATCGCGCAGCTGGCGAGCTCCCAGCCCCCCATGCTGGTCGCGATAGGGACCGGGATTGCTCCCGGCCCCCCATGCTGGTCGCGATAGGGACCGGGATTGCTCCCGGCCCCCGCGCAGATCCGGATCCATCGAACACACTGCACCTCTTGTCACAGTATCCGTCGCACCG
>CAZKIQ010000027.1:0-68972 GCA_964552815.1 uncultured Alcaligenaceae bacterium | reverse complement strand
CGGCTCGCGGATCGGCTCCAGGCCCGCTCGGAAGCGGGAAAACCGGGGGTACTCATCCTCAACCCGTGCGCATTTACCCGGCGAGTCGCCCTGGAACTCGACGGTTTTTCCGGTCCGGTTCCCGTCGCGGATCCAGTCAAGGCATCGGAATTTTCCGATGGGAAAGCTCGCGTCGTCGTGGAGGTTCCCGCCCTCGGATTCGCGTGGTTCCCCCGGAACGCCGCTGCCGGATCGCCCCCGCGTGCTCGCATCAAGACGGCAGAGAACACGACCGTCCGCAACGAGTTCTTCGAGGCGGAACTCGACCCCGCCACCGGTGCCCTGCGTGCTTTCCGCGACACCCGGACCCGCTTGAACCGGCTCGGGATGCAGGTCATCTACAACCCGGGAAGCAAGATGCGAGCCCGCTCCGTCCGCGTGACGCAGTCTGGCCCCGCACTCGGGGAAGTGCTCGCCGAGGGGGACATCCTCGATGACCACGACGTGGTTCTGGCGAGCTTCCGCCATCGCCTGCGGGCGTGGATCGGCCGACCGGCGCTCGAAATTTCCCTCGAATTCGACGTGCATCACACCGCGACCGGCTACCCCTGGCACTCCTACTACGGGGCCCGCTTCGCCTGGCGCGACGAGCGGGCGGCCCTCTTCCGCGGCGTCAACGGCTCCAACACACAGACGACGTACACGCGCCCTGTTTCGCCGGACTACCTCGAAGTCCGCCTCGCCGCCGAGCGGACGTTCCTGTTCCCGGGCGGGTTGCCGTTCCTGCAACGGCACGGTTCCCGGATGGCCGACGTCGTGCTGATTCCGGAAGGGGAGCAGTGCCGGAAGTTCGATCTGCTGGTGGCGGCGGACCGGGAGTACCCGATGCAGACGGCGTCCGGGTGGGTCGCGCCGGCCCCGGTGGTGCTGACGGACAAGGGACCGCCGCCGGTCGGGGCGAGCGGCTGGCTCGGCCACGTCGACCTGCCGAGTCTCCTGATGACTTCGCTGCGTCCGCACGGCCCGGATCGTGCGGTGTCGGCCCGGTTCCTGGAATGCTCGGGGTACGCCGGCACCGCCGACTTCCGCTTCGCGAAAGATCCCACACGAGCCGCCGCCATCGACGGGGAAGGGGTCGAGCAGCAGGAAATCACCCTCGCCGACGGTGCCATCCCCCTGGATTTCTCCGCCAGCGAGGCGTTCCGGTTCCTCGCCGAGTGGAAGTAGGCCGACGGTCTCGATTCCCTTTCCCCGACCTGCAGGCAGCGATCCCATGAGCCAATCTCCCCCGTTCTCCCGCCGATCGTTTGTTGCCGGCACGACCGCGGCCCTGGCAACCATCGCGATCGAACCGGGGTCCGTTTCCGCCGAGGAAGCTCCGCAACCCCACCAGGCGACGGGAACCCGCGTCGGGGAGGTAACCCCGACCACCGCCATCGTTTGGACCCGCCTCACGGCGAAATCGACCCGCAACGCAGACGGCATCACGTTTGAGAAACGCAAGGACAAGAAACCCGTCGAGAACCCGGACATCGAGAAGTGCGAGGGGGTCTGCTCCGGAGCGGCCGGTCGCGTCCGCCTTCGCTACGGAACCCGCGAAGATCTCACCGACGCCACCACCACCGAGTGGTTCGAAGTCTCCGAAACCGGAGATTTCTCCCACCAGTTTCTGCTCCGCGACCTCAAACCGGGCACGAAGTACCACTACCTCAGCGAGACGACCGGCCCCGGCGGGAAGCCGGCGCACGGCACCTTCCGCGGCCGATTCTCGACCGCTCCCACCGAGGAAACCGCCTCCGAGGTCCGCTTCTGCGTCATGACCTGCCAGGGATACCCGGATCGCGGCCACCCGGACGGCCACGGCATCTACCCGAGCATGCTGGCCTTCGAGCCCCACTTCGCGATGCTCACCGGCGATCTGGTCTACTACGACAACGACGAACCCCGTGCCGTCACCCCCCGCCTCGCCCGCTACCACTGGGAGCGGATGTTTAGCCTCCCCAGGTTGGTCGAGTTCAACCGCCACGTCGCGACGTACTGGCTCAAAGACGATCACGACACGCTCAACAACGACTCCTGGCCCGGGAAAAAGATGGGAGAACTCACCTTCGCCGAGGGGCAGAAAATCTTCCGCCAGCAGGCCCCGATGGGAACTGGTGACGGCCCGAGTTACCGCACCTTCCGCTGGGGTCAGCACCTTCAAATCTGGCTCACCGATGGACGCGACTTCCGATCCCCCAACACCATGCCGGACGGCCCCGGCAAAACCATCTGGGGGCCCAAGCAAAAGGAATGGTTCAAGTCCACCGTCAAGGCCAGCACCGCAACCTGGAAGATCCTCGTCTCCCCGACTCCGCTGGTCGGCCCCGACCGGAAGAACAAGAACGACAATCACGCCAACGAGGGGTTCCAGCACGAGGGGGACGAGATCCGTGGCTGGCTGAAGGAAAACGTGCCCGACAACTTCTTCGTTGTCTGCGGAGACCGACACTGGCAGTACCACTCGGTCCACCCCAAAACCGGGCTGCACGAGTTTTCCGTCGGTGCCGCCAGTGACCAGCACGCCGGCGGCAGCCCGGGGGAAGACCCGAAGATCCACAAGTTCCACCGCGTCAAGGGCGGCTTCCTCGCCGTCACCGTGAAGCCGACGGAAAAAGGGGCAACCATCTCCTTCGAATTGCGCGACCTGTCCGGAAAAGTCGTCCACCAGTGGAGCCCGATGTAACCGGAAACGAAGAAACTCCTCCGGAGCCAGTCACCGGCCCCGGGGGAGTTTCGAAATCACCGGCGAACCCGGCTTCCACGGTCAGTCGTAGTCCACATCCACGGTGCCGTTATGGCGGAAGTGGATCTCGACTTCGCGCTTCCCGTAGTCGAACTCCAGCCGGCGTCGACCCACCTCCACCTTCGGGCAACCCGGCGGGAGCGTGAAGCACACCTCGACCGGTCGGCACGTCTTGGGGTGGATCAGCCAGACCTTGTAGTACCCGGGAAGCGGCTTGAAGCAACGGGCGAACTCGTCCACCGTCATCGCCACCACCGCAGGTTGCGGAACGGGAGACGGCACGGGAAAAGGGATTGTCGGCGGGTACACCGGTCCGCGGGGCTGCACCGGTGCGACGGGAACCACCGGAACCGGGCGAACGCCGGGAGGAAACGGCATCGGATACTGGCCCGCAACCGCTGGCGACGAGGAAATCGCGAGGCCCAGGAGCAAGGAGTTCATGGCGGAGTCCTGTTCGAGATCGTCCGGCGTGTCGGTTCCCGGATTCCCCATCTTAACGAAATTCCTCCGGAAAGTTGCGCGAGAACTCTCCCGCCGCCGGCGATGAGTGCCAGATTTTCTGAGGGAGCGAACGGAGAAGAAATCCTCGTGCTTCTTGGCGAACCCGGCTTTCGAGCCTGACAGGCTCGTTCTTTCAGCCCAGGCCGAAGGCCTGGGAAGCCGGGGATCTTACAGGGCCGAAATTGTCGGCGTTTCCCAAGCCCAGGTCTTCGACCTGGGCTGACAGAACGAGCGTGTCAGGCTCGAAGACAAACCCATTTCCCGGGACGGCAATACCTTCGGACGCATCCTTGGCCGTCAACTCGAGCCAGAGAATTGGGATGCACCCCGGCAGGTGCGGCTAAAGCTATGACCAACGTCTAACAGCCAATCGCTGGAATGTGAAAAAGTCCTATCCGTTTGCATTCCAGTGAGTAGCGATTCGCGGTTGGCGGGGGGTGACCCGGAACCGACCCGCCCATCCCGTGGACACTTCCCAAAAATTGGGGATGCACCCCTGCTGGGAATGTCGGTGGATCTTGCGGGGACGCGGAGAAACCGGTACAGGCGGTCCAACTGGTTCGGGGGGCCGCACAGACTCGTCGGTTGGCGGGGTCGCGGTTGAGGTATGGCTTCGCGCTGGTCGATGAACGGGGTGGACTGGAACACCACCGTGTGGTCTGCCGACCGCACGCGATCGAGGATCGGTCATGCCCCCCGCCACGTCCCGGCACCTTCGCTCGACATCTCGATTCCGGACTCGCTGCGTGGCCGGGGTGTGGGCGGCCATTCTCGGAACCGAGACCGCCAGCGCCCAATCCGTGGAGGTGCCGCCACCCCCGCCGGTACGGGCGATGCCGATCCCGACTGTCTCCCGGCAGGCGGAACCGCCGAAGGCGTCCGAACCGAACCAACCGCCCAAACCCGTGGTGACGGCAAACACCACGCTCAGCCTGGCCGAGTGCATCGCGATCGGCCTGGAACGCCAGCCGAACTTGAAGGCGGCCCAGCACAGCCTCGCCGCCGCCGAACTGGGCCTGACTTCCCTCAACAACCTCCGCGCCGCGACGGGTCTGATCAGCCCGGACATCCCGATCCGCAAGCAACAGGCCGCACGGGGCGTCGCCGTCGGTGCTGCCGAGGTGCAGAAGGTCCACAACGAGACCGTCTACGACATCACCCGGATGTATTACACCTTCATCTACGCCCGCCAGCAGGAGCAAACCGCCTCGGACGTGATCACAACGCTCGATGTGTTCCGCAAATTCCTGGAGGAAATCCTCAAGGCCGGCGTCGTCGATCCGAAGGTGAAGGTCACGAAGTTCCACCTCTACACGATCATGGATGTGATCTCCGAGGTGCGGAAACAACGGGTCAACGCCGTCGCCGGGCAGAAGGCGTCCTTGCAGGCCCTCAAGGAAGCGATGGGCGTCGAGCCGGAGTTCGACTTTATCCCCCGCGATACGGAACTCCCGATCATGGGGGGCGAAGTCACGCAGGATCAGGTGGTCTGCCTGGCCTTGGCCCGGCGTCCGGAACTCGTGCAAGCTGCTGCGGGTGTCGATGCCTTCCGGCTCGAAATCTGTGCCCAGGCGAAGATCAACTTCCGGCAAATTGTTCCCACCCTCGGGGCCGGCTCGGACCTCCATGCCCGGCCGATTCCCATCGCGGTCCGCAACGGCGAGTACCGACCCGGTGCCCTCGGGCCCGAGATGCCCAGCAACCTCGTCGGCAAAAAGGAGGACCGCGTCGCCCGGGCCACCGAATACGCCCTCCGACAGGACGCCGTCTACGAGAAGACCTACAACCTTGTCCGGCTCGAAGCGATCAACTCCTTCCTCACGTGGGAAGCGACCAACGAGAAAATGAAGGAAGCGAAGAAGCGGTTCGAGAACGCCCGGATCCAGGTCGAAGAAGCCCGCAAGGCCGCCGCCGCCCGGCAGGATCCGGAGTTCGTGATCCGCACCGAGGCGCTCGCCGGAAAGGCCCAGGCCGAGTACGTCGAGGCGGTCTACGAGCACCTGAAATCGCTTGCCACGCTCGAACGGGTGACGGCCGGCGGAGTCCGACCGGCCTTCCCGGGACGCTGAATCGTTCTGGAAATCGCCCGCTGATCCACAACTGAATCTCCGCGGTCAGCAGGTCCGGCTGGCTGACCGCAAAACTGGTCCGGAAGTTCGACGAACCCCGCCGAGGCGGGAGGGAGTACGGCAGTGCGGAACTGGAATCGGACGGCCGCGGCCGTCATCGGCGTCGTCGGACTCGGTGCCATCCTCGCGGTCCCGGCCCAACCGGCCCACGCCGCCGAGCCCGAAACCATCAAACTCGGCCTCGTCCAGGGAATGTTCCGGGACGTCAAGCCGATCATGATCAAGGCACTCTCCGTCCCATTCCAGGACATCCTCACCCGCCAGACCGGCATGAAAGCACAGGTCGACGTGACCCCGGACGCCCAGAACCTCGCGGCCCGGATGAAAGACAAGGACCTCAACGTCGGCGTCTTCCACGGCTTCGAGTTCGCCTGGGTCCGCAAGCAGTACCCCGAAATCGTCCCGATCGTCGTTTCCGTTCCGCAAGGGCACAAGGTGACGGCCTGCGTCGTCGTCCACAAGGATTGTCCCCTCGGCAAAGTCGGCGACATCAAGGACGAGTGCCTGGTCCTGCCCCGCGGCGCAAAGGCTCACTGCTTCCTGTACCTGGACAAGATCCGCACCGGGCTCCCCGAAACGACCGCGAAACCGAAGCCGAGCAAGTCGCAAACCGCCGAGGAAGTGCTGGACGAGGTCGTTTCCGGCGACTGCTGTGCCGCCCTCGTCGACGCGGCCCAACTTTCCGGATACCAGGCCCTGAAACCGGGCGCGTTCAAGCACCTCCGGGTGATGTGTGAATCCGAGTGTTTCCCGCCCGCGGTTGTCGCTTACCGGAAGGATTCGCTCAGCGAGGCCGCCGTCGAGAAACTCCGCAGTGGGCTCGTCGAAGCGAACAAGACCCCGGCCGGAAAGCCGCTGATGATGATCTGGAACGTGAAGGGGTTCGAGAACACCCCGAAGGACTACGACGCCCAGCTTACCGAGTGCCTGAAGGCCTATCCCGGCCCGAAATCCTCGACGGACGGCAAGTGATCTGGTAGAAGATTCTGGGGCCGAACTCCCACACCCCCGCTCCCGCGGGGGTGTTTGACATTCCGGGGCGACTCCAGCACCGATCGCTTCTGACCTTCACCTCGCCCCGGCGTGTAGTATTCTGAGTAAACGCTTGTCCAGATTCGACGTCGAGGCCACGCATGGCACGGATTGAAACGGTTTCGATCACATCGGAGATCCGCTCCCGGTTCCTCCGCTACGCCATGTCGGTCGTGACCGGCCGGGCACTCCCCGACGTGCGGGACGGCTTGAAGCCGGTGCAGCGGCGGATCCTGTACACGATGTACCACGACTCGAACCTGACGTTCGACCGCCGACCCGCCAAGTGCGCCCAGATCGTCGGCGACGTGATGGGCCGCTACCACCCCCACGGCGACTCCGCCATCTACGAAGCCCTCGTCCGGCAGTCGCAGGACTGGGTCTTGCGCGTCCCACTGGTCCACGGCGAGGGCAACTTCGGCAGTGTCGACGGCGACCCGCCCGCCGCCTACCGGTACACGGAAGCCAAGCTCACCCGCGCTTCCGAGTTTCTGCTCAGCGAACTCGACCAGGAAACCGTCGAACTTCGCGACAACTACGCCGGCAACCGCCGGGAACCGGTCGTCCTCCCCGCCCAGTTCCCGAACCTGCTGGTCAACGGAACCCAGGGAATCGCCGTCGGGATGGCGACCAACATCCCGCCGCACAACCTCGGCGAGGTCCTCCGCGCCTGCGTCCACCTCATCGACAACCCGGACGCGACCGTCGCCCAGCTCCTCGACAAGGTCAAGGGCCCCGACTTCCCCCTCGGCGGCAAGATCGTCACCGACCGTGGCACGCTCCGCAAAATCTACGAGGAAGGCACCGGCAGCATCAAAGTCCAGGGCGAGTGGAAGATCGAGGATCTCGGCCGCGGGAAGAAACAGATCGTTGTCACCTCCATTCCCTACGGCGTCGTCAAAGGGGATCTCGAAAACATCATCGGCGGAATCATCGAGGACAAGAAACTCCCCCAACTGCTCGGGGTCACCAACGAATCCAACGAAAAAGAGGGGATGCGGATCACCCTCGACATCAAACCCGGGGCCGACGAGAACCTCGTCATGGCCTACCTCTTCAAGCACACCGAGCTGCAGAAGAACTTCGCCTATAACATGACCGCCCTCGTCCCGTCGGAAGATGGCCGGACGATGGTCCCCAAGGACGGCCTGAGCCTGCGGGAAATCCTCCAACACTTCCTCCAGTTCCGCCTCGAAACGGTCCGGAAACGGTTCGAGTACCACCTCCGCCAGCTCCGCCGACGGATCCACATCCTTGAGGGCTTCGCCAAGATCTTCAACGCCCTCGACCGGGCGATCCGCATCATCCGCACCAGCACCGGCAAACCCGACGCCGCCGAGCGACTCAAGGCCGAGTTCCTCCTCGACGACGAGCAAACCAATGCCGTCCTCGACAGCCAGCTCTACAAGATCGCCCAGATGGAGATCCAAAAGATCCTCGACGAATTGAAGGAGAAGCAGAAGGAAGCATCGCGAATCGAGGGGATTCTCGCCTCGGAAAAGAAGCTCTGGGGCGTCGTCCGCGGGGAGCTGGAAAAGCTGCAAGACGAGCCGTTCGTGACCCGCCGGAAGACGCGGATGGCCTCCGACGAGGATGTCCTCGAATTCAACGAGGACGCCTACATTGTCCGGGAGAACACCAACGTCGTGCTCACCCGCGATGGCTGGATCAAGCGGGTCGGCCGGCTCGCGTCGGTGGAATCGACCCGCGTCCGGGAAGGGGACGAGGTCGTCGCGGTGGTGCCGACGAGCACCCTCGACACGGTGATTTTCTTCGCCGACGACGGGGCCGCCTACACCATGCGAGGCAACGAGGTCCCCGCCAGTTCCGGGTACGGCGAGCCGATCACGAAGTTCTTCAAGCTTCCGGACCAGACCCGGATCATCGCGGCGATGCCGACCGATCCGCGGTTCACGCCCACCGACCAGCCCGCGACCGGCGACATCCCCGGTGGCCCGTATTTGTTCATCGCGACGAGCGCCGGCTACGTGCTGCGACTGCCGCTCGCCGCGTACCGCCCCGAGTCAACCAAGGCGGGCCGACGCTACGCCAAGCTCGACCCCGGCGACAAGGTGGTGATGGTCCGCCTTGTCCAGGACGAGACCGGCGTCATGCTCGCAACCCAACGCGGCCACCTGATCCACTTCCCCATCGACCAGGTCAACATCCTCTCCGGTGTCGGGAAAGGCGTGATCGGAATCAAACTCGACGAGGACATCTGCATCGGCGGGACCCTTGTCGGGGGCCGGTTCGACAAGCTCGTCGTCGAGACGGAAACCGGCAAAACCCAGGAGTTCGGACCCGGGGCGATCAAGAGCCAAAACCGCGGCGGCAAGGGGGAGAAGCCCGGTTCCCGCACCAACTTCGCCCGCGTCGTCCCGCTGCCAATCGAACTCGCGAACTGGGACGAGGTCGAGGGCAAGGCGGAGAAACCCGAGCGGAAACCGAAAGACCCCGAGAAGAACGGCCACAGCGACGGGCAGGGGACGTTATTCTAATACTATCGCGACTTCTTGGGGGTAGTGTGATGTCAGACACGCCACGCTACAAAGTCATTTACAGAATCACCTATCCCAATGGGAAAATCTACATTGGGAAAGATGTTTCTGACAGCATCAATTACTTTGGGAGTGCCTACGGACCATTGATTGCCATGGACTTCACGAGAGAACAGCGAATGCGATTTCCAATCTTGAAGGAGATCATTTGGGAATCGACAACTGCGTCTGAACGCGAGCTTCACGACATGGAAATTGAACTGATCGTTCAACATCGCTCGAACGAGCCGGAAATCGGATACAACCGCCTTCCGAAACCAACAGCGGTGCGATTCCTCGACGGTCCCGTCGCGGCACCGATCGATGTGTATGAGAACCCATCTAATCTCCCCGATGCACCTACCATTCGTTCTGACGAAGCAATCGCAATAGCGGAACGCGATGCAGTCAAGATGTGCGAGAAGCTGTATCGACTGAAGATTGAAGTTAGCCTTGAGCTTGACGGCTGGCACGTCAAGTACGGCATCAATCATCGTCCGGGAACCCGCATCACTGGCGGTGGGCCGCACTACATCATCGACGCCCAGACCGGCGCGATTCTTTCGAAAAAGTACTACCAGTAACCGAACGGATTCCCTCGTATGAGCGCTGCGTCTTCCCTCAAGCAGACCAAGTACACCGCCGAGGACATTACAGCCCTCGAAGGTCTGGAACCCGTTCGCGTTCGACCTGCCATGTATATCGGCGGCGTCGATACCAAGGGGTTGCATCACCTGGTCTGGGAGATCGTCGACAATGCAGTCGACGAGTATCTCAACGGCTACGCGGACCACGTGATCGTCACCTTGCACAAACCGGGTGATGCGGTCACCGTGCATGACAATGGCCGGGGGATTCCAGTCGATCCGCACCCGAAACTGAAGATTTCCGGGCTCGAGGTCGTGCTGACGAAGCTCCACGCCGGCGGAAAGTTTGGCAGCCGGGAGTCGAACTATTTCTACTCCGGCGGCCTCCACGGCGTCGGGGCGTCGGTCGTCAATGCCCTCTCGAAGAAGCTCGTCGCCACCGTTCGCCGCGACGGCTTCGAGTGGCAACTCGAATTCGCCAAGGGAATTCCCCAGGGAAAACTGCAGAAACTCGGGCCTTTCCGCGGGCATGGGACCATCATCCACTTCCAGCCCGACCCGACCATCTTCAAGACCACCCACTTCGACGGCGATGTGATTCGCACCCGCCTCGAAGACATGAGCTACGTCCACGCCGGGCTCACGATCACCTTCAAGAACGAGGTCACCGGCGTCACCCACGACCTGTCCCACCCCGGTGGCATCCCGGAATTCCTCTCGAAAATCGTCACGGACAACGGCAAACCGCCCGTCACCGAGACCGCCTTCGCCGCCAAACGCGACGGCGAGGACCGGATGGAAGTTGCCCTCCAGTGGACCGAATCGACCGACGAAGTCATCCGCAGTTACGTCAACGGCATCCGCACGCCCAACGGCGGAACCCACGAAAACGGCCTGAAAGCCGCCATCCGCAAGGCCGTCAACGGATACATCGAGACCCACGACATCAAGGTGAAGGGGTTGAAGATCACCTCCGAAGACATCCGTGAGGGGGTCGTGGCGGTGCTCTCGACTTTCGTGCAGAACCCGGAATTCGAGGGGCAAACGAAGCAACGCCTCAACAACACCGACGTCGAGGGGAAGGTCGACAGCTTCGTGCGGACGGCCCTGGAAGCGTGGCTCAACAACAACAAGACGGCCGCGGATCAGATCATCGGGCGGATCGTACTCGCCGCCCGGGCTCGGGAAGCGTCCCGGGCCGCCGCGTCGGAAGTGAAACGTGCTTCGCCGGGGAATCGCCGACTGCGACTTCCCGGCAAACTCGCGGATTGCAAGAACACCGACCGGGACGAGACGGAGCTCTTCATCGTCGAAGGGGACTCGGCCGGCGGCTCCGCAAAACAGGGCCGAAACAACGCCACCCAGGCGGTGCTACCCCTTCGCGGCAAGATCCTCAACGGCGAGGAACTCACGACCTTGCGAGCCCTGCAGAACCAGGAACTGGCGGACCTCGTCAACGCGATGGGCACCGGGGCCGGGGAGAAATTCCACTACGACGGCCTGCGATACGGCAAGATCATCCTTCTGATGGACGCCGATGCGGACGGGTGCCACATCGCGACGTTGCTACTGGACTTCTTCTTCCGCCACGCCCCAGAACTGGTTCGGAAGGGGCACGTCTACATCGCCCAACCGCCGCTCTACCGCATCGACGTCGGCAAGGAGACCCACTGGGCGAAGGACGACGACGACAAGGAAAAGATTCTCGCGGGCCTCAAAGCGAACGCGAAACCCGAGATTACCCGGTTCAAAGGGCTCGGGGAGATGGACGCAAAAGTGCTGGCGCAGACGACGCTCGACCCGCGGGTGCGGACGCTTCTCAAGGTGGAGATCGACTCCAACCTGGAGGCCGACGCCGCGTTCCGGGAGCTTCTCGGGAAGGACGCGGAACCGCGCTACAAGTTCATCATGGACAAGGCCGACCAGGCGGTGGCCGAGGAACTGGACGTGTGATCGTCATTCCTCGACGCGGCCGACGGGGCGGAGGCCGGTTCCTTTCTCGCCAGTCAGGGAGTCGCCCAGGTCCTGGCGGACTTCGTTCGCCAGATTCCGCAGTTTCTCGACGATTTCCGGGTGCTCGTTGGCGACGTTCTTCGATTCGCCCGGATCTTTTGACAGGTCGAAGAGCGAGAGTTCGAGCTTTTCCACGCGGTATCCGTGCCGGCTGGCGATGCCGCGAATCCCGGATTGCTCGATGTCTTTGGGCTGCATTTTCCCGAAGTTGGCGGGCTTCCCGTCCTTCCCCGGCGGGCCGTCGACCGTGATGTACTCGTGGGGGAAGTGCAGTTTCCAGTCCCCGTCCCGGATCGCGTGCAGTTCGGCCCCCGAGAAGTAGGCGAAGGTTTTGCGGCCGACGGCTCCCTTCTCGCCGACGAGCACCGCGGAAAAGTCCACGCCGTCGGTCTTCGCCCTGGGCAACTCGGAGCCGGTGAGTTTCGCGATGGTCGGGAGGAGATCCATTCCGGTGACGAGTTCCTCGCAGACCCGGTTGGCAGGGACCTTTCCCGGCCAGCGAGCGAGAAACGGGACGCGGACACCCCCCTCGAAGGTCGTGAGTTTCCCCTCCCGGAAGGGCCTGGCGACGCCGGCGTGGTTGCCGTAGCTCAGGAACGGGCCGTTGTCCGAGGTCACGATCACCAGCGTGCGGTCGTCGACCCCAGCTTCCTTCAGGGCTCGCAAAATCTCGCCGAGCGACCAGTCGAGTTCCTCGACGACATCGCCATACAGTCCCCGGCCCGACTTCCCCTTGAACTTCTCCGACGCGAAAATCGGGACGTGCGGCATCACATGCGGAATGTACAGGAAGAACGGCTTGGCCTTGTTCGCCGTGATGAACTGGACCGATTTCTCCGTGAAGAGCTTCGTGAACGTCGACTGGTCCGGGTCCCGGGCGACGACCTTGTCCCCGTCGTAGAGCGGCAGCGCCGGGATGCCGCGGACGGTCGGGTGCAGCGGGCCGTTGTCGTTCGAGTACGGTAACCCGACCCACTCGTCGAATCCGTTTCGGGTCGGGAAGAAGCGGGGGAGCGTGCCGAGGTGCCACTTCCCGTAGTGGGCCGTCGCATACCCGCGGGCCTTGCACAATTCCGGCAGGAGTACCTCGTCCGGGTGGATTCCCGTTTTGCTGGTGTGGTTGAGGGCCCCGGCCATGCCGATGCGGTTGGGGTAGCACCCGGAGAGAATCGCCGCCCGGGATGCGGTGCAGACCCCCTGGGCGACGCAGAAATTCGTGAAGCGAGTCCCCTCTTTCGCGATCCGGTCGAAGTTCGGCGTCCGGATGTCCTTTGCACCGTAACAGCCGAGATCGGCGTAGCCCATGTCGTCGGCGACGAAAAGAACGATGTTCGGCAACCGGGAGTCCGGCTCCGCCGCGGGTGCGGATGCGGGTGCAAGTCCGACCACCGAGAGCAGGGCCAGAATCCCCACCCGAGGCAGGAGAAATCGTGACATGATGGACTCCGAGAGATTCGCGAGCACCGGCAGACCTGGCCTGGCGGATGCCTCGGAATCGTGGGAAAGGTTCGAGAGCATGGATGACGTCTTTCCAAATCGCGAAGTCGCAGCCAAATGGAGTTTCTTTTTGGGCGAGCGCGGCGAAAAAATCTGCACGCTCGCTTCCGAGATCGTATCTCAAAGCGAGGGGGAATCCCATCACGCCGTGCACGGAACCGCCAACCGGAATCGGCAGCCTGCTCGTCAAAGTTCAGGGTGTCCACACTCGGGAAAACCCGGGCAGCACCGGGACGGATTTGGATGCGGAAACGATTTTCTCACGACTGCGCCCAGGCGGTGATTGATGCTTGAAACAGCGACTGCTCGAAGCATTGACAAGGCTCCCACGGGAATTCACGGGCTCGACGAAGTCACCGGCGGCGGACTTCCGCGTGGCCGACCCACGCTCATTTGCGGCACGGCAGGCTGCGGAAAAACCCTCCTCGCGATGGAGTTCCTGATCCGGGGTGCGACGGAGTTCGGCGAACCCGGCGTCTTCTTCGCCTTCGAGGAAACCGCCGAGGAACTCGCCCAGAATGTTCGCTCGCTCGGCTTCGACCTCGATGCCCTCGCCAAGAAAAATATGATCTCGGTCGATCAAATCCGCATCGAGCGGAACGAGATCGAGGAGGCCGGCGAGTTCGACCTCGAAGGGTTGTTCATCCGCCTCGGTTTGGCCATCGACACGGTCGGGGCGAAACGCGTCGTCCTCGATACTCTCGAGACGCTCTTCGGCGGATTCACCAACGAGGCGATCCTCCGCTCCGAACTTCGACGACTCTTCCGCTGGCTCAAGGAACGCGGACTGACCGCGGTCATCACCGCCGAGCGCGGCGACGGCATGCTCACCCGGCAGGGGCTCGAAGAATACGTTTCCGACTGTGTGATTCTGCTCGATCACCGGGTCATCGATCAGGTTTCGACCCGTCGCCTGCGGATCGTGAAGTACCGGGGCACCTCGCACGGCACCAACGAGTATCCCTTTCTCATCGACGAGAACGGCTTCTCCGTCCTGCCGCTTTCTTCGCTCGCACTGGACCATCAGGCGTCATCGGAGCGAGTTTCCACCGGCATCGAAAAACTCGACGCCATGCTCGCAGGGGGCTTCTACCGCGGTTCGAGTCTACTCCTCTCGGGCACCGCGGGGACCGGCAAATCGAGCATCGCTGCCCATCTCGCCGACGCGGTCTGCCGGCGGGGGGAACGGTGTCTCTACTACTCCTTCGAAGAATCGCAGCACCAGATCTTCCGCAACATGCGGTCGATCGGGCTGGAACTCGAACCGTGGGTGCAAAAGGGCCAACTCCGGGTCATCTCGACGCGCCCCACGCTGTACGGCCTGGAAATGCACCTCGCGACGATGCACAAGCACATCCGCGAGTTCGACCCCCAGATGGTCGTGGTCGACCCCATCAGCAACTTCATCGCCAGCGGCACCGCGAGCGAAGCCCACGCGATGCTGCTTCGCCTCGTGGACTACCTCAAAGCCCGGGGAACCACCGCCGTCTTCGTCAGCCTCGTCAGCGGCGGCGGATTCCACGAGGCGACGGAACAGCAGATCTCGTCCCTCATCGACACCTGGATCCTGCTGCGAGACATCGAACTCGGCGGCGAGCGGAACCGCGGGTTGTATGTTTTGAAATCCCGCGGAACGGCCCACTCCAACCAGATCCGCGAGTTCGTTCTCACCAGCCAGGGCGTCAATCTCCGCGAGGTCTACGTCGGACCGGAAGGCGTCCTCACCGGCTCGATGCGGCTTGCCCAGGAAGCGAAAGAACGAGCCGAGGCCGCGGTCCGAAGCCAGCTCGTCGCCCGGAAACGGCGAGAACTGGAACAGAAACGAAATGCCCTCGAGGCTCAGATCGCCGCGCTCCGAACCGAATTCGAGATCGAAGAATCGGAACTGGAATTGCTCCTCGCCGCGGAGGAGGCGGTTGACCAGCAACTGGTCAACGACCGGGCAGACATGGCACGCAGCCGGCGAGCGGACACTTCGGGAAAGGGATTGAACAAGAGGGAATCATGAATCAGCCATTGCCGGACGCACCCGACACCGTAGTGTGGGAACTGCGGCTATACGTCGCCGGGCGCACCCCGAAATCGGTGGCCGCCTTCGAAAATCTCACGCGGATGTGCGAGCAGCACCTCCCCGGTCGCTACCGCATCGAGGTCGTCGATCTCCTCGAAAACCCGAGATTGGCCAAGGAGGACGAAATCGTCGCCATCCCGACGCTCGTTCGCAAACTCCCCGACCCGATCCGCCGGGTGATCGGCGACCTGTCCAACGTGGAGAAGGCACTGGTCGGGCTGCAGCTTCGCCCCGCGAAAACTTGAGAAAGAAGATTCGCGAATCGGCACCGAATTCGCTCCGATCCCATCTCGTGACGAAAGTACAGGACTGACGATTCCCAATTCCCGACTCTCGCGACCTCTGTCGTTGCCCTGCTGCTACCCCCTTGAGCGAGACGAGTGATGAATCGAAGTCCGCTCGAATCGCTGGCGGCGGAAAACGCCGAACTCCGATCTCGGCTCGCCGAGGTCCAGGAGACGCTGCGCGCGATCCAGGGGGGAGAAGTCGATGCCGTGGTCGTGACCGGGGAAGAACAGCCCGCGGTCTTCACGCTGGACAATGCCGAGAGACCGTACCGCCTCCTCGTCGAGCAGATGCGTCAGGCGGCTGCGACCCTCTCGGTGGGCGGGGTCGTCCTCTACTGCAACCAGCGATTTGCGGAACTGCTGCGGCGTTCCCAGGCGGAGTTGCTCGGGTGCAACCTCCGGGAATTGGTGGAGGAACCGAACCGGCCCGTGTTCGAGGTACTGCTCCAGGATGGGCTGGCGGCGTCGGTCGAGGGGGAAGTGCTTTTCCGCCGACAAGATCGGACACTCTTGCCGCTCTACGTGGGCGTGAGTGCACTACGGGAAGGGCCAGCCGGGTTGTGTCTGATCCTTTCCGACCTCACCGAGCAGAAACGCCGGGAAAGGCTGGTCGCCGACGAGGCTCTTTCCCGCTCGATCCTCGACCAGGTTGCGGATGCGGTTGTCGTCTGCGACACCGAGGGAGTCGTCGTTCGAGCCAGCCGCTCCGCCCAGGCGATGGCGGAGAAAAACCTCCTCACGAGGCCCTTTGCCGAGTCTTTTCCCCTGTTTCGCTCCGTGGCCGACCCCTCCGCTGCCTCCGTCGATGTGAGCATCGCCTGGCGAGGGGAATCGATTCGCGGGTCGCCGGTCACTCTGACCCGCCCCAGCGGAGAGCGGATCGATCTTCTCCTCGCGGCGTCTCCGCTGGTGGCGGCGGGTGGTGTCCTCCTCGGTGCAGTGGTCACCCTCACCGACATTACCCTGCTCCGGAAAGCGGAGCAAAGTTTGCGGCAACGGGCTGCAGACCTACAAGAAGCGGATCGTCGCAAGGACGAGTTCCTGGCGATGCTCGCGCACGAGTTGCGGAACCCGCTCGCCCCGATCCGCAACAGTCTGGAGATTATGCACCTCAAGGAGATCGACGACCCAATGATCCGCCGCAGCCGAGACATCATCGGCCGGCAGCTCGTCCATCTCACGCGACTGGTCGACGACCTTCTGGAGGTTTCTCGGATTTCGAGTGGGAAGATCCAGCTTCGACCCCAGCGACTCGATCTATCTGTAGTCATCGCCCAGGCGGTCGAGACCAACCGACCGGCGTTCACGGCGAAGCGGCAGCACCTGACCGTTTCCCTGCCCGACCCGCCGATCTGGCTGACCGCCGACCCGGTCCGGCTAGGTCAGGTGATCGGGAATCTCTTGAACAATGCCGCGAAATACACCGATGAGGGCGGAGAAATCTCGATCTCGGCCTCTCGCGATGGTGGCGACATCGCGATCCGGGTCCGCGACAGCGGGATCGGCATCCCCGACGACATGATCCACAAGGTCTTCGATCTGTTCATCCAGGTCGACCGGTCGCTGGATCGCGCCCAGGGTGGGTTGGGAATCGGCCTGGCACTCGTGAAACGGCTCGTTTCTTTGCACGGCGGACGCGTCGAGGCAACCAGTTCTGGCCCGGGGCAAGGGAGCGAGTTTGTCATCTGGCTGCCGGCCCCCGAACTCGCGCGGGACCCAGAACGCGACTCCTCTGCGGAGAAACAGCACTCGTCCGCTTCCCTGCGCCGGGTGCTGGTGGTCGACGACAATGCCGACGCGTCCGAAAGTTTGGCGGTTCTGCTCCGCCTGCTCGGCCACGATGTCCGGACGGCCCTGGATGGTCCGGCGGCCCTGGAAGTCGCGCATGCGTTCCGACCGGACGTCGTGCTTTGCGACATCGGTCTGCCCCTGATGGATGGGTACGAACTGGTTCGGCGACTCCGCAGCGGCGGGGCGTTCGAGCACACCTGGTTCGTCGCCCTGACCGGTTACGGCCGGGAAGAAGACGTGAGTCGCGCGATCACCTCGGGATTCCACGCCCACCAGGTCAAGCCGCTCGATCTGGAGAAGTTGCAGTCGCTTCTGCATCGCGGTGGCTGATTTTGCCCCCGTTTCCCCCGGCCCGGCTTTTTTTCGCGAACCCCGGATTCCAGATGCGCGGCGTGCCCGAGTACGACTCCTACCAGAGTTCCTTCCACACGGCGTTCGCGGAGGAACTGGATCGGATCGTTGAGCGTTCTCCGCTCCGGCCCGATTCCCGCGCCCTGGATGTGCCGTGCGGCGACGGGTTCTATTCCGTGATGCTCGCACGTCGACTGGGCCCGGAAGGCCATCTCACCGCGGTCGATTCCTGCGAGCCGTACCTGGGAAGGGCGAGGAAACGCTTCGATGGGTTTCGATCCGGCGGGGTACACATTCTTCAAGCGGATGCGTACCACCTTCCCTTCCCCGACGGCGAGTTCGATTTCGTGTGGTGTGCCCAGAGCCTGGTCACGCTCAACCCGCCGCGGGTGATGGCGGAATTTCGGCGAGTGTTGCGGCCCGGGGGGTCGGCGGTCATCCTGGAAGCGGACGAGTTCCACCACGTTCTGTTGCCGTGGCAGGCGGAACTGGAGGCGGCGATCCCGGCGGCGGTCCTGCAGTCGAGTCGGGAACGATTCGGCGACGGGGAGAAACTGGCACCCGCGCGCCGGCTGCGGCGGGATCTCAAGGCCGCCGGTTTCACGGCCATTCGCAGACGCACCGTGGCCGTCACCCGCTCCGCCCCCTTCGACGACATGACGAGGCGCTATTTGCAGGAGCACTGCCAGTATCTGCGGTCGCTGATCCGCCCCAAATTGCCGGCGAAGTTGCAACAGCAGTTCGACCGGGAAACGGACGACTCGAATCCAGCGTCGTTGTTCCGCCGGGCTGACGCGGAGTTCGAGTGCCTCAACGTGGTCTACACCGCGAGCCGACCGCACTAGCTCATCGCGGCGGCGAGGCGCTTCAACCCTTCCTCGATGTTGATGCGCGGTTCGTAGCCCAGGTCCCGTTTCGCCGCGGAAATGTCGTACCAGTGCGAGGTCGAGAGTTGCTCGGCGACGAACCGCGTCATCGGTGGTTCCCCCGCGAGACGGAACAGGCCGTAGATGCCTTCGAGGATCCGCCCGGCGAGCTTCGCTTTCCACACGCTGACCGTGTTCGTGACCGGCGGAACGCCAGCAATCGCGAGGATGCGGTTGATGAAGTTCCACAGTTCGACGGGTTCGCCGTTGGAGAGGAAGTACGCCTTTCCGGCGACAGGCGAACCCGGTGCGAGTTTGTCCGCGGCCAGGATGTGGGCGTCGGCGGCGTTGTCGACGTAGGTCACGTCCACCATCACGGGCCGGGAACCGATGCGTCGGAGCTTCCCCGCCTTGCCGCGAGCGATGATCCGGGGAATCAGGTGCGGGTCGCCCGGACCCCAGACGAGGTGCGGCCGCAACGCGACGGTGGCAAGGTCCGGCCCGTTCGCCGCCAGGACCGCGCGTTCCGCAATCGCCTTGGTTTCCGGGTACGGGGCAGGGAAGTGCGGCGGGTACGGCAACGACTCGTCTGCCCCTTCGATGTCGCCGCCCGCGTGGACGACGCTCGGCGTGCTGGTGTGGACGAGCCGCGGCACCCCGTGCTTCCGGCACGCCGCGATGACGTTCTCCGTCCCGGTCACGTTGGTGGCGAAGTAGTCCGCGTACCGCCCCCACACCCCGGCCTTCGCCGCGACGTGGAAGACGACATCGCACCCAGCCGCCGCGTTCGCCACCGCGTCGGGGTCGGCCAGGTCGCCGAGGCACTGCTCGACGCCGTGCTCGTCGAGCCACGGGTAGCGCGTGCGGGTGAAGGACCGCACGGAATCGCCGCGGGCGAGGAGGAGTCGAATGACGGCCCCGCCCAGAAACCCGCCTCCGCCGGTGACGAGGGCTTTCATGGGGTGGTTCCCGACTGATTTCGTCCGGCCAGATAATCCGCAGCCGAGAGGATCGGGATGCCCGCGTGGTTCCCCAGCGGCAGTACGTGGCGGTTGTCGCCGCTCACGATGTGTGAAGCCCCGGCAATGACAGCGCATTCCAGAATCTTGTCATCGTCCGGGTCGGCGGTGATCACTTTCAACGTTCCTGGAATCGGCACCACGCGGATGAAGGTGAGCAAGTCGGCGAGTGTGTCCTGGATGAGTTGAGGGTCGAAGCCGAGTCTGCGTGCGAGGATGTCTGCGAGTTCGTCGAGGATCTCCCGGCAGGAAACAGCTTCGATCTGCCCCGTTCGGGCAAGCTCGACACAAAGGAAGGGCGTGCCTTTCCACCCGATCGACGAGAAGAGAATGTTCGTGTCGAACACGACAACGTCTCGCACGATTACTCCTCGTGAAGGAGGTCGTCGACGAACACTTCCCGTTCGATTTCCGTCATGGAAGTCCAATCTCGTCCGCGTTGGCGTGCCGCTTCGATCAATCGCGTTTCCGCCAGGGCCATGCGGTCTTCGCCGCGCGACGCCCCTTCAGCAAGAGCGTAGAGCGTCTGCCGTTGCTCCTGCGGCGACATCTGACGAACCAGTTCGGCTACTTGTTTCGGTTCCAGTTGCAGCACCGGCATCGTGAAACTCCCTCGGGTTACCCGATTCTAGCAGTTTCACCTGTGGACATTCCGGGGTTCCACTTCGGGCCGAGTTTCTTGTCCGCCCACACGGCGAGTTTCTCGCGGAAGATTTTTGAGTTGTGGCGGATGTCGACGGGAAGCGGCTTCGTCATATAAAGGAAAGTTTTGATGTTTCGAGTGTGTTCATACCGGCTACCTAAGTCTCGCAGTCCGACTTGGATCTGCTCCCAGGTCATCGTGTAGAATGCAGTGCTAAACGTTTCGATCCAGACAACGGGATAGATGATTCCTGAGCGTTGCACCCCCACAAGAGCAGACCGTAATACACACCCATATTGATTAAAAACGGACTCCACCATCTCCGTGTACAACGTCCCCGTCGGCGTGACGACGCGGTGACTCTTCCGCCCGCAGTACCACAGTCGGCCGCGGTCGTCGAGGTAGCCGACATCGCCCATGCGGTGGAGGGTTTCGCCGGTGCGGGGGTCGCGGATCTTGGCGAGCCGCGTCTGCTCCGGTCGGCGAAAGTACGCCTTCGTGACGATCGGCCCGCGAACGACGAACTCGCCGATTTCCCCCGGCGGCAAGCACGTCGACTCGTCCCATTCCGGGATCGCGTCATCGGTGATCGGCACGACGTACACGGTCACCCCCGCCACCGGCTTGCCGACGCACACGCCCTTGCCCTGATCCGTGAGGAACCGCGTTTCTTCGAGGATTTCCCGGCTGCCGATGCTCGCCACGGGCAGGGCTTCCGTCGCCCCGTAGGGGGTGAAGATCTCCGCCGACGTCGGCAACTTCTCGGCGAACCGCTTGAGCGAATCGGCGGGCACGGGCGCCCCGGCCGAAAGTGCCCGCTTCACCGTCACCAGTGACATCGGGTTGACACTGGAGTCCGCGAACCGCCGCACGACCGCCGGCGAGCCGAAGAAGTTCGTCACCCCGAACCGCCGGATCGTGTTCGCCGCCCGCTCCGGGTCGATCGTGATCGGCCGGGAGAAGTCCATCTTCGGGACGACGCACGTCATGCCGAGGGCCGGGCCGAAGAGCGCGAATAGCGGGAACGTGCAGAAGTCGATCTCGCCGGGTTCAATGCCGTAGGTCGTTCGCAACATCTCGACCTGAGCTGCGAAGATGCCGTGGGTGTACTCGGCCCCCTTCGCGATGCCGGTGCTGCCGCTTGTGAAGAGGATCGCGGCGGGGTCGTCGGCCGTCACGGGCGGGGTCGGGTACGGACACGTCTCGTTTCCGAGAGGGCGAGGCTCCCGCCGAGCCGGGAAGTGCGGCTCGGCGGGAGCCTCGCCCTCCCGAAGCCATTCGCCGGTGCTGCGGGTGCAGAGGAACCGCCGCCGGCCGACGTTGACCGTGGTTCGGATCGAACGCCTCGCCCACCCCAGGATTCGCCGGGCGAGGTGGGCCTTCGCAACGCCGACGAACGCCTCCGGGGCCGCTTCCGCGAGGCACTTGCCGAGGTTCTTCACGCCCATGCCGGGGTCGATCAACACGGGAACCGCGGCGATTTTGAAAAGCGCGAACGTCAACGCGAAGAACTCCGGCGACGGCGGGACCATCAACGCCGTGCGAGTGCCGCGAACGATGCCGACGGACGCAAGGCCGTGCGCGAGGCGATCGGAGAAAGCGTTCAGTTCGCGGAACGTGAGGGTTTCGTACCCCCGCCGCGTCGGGTAGTGGATCGCCGGGCGATCGGGCTCGGCCTCCGCCATCCGGGACAGGTGTGACGCGACGTTGACGGGCGAATTCATGGCGAAACCGGGTTCCGCTCCAGGAATTCCCGAATCATCGGGATCGCCTCCTCCCCCGCGTCTTCGAGCAGGTAGTGGCCGCAGTCGGGCCAGATGTGAGTTTCCGCGTGTGGGAAGTAACGCTGCCAGTCGCGCAAGAAATGCTCGTCGAAGACGAAATCTTTCATGCCCCAGAGCAGCAGCGTCGGCACGTTCGCGAATTTATGCAGTGACGATGCGGTGTCACGGACGATGTCGTATCCGGGGTCTTCGAGGCGGAGCGGGATCGTCTGCACGAACTTCAGCACTGCGATGCGGTTCGCGGGGGAATCATACGGCATCAGGTACATCTTGCGGACGTCGCTCGGCAACTTCTTGCGGGTCACGCACCAACTGGCGGCGGCCCGGCAGAACGTATTGAGGTGCAGAATCAGCCACGCCCCCGACCGCGTTCCCCAGCCCAGCCACAGAGGCCACGGGAACGGTTTGGCTTCCGGCAATGGGAACGCCCCGGTGTTGGTCGCGATGACCCGCCTGATCCGTTCCGGGTGCCGGGCGGCATAGGCCATCCCGATCATCCCGCCCCAATCCTGCACGATCAGCGTGATCTTTTCCCGAATTTCCAGGTGATCGAGGAGTGCTTCGACGTCGTCAATCCTCGATTTCAGGGCGTAGTCGTACTGCGTTTCCGGCGGCTTGTCGGATAAGCCGCACCCGATGTGATCCGGCACGATGCAGCGGTACCTGTCCCGCAGCGCGAGCACGACGTTCCGCCAGTAGAAGCTCCACGTCGGGTTTCCGTGCAGCATCACGACGGGTTCGCCGGCCCCCTCGTCGAGGTAGCTCTGCGAAAGCCCGTTGCGCTGGTACTGGCGGGGCGAAAAGGGGTAGAGCGAATTCGGAACGCGGAGTGCGGAATTCGGAATGACCGATCCGGGAGGGTTTTCAAGATTCCGCATTCCGAGTTCCGAATTCCGAATTGGAGAGGTCACCACTCGACACCCAGCATGAGACAGTTCAGCCCGCTGCCGATGCCGAGGAAGCCGACGTGGTCGCCGGGTTGGAGGAACTCGCGTTCCTCGGCGATGGCGGCGGTGATCGGCAGGCTCACGGTGCCGATGTTGCCGAGGAATGGGAAGGTGGAGAAGTCCTTGTCTTCGGAAATTCCGAAGCCGCGGAGCACCGCCTCGCGGTGGCCGGCCCCGACCTGGTGGCAAATCACGCGGTCGATCCGCTCCTTCGCCCAGCCGACTTTTGTGAGGAACGACGCCCACGTCTTCGTGCCCAGGTCGACGCCGTGCTTCAGGACATCGCCAGCGTGGGTTTCCATGAACGGCAACATGACGTGCTTGAAGCCGAGGTCGAACCCGCGTTGCAGCAGCGCCCCCGCCTGGGAATCGAGGGCCCGCTGCATCGCGGTCGTCAGGTTCTCTTCCACGGTTCGGCCGACGGTCGACGACAACAGCGTCTGCACGCCCCACCGGCAGAGATTGTGGTGCTCGGGTGCGTTCTTCGCGGCCCCGCCGACGAGCCGGCGTCGTTTCTGATGCGAGACGTCCGCCCCGGTGACGAGCACACCGACCGCCCCGGACCCGCCCGTGAACGTGGCGAGCGACTGGCGGAAGACATCGACGGATTTCGATCGGACAACGCGGTCGATGGCGGTCTCGTTGATCTCGCGGGCGGATTCGCAGGAGACGACAAGCCCGGCCCGGCACTGGCCGAGTTCGATGCGGTTCGCGACTTCGACGACGCCGTTGAGCACGCCGAGGCAGGCGTTGGACAGGTCGTACATCGTCGCGTCGGGGCTGATGCCGAGGTTGGCGGCGACGGCACAGGCGGTGGCGGGCTCGTACTGCTCCCGGCAGACGCCGGCGTAGATGAGGATGTCCACATCTTTCGGCGAGAAATGGGCGGCGGCGAGGGCTTTTCGGCCGGCCGCGGTCGCCCCGGCAGAGAGCCGATAGTTCGGCTCCCACCACCGCCGTTCGGAGATTCCCGTGAGGAGTTCGAGCTGCCCGCTCGGGAGCTTATGCGCGTCGTACATCGGCTTCAGCCGCGCCTCCAGGTCGGCGGTCGAAACGACGACCGGCGGTAGCTCGTACCCGATGGACTCGATGTAGACGCGGTTGTAGTTCATGGTTTCCTAAGCGGGAACGCCGTCCGTGTAGTGGTAGTGCTCTTGGCTCGCGGAACTAAAACCGACACCCACGCGCTGCCTATTTCGAGCAACTCACGTGGAATCACTTGAATTCTAGGGTGAACCCGAGCATCTGGTAGGTCACAACGGATCCCGCTCTTCCAGTGGAAGCTGCGGCGGTCGCTCGAAATTCGGGTCGGTAATGCTCCCTGCGATCGACTGAACCCAGGCGGCCCATTCCTCTTGCGACTGCGCCTGCCGCTTCGGCTTCTTCGACGGCTCGGGTTTGTCGGGTTCGGTTTGCGATTCGACCACGATGCTGCTCATTTCGCGTCTCCTTGCCGACATTCTATCGGCAATCAACATCCGCGGTAAATCCGAGCTTTCTCCCCATCTTCCAGAGACACCGACGTGCCCGGATCTCGCGGGGGTGCATAGAACAGCCGCATGAGACTTGGCATTCTCGGCGGCGGACAACTCGGGCGGATGATCGCGCTGGCGGCGTACCCGCTCGGTGTGCGGACCACGGTCCTCGACCCGGCCGATGACCCGTGCGCGGCCCAGGTTTGCACCCATATTCGCGGGGAATTCGAGGACTTCCAGGCACTCTACCGACTCGCCCAGAACTCGGACGTCGTCACCTACGAGTTCGAGAATGTCCCGGTCGAAACGGCACGCTGGCTGGCGGAACGGGTGCCGGTCTACCCGCCGCCGCGGGCACTGGAAGTCTCGCAGGATCGGCTCGTCGAGAAGCAGTTCTTCCTTGATCTGGGAATCCCAACGCCGCCGTTTGTGGGCGTCGAGACGCGAGCCGAGTTCGATGCCGCCATCGCGGAACTCGGGTTGCCGGCCGTCCTCAAAACCCGGCGATTCGGGTACGACGGCAAGGGGCAGATGGTCCTGCGGGGGCTCACCGACATCGAGCCCGCGTGGACGGCCCTCGGCGGCCGACCCCTGATTCTCGAAGGATTCGTCTCGTTCGACCGGGAAGTGTCGGTGATCGCGGTCCGGGGTCGAGATGGTTCGACGGCCGTCTACCCGCTGGCGGAAAACATCCATCGGGAAGGGATGCTGCACCGGAGTTTCTCGCCGCCCACGGAGGTCGGGGAGGAACTCGGCGAGCGAGCCGCGGAGTTTGCGATGCGGGTGCTCGACGCCCTCGGCTACGTCGGGGTGCTCGCCATCGAGTGGTTCCAGGACGGGGCCCGATTGCTGGCGAACGAGATGGCACCGCGAGTTCACAACTCCGGGCACTGGAGCATCGAGGGTTCGACGACCAGCCAGTTCGAGAACCACGCCCGGGCCGTGCTGGGATTCCCCCTCGGAAAGACGACACCGACGGGATTCTCCGGAATGATCAACCTCATCGGCAGCCACCCGCCGTTGTCGAGCATGCTGGCCTTTCCGGGTGCCCACGTCCACTGGTATGGCAAGGAGCCTCGCCCCCGCCGCAAGATCGGCCACGTCACCTTGGTCTCACGAACTCCGGAAGAACGCGACGAACGGCTGGCAGAATGGGAACGCCAGATGGGTGAGTGAGGACGCGAGGAATCGCGTAACTCGGCACAACAGGGACCACTCCGCGCGAGACGTTCGTAGTAGAAACCGACGTCGATGTTCTCACGCTGAATTTGGAACGAAAACGGGGAAGATGCGGCCAGGGCGAGCCGCGTGTGAGCCTCGGATCGCGGCGAGTGGCGAGAGTTCGGAATTGGCGGGAGGGGTTCGAACCGACTCACAGCTCGCGGCGTAATTCCCCCATCCCGGAATCTTCGGTGCGACCGGCAAACTTGTCGCCTCTTGACTTCGTCCTACCATAGGTTTCGCAGGTCGCGGAATCACCGACTTTCGAGACGGCGGACGGACAACCATGACCCAACCCGCGATCCAGGTCCAGGACCTGTGCAAGCAGTATGGCCCGGTTCTGGCGGTCGATCACGTCAGTTTCACGATCCAACCCGGGGAACTCGTGGGGTTTCTCGGTCTCAACGGGGCCGGGAAAACGACCACGATGCGGATCCTGACCACCTACATGCCCGCATCGCAGGGGTATGCCTGGGTGGCTGGCTTCGACGTCATGTCGCAGTCGATGGATGTCCGCCGGCACCTCGGCTACCTCCCGGAAAGCGTCCCCCTCTACCCGGAAATGCGGGTCGAAGAATATCTCCGCTACCGCGCCCAACTCAAGCAAGTCGACCGTTCCGTGCGGTCGAAGCGGATCGAGTACTGTCTGGAACGGTGCCGGATCAAGGAAGTTCGGCGACGGTTGCTTTCGACGCTGTCCAAGGGGTACCGCCAGCGGGTGGGTTTGGCCGACGCGATGATCGCCGAGCCGCCGGTGCTGATCCTCGACGAGCCTCTTTCCGGGCTCGACCCGATCCAACAGGAAGAGACGCTCAACACGATCCGCGATTTGCGGGGGACACACACGGTTTTGTTTAGCAGCCACCACCTGCCCGACGTCGAGAAGGTGTGCGAGCGGGTGATCATCATCGATCGCGGGGTGGTGCGCTACGACGAGAAACTGTCGGTGATTGCGACGGCGATTCCGCTGCTGATAGTCGAGGTTCGCGGGCCGGCGGAGGGGGTTCTCGAACTGATCCGCCGGCAACCCGGCGTCATCGACGCGAAGCCGACTTCGGTTCAGGATGGGATCAGCTCCTTCGAGGTTCAAACGGAGGAAGGGAAAGACCTCCGCGAGCCGATGGCCCGGGCGGTGGTGGAGAAGGGGTACGGTGTCCGCCGGTTGGACCTGAAGCGGGCGAAGCTCGAGGACGTGTTCATGCGAGTGGCGTTCCGCCGGGGAGAAGCGTCATGAGTCAGTTGGCGACGGAGGAACCGCTCCGAACCCGGACAGAACTGGCCCCGTCGGAAACGCGGACGGAGGAACCGGTTCTCGCGCGTGCGGTTGGGCTTCTCGGGCTCGGGGTCACCGTGCTCGGAACCGCGGCGGTGATCGCGAACCAGTTCAGCGAGCGGTGGATTGGAATCGGTCCCGGGTATCTGCTGGCGGCGTTCGGGCTGGCCGGGTTGCTGTTCCACGCGGCCCGGGACAAGGATGTGGAAGTCCGCCGGGTCTACGGGTTGCTCGCCGCCGCGCTTTTGATCGGAGCGGTGATTCTCGGCATCTTGCCGTATCCGCCCCACAAGGGAGCCCCCGGCGAGATCGGGCAGTTGCTCCTTCCGTGGGGGGCGGCGGCGGGGTTGCTCAGCCTCCTTTTCTTCGTGCCGTTCTCCCGCCATGAGACGGAAGAACCGTACCGGGAAACCACCCACCTGACCCTTCTCGGGGTCGGGGGATTGCTGGGCATCGGCAGCATCGTCGGCGGCATGATTCGACCCGATTTCCTCGTCGGACCTGGGGCGGCGATGGCGCTGCTCGGGCTCGGATTCATCGTGGCGTACCTCACCACCGTCGGAACGGAGGAAGGGCTCGGATACCAGGCGGCCGTGGCGCTCGGGATCGTCGGCGGCATTGCGGTGACGCTGGCGATCGGGAAGTCGGTGGTGCCGAGCGTGCTCTACGAGGGACCCAAGGCCCTCCTCAACGCCCGGCAGTCGTACGACAAGTGGCTGATCGCGGTGCGGGTGCTCGCGATCGTCTTCGGCTTCGCGGTGGCCGGCCATGGGGCGTTCGGGAAGGGCGTGCCGACCTGGCTTCGCGGGGTGCTGGTGATCCTCGGGCTGGCGTGGGCGGCGGTCTTCATCGTCGGCAGTTTCCACGCTCCTTTGACCTCCCGGCCGACACCGTTCCTCGTTCCCTACGGCTTGATCCTCCTGATGATCGGGCTCCTCTATCTCGGGATTTCGGTGGGCTCGGTGTCGGACAACGTCCTGGTCGTGATGACTCGTCGCGAACTGGCGGCGTACTTTTACTCCCCGATCGCGTATGCGGTGCTCATCGGGATGGCGTTCATCGCCTGGCTGGGGTACGGCTGGTTCGTCGGGAATCTCTTTTCCGGTCGGCGGCAATTGATGGAACCGATCCTGCAAAGTTACGAGGCCGGGATCACGGCCGCGGGGATCGGCGTCGTCTTCCTGGTCCCGGCTCTGACCATGTGGACGTTTGCCGAAGAGCGGCGGAGTGGGACACTCGAAGTTCTTCTGACGGCACCGGTCAACGAATTTCCGATCGTGCTTTCGAAGTTCTTCGCGGCCTGGGTCTTTTTCCTGTTCTCGTGGCTGCCCCTCGCGATCTACCTGATTCCGCTGCGAATCGAGGGGGGTGCACCCTTCGACTACCGGCCGCTACTGAGCTACTTCCTCGCGCTGGGGGCGTGCGGAGCGGGGTTTGTTGCGATGGGGATCTTTTTCTCCAGTCTCACGAAGAATCAGATCGTGGCCGCGATGTTGACGTTTGCCGGCATGTTCGGGATGCTTCTGACGGTGATTTTCCGGCAGTTGACGGACCTCCTCCCGGCCGGGCTTCGGGCGGCGGCGAGCCGACTCGACTACCTCACGCTCTGGAGCAACGCCCTTTCCGGGCAACTGCTCCTGACGGACATTTTTATCCATCTCTCGCTGGCGGTCTTCTGGCTGTTCCTGACCGTGAAGGTCCTCGAAGCCCGGAAGTGGAGTTGACGCGATGGCCACTGCGAACCCGACCCCGACCGCGTCGGCCACGCCCGCACCGGTCACCGACTTCGTCATCGCCAAACGCCAGCCAATCGGCGGGGTGCTGGTGGCTCTCGGGGTCATTGCCCTGATCGCCGGGATCTGGCTGCTGGTGAAGGGGCTGGAAAAGATCGAGGTTCCCGCACCCCCCTCGATCACGGAAAAGACCGGAGAGGCCCCGGAAGTCACCAAGGTCACCAAGCCCGGTTCCGGACGCTACCTCATCGGTGGTGCCGCCTGCCTGGTGGGTGGGTTCGTTGCGGGATTGTTCGGCGGCGCGTTCCTCGCCGTCCTCCCGCGCCCCAGACTCGACGACGAAAGACGTCAGGCTCGACTGGGGATTCTGCTGCTTGGCGGGTTGCTCGGGCTCGTGATGATCATCACGGGGATTTTCTACTTCGTCTACTGGTCGGCGGCGGTCACCGAGGCAATCGCGGACGGGAAGCTTGGCGAACTTGTGAAGGTGGTCGCACCGCTACTCGGCGTTCTGGTCGGGGCCGGCATCGCCTTCCTCGCCTGCCTGCCTGCCCGGGCGGAAGAACGCAACAACGTGCTGGTCCGCCGAAGCATTTACGGCACCAACGTCGTGCTCAGCGGGATCCTGCTGCTGACCCTCCTCGTCATCGGCAACATTTTCCTCGCGGTCCGGGTGCCGAACAAACTCGACACCACCGCAACCGGGTTCTACTCGCTGGAACTCAACGAGAAGACCAAGGAGTATCTCGCGAAGCTCAACCAGAAAGTGCGGATCTACTCGACGATCCCGGACGAGGGAACGCCGATGATCCAGGATGTCCGGCGACTTCTGGATGCGATGGCAACCGCGAACCCGGAAAAGGTCCAGGTTCGCAACCTGTCCGCAACTGTGAACGCGGACGAGATCAAACGCCTTCGCGGCAAGTATCCCAACGCCAACCTCGACGAGTTCGGGATCCTCATCACCGTCGGCGAGGACGAGCAACAGTATGGGTTTATCCGGCTCCAGGAACTCTTCGAGCGGTCCCGCGAATCGACCGCCTTCAAGGGTGAAAGCCGGGTCATTCAGGAGTTGCTGACCATCGCGGAGGGGGACGTCAAGACGGTGGTGTATTTCACGCAGGGAAACGGCGAACTGAGCGTGATGCCCGGTGCCCGGGGTTCGCGGACTGCCGGGGAGATTCGCGGGGAACTGGAAGATCGGAAAATCGTGGTCAAGACGCTGACCGCCGAGGATTTCGCCAAGAGCGGCGACAAGCCGCGGATTCCGGACGATGCGACCATCGTGGTGGTGGCGGACCCGCAAACCGCACTGCCCGCCAGCACCGCCGCCGCCATCAACGATTTTGTCAGCGGGAAACGACCCAGCGGCAAACCGGGAAGACTGATCGTCCTCACCAGCCCACGGACCAAAACCGGCGGGGGTGTCGAATCGACCGGCCTCGAAGCCGTCTACGGCACCCTCGGTGTCGATTTGCACCAGAAGTTCCTCTACTCGATCGAAATCCAGCGAGGGATCTACAACCGGGCGACTGTCAAGTTCGCCGACCAGGCCATCCAGTCCGGCAACCTCATCGCCAGCACCTACCCGCAGGTGGGGTTCCGCATCACCGGAGTCCGCGTGGTTGCGCCCAACCCCGGCGCAGGGGGGCAGTTCCGCGTCAGCCCCCTCATGGAGACCGCCGGGGACACGCTCACCTTCGAGGACGAAACCGAATACTCCGACCCGATCACGCCGTACCGCAAGCTGTTCCAGCCCCTCGAAGGCGTCCCGGACCGGGACCGGGAGCAACAGTTCGCGGCGATCATGGCGAAGCGGGGAATCTCGGACAAACCCCGCTCCATCGCGGTGACCGTCTCCGAGGGGGATAGCTCCCGGGCCGTCCTGGTGGGGACGGGGGACCTCTTCTCCGACGAGGCGGGCCGGCAGCTCGGCTCGATCCAGGCCAAGATTTTCGTCAGCTTCGTCGACTTCCTCCGCGATCGCCCGGCGGTGTCGGCGGTCACGAACAAGGCCTATGGAGTCTATGTCCCGAACCCGAAGCCAGACATGATTCGACTTCTCTGGCTGCCGGGCGGACTCGCGATTCTCCTGATCCTCGCCCTCGGCGCGGGCGTGTGGACGCTCCGCCGGACGTAACCATCCTCGATCCCACGGTTTTGCCTCAGGGTGCCGGTGCCATGAATTTCCGCGCGACCGCGATTCTGTTCGGGGCCGTTGGCGTGCTCGTCATCGCGCTGCTCGTGGTAGCCCTCACCGAGGGTCAACCGCGAGTCGGCGGCGGGCTCGTCGAACCGCTCACCCGGGCGGCGATGGCCCCGAAGGATGTCGAGACCGTCGAACTCGTCCGCACGGAACCGACCGAGCAGAAACTCGTCTTCGTGCGAACCGGGGAAACCAGCTGGGAACTCCGCGAGCCGGTCACCGCGAAGATGGACGGCGGCCAGATCGCGGCAGTCATCAAGGCCCTCTTCGACGCCCAGCCCGTCCCGCACCCGGACATGTCGCCGAGCCTTGCGGTTCTGGGCCTGGAAAAGCCGACGCTCAAGGTCACCCTGAAGGCCTCCGACAAATCCGTGACGGTGAATCTCGGCAACTCGACGATCGGCGGCGACCGGGCCGTCACATTCGTCACCGCCTCCGACCGCCCGCAACAACCGATGGCGGTCCGCCGCTCCGATCTTGCCCCGCTCTTCCTCGCCACCGCGCGCAATGCCGAGGGCCCCGCCGCCCCCGGCGCGAAATGGCTTACCGACTACCGCTCCCGCCGGCTGATCGGCTCCGAAATCCGCGACCCCGTCTCGGATGTGAAAGAAATCGCCCTGCGAACCGGCGGCAAGCTCCTGGTCCTCGCCCGCGGCAAGGTCGGCTCCGGAACCTGGGTCTTCCGCAGCCCCCCAAGTTACGGCCTCGCCGACGTCGGCGGCGACCCCAACGCCGCCACCAACCTCGAAGTCTTCACCGGCGTCCGGATGCTTCTCAACGCCATCACCAACCTCCAGCCCGGCAACAACGACGACTACATCGAAAACCCCGGCGACCTCGCCCAGTACGGACTCACCAGCTCCGACCCCAAAGTCATCGGCATCCGACTCACACCCGAAAAAGGGAAGGAAGAAATCCTCTTCCTCGGCAAAGCGGTCGAGGAGAACGGCAAACCGGTGGTTCCCCCGAAGGTGTACGGCCGGCTCGAAGGGGACTCGGCGGTCGTGAAGCTGCCGACGGACATGGTCGAGAAACTCCGCCGGACGATTCTCGATCCCGCCCCGCTCCGCAACCGCGACCTCTTCGCCGAGGGTTCCCGTGAGAAGATCGACGCCCTCGACATTCAGACCGGCGGGCAAACCGTGAAACTCCGCCGGGTCCCGCTCGGTCCCAGCCCGAAGTGGGTGCTTTACGGCAGTTCCAACCCGCAGGAAGCTTCGCAGATCGCCGTCGAAACCCTGATCGGAACCCTGACCCGCCTCCGCAACGCTTCCGAGGTTCTTGAGAAACTCAACGACGCCGCCTTCGCCCCAGCGGAACGCAAGGCCGAGATCAAGGTCTGGCAGAACGGGGTGCCACGCTCGGTGAAGTCCGACACCGCCAAGCCCCCGCCCGAACCCACACTCGCCGGCGAGCCCGTCACCATCATCGTCGGAAAGAAGGAAGGCGACCGCGTCTACGTCCGCCGGGTTGCCGAGGGGCAAACCACCGACTTCAAGTTCGCGGAATCCCTGATCCCCACGGTGACCCGCGGCCGGCTCGAATACCTCGACCCGAGCTTCCAGTCCTTCGCTGGTACGCTCGCCAACAAACTCACCATCGCCGTCGCTGGCGGCAAAACCACCGAGATCGCGAAGGACAAATCCGACAAGTGGATCTACGCCCAGCCCACGGAACTCAAGGGGAAGGAAGCCGACCCCGCGAAGGTGCTGTCGCTGCTCGGTTCGATCGCGACTTGGCGACCGGAAAAAGTCCTCGCCGAGTCCGCTTCGCCCGAGGATCTCAAGAAATTCGGCCTCGAACCCGCCCGAGTCCGCGTCACCGTCGGCCTTCCAGACAACGTCGACCGCGTCTACCTCCTCGGAGCCGACACCCCGGAAACGGGCTACATCTACGCGAAACAGGAGAGCCAGACCCCGGTCGTGCAGCTCCTCAAGGCTGCGACCGTCCGCCTCACGACCGACGACCTCCGCGACTTCACGGTGTACCGCCTCGACCCGGAAAAGGTCGGCGGTTTCAAGATCCGCGGCTGGCTCAAGGACGGGAAGCAGACGGAACTGCTCTTCGAGAAGCAGGTCAACGGCGACTGGAAAGGAACGGAAACCACCCTCGAAAACAAGGGCGGGCAGTGGACCCCGACCGGCCCCGCGAAGGACTACCCCACCGACGCCGCCAAACTGATCCGGTTCCTCAAGGCCGTCTCCGCGCCGAAAGCGACTCAGATGATCCACGCCGAGGCGAAGAACTACGGCCTGACGGAGGGGCAACCCGATCGCCTGGAAGTCACGCTCGGCCCGCCCCCCACCGTCCTGATCCTCGGATCCCAGGCCAACCCCGACGCCCGCTACGCCGACTCCTCGGCCATCCCCCGCAACGCCCAGGAATTGATGATCCTTCCCTCGACGGAAATCAACGCTCTCACCAAGGACCCGTCCGCATTCCGGAAGTGATGGACGGGGACTATTCTGACTCGACCGGTTCCTTGGCTTTGATCTGCTTGCCGACGAAGATTCCGACCCCCAACATGACAATCCCCAGTGCAAGGATCATGATCCACAGATAACTTGGCGGGGTTGGATCAAAATTGTCCGGAGTCGATTCCGGCACCTTCGGCGGTTCAAATCCCAGTGGCGGACTCATATCCGTGATCTCAATCTGAGATGGGTCCGTCACCTTGATATCAGTCACACTTTTGAAGTGCTCCACCTTCCCCGTGACCGCAATCTTTTTGCGGAAATAGTGGTTTTGGATATCCTTGATCCCCTTGGCGTGAAATCGCGAAATTGTCGCCGGATCCATGACAACCGAGAAGTTCTGGTTGGATCGGAAGTTTTCCTCCGAGTTCAAAAAGAGATACCCTTCTTTCTTGCTGGTTCCGGTGGAACGGACGACGAATTCGACCGTTCGGCTCTCCCCAACGTGATCTAAGGCCTCGAGTGCAGTTAAGTTCTGAGCTGACACAACTTGAGCGCAAGATATCACTAGTAGTAAACCACAAAGGCATCTCATAGAAGCTCCGACATCAGAGGGCTGAAGGGAACCAATTCCCCGTGGTGGACTACCTTCTCAATTATTCCGGGTTAACTTCATCGCCTGCTTTGGTGCTGAGGATCTGAAGCGTACTCAATAGAGTGCTGTTCGTCATGAATCGAACGGATCCATCTGCCATGCAGAAATTGGCACCACTGGGATGGCCGCTCCCATACGCAGCGAGTCGGAGGTCTTTGAAGAGATACGTAGCGGCCCCGCCTGCCGATGCCGGGGTCGTATAGTTGATTGGGACTTGTGCAGATGCTAAGACATGGCCAGCCCCTTTGTAACCTCCTGTAATTCCCCAAGCACACCAATTCGCGATGGGGTAATCTTTGTAAGCATCAGCTATGGCGTCGAAATTGAGGTCGTAGTGGTATTTTTCCCCAAACATGATCGTGTTGCTGGTTCCGTCTCGAATATCCGCGATGCTAACGCGTCTCCGCCCTGAATCGGTTACAATCAAAACCCCATCTGTTTTGCCAGGTGTGGATACGGGAGCATACCCGGTGCCATCCATGATGTACACGCCCGTCCCTTGATTTCCGGCGTAGCTAGTGGCAGCATACCATCCGTACACCATATTAAACGACCAATAACACGTTTCTCCGCTCGGCCCTGTTTCGCCTGTTCCTCCGGGGGGCAGAGGGAGCTGAAACTGTTTCTCTCGGAGGTAATCGGAGGGGCAGATATAAGATTTGACAACGGTAGCCGCCAGTGCTGTCCGTTGCGGGACACCTCCCGCCGGTTGGGAGTTGTCCAAGATATTTCGGAATGGATCCTTGTAAAACCAACTTTCAGCAAGTGCGCCCTGATCCATTTGTGGTAGCAACAATGCGAACACACTATTGGATCGGAATTTATTCCCTCCCGATCCAATTCCAGACCCGCTTGGCCGAATGTTGTCCAGACCGGAGGGAAAACGCTGGGTATCGCTTTGAAAGTTGTGTGCGGCCAATCCAAGCTGTTTGAGATTGTTTGCGCAAGAAGCACGATTGGATGCTTCCCGCACTTTCTGAACCGCGGGTAAAAGCAAACCAATGAGAATCGCTATGATTGCTATGACGACCAATAATTCGATCAATGTGAAGGCGTTTCGCCGGTTCACGGGGGTGCTCCTCGAAGGGATTGAGGATCAGCGACTTGCAGGAAGTCGCAGGTAGGACGCGACAGCAATGACTTTGCCGACGACCGGTGAAGGACTGATCGGCTCGGTAACGGTGGGCGTGATTCCTGTCAGTTCAAGCGATGGCATGCGAGATCCGGATCGCAAACTCTCGACGAGGAGGTGCCAGACCGCGGAGGAACGCCAGCACTTGGAAAGGGGGGCGATCGGGGCCGATCCCCGGGCGAAAGGAGCCAAGGGGTCACTGGAACCCTTGAAAACTCGGGAAATTTCGCCGTCGGCCCGGATTGCGACCGCGGAATCGTCATCCCGGCAGACCAGTCGGCCGGCCGTGGTGTCGAATACCACGCCGCTGCGGACCCCGTGAACGGCTGGCTCGAAAGGTCGAGACACCTCCAGGCTCAGCTCACCGGAGTCAGCGAAAGTAATCAGGGCACCAGTGAGTCGAGCGGCCCGTTTTCCGCGTGTGCCGAACGCCTGGATCTGAGTCGGAAGGTTGTCACCGTTCCCCCAGATGGCGAGGTCGAGCAAGCGAACAAGCGACCGCACTTCCGACTGGCCCCGATTTTTTCGAGTGTGCACCGGTTCGCGGAAGAGGAGTCGCGTGGCGGTGAGTTGGCCGAACTTGCCCGATTGAAGATAATCAATCGCCTGTCGAATCCCGTGTGCGGCTCGGTGTGGGAAAAAGAGGTGGGCGGGTTTCCCCTCGGAGATGGACCCGAGGTGGGCGGCATCGTAGGAATTTAGACCGCACGGTGCGGTCAGGATCACGGATTTGCCTTGAAACAGAGCGAGCTCGAGGGCGGTGGAAATGCCCTTACCGCGGGATGGAAGTACGACCGAATCCACGGTTGGGCCACTGATCAAATGGGCAATCGCAGAAAGGTTCGCCGGTGGATCCATCTTTTTCTTGGTCGCAGCGTGCGATAGTCGGCTCTGAACCGCGAGCGAACTCCGAGCGCTGGCGACGACCTGGCATCCAGGATGGCCTGCCAGCGCGGCGACCAACTCGTCGGCAGGGGAAGAGACAACGGCAACTCGAGCCAGTTTCCGCCGCGTTTCCCGGCTTGAAGCTGCGCCCGGCGTGGAGGCAAGTGCGGCTGTGGTAACAGTCGCAAGCGCAAAAGAATTCCTGAGAAACCCTCGCCGGTTGGCGAGCGAGTCAGTGGGAGTCATCGAGTTTCCAAGTGCGAGCTTGGGGGTGCGGAGAGGCACCAAGGGAGATACGGGATCCTAAGTGACATTTTTTGAGGTGTCAACTTGGCGACACGCAGAACTCATTTCGCAAACATCCCCGAAGAAATCAGAACGAGGAGCAGGATTCCGAGCCCGATTCGGTAAAGGACGAAGACCATCATCGAGTAATTTCGCAGGAAATGCAGCAGCCACGCGATAGAGGCGTAGCCGACGACCGCGGCGGTGACGAGGCCGATGGTGAGGGAGAGAAGCGCGTCGCCCGAAGAGATGAAAAATTGCCGACCGTCCCAGAATTCTTTCGCACCGGCGGCGAGCATGATCGGGAGCGAGAGGAGAAATGAGAAACGGGCGGCCGTCGGTCTCGTCAAACCTGCGAACAATCCTCCGGTGATCGTGGTTCCCGATCGACTGGCTCCAGGCATGAGGGCGAGCGCCTGCCAGATGCCGATCCAGATGGCGTCGAACCAGCCGATGTCGGCTTCGCCCCGGCCGGGATTGGCGACGTTTCGGCGTAGTCGGGCCCACATTTCCGCGAGGAACATGAGCACCCCGAACACGATCGCCACCAAGGCGATTGCCGTGGGATTGTAGAAATGGTGCTTCAACCATTTCTTGAGGAAAAGTCCGGTCAGCCCGCCCGGAATGGTGCCGACACCGATGAGCCAGGCCATCCGCCCCTCGGGGGTGACGCCGATCCGCTGAGCCCGAAGGTCGATCACCAATCCGCGTAGCAACCTCACGATGTCGGCCCGGAAATACGCAAACACGGCAGCCAACGTCCCGAGTTGAATCACCACCGTAAAGGCGTCTTCCGGATTCTCGTGCCCCAGCCACTCCCGGACGATCAGGAGGTGGGCCGTGCTGCTGATCGGCAGAAACTCGGTCAACCCCTGCACGACGCCGAGCAGAATCGCGTGCCAGATCGGCATCCGATGCCTCCGTTCCCGCAAGCTCGATTGCCGGCTCGCGGCACTCCGATACCATGCGAGGGCCCGAGAACGTCCTCTTCCAGCGAGAGATCGATGACCCGTCCCCAGGCCATTGTTGTAGCGGCGGCCGAACTCGCCGTCGTCTTCCTCGCCCCGCAGGCAGCCCACGCCCACCGCATGGACATCACTTGCAAGGTCGAATCCGAGCTGAAGATCGTCGTCGGATACGAGGACGACACCCCGGCGGAGCAGGCGAAGGTCACGCTGGCGGACGCTGCTGGCACCGTCGTCGCGGAAGCCACAACCGACGACCGCGGGGTGTGCACGATCCCCCGGCCCCGTGCGGGCACCTACACGCTCATCGCCGACGATGGCAGCGGCCACCGGGGACGGATCGAGGTGCCGGTTCCGCAAAGCGAATCCGAGATCGCGGAGGTCCAGACTGCGAAGCGCAACCGGTGGTTGATGGGTGCCGCCGGCTTGCTCGGAATCGGCGGGCTCACCTTCGCGGCGAAGAAGTGGCTCCGGGCGAAACCCGCGACGTGATTCCGTAGCCTCCCGTTTTCCCGACAGTTCCATCAGGTACGACGTTTGCTCCGCTCGCTCCGTCCCTTTCCAGCAAGGAGAAGGCGATGGCGGAGCACAATCTGGGCGGGTTGCGGGTCGCGATCCTCGTGACGGACGGGTTCGAGCAGTCGGAGTTGGAAGATCCGCGGGAGGCCCTCGACGAGGCCGGTGCGGAGACAGTGGTCGTTTCTCCGACAAACAATCCCCGCGGGTGGTCCGGGAAGGACTGGGGGAACGCGGTTGCCGCGGATGTGGCGCTTTCCAGCGCGAAGGTGGGAGATTTCGACGCCCTGCTGCTCCCGGGCGGGGTCTACAATCCGGACGCGTTGCGGATCAACCCGGCGGCGGTGAACTTTGTGCGAGCGTTCTTCGATGCCGGCAAACCGGTGGCCTCGATCTGCCACGGCCCCTGGATGGTCCTGGAAGCCGGGGCTGCCCGCGGGAAACGGATGACCTCCTGGCCGTCGCTCCAAACCGACCTGCGAAACGCGGGGGCGGACTGGGTCGATCAGGAAGTGGTGGTGGACGGGAACCTCGTAACCAGCCGCAAACCTGACGACCTCCCTGCGTTCAACCGCGAAATCGTGAAACTCTTCGCCAGCCACGCTGTTCCGGCGTGATGGAACCTGTTCCATTCAAGCGATTCCGACCACACCCAACGGGTTCCCACGCACACATGGCATCCCACGATCCCTTCGAGAACCCCCACCGGCGGCAGGTGCTCCGTGTGGGGACTGGCCTGGTCCTGACACCTGCAATCCTCAGCCAGATCGCGACCGCGCATTCCCAGGAGAAGGAAGAAATGTCCGAGCTTCGAAACCCCCGAGATTTGTACCCCAAGCCCCCGTTCAAGAAGCAGAAGCAGGATCCGCCGGGGTTGGCGTCGAAGATGGAGCCGCCTCCGGACCACGGGGAGAAGAGCTACAAGGGATCGGGCCGGTTGACGGGTCGGAAAGCCCTCATCACCGGCGGGGATTCCGGGATCGGTCGGGCCGCCGCGATCGCCTACGCCCGGGAAGGTGCCGACGTCGCGTTTGGGTACCTCCCGGCGGAGGAGTCGGATGCGAAGGATGTCGTCGAACTGATCAAGGCCGCCGGCCGCAAAGCCGTCCCGCTTCCCGGCGACATCCGCGACGAAAAATTCTGCCAGCGCCTGGTCGCCGACGCGGTCAAGGGCCTCGGCGGGCTCGATATCCTGGTCAACAATGCCGCCCACCAGATATCCCAGGGATCGCTGGAAGAACTGACCACCGAGCAATTCGACGCCACCTTCAAGACCAACGTGTACGCGATGTTCTGGATCACGAAGGCGGCGTTGCCCCACCTTCCCGCCGGGGCCGTGATCATCAACACGTCATCGGTGCAGGCCTTTGATCCGTCTCCGAACCTGTTGGACTACGCCCAGACCAAGGCGTGTATGGTGTCCTTCACCAAGTCCCTGGCGAAGCAACTGGCGGAGAAGGGAATCCGGGTGAATGCGGTGGCCCCCGGCCCGTTCTGGACGCCGCTCCAGCCGAGCGGAGGTCAACCTCCGGAAGCCATTGTCACATTTGGGGAGAAAGCCCCACTGGGCCGACCGGGTCAACCGGCGGAACTTGCCGGCACCTACGTGCTTCTGGCATCCCCGGAGGCCAGCTACATCACGGGCGAAGTGTACGCGGCCACGGGCGGCACGATGCCCTACTGAGAGACCGGCGGGGCGGACAGGATCCTGTCCGCCCCGCCGGCTCGGTTCTACTCCAGCACCTCGGTGACGACGCCGGAACCGACAGTCTTCCCACCTTCCCGCACCGCAAACCGGCTCCCCGGCTCGAGGGCGATCGGCTTGTCCAGCGACACCTCGATGCGAGTGTTGTCGCCGGGCACGACCATTTCGATTCCCTCGGGCAACGCCACGAGGCCGGTCACGTCGGTGGTGCGGACGAAGAATTGTGGCTTGTACCCCGAGAAGAACGGGGTGTGCCGACCTCCCTCGTCACGCCGCAAAACGTAGACCTCGCCGCGGAATTTGGACCGCGGACGGATCGACTTCGGGGCCGCGACCACCTGCCCCCGGCGAATCTGCTCCGGCTTCACGCCCCGAAGCAGCACGCCCACGTTCTCCCCCGCCCTTCCGAGCGGCCGGACTTCCCGGAACGCCTCCACGCTCGTCACGACGGATTCGATCAGGTCGCCGAAACCGACGATTTCCACGCGATCCCCAACCCGGACCGTCCCCTGCTCGATCTTCCCGGTGGCAACGGTCCCGCGCCCCTCGATCTGGTGGACCCCCTCGATGGCGAGGAGAAACGGCCGATCGACGAGCCGCACCGGCTCCGGGATGTGCGAATCCAGGGCAGCGAGAAGTTCGTCGATGCACTTCGCCGCGGCCGGGTCGTCGGGCCGGTCGAGCGCCGCCTTCGCGTTGCCTCGCACGAACGGAACCGCCGAGCCGTCGTACCCGTACCGCGTCAGCAATTCCCGCGTTTCGAGTTCGACGAGATCCACGAGGTCCGGGTCGTCCACGAGGTCGACCTTGTTCACGAAGACGACGAGGTGCGGCACCCCGACCTGCCGGGCGAGGAGGACGTGCTCCCGCGTCTGCGGCATCGGGCCGTCGAACGCGGAGATCAGGAGCACCGCACCGTCCATCTGGGCGGCGCCGGTGATCATGTTCTTCACGTAGTCGGCGTGGCCGGGGCAGTCGACGTGGGCGTACTCCCGCGTCTGCGTCTCGTAGCGGACGTGGGCGGCGGCGATCGTCACGGTTTTCGTGTCGTCGCGGCGCGTCCCGCCCTTGGCGACGGCGTGGTAATCCTTCGCGATCGCCAGGCCCTTTTTCGCCTGGACCGCGAGGATGGCGGCCGTCAGAGTGGTCTTCCCGTGGTCGATGTGTCCGATGGTGCCGACGTTGACGTGAACCTTGTGCATGGGTGTGTGATTTCCCGGCTGGAACGGCCAGCCCAAGAAGGATGTCGTTTCCCCCGCCCGGCCGACCCGGAGTCTCGATCCGGGGGTTCTCGGCCATTTCTTCGCGACGAGCGAACCCAGAGCGGCAGAACGCGACGGTGCCAAAACGGCACGAGTTAGACACCCCAGAAGCCGTGCGGGTTCGAGGGGGGCCAAAATTGGAGAGCAAACCGCAGCACTCGGAACCCAGAATCTTCGGAGGTCGATGGCAATTCGCCGGAAGAAGTGCCCCACGGATCGGCAGGTCAGTAGGACCATTCCATGCCGACGTTGACGCCCTGGACCCAGAAATCGGTGGTGCCGTTGCCGCGGCGGAGGGCGAGTCCGGTCCCGGTGGGGTCGCCGGCATCGATCTGGTCGCCGGGGCGGGTCACGCCGGTGAGGTAGTGGATGGTGTAGCCGGCGAAGACCTTGCCAAAGGTGAGGACCTGCCGGCCGATCGTGATCGAGGCCACCGACAGGACGCCGAAATTCGCGTCGCTTCTCCGGCCCGCATTGGCCGGCCGCACCAGAAATCCCCCGGGTGGGGCCGGATCATTCCCCAGCGAATTCCCGGTCAATGTCGAATTTGCGAAGACGACGCCGAACCCGACCTTCCCCGCCGCATCGACGGACCATCCCCGCCACCACGCCCCACCCGCCAGCGACAGTTGTCCCCCATGGAACTGATTCTTGACCCCGATCAGATCCTCGAACTGCGTCAGCCCCGCTCCGGTGACATGCGACGATTCCAGGCTCAGATCCTCGGCGAGGTAGGCAAACCGGTACCCCGCCGCCGCGGCAAGCTGGAACACCGAGTCCCGGTAGAAGATTCGCCGGACGTTGATGTCCGCGGAGACGAACCGCGTCGCCCACTCGGCCGCGAACCAGCCGGTCTCTCCGGGCCGTGCCAGGGAATCGCTTCCGGAACCCGTCAACGTCCGGACCGGGCGGGAAAGTTCCGGACTTCCCAGCGAGGCGAACTCGAACCGGTCGACGCCCGGTGAGAGGTAGACGGCCCCGCCATCGACGGCGAAGGTGCGATCCCGGTTGAGCCAGAGCCCGCCATCGAACTGGAACCCCGGGCGGTACGGCTCCGACAACCCGCCAGAGGTGAAGACCGTCGATTCCCCCGCCAGCCCCGGCGTCGTCAGCAACGACGGTGCTCCGAGGCTCTTCGACCAGCCCTGGAACACCCCGGCGGAGAGCCAAAAGTGCTGCTCTTCCGGCTCGATCCGGCTCGGCGCGTTGGATTTGGGAATCGAATCCGGAAGGTAGAGAAGCGACCGGTCGTACTCGACCGACGGGCCCGACGGGTGAGGTGTCGGTGCCGGGGATGGGGAAACGGGCGTCCCGGGGACAGGGAGAAGCGGGGGAAGCGTGGACGGCATTTCCCCGCCAACATGAGCGATTCCGGGCGGCTCGGCGCACGCGGTGCCGGCCACAGCACCGGCGACACACCACCCGCAGACCGCAGACCGGACCCTCCCCCACATGCGTCCTGCCTCCGTGCGGGCGACCCGACGGAGGGTTCGCGCCTGTTCTATATCGACCGACCCGCACATCCGGGTGAGGGAAACGCGGGGTCGCAACCGATTCCCCCACTTCCCGTGGACGAGGTAACCGAACGCGAACGATGGAAAAGGCATGCCGGTTGCCGACGAGGTCGCGGGCAGGTACCTTTGCCTTCGGTCCCGGAGGAATCGCATGCTCTGCCGGACGATCGCCACTGTCGCGGTTTCCACCATCTGCCTCGCCGCAGCCCCGGTGGGTCCGGACACGCCCGCGCCGCCGGCCACCTCGGAAACCGCACCCCTCACGAATCTCCCGAATCACCCCCTCTCGGACGCCGAGTTCGAGGAACTCGCCCGCACAGATGTGCTCGCCTTCCTGGATGCGTCGCTTCGCCACTACCGCGAACATTACCGCGGCTTCACAGCCACCCTCCACAAGCAGGAACGGATCGGCGGCACGCTGTACAAGCCCGAGGTCATCCGCATCGCCGTCCGCGAGGTCCCCTATGCCGTCCAGATGGTCTGGAAGGAAGGAGCGCGCGAGGTGAAGCTCGGGCCGATGTCGCTGGGAACCGTCGAGGGCGTGGTCTACGCGGCGGGGGCGAACAAGGGGAAAATGATTGTCTGGCGGCCGTCCGCATATCTCGGCAAAACCATGCCCATTTCCCCGAACGACGAGCAAGCCCGGGCCGCGTCTCGTTACTCCATCACCGATGCTGGCGTCGCCCAGGCCGCCAACCGCACCCTCAAAGCCTGGTCCCGGGCCAAACGGAACGGAAAACTCGACTGGCGGTACGTCGGCACCAAGTCCGTCGAGGAAGTGGGCGGCCGGATCTGCCACGTTGTCGAACGCACCTGCGACCCGCCCGAGGTCGATGCCTTCCTTTCCTCGGAAACGCCGCCAGATGCCAGCCGCTCCCCGGAAGATGCGTTCCACACTGTCACCGTGATGATCGACGCCGAGACGCGGGTCCAGGTCGGTTCCCGCCTCCGCCGGGCGGACGGCCAGCTCGTGGGGGCCTACTTCTTCCGCGACATCGTGCTCAATCCGAAATTCGACGCGGACCAGTTCCAGCCGAGCAGTTTCAAGAAGTGACTCAGGTCGCTGGTTTCTGCACCGACTCCATGGTTTCCCGGAGAATTTGCAGCAGCCGCTCTAGCCGGAACGGTTTGACGACCAGGGCCGTCCCCGGCTGCGAGGCGAGATCCTCGGGTAGCGCCCGGTTCGTGAAGCCCGTCATCACCACCACCGGCAGATCCGCTCGAAGCCGCCGGAATTCCCGGAGCAGTTCCTCCCCGGTCATCCCCGGCATGAGCATGTCGATCAGGGCGAGGCGAAACTGCCCCGGATTCGCCTGCATCGCCGCCAGGGCCTCCGCCCCATCGGATGCCGCAACGACGGTGAAACCGACATCTTCCAGCAGAGACGCCGTCAGTTCCCGCACGTTGGGCTCGTCGTCGACGACCAGCGCGGTCCCACTCGCCCGCCAGAAACTCGAGTCTTCGGGGATCGGCGTTCTCGGAGCAGGAAACGCGATGCCCCCGGACCGAGCGACGGACGGCCCGGAGTGGCAGGCAGTTCTTCCGGGAAGGAGAACCCGCACGGTCGTCCCGCACTCGGGGGTCGAGTCGATCCGGATCGCCCCGAAATGGGAGCGGACGATGCCGTAAACCGCCGCCAACCCCAGCCCCCGGCCCGTCGACTTTGTGGTGAAGAACGGGTCGAAAACCTTCGATCGCGTCGGCTCGTCCATGCCGTGCCCGTTGTCCGTGACGTCGATAGCAACGTATTCGCCCGCGGGAATGTGTGGCGTGTACCCCGGCTCGGTTCCGCTTGCGGGAATGACGGTGTGTGAGGTGCGAATCCGAACCCAACCCCCCTCCGCCGGTGCCGCCTCGGATCCGTTCAAGACCAGATTCAGGATCATCTGCCGGATCTGGAACGGGTCGGCCGTGATCAGGGGCAGCGAATCCTCGAGTTCCAGTCGGAGGGACACCCCGGCTCGGAGGGCCGTGGCCAGCACCGGTTCCGCGTCGCGGAGTACGGTGGAGAGATCCATGTTTTCCGAGACGAAGCGACCGGTGCCGGCGAAGGCTGCGAACTGCCGGCACAGATCCGCCGCCCGGTGAGATGCGTCCTCGATCTCCCGCAAGCTCCGCGTCGCCAGCGAATCCGGGCCCACCGCACCGCGTGCAACCCCCACATTCCCGAGGATGATCGTGAGGATGTTGTTGAAATCGTGCGCGATTCCCCCCGCCAGCAGGCCGAGACTTTCCCGTTTCCGAGATTCTTGAAGCTCCTTTTCCAGGACCTCCCGCTCCAACTCCGCTTGCTTCCGATCGGTGACATCCGTCGTGACCCCGATGATCTGCACCGGGTGACGATCCGGACCCGGGAACACGCGGGCTCGGGTCACAAACCACCGCGGGTTTCCGTCTGGCCCTGATGCCACCCCCCGGAACTCCGCCCGCATCTCCCCGCAACCTTCGATCGCCTTCTGGAACTCTTTTCCGACCCGCTCCCGATCTTCCGGGTGGACACTCCGAAGCTCACTGTCCGGGTCCTGGTATCCGACCAGTTCCGGGGCCCCGTAGTACTCCCCGAGATCGGTGGAGTAGTAGACCTCCTTGGCCCGGAAATCGTAGTCCCACCCGAGCATCCCCGCGTACTGCAATGCCGTCCGGAGGCGTTTCTCCGAGCGCGAAGCCAGTTCCCGTGCCTGCGTTTCCTCGGTGAGATCCATCACCAGGGAAAGCACCGACACGACTGTCCCGTGCTCGTCGGTCTGCACCGAGTTGTGCCACTCGCAGTGGACGAGCCGACCGTCCTGGTGCAGGTTCCGCGATCGGGTGACGGATCGCCGATCTGTTCCCGTGGAAAGTCGACCCCACGCTTCGACGACTTGCTCCCAGTCCTCGGGTGGGATGAAGTTCCACTCGCTCGGTTTCTTCCCGAGCACCGCAGACGCGGGCCAGCCGAAGATTTTCTCGCACTGATTCGACCAGCGAATGACGAGTCCGTTCGCATCCCACTCGACGACGCCCAGCGGGGTGTTGTCGAGGTGGGACGAGAGGATCTGGTAGGCCTTCGCGAGCTGGCGTTCCGTCTCCTTGACATGCGTGATGTCGAGGAGGACGCCGGAAAAATAGGGGATTCCCTCGGGCGTACGGAGGGGGAAATCCTGGGCTCGCAGCCAGAGGTGTCGCCCGGTGCGGGGCGTGATGAATCCGAAGTCGGCCGCCCAGGGGGTGTGATTCCGGGCGGATTCCACAATCGAGCGGTAGAACGCGGCCGGGTCCGGGTGGATGAGCGGGAGCGTCTGGGTCAGCGCCATCCTCGCCAGATCTTCCGCAGACGTCTCGAGCAGATCCTCGGCGTTGTCGGAGAGGTAGACGAGCCGGAGCGTGCCGTCGGGTTGGGGCCAGGATTGGTACAAAACGCCGCGGACTTGTGGGGAACCCAGCGGAGATGGGGGAGGGGCGACAGACATGCCAATATCACCGGGGCGGGGGCGAGCATGAGTATCTTATCACAATCGGGAGACGTGAAATGGATCGATTTCGAATCGATGGAGATTCTCGCTCCCGGATCTCGCCACCCGTCGGAAAGTTTCTGCGGTGGTCAAATTCCTTTCCCGATCTCCTCCTCCCGTTTCCCGGCCAGCACGGATTTTGCGGCCGCATTGAAGAGCCGCTCCGCCAGTGGTTGTGTCGCGGAACCAAACGCATCTGCCGCCCGCTGCAACCCGTCGACATCCGAGCCCGCCATCGCCGCCCGCAGCGTGGTCGCCGCCGCATCGATCCGAGCTCGCTCCTCCGCGGAAAGTTCCGACCCCGCCGCGGACAGCCCCTTCTCCGTGTGCCGCAGATCCGCGTCCGCCTTGTTCCGCAACTCGATCAACCGCCGGGTCGTGAAGTCCGCATGAGCGTGCTCGACACTTTCGAGCACCAGCCGCTCGACCTCGTCCTGGCTCAGGCCGTGTGCCGCCCGCACCTCGACGCCAGCCTTCGCGCCACTACGTTGCTCCACCGCGGAAACCGTCAGCATCCCGTTGGCGTCGACCAGAAACGTCACATCGACCTGCGGCATCTGGGCCGGCATCGGCGGGATTCCCGTGAGCTTGAACTCGCCGAGAAGTCGGCAGTCCTGCGTCAGTTCACGCTCCCCCTGGTAGATGTTGATCGCAATCGCGGTCTGCCCGTCCTTGAAGGTGCTGTACCGCGTCGTCGCCCGGCACGGCACCGTCGTGTTGCGGTGGATGAGCTTGTCCACCACCCCGCCGAGCGTTTCGATGCCCAGTGACAACGGGATGACATCGAGCAGGAGCATCGACCGTTTCCCGGACGTGAGGATGTCCGCCTGCACCGCCGCCCCGAGGGCGACAACCTCGTCCGGGTTGAGGTCCGTGTGCGGTTTCCGCCCGAAGAATTCCTCGACTTTCCGGCGAACCAGCGGCACCCGCGTGCTTCCGCCGACGAGAACCACTTCCCGGATGTCGCGTGCGGCGAGTTCCGCATCCCGCAATGCGGACCGGCATTTTTCGAGCGACCGATCGACCAGCGGCGAAATCCGCGACTCGAACTCCGCCCGGGAGACCGTCCGCCGGTAGTCGATTCCCTTCGCCGGCAGCGACACCACCATCTCCGCGGAATCCTGGGAACTCAGGGCAATTTTGCATTTCTCGGCCGCATCGCGGAGATGCTGCAGCAGTTCCGGGTCTCGGTCGCCAACCCGGCCGAGGTCGCTGGCAGCGAGGTCCATCAAGACGCGGTCGAAATCGTCGCCGCCGAGGTAGGTGTCGCCGTTGGTGGCGAGGACCTTGAAGACGCCCTCGGAAAGGGTGAGGATCGAGCAGTCGAAGGTTCCGCCGCCGAGGTCGTAGACAGCGACGGTGCCGGCGTTGGCTTGGTCCAGACCGTAGGCGAGGGCGGCGGCGGTCGGCTCGTTGACGATCCGCAGCACGTCGAGCCCGGCGATTCGGCCGGCATCCCGCGTCGCCTGCCGCTGGGCATCATCGAAGTACGCCGGCACCGTGATCACCGCCCGGGTCGGATTCCCGGCGCGTTTCCGCACCTCCTTCAGAATCATCGCCGACAGTTCTTCCGGCGTGTGCTCCCGGCCCCCGACCACCACCCGGAGCACCTTGCGTCCGTCGCCGACTTCTCGCTCGACGATCTGATGCGGAATGTGCGGCAGATCCTTCTCCAGATCCGCGAGGGTGCGGCCCATCAGGCGCTTCACCGAGAAAATCGTGTGCTCCGGGTCCGAAAGTGCCCGTTCCCGGGCCGCGCTTCCGACCAGAACGGTGCCGTCCTCGTGGAAGGACAGACACGACGGCACCAGTGCGGACCCGGCGGAGTCGCGAACGACCGCCGGCCGACCATCCCGCATGTAGGCGGCGAGGGAGAAAGTGGTTCCAAGATCGATGCCAACGACGGTAGGAGGCGTGCTCATGGTGTGTGGTCGCACCGAATCGACTGCGACAAGTACCCTCTGAGAGTTCGAACCCGACCCGACCTGACACGGAAATGACGTGCCGGCGATACTGGATTTTTACAGGTCAGAGTCGATCCCCACGACCACACACACTGAACTTCTCGGAGAATTTTCGATTCCGCCCGAGGTTCTGTCAGAGGTCGAAGGGACGCGGAACGGTGATGGCGGGGAAGCTGGCCGCGAGATGGCGAGACGTTTGCAGGTGGCTCAGATAGTGCTGCGTGATCACGTCCGAGAGGGCCGGAAGGACCACTCCAAGCTGGTCGAAGAGATCGCGGAGGTACGGCCGGGAACCCGCGTGGACCTGGCCGAGTTTCTCGACATCCGCCAGTTGTACCGCGTTGAGGCCCGTCAGGGCGAGACGTTGTTCTGGTCGCCGGGCGGGACCCTGCGTCGGCCGGGGGAGCTTGTCCACGTCCTCCACCAGTTCCGACAACTGGGCCGCCAGCGACCGCGGATTCGTGTCGTCCGAAACGAGCAGGTCCAGAACCGCCTCGGCCCGGAGGGTCCCCATGTACCGTCGGCGATAGGTCATGGAACTGTCCGCGACTTCCAGCACCGCTTCGAGGACCGGCCCCTCGTTGGGGCTCGGGTTGACGAGCGTGCCCCGAAGCAGGCCGATCATGTGGATCGCCCGTTCCAGCCGGCGACCCATGTCGAGGAACCGCCAGCCTTCACCACGGGTCATGCTCTCGACGGCGAGACCGCCGAACGCCGCGAGGGAAATCACGGTGCGGTTGAGGAGGTCGAGGACGTCGGCCGGGGTGGGGCCGTCGGGTCCGGTTGCCGGCACATCGCCGAGGGTGGGTCGGTCGGTGCGGTGAGCGTCGGCGGGGAAGCTGGCCAGGCCGTAGATCACCCGCCACATGTCGGTCGAGATCCGGTCCCGGGCTATGCCGGCCACACGCTGCAAGCCGAGCAGCACCGACGCCAGGCTGCCGTGCCGGGAAGTCTCGTAGATCAGCGCGAGCACTTCCGGTTCCGGATCCCGCATCCGGGCCGTGCAGCCGTCGCCGAGGAATCCGGGGTAGCTGTCGCAGACGATGGTCAGGGCCCGCAGAAGCGGCGGAAGCTCGGGAACATCCGCGAGGGAAGAGTTATCCGTCAGGCGGTAGACCACGCCCCGCAGCAATCGCGTCGTCGCCTCCGCCCGCTCCGCGTACCGGCCGAGCCAGAAAAGGTTGTCTGCTGCCCGGCTCGGCAGATCTCCACCAGCCCGGCTCAGTTCCACCGGCAACCCACTCGGCGCGAGCAGGCTGAAATTGCTGACGGTTCCCGCCGACAGCACCCAGGTATCCTTGCTCCCCGCCCCCCGCTGCATCGACACGATCATCGAGTCCGCCGCCGCCCCGACACGCGTCAACCCGCCCGGCATGACGGTGAAGCTCTCGCCGTCCGCGGCCAGGTACGCCCGCAACACCGCCGTCCGCGGCACGAGCTTGTCTCCAACCAGCGCCGGCGTCGCCGACAGCGACAGCTTCTCCTGGGCCACATAGTCCCGCGGCCGGGTCCGCACCCGGTCCAGAAACGCTTCCCGGCGGTCCTCGTCGAGCATCCCCACGAACACAGGCTCCATCCGCATCCCGGGAAACGCGGGCTTGAAGACGTACTCGGTCGGGCGGGACAGGACATGCCGCAACGACACCGGATCGCCGCACCACCAGGTCTGCACATTGGGAATCCGCAGATCCTCGCCGAGCAATTCCCGGCAAAGTCGGGGCAGGTACGCGAGCAGTGCCGACGCTTCCGCCGCCCCGGAACCCAGTGCATTCGCGACGGCCACGTTCCCCGCCCGAACCGCGTGCACCAACCCGGGAACCCCCAGGAACGAGTCCGGGCGAAGCTCCAGCGGGTCGCAAAAATCGTCGTCGAGCCGCCGGAAAATCACGTCGACCGGCTGCAATCCCCCCAGAACCTTCAGGAACACCCGGTTGTCACGCACCGTCAGGTCGCCCCCCTCCACGAGCGTGTACCCGAGGTAGCGAGCGAGATACGCGTGCTCGAAGTACGTCTCGTTGTACGGCCCCGGGGTCAGCAGCACGATCCGCGGGTTGTCCCGGTTCCGCGGTGCGAGCGACTTCAACGTCTCCCGGAGGGTGCGGAAGAAGAGCGCGAGCCGGTGGACCCGGCAGTCTCCGAACGCTTCGGGAAGCGTCCGCGACAGCACGATCCGGTTCTCCAGGGCATACCCGGCCCCGCTCGGCCCCTGGGTGCGGTCGCCGAGGATGAGCCAGCCACCGCTCGGGGTGCGGGACAGATTCGCGCCGTAGAGGTGCAGCCGTCGCCCGTTGGGAAGCGCCACTCCGCGAACGGGTCGCAAAAACCCGGGATTCGCGAACACAAGTTCCGGCGGAAGCAACCCATCCGCGAGGAGCCGTTGCGGGCCGTAGAGATCGTCCAGGATCTGCTCGATGAGTCGGGCTCGCTGGATCAGCCCGGCTTCGAGGAAGTCCGCGTCGGCGGGGGAAATCAGGAGCGGAATCGGGTCGAGCTGCCAGGGCCGGGAGGTGCCGCGAGGGTCGCCATAGACGTTGTAGGTGACGCCGTTCTCGCGGATGAGGTGCTGGGCCTCCCGCCAGCGCCGGCTGAGTTCCGGCATCCCCAGTTCTGAGATCGCCCGGAAAAAGAGGTGCCAGTGAGCCCGCGGCATCCCGGTGGGATCCACGGCCTCATCGAACCCGCCCGGAAGCGGATCGTAGGCGAGTCGGGCAGGCGTCCCGTTCGCATGGGAAGGGCCGCCCGCCGGAGAGACGCGAGTCGCGGTCAGGGGAGAATTCTCCAATGAACCGTTGAGCCGCGACGCGAAGCGGAGAGATTACCGGTCGCGCTCCGCTTCGCGTCGCTAAACGAAGGTCGTTATTCTACCGACCCCACCCGCTCCCGAGTCGAGGCCAATCGTACACCCGGGGTCGGTTCCGGCGGGGTCGGCCAGCCGAAGCGGGTTGGTTCCGGTTGACGTAGATCGAGGGTGTACGGAAACTCCGGGTTCTGCTCCACCGGCGGCACGCTCACCGGGCCAGCCGTGTGCCCCACCGTCGAGAACCGGGCCAGTCGCCGGCTCTCCGCCGCCAGCGAGTTGACCGGGAACGTCTCGTTCGCCCGACCGCCCGGGTGGGAAACGTGGTAGACGCACCCCCCGATGCTCCGGTCGTTCCACGTATCCAGGATGTCGAAGACCAGCGGGGAATGCACCCCGATCGTCGGTTGCAGGCAGCTTGGCGGCTGCCAGGCCCGATACCGGACCCCCGCGACGTACTCGCCGTGTGTTCCCGTCGGTTGCAGCGGGACCCGCCGACCGTTGCACGTCACCACGTGCCGGGGATCGGTCAGGCCCTGCACCTTGACCTCGACCCGTTCCAGCGACGAGTCCACGTACCGGGCGGTTCCCCCGGCCGTCGCCTCCTCGCCGAGAACGTGCCAGGGTTCGATCGCCTGGCGAACTTCGAGGTGGACACCGCGTTGCGTGACTTCCCCCAGAATCGGGAACCGGAACTCGTAGTGCGGCACGAACCACTGCGGGTCGAACGCGACCCCGGACTGCTTGAACTCGTCGAGTACGTCCAGAAAATCCTGCCAGACGTAGTGCCCGAGCATGAAGCGATCGTGAAGTTCCGTCCCCCACCGCACCAGTTTCCGGCGGTACGGCTGCTTCCAGAACTTCGCAACGGCCGACCGCAGGAAGAGTTGCTGGACGCAACTCATCCGTGCGTGAGGCGGCATCTCGAACGACCGCAACTCGACCAGCCCCAGCCGACCCGACGACGAGTCCGGCGAGAACATCTTGTCGATGCAGAACTCCGTCCGGTGCGTGTTCCCCGTCACATCGACGAGGAGGTTCCGGAAGAGGCGGTCGGTCAGCCAGGCCGGTGGAGTCCGGCCCGTTTCCGGAAGCTGCGTGGTGGCGAGCGCGAACTCGTAGAGCGTGTCGTTTCGCGCCTCGTCGATCCGGGGGTGCTGGCTCGTTGGGCCGACGAACATGCCGGAAAACAGGTACGAGAGCGACGGGTGGTTGTTCCAGAAGCCGACCAGAGAGGCGAGCAGATCGGGTCGGCGAAGGAACGGGCTATCCGCCGGGGTCGCCCCGCCGAGCACGACGTGGTTCCCGCCGCCGGTGCCGGTGTGCCGGCCATCGAGCATGAATTTCTCGGTGGAAAGCCGTGTCTTCCGGGCCTCCTCGTAGACGGTGTGCGTGAGGTCGACGCACTCTTCCCACGTCGCCGCCGGGTGGATGTTGACCTCGATCACCCCCGGGTCGGGCGTCACAGAGAAGTGGTTGAGCCGGAAATCCTGTGGTGGCCGATACCCCTCGACGAGCACGGGAATCTTGGTCTCCGCCGCCGCCGCCTCGACTGCCGAGACGAGGTCGAGGTAGTCTTCGAGGAACCGCATCGGTGGGAGAAAGACATACATCTTCCCGTCCCGCGGCTCGATGCACAACGCCGTCCGCACCACCGACGAGTCGAATGACACCGGGGTGTCACCGTGGAACGGTCGGCCGTTGACCGACGGCACCGGTTTCCGCGGCGAGGTTTGCATCCGCGGCGGCAGCGGACCCCGCGGCGCGAACGGATCCCGCTCGTCCATGAACTGCCGCGATTGCTGCGATTCCCACGCCAGCGAATCGAGCGGCAGCCGCAATCCCATTGGCGAATCGCCCGGGGTCAGGAACAATGTCTCGGGCCGGAAAAACCACGGTCCCGACACCCATTTCGGCGTCTGCCCCGAGTGGTCCCGCCGCAACGGCAACGCGTATCCGATCGTCGACCCGAGCCCCTGCTCGAACACCTTCGCCAGCCGGGCCCGATCCTCCGGGTTATCGAGCTTGTTGTCGAGCGGGTTGACGTTGGTCGGGAGCCGACGCTCCTTCCACATGTAGTACCACGCGTCCTCGAAGCCGGGGATCGCGAACTTCGGGTCGACCCCGAGAATCTCGGCGAGCGTGACCGCGAAGTTGGACGCATCGCCAGGCGTGAATCCGTACGCAATCTGCTCGTCGCCGACGAGGTCGGGGTCGGTCCAGACCGGCTCGCCGTCCCGCCGCCAGAAGCACGCGAACGCCCAGCGCGGCAGGGATTCCCCGGGGTACCACTTCCCCTGTCCGAAGTGCAGCAACCCGCCTGGCGCGAACCGATCCCGCAGCCGTCGCAGCAACTCCGCCCCGCGAAGCCGCTTGGTCGGCCCCAACGCGGCGGTGTTCCACTCGTCACCGTCGCGATCGTCGACGGACACAAACGTCGGCTCGCCACCCATCGTGAGCCGGACATCCCACTCCCGAAGCTCGGAATCGACGCCGCGCCCGAGGGCATCGATCGCCGCCCACTGCTCCTCCGAGTAGGGCTTGGTCACCCGCGGTGCCTCGTCGATGCGGGTCACCGACATTTCGAAACGGAACTTTTCCTGCACCTTCTCCTCACCGATCCAGCCGAAGGACCCGGTGATCGGTGAAGCGGACTGCGGGTCGGCGGTGCACGCCAGCGGGATGTGCCCCTCGGCGGTCATGAGCCCGGAAGTGGGATCGACTCCGACCCACCCGGCACCGGGGATGTAAACTTCCGTCCACGCGTGCAGATCCGTGAAGTCGGCCGTCGGACCCGCCGGGCCATCGAGGGGTTTCTCGTCCGCGACAAGCTGGATCAGATACCCCGAGGCAAACCGGGCCGCGAGCCCGAGGTGCCGGCAGACTTGCACCAACAGCCACGCCGAGTCCCGACACGAACCGGACCCCAGTTCCAGCGTTTCCTCCGGCTTCTGCACCCCCGGTTCCATCCGGATCACGTACTTCACCTGCTTCTGCACCGCCTGATTGAGCTCGACGATGTAGTCCACCGTGCGGATGTCCGACTTCCGGTGCGCGTCGACCAGCGCCTGCAAGCGCGGCCCCGCCGGGATCGTTTCCAGGTACGGAATCAGTTCCCGAGCCGACACCTCGTCGTAGGAAAACGGGAACGTCTCCGCGGATTCCTCCACGAAAAAGTCGAACGGATTGATCGGCGTCATTTCCGCGACGAGGTCGATCGTGACGCGGAACTCCGTCGCCGGCTTCGGAAACACAAGCCGGGCGTGGTAGTTCGAGTACGGGTCCTGCTGCCAGTTGAGGAAGTGCGGGCTCGGATCGACCTTGAGGGAGTACGCCCGGATTGGCGTCCGACTGTGCGGAGCCGGACGCAGCCGCACGACGTGCGGGAACAGATTCACCGGGCGGTCGTAGGTGTACTCGGTGACGTGTCGAAGCGCGACTCGAATGCCCATGGAATCCCCGGTGTCTAAGGGCGGACGTCGGTAGTCATATCGCGCCAACGCCCGCCGGTCGGGAAGTCCGGCAGCCTTGCCGGAAGATCCACAATCCTGGCGGGCGGGTTGTAACGGTCGGGCGGATCACGCCTGCGTCTGCGTCATGCTCCCCAGGGTCTGCGTCTGCGACGGACCCGTCGGGAGCTTCCCATTCGCCGGCGGCATCACGGGCGGATTGAAGTAGGTCCGGTCGATCGCATGACCGATCTCGTGGACCGAATCCACGATGTGAGTCAGACACTCGTGCAATCCGTCCCGCACGATGTCTCCGATCTCTCGGGCATCGAGCCAGCCGATGAGTTCCCCGAGTCTCTGATCGACTTCGTTCTTCGCTTCCCCCCCCGCCCGGCCGCTCGACTTGATGCACTCGTCGAGGCATCGGCGAATCGACCGGGGGAACTGCTCGTCGAAGAGCAGGAAATCCGCAACCGCTGCCCCCGGATCCCCGGTTTGCACCCGGGCCTTCTTGTGGAACGGCTCGTACCCGCTGCAACTCATGAGGATTGCAATCCAGTGGGCGTTATCCACGGGGGATCCAATATCCTCGACCTTCTGCAACAACGTGTGATACTTCACATCCAGAATCCGGGCCGTCTGACACGCTCGCTCCAGATACATCCCTAGCCGGAAGAATTCCCAGGCTTCTCCGTGGGACATGGTGCCGGATGCAATGCCATGGATGAGTTGATTGATCCGCCGGATCTGGCCATAGAACTCGCTGCGGCTCGTCGCATACATATTCTGCGAGGCTTGCGATCGGATCCAGAGGTGGTAGAAGTTCAATCGCTCCCAAACTTCCGCGGAAATCACTTCGCGAATGATCCGGCCGTTTTCCCGCGCCGCCGCCATGCTATTGACGATGGAGAAGGGATTCTTGTCGTCCCAGGTCATAAAATCCTGGACGTTTTCCGCGGTGGGCTCGCCCTTGTAATCATGGATCCCCGAAATGATCAACAACGGCCGCCACTGCTGCTCCACGGGCACATGGAAGTCGAGCAGCAACGTATGATTGACCTCCAACACCCGAGCCGTGTTCTCCGCCCGTTCGAGATACCGGGTCAGCCAGTAACAGTGTTCCGCAACGCGTGAGATCATAGTTGTGAGTGCAGTGGGCAGTGTTGAGTGAGCAGTGGGCAGCAGTCATCGGTTGAGAGAATTCTTCGAGCCATACACCAGGCGACCGACTTCCGAGGCCAACGTAACACGGGGTCGCCCGACTAACCGCCAAAGCCATTTTCCATCACCCAGGTATCCTTCGACCCGCCGCCCTGGCTGCTGTTGACGACCAGCGAACCCTTGACGAGTGCCGTCCGGGTCAGGCCGCCGGGGAGGACCCACACGTCTTTCCCGGTGACAATGTAGGGACGCAAATCGACGTGTCGCGGGGCGAGGCCCTCGTCCGTCCAGGTGGGGCAGGTGCTGAGCGTCACCACCGGCTGGGCCACGTAATTTCGCGGGTTTTCCTTCAATTTCGCGGCAAACTCGTTCCGCTGGGCGACCGTGCTGCTCGGGCCCATGAGCATCCCGTAGCCACCGGATTCGTTGACCGCCTTCACCACCAGTTCCGACAGGTGATCGAGGGTGTATTTCAGGTCGGATTCCCGGGCACAGATGTAGGTCGGCACGTTCCGCAGTTTCGGTTCTTCCGAGAGGTAGAAGCGGATCATGTCCTCGACGAAGGGGTAGACGGCCTTGTCGTCGGCGACGCCGGTACCGACGGCATTGGCGAGGGTCACGTTGCCGGCACGGTATGCCCGGAACACCCCGGGCACGCCCAGCAGCGAGTCCGGCCGGAACGCTTCCGGATCGAGGAAATCGTCGTCGAGTCGGCGGTAGATCACGTCAACCCGTTGCGGTCCGCGGGTTGTCTTGAGGTAGACCACGTCGTCGTGCACGAACAAATCCTGGCCGAGGACAAGCTCCACCCCCATGTGCCGGGCGAGGAAGCTGTGCTCGAAATAGGCGGAGTTGTAGGGCCCGGGGGACAGGACCACTACCAGCGGGGCCCCGCTTTCCGTGGGGACGGCGTTGGCGGGTGCCACCGATTCCAGGGCGTGACGCAACCGGTGGGGGTAATCCTCGACGCGTTTCACCCGGCAGTCGGCGAAGAGTTGTGGGAAGACTTTCTTCATGACTGCCCGGTTTTCGAGCACGTAGCTGACCCCGGAGGGGGTGCGGCCGTTGTCTTCGAGGACGAGGAATTCCCCTTTGGCATCTCGGACAAGATCGGTACCGCAAATGTGGATATAGGTTCCGCCGGGGGGCGTGAAGCCCTTCATTTCTGGCCGCAAACCCTTCGACGCCAGCACGAGGTCGGCGGGGATCACCTTTTCCTTGAGGATCCGCTGGTCGTGGTAAATGTCGTGCAGGAACAGGTTCAGTGCCCGGATTCGCTGCACCAGCCCGGCTTCCAGGGCATACCACTCCTTGGCCGGGATCGGCCGGGGGATCAGGTCGAAGGGGAAGATTTTTTCGGTGCCGCGACGGTCGGAATAGACCGAGAACGTGATCCCGTTGTTGACAAACGCCATGTCGGAGGCGGTTCGGCGTTCCAGGAACTCGGGGACCCGCAGTTTTCCGAGACGTTCGACGAGTGTCGAGCAGTGCAGGTGCGGCTTGCGACCGGGGGCGAAAAGTTCATCCCACGCGGTGGGATGGGGGGCATAGTCGTCAAAAACGCGGGTCGATCGGCTGGACGAGACGGATTCGATTGGAAAAGTTGCGGTCGCAAGGGGTGGCATCTCTCACCTCGTGCCCGGGAAACGGGCGTCTGTTGCCAAATGTACCGGCGGTCGTGCCCGGTTTCCGGGCAGTTTTCGATGACTTCGGCCCATTTTCGTGTGCGTTCGGCAACTTCTGCAACTTCAGCGCCTTCGAAGCGAGACTTTCCGGTAGACTGTCGCCATGACTACCCTGACACCGCTCGAAAGACAGGCAGCCGACCGGTTCATCGACCTCGCGTTGGCCGAGGATCTCGGCGAAATTCCCGAAACCGACAGTGGCGGCGGGTTCGATCGCACCTCCGACGCTCTCATTCCCGCGGATCGCCAGGCGGCGGCGGTGTTTGCGGCACGATCACCTGGCGTCGTGGCGGGACTACCGATCGCCGAGCTCGTCTGTCGGCGAGTCGGAGGGCTCGAGTTCGAATCACTTCTCGAAGATGGCTCGCCGATCGGACGCGGAACCAGGCTGGCGGTGGTTCGGGGAAATCTGCGGAAGTTGCTCCTCGCGGAACGGACGGCTCTGAATTTTCTCCAGCGGCTGAGCGGAATTGCGACTCTGACGCGAAAGTATGTCGACGAGGTGGCAGGGACGTCTGCAAAGGTCCTGGATACGCGAAAAACGACGCCGGGCTGGCGGTTGCTGGAAAAGTACGCAGTTCGGGCCGGTGGCGGCACCAACCACCGCATCGGGTTGTTCGATGGCGTCCTCATCAAGGACAACCACCTCGCCGGCCTCGGCGACCCGGAAACCGCAGTCCTCCGGGCCGTCCGCCTGGCTCGCGATTTCCCCGCGAATGCCGGGCTGCTCGTGGAAGTGGAAGTCGACAACCTTCTGCAACTCGGGCAGGCCCTCGAAGCCCGGGCGGACATCGTCCTTCTCGACAACATGTCCCCCGATCTTCTTCGTCAGGCAGTGGCTCGGCGAAACGGGGTCGCCCCCGAAGTGCAACTCGAAGCATCGGGAGGTGTCAATCTCGCGACCATCCGGGCGATTGCCGAGACCGGCGTAGACCGCATCAGCGTCGGGGCCCTGACCCACTCCGCAACGGCCCTGGACATCGGCCTGGACTACGAATCCGAGGGAATGTGATCCTTTCTTGCCTCTCGACCGCATCCGACCCCGGGCACTCTTCCAGAAACCGGAGAACCAGACGAAGTGGGGCCTCCGGGATTCGAACCCGGAACCAAGCGATTATGAGTCGCCTGCTCTGACCGTTGAGCTAAGGCCCCTGGAGGTGTTATCGTACCCGATCGGCGGTCGGTTTGGGCAAGTGCGGGGGAAATTCTCGATGTTGCTCGCGGCTGGGAGAATGGGGTCTGGTTTTGGGCGAAAACGGTCGAGGGGTGCGGTTATTCCCTGGGGCCGCGGCTGCCGGGGCGGGGGATGCGGCGGGTGGCGCCGCCGGTCGGTTTGCCCTCTGTCGGTTTGCCACCTCGGCCCTTGCCTTTCCCTTTCCGCGACGGTTTGACCTGTGCCGACGCCACCTTTTCCCCCCTTAGGGTTGCGATCTTGTCGCGGAGGAGGGCGGCTCGCTCGAAGTCGAGTTTCTCGGCGGCTTCGAGCATTTCTTTTTGCAACTCTTCCAGGAACTCGGCCGTCACTGCGTCTTCGGCGGGGACACCTGCGGCGGCCTCGGCGAGCTCGAAGGCGGCGATCTGATCCTCGATCACATTCTTGATCGCGGATCGCACCGATTTTGGCGTGATGCCGTGCTCCGCGTTGTACTTCAATTGCAGATCCCGCCGGCGGTTCGTCTCGCTCACCGCCCGCTGCATGCTGTCCGTCACGGAATCGGCGTAAAGAATCACCTCCGCATTGACGTTCCGGGCTGCCCGGCCGATCGTTTGGATCAGCGAGGTTTCGCTGCGGAGGAACCCCTCCTTGTCCGCATCCACGATCGCGACCAGGGAAACCTCGGGCAAGTCGAGCCCTTCCCGCAACAGGTTCACCCCGACGAGCACGTCGAAGGCCCCCTCGCGGAGTTCGCGGAGGACTGTGATCCGCTCGATGGCGTCGAGTTCGCTGTGGAGCCACTTGCAGCGGACGCCGCCGTCACGGAAGTAGTTGACGAGGTCCTCGGCCATCCGCTTGGTCAGGACGGTGACGAGGGTGCGTTCCTGTTTCGCGGAGCGTTTTTCGATTTCCTTGACGAGGTCCTGCACCTGTCCGCGGGCGGGTTTGATGTGGATGACGGGGTCAACGAGGCCGGTCGGACGGATGACCTGCTCGACGACCTCGCCGCCGGTGCGTTCGAGTTCGTAGGAACCGGGGGTCGCGGAGAGGCAGAGGCACATCCGCATCTTTTGTTCGAACTCCGTCCATTTCAGTGGACGGTTGTCCATTGCAGATGGGAGTCGAAATCCGTGCTCGACGAGGGTTGCCTTCCGGGCCTGGTCGCCGTTGAACATCCCGCGAACTTGCGGCAGCGTGGCGTGCGATTCGTCCACGATGACAAGGAAATCGTCCGGGAAGAAGTCGAGCAGGCAGTACGGCGGTTCCCCGGGGTTGCGGCCGCTAAACCAGCGGGCATAGTTCTCGATCCCCGGGCAGTAGCCGACCTCCCGGAGCATGTCGAGGTCGTACCGGCATCGCGCCTTGAGACGCTCCATTTCGAGGAGCTTTCCCTCGGCCTTGAACTGGGCGAGTCGCTGGGTCAGTTCCTCCTCGATTCCTTTGATCGCCTCCCGGGTGCGTTCCTCCGGCGTGACGAAGTGCTTGGCCGGGTAGATGTAGGCTTCTTCGAGAGACTGCAGGGTCTCGCCGCTGGTGGGGTGGATGATGCTGATGGCGTCGACCTCGTCGCCGAAAAGTTCGACGCGGAAGGCGACTTCCTCGGAGGAGGGCCAGATTTCGATGGTGTCGCCGCGGACGCGGAACTTGCCGCGCTCGAAAGCGAGGTCGTTTCGCTGGTACTGGATGTCCACCAGGCGAAGGAGGAGGTTGTCGCGGTCGAGGGTCTCGTCCTTGGCGACGCGGACGACCATGCGTTTGTAATCCGACGGCGAACCGAGGCCGTAAATACACGACACGGATGCGACGATGATCACATCTTCCCGGGAAACCAGAGCCGAGGTCGCGGCCAATCGCAGGCGGTCGATGTTCTCGTTGATCGAGGAATCCTTCTCGATGTAGATGTCCCGCTGGGGGATGTAGGCTTCGGGCTGGTAATAGTCGTAGTAGCTGACGAAGTAGGAGACGGCGTTGTTGGGGAAGAAGCCCTTGAGTTCGGTGTAGAGCTGGGCTGCAAGGGTTTTGTTGTGGGCAAGCACCAGTGTCGGCTTGTTTATCGCCGCGATCACGTGGGATGCGGTGAAGGTTTTCCCTGTCCCGGTCGCACCGAGCAGCACCTGGAAATTCTTCCCGTTCCGGAACCCGCTGACGAGCTGGTCGATCGCCTTGGGTTGGTCCCCCGCGGGGGCGTATTCGCTGACGACTTGCAAATTCGCAGGCATAACCGGCTCCTGGCGGGCGAAACTATTGTACACGCCGGGGCGGGTTGTTGTTCCAATTGGGAGTTCCAAGTTCCAGAGTTCCAAGTTTCCTCGGTGGAATCGCAGCCCAAAGGGGAAGTGAATCCCCTCACCCCCAACCCCTCTCCCCAGTGGGGAGAGGGGAGAAGAAATGAGTTCTCTCCCAACTGGAACTTGGAACTCTGGAACGCCCAATTCGAGGATGGGGGCAACCAGGTTCTCTGGGGTTCGAGCTAATGGCTAACGTCTAACGGCTACTCGCTGGAATGGAAACGATCGAATGCTTTTGCATTCCAGCGACTAGCTGTTGGCTGTTAGCCTTTAGCTGGGCTCCGTGTGTCACCCGAGCGACAATTCCGCAAGCGTGAACGCAAGAACTTCGACGCCGTGCTTGAGTGCTTCCGGTGAGGCGTACTCGTCGGGTCGGTGGCTGACGCCGGCGCGGCAGGGGATGAAGATCATGCCGGTCGGGAAGGCGTGGGCCATGAAGAGGGAGTCGTGGTACGCCCGGCTGACCATTTTTTTCGCGGGCAAACCCAGCGTCCGACACGCATTCTCGGCGGCGGATACGACGGTGGAAGCCATCGCGGCCGGCGGATCAGCGTTGAGGGTCCGCACCGTCGCGGTCACATTCCGACGGCCGCAGATTTCGTCGATGGCGGACCGCACGGAGGCGACTGCGGCATCCCGCGGGGCGAGGGAAACGTCGCGGATGTCGATCTTGAGTTCCACCCGGCTCGGGACGCTGTTGATCGCCCCGGGGTGGACAAGGCAGACGCCGGTGGTGGCGACGGTGTCGGGGCTGCCAGTGCCGCGACCGGCCGATTCGACGGCGAGAATAATCTCGGCGGCGGCGCACAGGGCATCCCGGCGGACCGGCATCAGCACCGCCCCGGCGTGGCCACCTTCCCCGGTCAGTTCCACCACCAGCGAAGCCGGGGCCGCGATCGCGGTGACGATGCCGATCGGAAGGTTCTCGCGTTCCAGCATCGGCCCCTGCTCGATGTGCAATTCCGCGAATCCGGAGTAGTAGTCGGCCGGGAGCCGGACGCTGGCGAGTTCGCCCCGGAAACCGGCCGCCTGCCGGACGTCGTCGAGGCGTTTCCCGTCGGGATCGAGCAACTCCGCGAGTTTTTCCGGGGAAATCGCGCCCGTCATCGCCCGGCTTCCGACGCAGCCGATGCCGAACCGGGTTGGTTCCTCGCTCGTGAACATGAGGACTTCGATCGAGCGTTTCGGGCGGAAGCCGGCTTGTTGCAGTGCCCGGATCGCTTCGAGCCCGCCGAGGACGCCGACGGTTCCGTCGTACATTCCGGAGTGCGGAATCGCGTCGGTGTGGGAACCGGTGCCGACGGCGGGGAGTTCGGGGGCGGAGCCGACCCAGCGTGCGAAGATGTTCCCCATCGCATCGTCGCGGACGGTGAGGCCGGCGTCGGTGCAGAGCTTCTTGAAGTAGGCCCGGGCCCGCAGATCGGCGTCGGTGTAGAGGATCCGCGTGACGGCTGGGGCCGGGGCATCGCTGAAGCTGGCGAGGGTGTGGAGTTCCCCGACGAGGCGGTCGACGTTGGCGGTGGCGGTGGTCATCACAGGGTCCCAAGTGGGTCGCGGTTGACGTCCTTGTAGTACAGGTACGCGGCCGGCGTCTTGCCCATCGCCACGAACCACTGCGGGCAGAACGACCGCATCCAGATCACATCCCCGGCCCGGACCGGATACCACGAGTCCCCGAGCCGATACACCCCTTCCCCTTCCAGCATCAGCAGGCCGTGCTCCATGACGTGGATCTCGACCAGCGGCAACGCGGCACCGGGCTGGAACCGGAAGACGTTGACCGCGAGGTCGTACGGCGGCTCGTCGGGGAGCAGAACGTGAAGCTGGGCCGCCGGGTCCCCCAGGAACGCGATGCCGGGGACGTCCGATTCCGCCCCGATCACCGGAGGTGGCGTCGGTGTGCCGGGGCGAGGTGTGAAGCGCTTCTCGAAAACGTTCAACCGCGCTGCCGAGGTCGCGGTGATCTGCGACTCCACCCCGGCGGGGAGGAACGCGAAACCGCCGGAAGTCAGAGATTTCCCCGGCGATCCCGCAACCGTCACGGTCACGGTTCCTTCGAGGACGTAGATCACCCGCTCGATTCCGGGAGCAGGAGAGTCGGCGGTCGCACCCGCTTCCATGATCGCCAGGAATTGCTGGAATCTCGCCCCCATCGGCGGTGCGATCAGGATCACGCACTGCGTCCGCGACCACCCCGGCAACGGCGAGCGGACGTGACTATCTGGGCAGATCAGGGCGTGGTCGCCGGCCACCCGGCTGCGAGTCGTTCCGAACAATTCCATACCTCACTCCGATCCGAGTTCCTGGGCCAGAAACTCCACCATGACCCCGAGCGCCGCCCGGACATCTTCCCGGCGAACTGCCTCGTCCGGGTGGTGGCTGATGCCGCCGGGGCTCCGCAGAAACAGCATCGCGACCGGGGCAATCTCCGCCATCACCACCGCATCGTGGCCGGCCCCGCTGACGACGCGTTCCGGCGGATGCCCCTGGGATTCCAGAATCGTTGCGAGGCGGGCTGTGAGCACGGAATCGCACGCCACCGCGGGTTGGTCGAGGGCGGGCTCGAACTCCACTCCGACGTGGCGCTCCGAGCCGTGCAGGTGGGCAGCCGCGGAGAGATGGTGCACCGCCATCTCGCGGACCGCATCCTCGGCATGGCGGACATCGAGGCTCAGGCGAACTTCCCCGGGGACGACGTTGGTCGCGTTGGGGGACACGGTGAGGGAGCCGACCGTGGCGCGAAGTCCGTCGATTTCCCGGGTGGTTTTCTCGACGTTGGTCACAAACCCCGCCGCCGCGGCGAGGGCGTCCCGTCGCAGATGCATCGGTTCCGTTCCCGCGTGCCCCGCCCGTCCGCGGAACCGCACCCACGCCCGGGTCTGCCCCATGATCGCCGGCACGATGCCGAGGGAAAGCTGCCGCGATTCCAGCACCGGCCCCTGCTCAATGTGGGCTTCGAGGTATCCGACGACTTCCCCGGAGCGGTACGCCGCGGCGGGAATCTCTTCCGGCCGGAGCCCAAACGCGGCGATCGCATCCGTCACCGTGGATCCGTCTGAGTCCCGGCGGGCGAGCAACTCCGCCGTCAGCGACCCCGCGACCGCCCGGCTTCCGAGGTACGGCGTGCGGAAGCGGACTCCCTCCTCCTCGGAGAACGCGATCACGTCGAGGGTGCGGGCTCGCTTCCGATTCCCCAGCGATTTCGCCGCCGCGATTCCGAGGAGAACTCCGAGCACTCCGTCGAATTTCCCCGCGTTCGGGACCGTATCCACATGCGAGCCGACGACCCAGATGCCGTCACGCGAACCGGCCCCGCTCGCCCGACCGACCACGTTCCCGACCGCGTCCACCCGGACGGCGAGCCCCGCCTCGGTCATCCACTTCCGCAGAAGATCGTGGACCTGATGCACCACCGGCCGCAGGAACGTCCGCGTGATCCGCCCCGGTTCCTCGGTGACCGCACCGAGGATGTCGCATCGGCGGAGTACCTCGTCGGTGAGGTCGTCGAGGGTCATCGGGTGGGTTGTCCGGGGGGCAGGGTGGCGGTAGCATACCCGAATCCTGACCGCCGACAACGGGCTCACCTCTCCCTTCCGTGCCCGACCGTGCCGGAGATTCGCCGAGATGCGGGACCACCTCCGGTTTTTCCTCAACGGGCAACTCCAGACGGTCCGCGGGTCGCACGCGTTCGCCACGCTGTCGGAGTTTCTCCGGGATCACCGCGGACTCACGGGCACGAAGGTGGTGTGTGCGGAGGGGGACTGCGGGGCATGCACCGTGCTCGTGGGTCGCCCGAGATACGGCCGGCTCGAGTACCCCACGGTCGATTCCTGCATCCAGTTCCTGTGCCAGCTCGACGGGACAGACATCGTCACCGTGGAGGGGCTGACCGGCCGGGGGGAACCGCACCCGGTTCCGCGGGCGATGGTGGATTGCCACGCCTCGCAGTGCGGATACTGCACCCCGGGGTTCGTGATGGCCCTCGCGGGGTGGGCGGAGGCGGGGGCCGATCCGGAACCGGCGAAGCTCCGACTTGCGCTCACGGGGAATCTGTGCCGGTGCACGGGGTACGTGCCGATTCTCGAAGCCGCCGAGGAAATCGCCCGCACACCGCCGCCTCGCCTCGCCGATCGCCCGGAAGCACCGGGAATCCTCGCCGATCTGACCCGGCTCGCGACTGACGCCCTCCGGGTGGAATCGGACGGGCTCACGTTCTTCGCACCGACCACACTCGAAGAAGCGATCGCCTTCAAGTCCGCGACCCCGGAAGCGGTCGTGGTGGCGGGCGCGACGGAACTCGGGGTGCTCCGGAACAAGCGGGGCTACCAACCTCGGGCCATGCTGAGCCTTGCACGGATCGCGGGCCTGGATTCCATCGCGGTCACTGACACCGCGGTGTCAGTGGGCGGAACCGCGACGTGGTCGGCAATCGAGCGGGAAGTGCTGCCGGTTCTTCCTGCCTTCGAGCCGATCGTCCTCCGGTTCGGGTCGCCGCAAATCCGGAACGTGGCGACGCTGGCGGGGAACATCGCCAACGGCTCGCCGATCGCGGACTCGCTGCCGCTGCTGAGCGTGCTCGACACGGAACTGGAAATCGCTGGGCCGCGGGGAATCCGCCGCCGACCGCTCGCCGGGTTCTACACCGGGTACAAGACTACCGACCTCGCCCGGGACGAGTTACTGACGCGGATCACGTTCTCGCTGCCCACGTCAGACGATCGGATCCGGCTCTACAAGGTGTCCCGGCGGACGGATCTCGACATCGCGACGGTCGGGGCGGCGATGCGGATTCGCGAAGTCGACGGGGAAATCCGCTCGGCCGCCATCGCATTCTCCGGCGTCGGGCCGACGGTCCTGCGGTTGCCCCGGGCGGAAGCGGTGCTGGTCGGCCGACCCTTCGAGGAGGGGACGTTCCGGAATGCTGGGAAGATCGCCCGTTCCGAGGTCTCCCCGCTGACGGATGTCCGCGGATCCCGGGAGTACCGCGGGCAACTCGTCGAGAATCTGCTGGTCAAATTTTTCTTCGAGGAAGCGGGAGCGGTGCTCGCATGAGTGGTCCACTCGGCCAACCGCAGACGCACGAGTCCGCCGGCGATCACGTCCGCGGCTCGGCCACCTACATCGACGATCGCCCGCCACTACGTGGGGAAGTGCTCGTCGATTTCGTGGGAAGTCCGGTCGCGCACGGGCGGATCGTCGCGGTCGAGACGGCGGGGGCGTGGAAGGTACCGGGAATCGTCGCGGTTCTGACGGCCGCGGAGGTGCCGGAGAATTCCACCGGCCCGATCTTCCACGACGAGACGGTGCTGGCCGAGGGGGTCGTGAAGTATGTCGGCCAGCCGGTGGTCGCGATCGCAGGCGAGACGCGGGCTGCGATCGAGGCGGCGAAGAAACTCGTGCGGGTGGATGTCGAGGCGCTTCCGCCGGTGCTCTCCGTCGAGGACGCGATAGCCGCCAAGTCCTTCATCGGCCCCACCCGGAAGATCGCACGCGGCGACGTGACCTCGGCCCTCGCGGCAGCGGAGCACCGGCTCGACGGCGAGTTCGTGATCGGCGGGCAGGAGCATTTCTACCTCGAAACTCAGGCCGCAATTGCGGTGCCCGGGGAAGCGGGGTCGGTGGTTGTGCATTCTTCGACGCAGAATCCGACGGAGATCCAGGCGGTCGTGGCGAGGGCGTTGCAGATTCCGCTTTCCCAGGTGGTTTGCGAGTGCCGCCGGATGGGCGGCGGGTTTGGCGGAAAAGAGACGCAGGCCGCGTCCCCGGCGATTCTCGCCGCACTGGTGGCGACCCGGACCGGTCGGCCCGCCCGCTGCGTCCTCGGCCACGAGCAGGACTTCTCCACCACCGGGAAACGCCACCCGTACCGCGTCAAATTCGAGGTCGGCTTCGCCTCCGACGGCACCATCTTCGCCCTCCGCTCCGAGTTCTACAGCAACGGAGGCTTCTCCGCGGACCTCTCCCTCGCGGTGATGGAACGGACGCTGCTCCACGCGGAGAACGCGTACGCGATCCCGCACACGGAGTTTACCGGCACCGTCTGCCGCACGAATTTGCCGTCCAGCACGGCCTTCCGCGGCTTCGGCGGGCCCCAAGGCGTGGTGGCGGCGGAGAACATCATCGAGGAAGTCGCCGCCCACCTCGGCCTCGATCCGCTCGAAGTGCGACGCCGGAACCTGTACGGAACCTCGGAAAAGAACATCACCCCGTACTCCCAGGTGGTTCGGCACAACCGGCTGCCGGAGATTCTCGATCGGCTCACGGAATCGTCGGAGTACCACCGCCGACGCTCGGAAATCCTCGAATTCAACGCGAAATCGCGGACGCAACTCCGCGGCCTCGCCCTGACCCCCGTCAAGTTCGGGATCAGTTTCACCCGGCGGACCCTCAACCAGGGGAACGCACTCGTCAACGTCTACCTCGACGGCACCGTCCAGGTCTCGACCGGCGGAACCGAGATGGGGCAGGGGCTCTTCACGAAGGTCCGGCAACTCGTCGCCGAGCGGTTCGGGCTGCCGTCGTCCGCGGTGCGGGTGATGACGACGTCGACGGAGAAGAACAACAACACCTCGCCGACGGCGGCGTCCACGGGCACCGATCTCAACGGAACCGCCGCGGTGCGTGCAGCCAACGCGATCCGGGGCCGGCTCGCGGAGGTGGCAGCCCGGCACTTCACGATCGACGGCCTCGAACCGTCGCCGGACCACGTCGAGTTCGCGGACGGATTCGCGTTCGACCGCCGGGATCCGTCGCGGAAACTGCCCTTCCCCAAGCTGGTGCAAGACGCCTACGAGCGGCGGGTCGACCTGGGTGCCCGCGGGTTCTACGCCACCCCCGGTGTCGACTTCAACCGCGAGACCGGGCGGGGGACGCCGTTCCGGTACTACACTCTCGGTGCCGCCGTCAGCGAGGTCCAGATCGACCGCTTCACGGGGGAACTCGCGTTGCGGCGGGCGGACATCCTCATGGATCTCGGGCGGATGATCAATCCCGCGATCGACCGGGGGCAGGTCATCGGGGCGTTCGTGCAGGGCATGGGCTGGGTCACCACCGAGGCTCTGGTCTACGGCCCGGACGGCTCGCTCCGCTCGGATTCGGCGACGACCTACAAGATTCCGCACGTGACCGATGTCCCCGCCGACCTTCGCCTGGATTTTCTGGGCGGCCCCCCGGACCCGGAAGTGATGTGCTGGGGAAACAAGGCAGTCGGGGAACCGCCGCTTCTGCTGGGAATTTCCGTGTGGTCGGCGGTGAAGCAGGCGCTCGCGTCGATCGCGCCGGGCCGTCGACCGACGCTGGATCTGCCGGCGACGGGGGAAGAGATTCTTCGCCGACTGACGGAAATCGCGGAACGGTCCGAGCCCCCGCCGGAGCACCACCTCGACGATGCCGAGTCGAAGCGGCCGGCGATCGGCTCCGTCCGCTCCACCGCCGTGGTGTGATCCATGACCCCACGAGAATTCCTGGCCGAGCTGGAACGGATCATCCTCGCCGGGTTGCCCGGGTGCTGGTGCACGCTCGTCGCCACGCGGGGCTCGACACCCCAGAAAGCCGGCGCGGCGATGCTCGTCTTCCCGGACGGCTCGCAGGTCGGCACCCTCGGCGGCGGTTGCGTCGAGGCGGAGGTCAAACGCCGGGCCCTGCTCGCCCTCGCAGCCCATGACGGCCCGCAATTCCACAGCTTCACCCTCGACGACGACCACGGCTGGGATGACGGCCTGATCTGCGGCGGCCGGATGACCATCCTCGTCGACCCGATCGGAATCGACCGCCTGGAATACGTGCGGAAACTGCGGGAAGTGACACTCGCGGGGCAGGGTCACACGGAGGCGTTTGCGTTGCCGGAGAATGTCCGCGGGTTGCCGGCCGGATCGCGGTTCCTGGTCCCGGACGGGGAACCGGTGCCGACGGGAAAGGACGGTTTCGCGACGATTTCCACCCCGCCGCGGATTCGCGTCCTGATCGTGGGCGGCGGGCACGTCGGGCAGGCGGTCGCTCGGCTCGCCTCGGAGGTCGACTTCGAGGTGTGGGTGCTCGACGACCGCGAAAGCATCGTGTCTGCGGAGCGTTTCCCGACTGCAACCCGGCGGATCGTCGGCGACATTGGCCGGACGTTGCAGTCGCTTCTTCCGGAAATTTCGCCGACAGTCTATGGCCTCATCGTGACTCGCGGTCACAATCATGACGAGGAAGCGCTTTACCACCTCGCTCCGACCCCGGCAGGGTACGTGGGGATGATCGGAAGCAAGCGGAAGATCCGCCTGATTTTCGAGGATCTGCAGGCGAAGGGAATCGCGTCGGAAACTCTGACCCGGGTCCGTGCACCGGTTGGCCTCTCCATCGGCTCGCAATCGGTTGCGGAGATTGCCGTGAGCATCGTCGCAGAACTGATCGCCCGCCGAAATTTAGGACAGTAACAATTGCACGCTCGTCTTGGCTTCTGCAGGCCTTTCCCCTGGTCCTTCTCGTCTCCGGGCTCGTCGCCGCCCTCGCATCGCTCGGAGGAATCGCCGCCGACCCGCCCGGCGTCGTGGTCAACAAGGATCGCCTCGCCCGACTCCGCGATGCGAAGATGCCGAAGTTCGACAAGCCCGTGTCCTTCGACACTCCCGAAGCGGACGCGATCGTGTCAGCACTGCTGTTGAACGAAGGCCGAAGCGGCAGTGGGGTCGTTTCTTCGTGGAGTTTCTGGTTGTGAACGGCGGTCGTTGGACATGCACTATTCCTGGTCGCCCTTTCGCACCTGGAGTATCCCATGCCGACGCGTCCCGACTTGCAACCCCTCCTCGATCGGTTTGAACAGGATCTCGTTCTCCGACAGTTTCGACCGGCCACTCGACGAAACTATCTACTATACGCTCGACTTTTCCTGCAGCACATCGGGCCGATCGATCACGTTCGCGAGCCCCAGATCAAAGCGT
>CAZKIQ010000026.1:0-75360 GCA_964552815.1 uncultured Alcaligenaceae bacterium | reverse complement strand
CAGTTGTCCGCAAAACCCGCCGCCGATCAACGAGAATCCTGGAAACTACTGTATAAACCGTGCGAAGTTAAATGGATTTCATGCATGTGGCCGTATTGCGACGCAATCTCGAGGATGGCCATTTCGTGCAGGGTTTCGAGATTATCAATTCTAGCATACTTAGCCCCTCCCTTGCCAGATATAATCTTATCGTATTGAGTCGCGACGGCCTCAAGGGCAGTGCCACGACTTGTGGCCGAATCGAACGACTTTGGCACGAAGATGCTCAAGCGACTCCATCGCGGACCACCCTCGACCATCATCAACGCTTGCTCTCGACGCGCAATTGCACCGGCAAGATCTGTCGGACTGAAGCTAGGAAATGTATTATCCTTTGGTGGGTGGTTATGCAAGCTTGCTCTGCGCATAACCTGTGGCAGCCACTCATCTGGAATGTCAATAGCTCCTGGCTCGCCTCGAAACAGCGCTTCGACCTGCATTTTCGCTGCGAGGATGCGCGACGCATCGGCATGCGATATCTCTCCAGGATGGAAAACGGAGTCGGGTAACGAACTGGGATCCATAAAGTACATGAATTCAAGTAATTCAGGACGCGTGGCAAGGGCGATCTCTTGCAGGCTGGCCTCGAATGGTATAGTGGCATTACTAAAGTGTGGTGAAGTCGCAACAGCTTCTGTGCCAGTCGCATCTGGTGGAATTAGGCGATCCTGTTGAGCGACCCTTCGAATCTCTGCGAGTTGATCGCTAATACTCAGTCTCTTGAGTGCTGCAAGCGGAGATCCTTTCCAACGATCAGCCCACGGAGTGGACGCATCCAAGCCGAGATGCCCTTGATTTCCAACTCTCAAGATTTCCTCTTGCACTTGCCGATCTAATCCACGAATCCGACGCTTCAAATCAGCTTCGACCTTAGCATCATAAATATTGTGCGCCCAGACCCCGAACCCCCACTCCGGGCACCCGACAAAGTACGTGTGGTCCTCCGCGATCCGGAAGTTGTACACCGTCTCCCAGCGGCCGGTGTCTTCCACTGCCCCGACCGCCACCCACGACCCGTCCCGGCACAGCAACCGGTCCCCGGCCGCCAGTTCCTGGCACGGCACCCACCCCTTCGCCGCCTCGAAGAACGGGTGCTCCGGCGTCGTGAACACGTCCCGCCCGCCGACCCCCAACCGCCACACCGCCCCGAACCGGACGAACACCTCCTCCACCACCCGCGGCGTCGCCTCGCCCGCCGGATCGATCCATCTACCGTCGCAGAGATTTTTCACTGCGGAAGATTGTGTTCGGATGTGTTCGGACGACGCCGGGAAGACTCTCCATTGTCCCGGGGCGGGGAATCGGGAACAATGGAGTCGACCGCCGTAGCCGTCCGAGTACCCCGGCATGCCGAGACTTTGGACGGGGTCGGCCCAGACCGGACCCGAAACGATGGACTTGTTGTTCGCGGACCTGACCCGCCGGATCGAACCGGCCCCTCTCCTCGGGTACCTGAATTTCTCGGACGGCCGACCGGACGCGAAGTTCCGGAAGAGCCTGGCGGATGTTTTTGCAGCTCTGACGACGGCCGGGGATCCGACACCGTGGGCGACGGCCGGGAAATGGCTGGCGTCGCGTGCTGCGGAACTGGAAGGTTCCGGACCCGCCGCCTTCCGCGACCTCTCCCAGGCGAAGCAGGTCATTCCCCTTGCATTTGCCGACACTCCCGCGGCGTACCGCGAGCACCACTCCGATCTGCTCGCGCACCAGCCGGACGCGTTTCTCTTGACGTCCCTGTTTCTGGCCCGCTGCTGCGAGTCGGTTCTTGCGGAACGCGCCGGTGGAACTGCTTCCGAGGCGATTCCCGAAGCGGCTGTCGCACTTCTCAACGATTACGTCGGGTACCGACCGATCGCGGTGCTTGAGACGCGGCCGCAGACGGACTACTACCCGCACGAGAAAGTTTGCCCGGTCCCCGTCTTTGCCCGGGGTGTCGGGGTCGTGCCGTCCCGATACGCGGAGGTTCTCCGCCCTGCTCTGGAATTGCTCGCGAAAACGGACGCGGAACTGCTTCGGGAAGCGAGCTTCGATCCGGAGCGGATGGACGAGCTGGCCGTCGACCCGCGTGCGGTCGACCACGTGCACCCGGTCAGCAAGCGGCCGAGCATGTTGTTTGGGGAGTGGGACCCGCATCGCATCGATCCGCGTGGATTCTTCCGCCGCTACGTCCTCCGGCAACCGACTCTCGATGCGTTGCTGCTGTGGGCGACACCGGAAGATGCGGATGCACCGGCGAAGGCCGAGCGCCTTTTCGAGTCGGCGGCGGTGCTTGCGGGGACGATCCTGATGGGTGCCGGGATGTCCGGAGCGGGGCCGACCACCTACGATTCCACGGTCACCCTCGACGAGCTGGTCAAGCGGATCGCCCGGTACCGGGATGCGTTCTACCAGCAACTCCTCAAATCCGTCTCCGGGCCGCACGGGGATCGGCTGCGGGAAGAGGCGCAGAAACGGAAGCAGCCCTTCGCGGGAGTCCGGCAGTTTCTCAACGCGGCGATCGCATCGGAAAAAGCGCTCCACCTTCAGGAACGCCGGCTGGCGATTCTCTTCGCGGCGATGGGGTATCCCCGGGCGGCCCGGGATCGAGCGGTGCGGATTCCTGGCCCTTCCGCGAGATTCGGGTGCGAGATCCGTGTCCGGCAGACAGAGGCGGGGTTCGCGGTCAAGGGAGGCCGACCCGCCGAGGCAGCCCGGATCCTCGCGGAGGCGGAGGATCTGCTTCGCCGGGGAATCGACTGCGGAGCCCTGATCGATCCCTGGAACATCCTCGGATTCCAGGGCCTGTTCCCGACCTTCCCGAGTGGGCGAGACTCGGTGCGGGACCCCCGGGCAGAGGACCTGATCCTCACGATCGGTCGGCAGTTCGACGCCTACGCCCAGGCCCTGGCAGGTGCCTCCGCCGCCGCCGACTCCGCGACCGAGACTCGACTTCGCAAGCAGATGCGGACACTCGCAGAGTGGTGGGATCGCTACGCCACCACGACGGTCGCGGATCTTCCCCGGGTTCTCGGGTCGGAGCGGGCGGAGGCGGCGGACCACGTCGCCCAGGCACTCGCCTTGTGGAAGACCGGCGGGGCCACCGATCCCGGGTTCTGGCGGAAGCACCGCGATGGCTTCAAGACCCCCGCCGCCTACGCACAGGTGATCGAGGCTCTTCTCGATCGACCCGACTACCGGGCCGCCCTCGCGCTGCTCGTGACCTGGCTCTCCGACTCGGAAACGGTGCCGTTGCAGGATCCCTCGGCCGCGTTTGTGCGGCTCGCCTTCCGGTGGCTCCGCAGCGTCGTAACCGGGACCGGAGTCGCCGACACCGATCGGGCCGTCCTGATTCGTCGGTTCTTCGAGCTTCTCGAGGCCAACGCGGAGGAGAAGTGGCACGTCCCCGATCTGGGTTTACCGACACGGCGGGCGAAATCCGGGCGAGAAGACTCGGAGGACGATTCCGAGGAGGAGTCAGACGGGGACGAGTTCGCGTCGGCGTACGAGGGCGTCACCTTCAAGGATTCCGCGGACGACGGCACCGAGGGACCGATCGCCGATGGTGACGGGCCGGCTCCGCACCCCGGGGAATTCGGGCTCGATGATCCGGAGGAGGTGGCGGAAGATCGCCTCCGGTTCCTTGCCGCGATCGCCCGGCTCTGGCGGACGGCGGCACGCTCGGATCTCTGGCCACGCTCCGATTCCGCCGCCGTCGCCACGATCGGAGAGTGGCTTCGAGCCGCCCGCTCGAACCTGACGGCGCTGCGGACTCTCGCGGAGCGGATCCACAAGGTCACGGTTCCCGAGCCTTCCACTGGGCTCGAGAGTGTGATGGAGTACGATCGGCGGCGGGCGGTCAAGGGGCAGCTTCTCGACCTCACGGTGCAGACGGCGGTCGAAACGGCGGCGGCGGCGCGGACGCTGGCGTCGGTATTGTCGAAGATTCCGGAGCTTCCCGCGTCGGTGCCGCCGGAATCGCGTCCACCGAGCCGGCAGGGTCCGACCGCAGATCTGCCGGGGTGGGAAGCGGTCGCAGTGAGGCTGGAGCGGGCGGTCGGTGCCGGCGATTCCGAGGGTGCCCGCCGAGTTCTCCCCGGATTCATCGCCCTGTTTCGCCACGAGCCGCTGCTGGTGTGCCCCCCGGCCGACGGCGGTCCCCCCGCACCTGCGATTCGCGCTCAGACCGCACTGCAGATGGTCGAGTCGCTCCTCGCCCGCCTGCCCCGGCTGGGCCTGCTTCGGGAAACGTTCCACCTCACGAAGCTGGCCCGCTCGATGGAGCGGAACGATCCGCCGGACGGTCGGCGGGTCTCGTCCTTCGACCAGCTTTTCCGGACCGCGGTGGTTGGGGTAGTCGATGCGCTCCTGACCTCGGCCCGGGAATGGGGCGACGACGCCGGCGAGGACGGCCCGCTCGCCTCCGCGGTCCGGCAGATCGCCGAGTCCTTCCACGCCCTCTGGTTGGAACACTCCCAGAGCCTGCGACTCTCTGCCCTCGAAGCGGTGCTCGACCGCGGCGACTGGGAGGAAACCAAGGATTTCATCCGGGCCTACGGGGGTGATCTCTTCACGCTCCGATTTCTGACGCTTCCCAACATCCGGGGAATTCTGGGGCAAGGTGCGGCCGCCTGGCTCGACCGCGAGGCGGAACGCGACGACGCCGACGTCCGCCCGAAGCTCGTCGAGGACTGGGCCGCTTCCCGCATCGACCGCACCCGGGCCACCCGGCAGTTCGAGCTCGTCCTCCACGCCCTCGTCGAGCACCACGACGAGTACCGGGACTACAACACGACCACCACCCAGTCCGACTACGGCGAGAACCTCTACATCCTTCTCGATTTCCTTCGCCTCAAGGTGGCGTACGACCGGTACGCCTGGCGGTTGCGGCCGCTGGGGCTGACCCACGAGATGCTCTGCGCCCGCGGGTTCGATCGGCTCGCCGCCAAGTGGAGAGAGTTCATCGCCGGGAAGACCGGGAAGCTTGCCGACGATCTCCTCACGGAACTCGCCGTCCGGGAAGGAGAGCATGGGATCCGGTTGCGGACGGTTCGCGATCGGCTGGAGGAGCGGTTCCTGCAACCCCTGCGGATCGACCAGGCCGGGGCTCGCGTCGCCCGGGCAGCGGCGGCCGCGAAAGAGGGCCAGCCCGAGGACAACCCGTCGTTTTCCGGGCTCCTGACCGCAATCGCCCCCCTTGCCGACCACCCATCCGGGGTCGGGCTCGACGTTCCCGCGTGGTTGCGTCGGCTGGAAGAGGAACTCCGCAAGGCCCGCTCCGCAGACCCGGAAACCGACGCCGACCCCACCGAGCAGTATCCCCACCCACCCGGCAACGTCATCCCCTTCGACGAGGTCAAACGCCAGCTCCGCGACTGGGACAAGCCGATCGTGGAGTAGTCCGGAACTCGGCTCGGGGGCAGCGAAGCTTCCACCGAAAATCCTGGAATTCCAGGCGAGTGGACGCGTCGAACGTGTCCGGTTAGGATCGTTCGAACGCAACCCATCCGGAACATCGCCATGATTACTCTGGAATCTCGGGTTCTTCGGGAACTACGACGGCGGATGCAGAAGCCGCAACGGCATCGACTCCTGCACGGGTATCCGCTGGCGGCGGCGATGCCCTCGGCGGAAGGTGTCAGTCCGTTCCAGGAGTTGCGTTTCGAAAATCACGAGAATCGCGGGTTGCTCGTGGGGGTGCTTCCTCACTCCTTTTGCAACCCTGCCGTGACCGGGTGTGGATTCTGCACCTTCCCTCACGAGCCCGGGAATGCCGCGAAAACGACGGCTGTGGTGCAGAAGGTCCGGCAGGAGGTCCGGCAGATGGCGGACCACCTCTTCCACGGAATCTGGATGCGGAAGATCACCGCCCTGTATTTCGGCGGGGGGACCGCAAACCTCTGCGAATCCGAGCCGTTCCGCGAGCTCTGTACGGAGTTGGCCAACACCTTCGACCCATCCGAGGCGGAAGTCACCCTCGAGGGCGTGCCGGCGTATTTCCTCCGAGGTTCGCCGCGCCTCGTAGACGTCATGCGGGAAACACTCCCTGCCCGGCAGTTCCGCATCAGCATGGGTATCCAGACCTTCGACCCCGGCCGGTTGAAACAGATGGGTCGGACGGCATTTGGGTCACCCGAAACCTTTGCAGAGGTCGTCCGCCTTGCCCATTCCCTGGGTTTCACAGTTTCCGGAGACTTGCTCTTCGACCTGCCAGGCCAGACGCTCGCGGAGATGCGGGCGGATCTGCGACAGGCCATCGACCTCGGGCTCGATCACATCGGGCTCTATCACCTCGTCCTTTTTGCTGGCCTCGGAACCGCGTGGGCGGATGACGACGATCTCCTCGCCGGCCTTCCCGACAATCCGCAGGCGGCGGGGAACTGGTGCGAACTGCGTGAGATGCTGCTTTGCAGCGGCTTCGTGCAAACCAGCCTCACGAACTTCGAGCGGGAGATTGTCCACCGCGGAAACCAGCGGTTTCGCTACGAGGACAGCGGCTTCCGCCCCGACGAGTTCGAGATCGTCGGCTTCGGCCCATCCGCGTTGTCCTATGTCTCGTCGAAGGATTTCCAGCACGGGGTCAAGGTTTTGAACCCGACCACAGCGGAGGCATACACCCAGGCGGTTTCGAAGGGAACCCGCGTCTGGGATCGAGCCTTTGCCTACTCCCCACGGGACCAGCGGATTCTCTGGCTGACCCGCCGTCTGGCCCGGCTTGAACTGGATCGGGGGCGGTACAAGAAGTTGTTCGCGGCGGACATGCTGGACGAGTTTCCCGCAGAATTCGAGGCGTTCCGCGAAGCGGGGCTAGTGGACATCCGCCCAGATGCGATCCACCCGACTCCGACAGGAATGTTCTACGCGGATGCGATTGCGGCAATCCTTTCTGCCGGCACCCTCGCCGACAATCGGGCGGAGCAACTCGCGGGAGTCCGCAAACCGATCGACCCGGGTTTGTTGGTCGATGTCCGCGACAACGATAACCAGTACGGCTATATGTAGGCGTGAATTTTCCTCCCTTGGTGCTCGCTTCCGGCTCTGTGGGGTGGTACAAGAAGCATCGATGTGATCCTGATTCCGGGAAGGCCGCCGTCGAGTCTAACCTCGAACCGGGACCCCATCGTCGGTCGGGACCGTAGTCCCGGCCGCTTCTTCTCCGGAGGCAAGCCCATGTCTCGAAGCGGAATCCTGGTCTGTCTGGGGATAGTCGTCCTCTCCTCCCCTGTGTCGGCAGAGCCGAAAAACTGGTCGGGGAAAGACCTCACGAAGCGGGATCTTCGGAACGAGAACCTTGAGAAGGCCAATCTCGAAGATGCGAAGATGTTCCTGGTCAACCTCAAGGATGGCCGGTTGAAGGCCGCCAACCTCAAGGGGGCCGACCTCACAAGTGCCTCGCTTGATGGTGCTGACCTCAGCGGTGCGAACCTCGTGGAGGCGACGCTTTCCCGGGCCAGTTTCCAGACCGCAAACCTCCGGGGGGCGAACCTGCAGGGTCAAGATCTGAGCGAGACATCATTGCAAAGGGCGGATCTCCGCGGAGCCAACCTGCGAAAGTTGAAGGGGCTCGGAGACATTACCCGTGCCGACTTCCGCGGGGCGGACCTGCGCGGGGCCAACCTACTAGGCGCCAAGGATTACGCCGACAGCTCCGCGAAGTTCAAGGGTGCGATCTACGACTCCGATACACGCTGGCCCAAGGGGTTCGACCTCGAGAATTCCGGGGCCGTGCTCGCGAAGGAGGACGAGAAAAACGACCGCGATGCCGAACCCGTCAAGGCCAGCAAGCCGGCTGACAAAAACCCGGAACCCGAACCCAAGCCCCTCGACCCGAATCGGCCCAAGGATGCTCCGCCGGAAAAAGACGTCAAGGCTCTTCTCGAAAAGCGAATGTGGGCACCGCCGATGCAGGGGGGAACAAAGCACACTTACAACTACAAGTCTTTAAAGTTCGGCCCGCCTCGCAAAGGCGAGTTCCGCACCGATGGCGTGCCCGCCAACTCGGACACCACCGTTTACCCCGTCAAGGTCGAGGTCGAAATCGTCCGCACCTTCACCGATGGCACCACCAAAATGGAGACCAAGAACCAGACTTACGTCTTCTTCAAGGACGAGTTCGGCGACTGGACGTTCCGTTTCAAGGGAAACAACTGAAGTCGGGTCTCACGGGCGGACGTAAGGGTTCGCCCGTTTCTCGGTTGTGATCGCCACTCCAGCGGAGGCAACGTTGTCCTCACGGCCGGCACCGTCCGATTCCTCGCACGAGGAATGATGCAACTCCAAACAATTGCAGCTTCGGACCTTGCCTGCGTCCGGTGAGTCCGGCACAATCCCCGCACAGCCGCACTCCCGAGGAGTTCCGATGCCCCCTTCCCCCGCTGATCGCGCCGCCGACTTGCGGAAGCAGATCAATCGCCACAACCACCTCTATTATGTCGACGCGGCTCCGGAAATTTCGGACCGTGAGTTCGACCGACTCCTCGCGGAATTGCAGAAAATTGAGGCGGCTCACCCCGATCTGGTGGCGCCGGACAGCCCGACACAGCGGGTCGGCGGTGAACCGATCGCGGGTTTTGTCCAGGTCGCCCACCGCGTTCCGATGTTGTCGATCGACAACAGTTACGACGCCGCGGACCTCCGGAAGTTCGACGGCGATGTCCGCAAGACCGTCGGCTCCGCCACCTACACGGTCGAACTCAAAATCGACGGTGTTTCCATATCCCTGGTCTATGAGAATGGATTGCTATCTACGGGTGTCACACGGGGAAAAGGGGACATTGGAGATGATGTCACCCACAATGTCCGTACCATTGGCTCCATCCCATTGCGACTCGAAACCTCATCGCCGCCGAAACTCTTGGAGGTCCGCGGGGAAATATATATGACCCGGGCGGAACTGGTTCGCATCAATCGCGAGCAGGTGGCCGCCGGCGAGTCGCCATACAAGAATACCCGCAACTTCACGGCAGGGACCTTGAAGCTCCTCGACCCAAAACTCGCCGCCAAGCGGAAACTCAACCTATTCGCGTACGGGGTCGGGGCCATGGAAGGCGTCGATATTTCCATGCAAACCCAGCTACTGGAGGAACTCAAGTCCTATGGGTTTCCGGTGAATCCTCATACCAAGCACTGCCAATCCATTGAGGAGGTCATTGATTATTGCAACGAGTGGGATGAGAAACGGCACGACCTGCCATACGACACGGATGGCATGGTGGTGAAGGTCAATGATTTTGCCCAGCGAGCCCGGCTGGGTGCGACGGCCAAGGTTCCCCGGTGGGTCAAGGCCTACAAATTCGAGGCCGAGCAAGGCATCACGAAACTCGGGGCGGTGGAGTTTTCCATCGGAAAATTCGGAGAACTCACCCCCGTCGCCCTGCTCGATCCGCCCGTGGAACTGGCCGGGACCACGGTTTCCCGGGCAAGTATGCACAATGCATCATGGGTGGCAGAAAAAGATGTCCGCATCGGCGATACAGTGGTGGTCGAGAAAAAAGGCGAGATCATACCCCAGGTCGTGGGCGTGGAGAACGACATCCGCACCGGAAAGGAGCAGGTCATCGCCTGGCCGACCGCCTGCCCGAAGTGTGGCGGACCCGTCGTGAAGGAGCAGACCGCCAACAGCTATGGCTACATCTGTGAGAACACCGCACTGTGCCCGGCTCAACTTGCGAAAAGGCTCGAGGGGTACGCCCGTCGGACACGCATGGACATCGATGGGCTCGGCGAGGAAGTTGCCATCCAACTCGTCGATTCCGGCCTGGTCCGCTCGGTGACCGACGTCTACCGACTCTCGAAACCGCAACTTCTGACACTCGACAAGTTCGGGGATCAGCGGGCTCAGAACCTCCTCGACGGTATCGAACGCTCCAAGCAGCGCGGCCTCGCGAAACTGTATGCGGCGCTGAGCATCTACATGGTCGGCGAGAGCATGGCCGACGCCCTCGCGGAGGCGTACCCGACCATCGACGATCTGCTCGCTGCGAAGCAGGACGAGATCGCGAAGGTCAAAGGTTTCGGGCCGAAACGGGCCAAATTCGTCCACGACTTCTTCCATTCCCCGACCGGTGAGAAACTCGTCACGGAACTCCGCGAACTCGGGGTGAAGCTGACGCAGGATCGCAAAGCCGCTCCGACCGGAGGACTGCCGCTGGCCGGGAAAACCCTCGTCGTCACCGGAACCCTCTCGCGGTATGGCCGGGACGAGATCGAGGAACTGATCAAGAATCTCGGAGGCAAGGCGACCGGAAGCGTCTCGAAGAAAACCGACTACCTCGTCGCCGGGGAAAAAGCCGGCAGCAAACTCGACAAGGCGAAGGAACTCGGCGTCCCCGTCCTGACCGAGGATGACTTCGACAAGCTCATCGGCAAGTGACGAGCTCGACTCTTGCCGACGCCCCCCCGATCACGCGGCCCGCTTGGCTTCGCGAACCTCCGAGAAGACGGCGAGCAGGCTTCGATAGTGGTCCTCGAACGTCCACTTCGTCGCCGCTTGCCGAGCGGAAGCACTTGCCGATCGGCGGTAACTCACGTCCAGCATTCGCGTAATCGCACCACCGAGTTCCCGGGCATCGTGCGGGTCCCGGACCACCAAGCCGTTCTCCGGCACGGTAAGCAACTCGCTCGCCCCGTTGTACCGCGTCGTGATCACAGGCAGGCCGCACGCCAGGGCTTCGAGCACTACCAGCGAGCACGGGTCGTAGAAAGTTGGATGCACCAGGAAATCCGCGGCGAAATAGCAATCCTTGGGGTCGGCCCGAAACCCGCAGAACGCGAACCGATCGGCGACGCCGAGGGATTTCGCGAGCTTCTCGTACTTCCCAACTTTCGGGTTCCCGACCACTGCGATGCGGAACTTCTGGCTCGCTGGCACCGCGGCGGCTGCTCGAATCAGCGGTGCGAGCCCCTTAAGCCGATAGTTCATGGCCACGAACAATCCCGCGGGAACGTCCGGTTCTACGCCCCAGGTTTCGCGTTCCACAAGCCGACGCTTCAACCGATCGTCCGCGTGGAATCGGCCCGGGTCGATCGCGGAATGCACGACCTTCACATCATCCGGGGCGATGCCGAGGAATTGCTCGAAGTGGTCGCGAACCATCCGCGAGTTGACGACGATCACCGGGCGGTTCGGGCCGAGGTACTGTTTCTTTTCCAGTTTCGCGAACGACTGGCAGGCGGGGTCGAACATTTTGCCCAGGGTGGCGGCGAAACGGGCGGTGTTCGAGCGGTATTTGAGCAAGTTGTGGTGCTGGCTCGCCGCGTGGAGCCCACCCTGCGGGTAGAGCACATCCTGCCCCCAGGTCTTGTCGAAACCGATCGACACATCGTGATTCGCCGATGCGATAGCGGCTTCACAGGCGGCGGCGAACCGCCACGGACGGAGGAATCGCGGGCCGTCGGACACTTCCAGCCGGTGGAAATGCATCGACGCCGGCAGAGCCGACGCATCCCATCGGCACGCGTACAGGTGCACGCGATGCCCGTCTTTCGCCAGCCGGCGAGAGAGGTCTCCGATGTAGGTTTCCGCACCGCCGCGGTTGGGAAGCACCGATTCGTAGCAAAGTGCGATATCCATTTCTGTCATCTCCCGGTCTCCCGACGGGCTTTCCGGCGGGCGGCGTGTCGGGCGTAGAGTCGCCACTTCCAGCGAATTGCGGAGAGTTCCCACGAGCTCGGCCGCGGTCCACCCTGCCAGTCGGCGGCAGTGCCGAGGTACTGCTTCCAGAACCGCAGACGGTCGCGGAGCGTGACGCCATCCACCCCGTCGCAGGAGTAAATGAGCTGAGCCAGATCCTTGACGCGATACCACGTCCGGCCCAGTCGATGCCGGCCGAGACGGTGGAAGTCGATCATCACGACGCGACCCTGCCAGCCGCCCGGTGACACCGCGGTGTCACTGCCGGCAATGTAGAAGTGACAGAGATACAGATCCTTGTGAAACGCCCCGCGACGGTGCAATTCCCGCGTGAGGCGGGCCATTTCCGTGAGCAGACCGCGTTTCCAATCCGCGAACTCGACGCCGGAAAGCCGAGATTTCGCAAGCGGAATCGCCTCGTGGAGCGGCAGCATGCCCGCCAGCTCCTCGACCGCCAGAAAGCTTTGCAACTTCCCCCACGGCCCGCGGAGTTCCCCGGCGGCGACGGCCCGGGGGACGGGGATGCCCTGCGATTTTGCCCATTCCAGATGGTTCCACTCTTCCAACCCCGGCGACCACGCACGACCCGGGAAGACGGCCGCCAGCAGCCCGTGCCACCGCGGGAGGACGTAGTGTCGCTTGAGGTAAACCACCAGTGACGACCCACTGTCACTTCGGAGGGTCCACCGCCCAATCGACCGCCCCTGCTTCGCGTGGAACCGATCGCCGACCACTTCTGCCATCACGCGAGATTCCCACTCTTTCCCAGCGAATTCGGGCCAGTCCGGGGTCGCGTGGAGGATCCGACTCCGGCGGGTCAGCCGACGAAGCAGGGAGATTCCAGGGAGGAGAGCAAGCAGTGTCAACGGGATGTCACTCGCTTCGAGGAAAGTCGGACCGCAAACGGAGACACGACAGCTATCCGCCCGTCCGGCGTGACCGCGAACGCGGCACGACCCGGGACCACTTCGCACCCCGCGGAGTGTAATTTCCCCAGAATTTCTGGGGTTTCCGGGGATTCCCTTGCCTCGGGAATCGGCTCGTAGAGCAAGAACGATTCCGCGGTGGCCGGTCCAGTCAAGCGCTGGCCGAAGGCGAGCAATCGCGGCCCGTCGATGCCGTACCGCTCAAGGTGGAACAGCAGCCGGGCCAACTTCGTTCCCGGAGCTCGCCACGATTTCCCGCGAATCGCCGCGACCACACGACCGATCGGGGCGAAACTCCGGAACCGCACCACCATCGCCCGCCGGCCGTCCGGCAATGTGACCGATTCCTCCAGACCGCACCTCAGTGACTCGTCGTAGAACGGGCTCGCGATCGCCGGCGTGGGCCAGACCGCGGCCACATCCGGCACCGCACACACCGCCTCCCCGGCGAGCCAAACCAATCGCTGCGATTTCCCCGCGATCGCGGTCTGTCGCTGGTCCCGGACGGATGAGCGATCGCGAATGCGTTCCGAGATGGCGACCACATTCCGGAGGAAGGATCCGAGTCGGGGCGTCGGTTTTCCCTGAGATTTCCGGGACTGTCGCACCGTCCGGAGGTAAGCCCACGCAAATCGGAGCCGGTCCCCCGGAGTTGCGAGCTCGTTGGCCAGGGATGCGGTCAAGGTCGCGAGCTGCCGGGCCCGATCGGGAAAGCTCACCTCTCCCGGTGGGGGCGTCGACTGCCAATCCAGAAGCGTGACAGAGAGCGGCCGTCGCCCGATGAGGATGTGCTTCGCCGCCAGTTCCGGGGTCGCGAACCCGGCCTCGTGAAGTTCCGCGACCACCCGCCCCGCCCGCTCCGCCAGAACCCGCCGATCCGCCAGTGACAATCGAGTGTCACCAAGAATCGACCGCATATCCTCGGCCTCGCTGACCTCGTCGACCAGCAGAAACGCACGGCCCTGGCTGTCCTCCCCATACGCGAGCCACTGCGGCGCCGGCATCCCCGCCGCTTCCAATCGCTGCAGTGTGACGCCTTCTCGTACCGATCGCGAGACCCACCCGAAGCCCGCTCGCCAACTTTTCCACCGGGTCCGCCAACCGACGATGTGTTCCCGCTTGAGATACACCACCCGCCGGCCAAGCTCGATCCGGGCGACGTGTCGATCCGGGTGCCCGCAGACAATCTCTCCGGGCAAATCCAGAGCATCTGCTGCGGTGCGAATGCCCTGGCGCGTGAGCCAGTCGCGGTACCGCGGGTGGAACACGATCGTCCCCCCCGGCAGTCGTGACGGCCCGGAAACTCTGGAAATCGTGGTGAGCTCACGCACATCAACCGGCACGACGGACCTCCTGGGTGCCGGGGAACCGATCCCACCACGCATCCACGGCGGCGAATACATCGCCGGGCAGAAGCTCCGTCATGCAACGGTGATGGCCGAGCGGACACACCCGTTGCTGACACGGCCCGCACGGCACCGGATGCTGAAGGTGCAATCCCTTCCCGAAGTACGTTTCCGTCCACGCAATATGGGTCGGCCCAAAGAGCGTCACCACCGGCACATCGAACGCCGCCGCAAAATGGCGTGGCCCGCTGTCCGTGGTGACGAGCAACCCGAGTCGGCGAACCACCGCGCGGGTCAAGCCCAGTGACAGCGGACTGTCACCGAGATGGAAGACCGCGGGATGGTCGGCTTTTTCCGCGATTTCCCGGGCCATTTCTCGCTCCGATGGGCCACACAGCACGAGCACGCCAACCCCTCGCCAGACGGCAAGAGTCCGGGCCAGTTCCGCGAAGTGGGCGACCGGCCAGTGCTTCGCCGCTCCGAACGCGGCTCCCGGATTGAGCCCGACAACCTGGGGAAACCGATGCAGCCCAAACTGCGACCACACGGCTTCTGCCGCCGCCTCGTCGCGGGGGGTTGTGAACAATTCCATCCGATGCCCGGGGTTCCGCACTCCGATCCGCTCCACGATGCGGTTGTAGTCGTCGATCACCGGCGTCGGTTTGGGTCGGCCCCGATCGTCACGCATCGGATACAGCCGATGCGTGAGCAAAGGATCCCGGCAGTAGCGGGCGAATCCGACGATCGTCGAGCAGCCACCGAGACGGGCGAGAAGTGCAGTCCGGAACGAGTTCGGGAAGAGCACCGCGGTGTCGGCGGATGCCTCGCGAAGTTGCTGGACGGCCCGGCGAAACCCCCGGAAACTTCGATCGACCGGGATGGTCGCATCGAACCACGGGGAACCTGCGAGAGTTTCCATCACGTAAGGTTTGCACACCGCCAGAAGCCGGGCGGCCGGGAAATGCTCGCGGAGAGCGCGGATCGCCGGCGTGGCCATGACCACGTCGCCAATCCAGTTCGGGAGGAAAATCGCGATCGTCCGCATGGTCGGTGACACTCCATTGTCACTCTTCCGCTTCCAACACCTGCACCACACCTCGAAGCCGATCCTGCACGGCCTCCTCGCCATCGAGGAATCGCATTCCGATCCGCACCGCCCAGAGCGGCCGACCCGCGAGGTCGGGAATCCGCAGCTTCACGAAGTCCTTCTGTGTCGTCGCAATCACCGCATCCGCTGGAAGTTTCTCGGCCCACCGCGCCAGGTCATCCACATCCGCTCGGGTGTAGGCATGGTGGTCGTCGAACGTCCGGAACTCGACCACTTTTCCGCCCAGATCCTCGAGAGTTCGGCGAAACGCAGTCGGGTTGCCGATGCCGCAGAATCCACCGATCGGTCGCCCTCGAAGGTCTTCCAGCGACGCCGAGTGTCCGTCGGAGCCGACCAGTTCGAGCGGGGAATGCGTGGTGGTTGCGATCGGGATTTCCGGGAATCGCTGCAACCACTCCCGTTGTCGGACCACCTCCGTCGCTTCCACCTGATCGCATCGCGTCAGCACGATCGCTCCGGCTCGATGGAGCGAGGCGACGGGTTCGCGGAGGGTTCCACGCGGGAAGAGGTATTCCCGATCGATCGGCCGCGTCGCATCGAGCAGGACGATGTCCAGATCTCGGTGCAGCCGACGATGCTGGAATCCGTCGTCGAGCACCGCCACCTCACTCTCGAGTTCCTCGACCGCAGTTTCCGCGAGGGCGACTCTGTCTCGGCCCTGCAGGTGCGGAACATCCGGCAGATTCTCTTCCAGAACCATCGCCTCGTCGTTGGGGCCGCCGTCCGCCGTTCCGTAGCCTCGGCTGAGAATCGCGACCTGCAATCCGAGATCGCGGTAGAAGCCGGCGACGTACTCGACACAGGGAGTCTTTCCGGTCCCGCCGAGCGTGAGGTTGCCGACACTCACAACGGGAAGGCGGGCATGCGAGGCTTTCCTCCAGTTTCGGTCGAAGAGTCGATTGCGAACGTGGACTCCGATGGCGTAGGGAATCCGAGCCCACCACAGGCCGGTCCGGGCGAGGCTCGCGAGGGGGCCGCGCGTTTCCCCGCGGATCAGGGCATTCCACGCTGCAGCCCGGTCAGACACGTCGGCTCACCCGAGACAGGCGGGTTAGAAGCGTGCGAAGGGTAGCAGGACACGTCAGCCCGTGTCAACCGCGGCTGATGCAGCGACAAGATGGGAGACAGAAGGAGAGCGTCGGAAGATTCTGCTCTTCGAGAATCGAAGAGCAGAAGGGTGGAATTGTCATCGCCGTGGTGGGGGACCGCCGGGGGGGCCGCCGCCGAGTTTGCCTTGCATGACGTCCTGGGCTCGCCGCTGGAACTTCTCCATCTGCTGTCGCAGCGAGGCGTCGCCGCGTTGCATGATTTCGAGTTCGTGCTGGATTTCCGAGGAAAGGCGTTTCAATTCCATTTCCTGGCGAGCCATCATCGCACGCTCCTTGGCCATGGAGACTTCCATGTTTCGCATCTGCTGTTCGAGGGCTTCCTCGTCGTCGCGGAGTTGTCGACGATCCTCATCGAGTTTGCGGCGTTCCTGGGCGAGCTTGGCAGTGTCCCGCTCGAGTTCGTCGGCCCACTCTTCGAGTTCGGTGCGGGTTTTGGGGGGACCTTGCTGTTGCGGTCCGCCCAGGGCTCCGCTGGCGATTTGCTCCTCGATCGCCTGCATCTGATTTTGCAGATCGTCGACGAGTCGCTGCTTATCGGCGAGGGATTCCGTCAGGTCGGCAATCTTCGCCGCGTTCTGGGTCTCTGTCTCGCTCGCTTCCTGGAGAAGTTGTTTCATCTCCGAGAGAAGTTTCCGGAGTTCCTTGTTTTCCTCTTTGAGTCGGGCATAGTTCGGGTCGGCAGCCGCGGACGCGGAAGGGGCAGTCGGCGGTGCGGGTGCGGGTGCGGGTGCGCCAGCAGCGGGGGGGGCTTCGTCGCCTCCCATCGGATTAAAGGGGGAAACGGGCATTCCGAAGCTGCTTCCACCAACGTCGAGCGACCCACGGGGTGGCCGACGATTGATCGAGGCGGCGGGATAGCTGGGTTCGGGGGCGACGTCCGGAATCGTCGGAGCGGTTGCACCCGGCGGCATCTTCAATTTGCTCAGGACGTCGCCGCCATTCCAGCTCGCGGAGCTGGCGGGGTCGGCGGGAGGAACACCGGCGGGCGGAGGCGTGGAAGCGAGCAGCCGACGTCGCAACTCGGCAGCCGAGATGGACGCGGGTGGGTCAGGAGGCATATTGGGGTTCGCCATAGCCGCAAGCTCTCCTTCCCACTCACCCGGGCGTCAGATCATCCAACCGACCAACTCACCAACTGTCGGCAAGGCTCGCGTTCGCCGGGCGACTGAGGAGTCTGAAAGACTCAGGACGGGTCAACTCAATCTTCTCCCATCTCAAAAAAGCGTAGATTGTTACGGGGTTCTGTCAAGGAAAATTCACCCTGGAAGCCGCGTGCCAAACGACTTCTGGAGTGTTCGACCCGGGCCACCAGATTTGGGCGACTCCGATCCGCGAAATCAGGGGTTTGGCGGGGATTGTAACGGCGAATCAGACGCATAGGCCAGGATGTTCTCCATGACGAACGAAGAACCACTTCCGACTCCGACGGACATTTCTCCGGATGTCGAGCCACCGTTGGAACTCCGAACGGAGGTACCCGTGTCGGATCTGCCAGCTGCATCCCCGGCGGAAGCCCAGTCGGAACCCCTGATTCGGCTTGAAGATGTGTCGGTGCAGTTTGGGAAACAGCACGTTCTGTCGCACATTTCCCTCGACATCTTCCCCCACCAGACTGTCGTGCTGATCGGGGAAAGCGGATGCGGGAAATCGGTCACTCTCAAGCTCATCGTCGGGTTGCTGCAGCCGACTTCCGGAGAGGTTTTCTTCGAGAGTAAGCCACTCCGGCGGATGTCCGAGCGCGAGCTGACGGCCATGCGCCTCCGGGTCGGGTTCCTGTTCCAACAGTCGGCTCTCTTTGACAGCCTCACCGTCTTCGACAACGTCGCGTTCGGCCCCCGGGCGAAGGGGGGCATCTCCGAGGAGACGATCGCGGGGCGGGTCCGCGAACGGCTCCTGGATGTCGGGCTACCCGCGGCGGCGGAACCCAAGATGCCCGCTGAACTTTCCGGTGGGATGCGAAAACGCGTCGGCCTCGCCCGGGCACTCGCCCTCGACCCGGATGTCATGCTCTACGACGAACCGACGACCGGTCTGGACCCGATCATGACAGATGTCATCAACGAGTTGATTCTGCAAACCCGGCGGAAACGGCCCGTCACCAGCCTGGTCGTCACCCACGAAATGCGGACGGTACAGAAGGTGGCGGACCGCGTGGTGATGCTCTACCCGCTCGCTCGCCTGTCCGAGGGGGAACCGCAGATTCTGTACGATGGCCCCCCGACCGGACTCGCCAGCTGCCCCGATCCCCGCGTCCGGCAGTTCGTGGAAGGGGACGCCCGCGATCGGCTCGTCGAAATGGCGAATGTCTGAGAGAGGATCCTGATGTTCGAGCTTGAGAGATTCGATCGGCGAGCGGTCGGTTCCTCAGAAACCGCATCTCCACCTTCTTTTTTGCGTGTACGAGCAGAAGCTCTTCCCTATGGTTCACGATTTGCCTAGGATGTGACGAGCTCACGCGGAGAGCTCGTGCAGCCGACACGTAGATCGGCACCTTGGTGATCGGTACGGACGTGATCACACAACCCGACCTACTCGCGACGATTTTCGCGAACCCGACCGACGATCTGCCTCGCCTCGTTTACGCCGACTGGCTCGAGGAGCACGGGGAATCGGATCGCGCAGAATTGATCCGAATCCAGATCGAGATCGCGGCGGCGGGGAGCGACCTTCTCCCCCTTCGAGTTCGCGAACGGCAACTCCTGGCCAGTGCCAACCCCTGGCAACCCCGACGGGAATGGGTCCTCGCCGAGATCCCCGACATCGATTGGCCAATCGATGTTGGCGGCTGGGAGTGGCACCGCGGCTTTCCGGAAGTTTGGCGTGCCCCACTCCCGATCTGGCTGCAACTCGGGCAGACCGTGGGCGCTTCGACGCCACTCCGGCGGGTTGTGCCGATCGACCGCGAGCCCTACGTCCCCAACGCGGATCCCCGTCGGCCGGGTCGGGGTTGGCTGCGGAAAGAGGGGGTGTGGACGGAACGCCAACCGGAGGAGTGCTTCCTCCCGCCGACGATTTTCGACCTGCTTGAGCCGGACGTGATGGATTTCGCGATGTTCGACCACATCCGGGTCTACCCGACCCGGGCGGCGGCGATGGATGCTCTGTCGGAAGCGTGCCTGGCCTGGGCCGTGCCGGTTCCCGCACGGTGATCGAACCGCGTCAATTCCTGGCTTCGAGCGATTCCTGGGCGAGTTGCTTCAAGGGGGACCCGTCCGCCGCGAACTCCAGGGCGGTGCGGAACATTTTCTCCGCATCCTTCCGCAACGATTCCGCTTTCTGCGGGTTCTCCGACTCCTTCTCCGCGAACCGCAGGTATCGGTGGCCGAGGATGTATGCGAGCGGGCCACGAATGTCCGGCTTGAGTTGCTTCTCGACCGATCCCCAGCCAAAGAAACCCGAGTTTCCCTGCCAGGCACTGCCGAGGAAGGCGATTTCCTTTTTCCCGAACCCGCCGCTCCGGGTGGTGTAGGCCTGCCAGCCTCGATCGAAGGTCTGGAGGACAATCGTTTCCTGAGTCTCGGTCAAGGCTCCGGCAAATGCCCCACCGCGGACTGCTTCGCAGAAGAGCAGGCGGACCGGGGTCAGGCCGTGATTCGCGAAATCGTACTCACGGAACGCCAGCTTTCGAGCCGCTTCCCGTCCGGCGGTCGTCAGCCACATCCGGCGGAGGGCACCGGGCGGAATCTGCTCCTTGAGCATTTTCGCGATGGCTGCTGTCTGCGTTATCCGGGATGCGAGTGAGATCAGCAGGTCGAGCCGGTCGTCCGCGTCCTCGTCTGAGAGCGTGTCGGAAAGTGCGGAGAGAGCGAGGTTGTCGATTTCCGAGGTGAGGTTGTCGAGCGACCGCTGGGGTTTGTGGCCGGCATAGACGGTGTAGGTTCCCTTCCGCCAGGCCGACTTCGCACCGGCCTCGTCGTTTTTCCGCAGACAGAGGTGCCCGTGGAGCAGGTAGGTCTGGGCGTAGAGGGGATAGCGGAGCCGTCCGAGGGCCGCGAGGGCCAGGCAGGCGTTGACGTCGTTCTCGACTTCCTTCGACTTGCCGAGTGCGGTGTTGGCCCGAGCCCGTTCGAGGCGGATCGCACAGATGGTGGTCGGGAAGGTCTCGGGTGCCGCACTTGCCGGCACGGAGTTGGCGAGCGCGATCCACTTCGACATCACCGTGGCCGCCTTCGCATGCTGGCCCTGCGTCCGGAGAAGCCAGGCGTAATCAGGCAGGACGCCGCCCGCCAGCGTGACTTTTTCCATCGCGCCGGGCACCTTGTCGCAGCGGTCGATCCACTCCTGCTGGACCCGCAGAGCGTTCTTCGAATCCTTCGCAAGGATGTAGGCCCGGGCCAGCCCGAAGTGGACCGCAGCAAGGTCGGACCCCGGTGCCTGCAAGCTCTCGAGAGCCCGCTTCGCCCGTTCCAGAGATGGGACGAGGTTGGGGTCCGGGATCAGAACGTTGAACTGCATCGCGGTCAGCCGCATGTACCGGTCCGCGATCGACTGCCGGGTTTCCTCGGGCAGGAAGGAGAGCAAATCCTCGAATTTGTAGCGGGCGGAAAGCGAGGTGAGCACGCCCTCGGCCTGGTCGAATTCCTTGTTTCGGAGGTGGAGAATCCACATCTCGCAGGAGGCAAGCGGGGGCCAGCGGGGGCCATCTTCTCCGGCCACGGTCGCAAACATGGCGGTCGCGTCGGTGTCGCGTTTGAGTTCCCGCAGGCATTGCCCCGCCTTGAAGCGAGCCTCCTGACTCAGGAGACGGTCGGTCGACTTTGCCTGGGCCTGGTACGCCCGCACCGCCTCGTCAAATTTGCCGGCGGCGTAGAGACTGTCCGCTTCTTCCAGCGGGCTCGGACGCGGCGGCAGCGAAAGTTTCTCCGCCCGGAACTCCGTCAACGGCACGCCCTGCGGCCAGACCACCGCGAACGACCCGGTGTGTGGCGGAATCGGGAACGTGTCCAGGATCTCGATCGGCGGCTGGCTTCCCAGCTGGGCCTCGATCCGGTTCTCCTCACGGCGGATCCGCAAGGTCACCGGTCGGGATGGGGGCAGTTCTACTTCGATTTCCCGCAAGCACATCCCGTCCCGCCGGATCTGGAGGAAGAACTTCCCGCCAAGCCGGACGACCCCGGCCAAGGTGCCCGAATCGGGCTCCAGCGGAAGCTTGGGAGCATCGTGTTCCCGCTCGATGATCGGGTCGGTATCGACCTTCCGGGCTACGATCGCCCGGTTCGCCGCCAGGACCACCGAGTACCCGGACCGCTTGTCGTCGATCGCGTTGACGGCCACGCCGAGCAAACCGACGCGAAGGTTGATGTCCGGGAAGGTGGCGGTCGCCTGCACGGAACCCGTGGAGCGGAGTTTCGTGGGGAGCACCAGCGGCGCTTTCTCGGGCTCGGCGGCAGGTGCGGGCCGCAGTGTGCCGCCCTGGATTGTGATCGCATTCGCGGGCAAGGTCGTGGCGAGCGCGGAGAACGGGGGGCGGACGTCCGCGACCGTTTCCCACGACCGCAGTCGCTGCTGGAGTGCCCGCTTCAGACGCTGGATTTCGGTCTCTGGGACCCGTCCGGTGAGGCCGGCGAGGTTGGCCTCGACTCGCTTGATATCCTCGGGTTCGAGCCGGGGGCGGTCAATCATCTCGCGGACGGCGGAAGCGTACCCCTCGCAAATTACCTCATGATACGGGCATTTCTCGGTATGGGTGAGGGCACGGAGTTCAGCCGCCTGTTTCTCGAGCCGGGTCACATGGTCGACCGTCCATTCGGAGGCAGGGGCTCGCAGTCCAGCCTGAATTTCGCTTTGGAGGACTGCCCGGGTCCGCGAGTCTTGCTCCCTGAGCAGCCCGAACGCGACGGCGAGGATGGCCACGATCGATGCTGCCACCCCGGCGACAAGGGCCTTCCGTTTCTTCAGCCCGCGAAGGAGTTTCCGAGCCCGACTCTCCGCCTTCGCCTTGATCGGTTCGCCGGCGAGGAAACGCTGCAAATCCTGGGCGAGATCGCCGGTCGTGGCGTAGCGTTTGGCCGGATCTTTTGCCAGCGTCTTCAAGACGATCGTGTTCAGATCGCGCGGAATCGAGCGGTTGATCGCCCGCGGGGAAGGGGGTTCCTGGATCTGATGCTGGAGGATCTGGATTTCCGGCGGGCCGCTGTAGGGTGTCTGCGCGGTGAGGAGTTCGAAGAGGGTGCAGCCGAGGCTGTACTGGTCGCTCGACGCCGTGGCCTGGCCGGTGGTTTGCTCGGGGGCCATGTACGCCGGCGTGCCCATCACCACCGCTTCCTGCGTCAGTTTCTCGTCCCCTTCCAGCCGGGCGGCGAGTCCGAAGTCGAGCAGGAGCGGCTCGTCGGTCTCGTCGAGCATCACGTTCCCGGGCTTGACGTCGCGGTGGATGACGCCCCGGCCGTGGGCGTAGTGCAGGGCGTCGGCGATTTTCCGCACGATCTCCGCGGCCCGGCGGGGCGAGATGCCCTTCCGGCCCGTCGGAGATTCAATGGCCGAGGAAAGTGGTTCCCCGGCGATGAATGCGCTCGCGATGTAGTGGTGTCGGCCATCCCAGCCGGAATCGAAGACGGGGACGATGTTGGGGTGCCGCAGGTTCGCCGCCGCCTTGGCTTCCCGCAGGAACCGCTTGACGCGATCCTCCGTGTTGAGGGCGTTGGGTTTCGCCACCTTGAGGGCGACTTCCCGATCAAGCTGCGTGTCGCGGGCCCGGTAGACCACCCCGAATGCACCTTGCCCGAGCATCCCCAGAATCGCGAATCGGCCAAGTTGCTTCGGGATTGCCGGGGCCTGGTTCGCGGGGAAGTTGAAGGTCGGTGCGTCGAGCGTCGCGGCGGGATCGGCGGATGCTCGAGGCCTCTGGGGGAAGGTCAGGGTCTGGACTGGATTCCCCGAGGGCATCGGAACCGGGGTGGACGGAAACGTCAGCGTGGCCGCGGGCCCGGATGGAGGGGTCGCCGCCGCGGGAGGAAACATCAGCGTGGCGGCGGGGGAAGCAGGAGCGGGGGTCGGGTCCGAGCCTGCGGGGGGGAACATCAGCGTGGCCGCGGGACCGGTCGGTGCCGGCGAAACCACCTCCCCGGACGGTGGAAACATCAGCGTTGCTGCCGGCGAAGCGGCCACGACTCCGGGGGCAGGAACGGGAAATGGCGTCGGATTTCCACCCGGCTGGCGGGCGGTGTGGAGGATCGTCGGGCCGGCGCTCGGCTTCATCGTCGATTCTTGCTCCGGCCGTCGCGACGGCGGCGCAACGAACTCGCCGAGGTCAGAAAAATCCTCGTCGGCAGGACCCGACCCACCGGCAAAGGTCGGAACCGGGAATGCAAACCCGGCAGGAGCGGGATCAGGAACGAGGGGGGAATCGGGAACAACAACCGGAGCCGGCTTGGAAATCACTGCTTTCCCAACCGAGACATCCGACTCCGCCTCGAAGACAAATTTTTCCTTGCACGCGGGACACCGCACCACGGTGCCGGGCTTCTCGACCCGCGATTTCTGACCACAGTTCGGCCGCGGGCAACGGACGACCGGCATAGCATCCTCGAGGTCGGCAGGCTCTGGTTGCGAGTAACCGATACCTTACCGAATCGGGGTGGAATTTCGCGGTGTGTTTGATGAAGGATCTGTGTAGATATGGGGAGCGAACGATGAACTTCGCCAACTCTCAGCTCCCCGAAAGGGTGAGCCGAGTCGGCGAGGGAATTCAGACAAATGCCGCCTGATTACCCGAGGATTTCCTCGACGACCCGGCCGTGGACGTCGGTCAGGCGGAAGTCGCGGCCGGCGAAGCGGTAGGTCAGTTTCTCGTGGTTCAACCCGAGCTGATGCAGGATCGTCGCGTGCAGGTCGTGCATGTGGACCTTGTTCTCGATCGCCAGAGCGCCGAAGTCGTCGGTTGCACCGTGGGCGAAGCCGGGCTTGAAGCCGCCGCCGGCAACCCAGACCGTGAAGCCGAGCGGGTTGTGGTCTCGACCGGTGCCGTTCTTCTCGGCGTAGGGTGTCCGCCCAAACTCGCCGCCCCACCAGAGGATCGTATCCTTGAGGAGATCCCGTTTCTTGAGGTCGGCCAGCAGCCCGGCGATCGGCTTGTCGACGGCACGGGCGTGCTCACCGTGCTTGGGAAGGTTCGAGTGTTGGTCCCATGCCGGGTTGGCGGAGCTGTCGCCGTAAGTGACCTGGATGAAGCGGACGCCCTGCTCCGAAAGCCGACGGGCCATCAGGCACTGCTGCCCGAAGGTGTCGGTTGCCTTCTCGCCGATGCCGTACATCGCCTTGGTTTCGGTGGATTCCTTGGAAAGATCGAGGGCTTCCGGGGCGTTCTGCTGCATCCGCCAGGCGAGTTCGTAGGAGTTTGCGACGGCCTCGAACTCGGCATCGCCCGGGTTCCGCTTGAGTTGCTCGGCGTGGAGGTCGCGGAGGAGGTCGAAGCGGGACTGGGCATCCGCGGCGGCGGCAAGGTTCTTGATCGACATCTCGCTGGCAGGTCGGCCGGCCCGACCGAGGGCGGTTCCCTGGTAGACGGCGGGAAGGAACGCATTGCCGTAGTTTCGCGGCCCGCCGTTCCCCGCAGAGGGTGCGATCGAGACGAAACCGGGCAGGTTCTGATTCTCCGTGCCGAGGCCGTAGATGGTCCAGGAACCCATGCTGGGTCGGATGAAGTTGGTGCTGCCGCAGTGGAGGAAGAGGGTCGCGGGGCCGTGGGCGACACCCTCGGTATGCATGGACTTGATGAAGCAGAGGTCGTCGACGTGCTTCGCCACTTCCGGGAAAAGGTCGGAGGCCCACATCCCGGATTTGCCGTGCTGGGCGAACTTCCAGAGCGGCTTCATGATCCGCTGGGTGCTGCCGCGCTGCCCGGACTGGGCGATGGTGCGGGCGTCGTCGAAGGAGAACTGCTTGCCGTCGTCCTTGAGGAGGCGGGGCTTGTGGTCGTAGGAATCGACGTGGCTCACGCCCCCCTGCATGAAGAGGAAGATGACTCGCTTCGCCTTCGCGGGGAAGTGCGGGGTTTTCTGGGCGAGCGGGTTCGCGGTTGCTGCGGCAGCCTGCGTGGTGGACATCCCGGCGAGGGCGAGTCCGCCGAAGCCGCAACCGGTGCGAGCGAGCCATTCCCGGCGGGAGAGAGTCTGGAACATCGAAGAAACTCCGCTGGGGGAAGTCACTGGAGGAATCGGAACTCGGCCGATGCAAAGAGGGCGTGGACCAGGCCGGGCCAGCCGGCGGTTCCTTTGGTCTGCAGGTATTTCGTGGCGATTTCGCGTTCGCCGACGGTCGGGGCCCGGCCCAGGGTCAGGCGGTAGACGCGGGTGATCCGGGCGTCGTCGTCGAGTTTCTCTTCCACCAGTTTCTCGGCCGTGAACTTCGCCTGCTGGGCAACGAACGGGTTGTTGAGGAGGAAGAGGGCCTGGGGGGCGACGGTGCTGGTGCCGCGTTTGCCGGTGACGACGCTTAGGTCGGCGGGGTCGAACGCCTCAATGATTTCGGGCAAGCTGTTGCGGAACGCCGGGAGGTAGACGCTCCGGATCATCGCCGACGACTGGTGGAAGTAGTCGGAGGAAATCTTGTCAGGGAAGGTGGGGCCACCGGGGTGGTCGGTCAGTTTGCCGCTGGCGACGAGCATGGCGTCGCGGATGCACTCGGCTTCGAGTCGGCGGCGGTTGGCCCGGCCGAAATAGGTATTCTCCGCGTCGGCGGCAACGGTGCCCGGGTCGCCGGCCGTCGATTGACGGTAGGTGCGGCTCAGCACGATCGACCGGACGAGTTTCTTCGTGCTCCAGCCGTCCTGCGCGAACTTCGCCGCGAGGTGGTCGAGAAGTTCCGGGTGGGACGGTTTCTCGCCGGTGGTCCCGAAGTTGTCGACGGTGCGGACGATCCCCTCGCCGAGGAGCCAGTACCAGGCCCGGTTGGCGTAGACGCGGGCGGTGAGCGGGTTGTCGGCGGAGGCGATCCAGTCGGCGAGTTCTTTCCGGCCGCTGGAATCTTTGGGGAAGCTCGGAGCGGGACCCTTCGTTGCGACCTGCAACACGCCGCGGGGGACGACGGGGCCGAGGTTGTGGACGATCCCGCGGATGTTGATCCGGGCATCTTCCGGTTTCTTCTCCTCGACGACGCCCATGACCATGGGCCGTTTCGGGCCGCTCGCCTCGAGTTTCTTCAACTCGGCTTCGAGTTCCTTGACGGTGCCGGATTCCTCGGACTTCGCGGGTTTCTTGGGTTTCTCGTTCTTCGAGATCGCATCTTTCTTCGCCCCGCCGGGGGGTACAAAGGTGACGGCGTCGGCGGTGACGTGCCCCTTGGTCCCTTCGTTGGAGACGATCACGAAGCTCTGGCCGTCTTTCTCGAAGCGGTACACCCCGAGCGACACAAAGTGGCCGTCGATCGGCGGGGTTTTGGTCATGTCGATGGTGAGGTGCTTCTCCCCGTCGGCGGAGAAGACGGTGACCGGGACGTTGTCCGCCCGGCCTTTCCCGGGGCTGTAGGCGAAGAGGACCTCGTACTTCCCGGTCATCGGGACGTCGGGGTCGAAGGTGATGGTTTTCTCGCCCTTGCCGGTGTTCTCGTCGTGGACGTAGCCGTCGCCGACGTAGGTGGGGTTGGTTTTGGAGAACTTCCACTCGCCGACTTTCTTGGCCTTCGCGTCATCGACAACGATGCCGGGGACGTCCTTGACGGGGACGGCCCCCTTGTTCGGAACCGGCTTGGTGCCGGCGACGGTTTTCGCGGACTTGATCTTGGCCTGCAACGCCGCCACCGCCTCCTCGTGTTTCTTCAGTTCCGCCTCGCGGTCCGGGTCGACCGGAAGGGGAACCTCGATCCACTTCGAGATGTTGGTGTACGGCACCGTTGCGGTCGCGTTCCGCAGGATGCCGGCGAGGGCGAAGTAGTCCTTTTGCGGGATCGGGTCGAACTTGTGGTCGTGGCAGCGGGCACAGGTCACGGTCTGGGCGAGCAGACCCTTCGAGATGACGTCGAGTTGCTCGTCGACGACGTCCATCCGGAGTTGTTTGCGGTCCTGCTCCTCGAAATTGGTGTTGCCGAGGGTCAGGTAGGTGACGGCGATCATCTGGCGTTGCCGGGCCGTGTGGTCGGCAGCGGGAAGCAGGTCGCCGGCGATCTGCTCGCGGATCATCTGGTCGAGCGGGACATCGCGGTTGAAGCTGTCGATGACATAGTCGCGGTACCGCCAGGCTTCCTTGTACACGAAGCCGCGGAGGGTGGTGGATTCGGCGAAGCGGGCGAGGTCGAGCCAGTGCCGGCCCCACCGTTCCGCGAACGCCTTGGAACCGATCAGAGAATCGACGAGTTTCTCGTATGCCTGGGGATCGGTGCTCTTCGCGAACTCGTCGATCTGCTCCGGAGTCGGGGGCAGGCCGGTGAGGTCGAAGTAGAGCCGGCGGGCCAGGGTGACACGGTCCGCCTCGGGGGCCGGCTTCAAGCCCTTCGCTTCGAGCTTCGCAAGAACGAAACGGTCTAAGTCGCCGGTGGGCCAGGTGGGGTTTTTCGTGGCGGGAACGGTCGGGGTGGAAACGGGAATGTAGGACCAGAATTTCCGACCTTCCTCGATGCTCAGGCCGACCTGTTTTTTGGGGCCGCCGGCGGTTCGCGGGTCGGGGGCACCCATTTTCACCCACGTTTCGAAGTCCGCGATGACCGCATCCGGGAGCTTCCCCTTGGGGGGCATCTTCAAGTCGCCGTCGTACTTCATCGTCTGGAGGAGCAGGCTGTCCGCCGGTTTGCCGGGAACCACGGAGGGGCCGGAATCGCCGCCCACCAGCACGCCGTCACGGGTGTCGAGGGAAAGCCCACCCTTGAGTTTCTTCCGGGTGGCGGCCTCGGCGGAGTGGCAGGAGTAGCAGTGCTCCGTCAGGGCGGGGCGGATCTTTTTCTCGAAGAAGTCGACCTGTTCCGGCGTCGGTTTCGCGTCAGCCGCGATGGCGGGAGCGTTTCCCAGGGCGATGCCGATTCCGACGAGGCTGCCGAGGAGAAGGTAGCGTGGCATGGTGGACCCGGGCACGGCGGGAGCGGTCGAGAGACCGGGCGGGTGGACGCGAGAGACTGTCCCAGAACCATAGCTTCCGGGCGGGAAATTGGACACGAAATTCTCTTCCAGCCGGAAATTCGGCCAGCGTTGTCACCCCCCGTGGCGGTGGAAGAAACTCCACACCAGTTCGTTGCCATCGACCCGACCGGATGCGGGGCCGCCAAAGCGTGGGTCGAGTTGCCCCTTCCCGCCCGGCCAGTGGTGACCGAGACCCGCGATCGTCACGACCCGGAACTCGACGGGGCCCGGGAAAATCACGTCCTGCACACCGTCCTGCCATCGGTCTGGCCGCGGGATCGGCTGGCACCCAACCGCGATCGCCCACCGCTCGAGCGTGTCCGAGATCGGCGGACGCTGGACTTTCCCGCCCCACGGCGACCGCACCAGGCCCCCCGCCGGCGGAACCAGCGGATCTGCCTCGCCGATCACGAACAACGTTGGGATGGGCCTGCTCGGCCGGGGATCCGGAACCCGGCAGTAACCCGCGACCGGTGCGATCGCTGTCAGCAACTCCGCCCGTTCTGCCGCGAATCGGAACGTCATCCCCGCCCCGTTCGAGAACCCGGTGACGTACACCCGTCGCGGATTCCCCGGCCCACGACGCAGCACATCCGCCACCACCGCCGTCAGGAACCCGACATCGTCCGACTCCGTTGAAACCGGGTCGCTCGCAGGGGTGCCGTCGTTCCACCGCTGCGGATTGGTCAGAAACTTCGGCGGTTTCTCCCGGTTCGGCGGCAACGCATCCGGAATCGCCAGCAGAAACCGCTCCCGGCACGCGAACGCCGACAGGGCAATCTCGTCGTCCGCCCACTCGGCAGTTCCCCCGGTCCCGTGCAGCAACACGACAACCGGCCATCGCTGCGAGTTGCCCCCCGATTCCCCCGCCGGTGGGCGAAACAGCAGGTACCGACGATCACCGAGGTGAACGACTTCCATCCGGAAGTTGTATGCGTTCGGGCTCCCAACGCGGCGAGTCGTGTTGTACCCGGCCCAGACGCGGGTACGCTACCTTCCAGACCGCCGATTTCCCCAGGAACTTCTCCGACCTCCGATGAAACTCAAGCAGACGCCGGCCGATTTCCGCGTCGAGGAACTCACCGACGTCACCCCCGGAGCCGCCGGCCAATTCGCGTTCTACCGCCTCGACAAGGTCGGCTGGAACACCTCCGACGCCCTCAACGCCATCCGCCGACGCTGGAAACTCGACTGGAAACGCGTCGGGTACGGCGGACTCAAGGATCGGCACGCCGACACCTCGCAGTACATCACCATCGCTCGCGGGCCGGCGGAAAATCTCGAACACCAGCGGATCCGCCTCGTCTACCTCGGTCAGGTTCCGGAGCCGTTCTCCTCGCAGAACATCACCGCGAACCGCTTCGCCATCACCCTCCGCGCCCTGACCCCGGCCGCGGAAAAGCGAGCGATCGCCGCCGCCGGGGAAGTCCAATCCACGGGGGTGCCGAACTACTTCGACGACCAGCGATTCGGGGCGATCAACGCCGACCGACGCTTCGTCGCCCGGGAAATGGTCGGTGGGAATTTCGAAGAAGCCCTGAAGCTCGCCCTCGCCGCCCCGTACGACTTCGACCGGGCCGCGGAAAAGAAGGAGAAGCTGGCTCTCCGCGAGCACTGGGGCGACTGGCCGACCTGCAAGGCGAACCTTCCCCGCAGCCACGCCCGCAGCCTGGTCGATTACCTGGTCACGCACCCGACGGACTTCAAGGGGGCGGTGGCCCGGTTACGGCCGGAATTGAAGGGGCTCTATCTCTCGGTCTACCAGAGCGACCTGTGGAACCGCATTCTCGGCCGGTGGATCCGCGAGCGTTTCCCCGCCGACGCCATCTCTGCCGTGGAACTTCGGCTCGGCGATTTCCCCGTCCCGGTGCGAATCCCCGAGAACCTTCGCGAAACCTGGGAATCGCTGTCGCTTCCACTTCCGTCGGCCCGTCTGAAACCGCCGCCGGACGCCGACTGGCTCCCGATCGTCACTGCGGTTCTAGCCGAGGATGGCCTCACCCTGGAAAAGTTGAAGGTTCCCGGGATGGACAAGCCGTTCTTCTCGAAGGGGGATCGCACCGGCTCGCTCCGCCCGTCGGCCCTCTCCTGGGAACCCGGCGACGACGAGCTCAACCGGGGCCGACGGAAACTGCTCCTCCGCTTCGACCTCCCCCGCGGTTGCTACGCCACCATGATCGTCAAACGCGTCACCGCCGTGCGCGGACCTGGGTGAACCGACTCACTGCCCCTTGATCGTCAGCGGGATGCGGGTGCCGAACTCGTCGGGGATTTCGCACAGGGGGACGCTCGCCGAGGGCTCGGCGAGGATGTCGGCGAGGGTGGTGCTTCCGAAGGCTTGCTCCACCGCCGCGATCGCCGAATCGAGCTTCTTGTGGAGAGGGCACAACCGTTTGCCGTGCGTCGGCAGACCGAGCGGGCACGTCGTGATCCGTTGCAACGGCTCGACAGCGTTGACCACTTCCAGAATCGTCAGTTCCTCCGGGGGTTTCGCCAGTGTGACCCCCCCACCCACGCCCCGCTGCGACTTCACGAGCCCCTTCTTGGTCAACGCTTGCAAAATCTTCGCAAGATACGGCGCTTTGACTCGGGTTCTCTCCGCCACATCCTCGGTCGTGACCGGCACCCCCGGCCTGGAAGCGAGGTAAACGACGGCCCGGAGGGCGTATTCGACCGTCTGCGAAAGCATGGTTTCACCCGCGATCCACGAAACAAACACGAAATTCCGCACCCCGCTTGACAGGGCATTCTAGCGGAACTATTCTTCGGTTGTCCAATTTCGGAAAATTGGATCCAAAATTCTTGTTTATCCCCTCTCTCCCGTTCGCTGGTGTGCTATGCGTTCGATCGATGAACCTCGCCTGGAAGTGGATCCTGGCTATCGCTTCGGGTACGTCGCGGAATTTATCGGTTTCGGCCCGGAGGACATCGCGGCCGTCCACGGTGCCGCTCCGCTGTTGGCCCCACTGGTGCCCGGTCTGGTCGATGCAGTTTACACGAAACTTCACGGCTACACGGCTACCTGGCGGCATTTCCTTCCCCGCCAGCACGGTTACGACGGCGAAATCCCTGCGGATCTGCAACACCTGTCGCCCGAGCACCCGCAGATCGCCTTCCGCAAGCAGCACCTTGCCCGGTATCTCGTGGCACTCGTCACGAAGCCGTACGACGGAAAGATGGCTGAGTATCTCGACATGGTGGGGAAGATCCACACCCCGAAGGCGGGGAACTCGGCGATCGTGGTGCCGCTCGTGCAGATGAATGCGTTGATGGGTTTCGTCGCCGACGCGATGACGGCGACGATTCTCGGGCTCGGCCTGGATCGGGAAACGGAACAAAAGACCTTGCGAGCGTTCGGGAAATTGCTGTGGATCCAGAACGACCTGATTTCCCGACACTACGCGGCGGCCTGATTCCTAGAATGACCTTCCGCCCCGGTTTGCCGGGGCGAAGTCGTTCCCGGAGGAGATGGTCCCACCTTGTTCGCCGACGCTGCCACGCCACACGATCCCAATCTGATCTGGTTCGGGTTGATCGTCATCCCGGTGTTGATTGCCATCAACGCGTTCTTCGTGGCGGCGGAGTTCGCCCTCGTTGCTGTCCGTCGGTCGCGGGTGCAGGAGCTGGTTTCGCAGAAGAAACCCAGGGCCGAGGCACTTCTGGCGGCGATCGATTCCCTCAACGACAGTGTCGCCGCCGCCCAGCTCGGAATCACGCTGGCGAGCCTGGCGCTGGGCCTCGTCTCGGAACCGGCGATTGCCGACCTGCTTCGGCCCCTCTTCGCCTCGCTCCCGGATGCCTTGCAGGGTGCCGTTACCCGGATTCTTTCCGTGACCGTCACTCTCGGGCTCGTCACCTACCTGCACGTCGTTTTCGGCGAGCAGATGCCCAAGCTCGTCGCGTTGCAATCGAGCGAGCGGATTGCCCTGCTGGTGGCGACGCCGTTGAATCTGTTCGCACGCGCGTCGCGTCCGCTGATCCGCTTGATGAACGGCTCGAGCGGGATGTTTCTCCGCTGGTGTGGCTACCGGCCGACGGAGGAGGGGGAAGTCCACACGGTCGACGAGCTTCGGCTCATCATCGAAAGCACCGAAGAAGCCGGCCTGATCGACCCTGAGGCCGCCGACTTCGTGCTCAACGTGTTTGCGCTCTCCGACAAAAAAGTCGCGGATGTGATGGTGCTCTGGGAAAAGGTCAACGCCCTGGAACTGTCGACTTCCCCGGACAAAATTCTGGAATCCGTGCGGGAGGGTGCCCACACGCGGATGCCGGTCTACGACGGAACTCCGAACAAAATCGTTGGCGTCGTCAACACGAAGGACCTGTTCTACCTCTTCAGCCTGCGGGGGATGGTGGTCCTGGAAGACGCGATCTACCCGGCCCAGTTCCTGCCGCCGGACGAGCCAGTGGCGACGGCGTTGCGGTTGTTCCGGCGAACCAAGCGCCCGATGGCGGTGGTTCGGAACTCCGAGGGGAAAACGCTCGGAATTCTGACCCTCGAGGACGTTCTGGAGGAGATCGTCGGGGACATCGAGGACGAACACGACGACCCGGTCCGGCGACGGGTGATGGCGACGAAATATCTCCGTCAAAGTGGGCTCGTCGCGAAACCGGGGTCGAAAGCCGATCGACCCACCTCCCCCGGTTCCCGCGGCGGGTGAGGGAGACTCAGGTGCGATCGCTGGGCCCTTCCGGCTCCGCGGTGGTCTGAGGGAAGGCGGCTGCCACTTCCGCCGCCAGCCAGGCGTTCGCGACGATCAGCGCCCGGTTCGCCGGCACGGTCCGACCCGTAGTCCGCTTGGCGATCTCTTCCAGCAGGAACGGAGTCGACCGCGGACCCGTCACCCCTGCCTGTCGCGCCTCGGCCTCGGCACCTTCGAGAGCCGCGGCGAACTCAGCTTCCGGGATGGCCAGAGCTTCCGGCAACGGGTTTGCGAGAACCGCCCCGCCACCGCCGAGCCGGACATGCGCGGCAAAGACGCTCGCCGCTTCCGCAACCGTTTCGACCCGGCAGGAGACGCTGCCTGCGCTGCCACGGGTGTAGAACGCGGGGAACTCGCTGGTCCGGAAGCCGATCACCGGCACGCCGAGCGTTTCCAAAATCTCCAGGGTTTGCGGCAGATCCAGGATCGATTTCGCCCCCGCGGAGACCACCAGAACCGGGGTTCGCGACAGTTCCACCAGATCCGCGGACACATCGAACGGATCGGCAAAATTCGATCGCTTGTGGGCTCCCCCGATTCCCCCCGTGGCGAAAACGCGGATCCCCGCGGCGTGGGCAAGGGCCATGGTGGCGGAAACGGTCGTGCCCGCGGTCTGCTTCAGTGCGACCGCCGCCCCGAGATCCCGCCGGCTCGCCTTGACGACTCCCCGCGATCGGGAGAGCTCCGCGAATTCCGCGAGTTGCTGAGCCGCGAGCCCCACGGTCGGCGTGCCGGCCAGCACCGCGATGGTCGCGGGCACACCACCCTCGGCGCGGACAGCTGTCTCCGCATCCCGGGCCGTCTCGAGGTTCGCGGGAAACGGAAGCCCGTGCGAGATCAGCGTGGACTCGAGCGCCACAACCGGCCGCCCGGTCGCGATCGCCGCCGCGACTTCCTCGGAAATGTGGAGCATGATCGAATCAGGGTCGTTTGCGTTTCGCCAGTTTCGCCGCCCGTTTTGCCAGCGTTTCGACGAACGCGGCATGTTCGGCGGTTGCGAGCCCGGCGCGGAGGGTAGAGTGCAGGTTCTGGAATGATCGCTCGAACAGGGACTCGGGATCGAGCCAGAGTCCGGGAAAATGGTGGGAACGGAAGATTCCCTCCACCGGCTTCACAGGTTTGAACCCGGATTTGCCGCGTCGGAACCACTGGATTTCGCGTTGCTCCACTAGCACCACGACGTATTCGCGAACCCCCGCTTGTTCGTAGTCCTGTTTCTTGCGATGCAGGTCGATGGCTGCGGAAGAGACGGCAATTTCGACGACGAGTTCTGCCGCACCGAGAACGTACCCTTCCTCGGTTTCCTTCGTCTGCCCGCCGAATTCCGGCCGAATCAGCAAGCAGGCGTCGGGCTGTGGTTCGCTTTCCTCGTCGAGAATCGTGGTGGTATTGTCGAGCACATCGGTGCCGGGGGTCGCGTCCATGTAGAGGCAGAGCCAGTGGACGACCCGGGAATGGGGCCGACCGTGTCGAGATTTGGTTGGTGATGCCACGTAGACCACTCCGCCGATGAGTTCCGCCTTGAAGCCCTCCGGGGTTTGCTTGTAGAGCTCGTGGAAGGTCGGCTGATCCATGTGGTCCCCGTTCTCGAACGGGATCGCCGCACGGTTGAGGCTCGTCACGCGGTTCGCACTCTTCTGACGCATCAGCCACCTCAATCGACGAACGCGAACTCGTTGCTGAGCAGAAGCACCTGCGCGAATTGCTCCGCGATCGACAACTGACCGGGTTTGGGTTTCGCTTCCATCGCTTCCTCGGCGAACGCGGATGCGAGGGAAAGCTCCTCGGTGGTGGGGTTGCGGCCCAGAACCGCCCGGTAGATCGCGGTCGCCTTGCCGGCGACATCCTTCGCTTCCGCCACTTCCGGCCTCGCGGCCACCGCCTTTGCTTGCTCCGCGACGAACGGGCTGTTCATGAGGAACAACGCCTGTTGCGGCACGGTCGTCTGGTATCGCTGTGGGCTGTGCGTGTCCGGCGACGCGAAGTCGAACGCCCGGAAAGTCCCGGGAAGGTTCTGGCGATCGATGTGGCCGTAAACGGTGCGGCGATTCGGGAATGGCGCCTTGAACAATTCGACGGGCCGACCGCCGATCTTCGTGTCGAGCTTCCCGGAGGCGGCGAGCATTCCGTCTCGCAATGCCTCGAAATCGAGCCGACGGCGGTTCTGCCGGCCTAGCAGTCGGTTCTCCGGGTCGACCTTCGCGAGGTCCGGGCGAACCTCGGCCGATTGCTGGTACGCCGCGGACAGCATCATCCTTCGGTGGAGTTCCTTGATGCTCCAGCCATCCTCGACGAACCGCGTGGCCAGCCAATCGAGCAGTTCCGGGTGGGTCGGCGGATCACTGCGGACGCCGAAATCGCTGGGCGTGCGGACCAGGCCGGCGCCGAAGTGGTACGCCCACACCCGGTTGACGAGAACTCGGGCCGTCAGGGGGTTCTTCGGATCCGCGATCGCGTTCGCGAGTTCGAGCCGACCGCTGGTGGTTTTCGGGAACGGCTTGCGGTCCCCGACCGTCGCGATCGCCAGGAACTGACGGGGAACCCGGGGTCCGTGGTTAAACTGGCTTCCCCGGAGGAAGACGTACGGATCAAAGGGGTTCGATGAGTCGCTCACAACCATCGCTCGCGGCGGGGCGAAATTGGAAGCGGCCCGGAACTTGTCCGCATTCTTCTGCAGCCGGGCCAGGGTATCGCGGTCGGCCCGGTCGAGGAGCCGGTCCGGTTGCCGCAACGTCGGGGAGAACCCGGTGACGGCTTTGACCGCATCGAGCTTCAAGCCAAGCCGACGTTCCCGCTCGGAAACCACCGCCTGGTCGAGCTTGGCCTGCTCCTTCTCGTACGCGATCAGTTCCGGCGTCCGCTCGACCTCCCCGATCAGGGGGAGTTCCTTGGGCTCCGTCGTGCTGGCGAAGATGCCGTAGAGCGAGTAGTAGTCAGCGATCGGGATGGGGTCGAACTTGTGGTCGTGGCAGCGGGCACACTGCACCGTCAGGCCCATGAGCCCGCGGGTGACCACGTCGATGCGGTCGTCGATGATGTCGTGCGTGTTGTTGAGGAACCGCCGGCCAAGCGTCAGGAATCCGAGGGCGGCCAGGGGTTTCTTGTCGTTCCCCAGGTCGAGCCGGTCGGCGGCGATCTGCTCCACCACGAACCGGTTGTAGGGCTTGTCCTCGTTGAAGGATTGGATCACGTAGTCCCGGTAAGTCCAGGCGAAGGGGTAGTTCCGGTCCTCGTTGAAGACGTACCCCTTGGTGTCGGAATACCGGGCGATGTCGAGCCAGTACCGGCCCCAGCGTTCCCCGTAGTGGGGCGACTTCAACAACTCCTCGACGAGTTTCGCGAACGCGTTCGGGTCCGGGTCGGCGACGAATTTCTCGATTTGCTCCGCCGTCGGCGGCAGGCCGTGCAGGTCGAAGTACGCCCGACGGATCAGCGTTCGGCGATCGGCGGGGGTGGAGAAGGATTGCCCCTTCTCGGAAAGCTTCGCGAGAAGGAAGGAATCGACCGGGTTCGTCGGTTGCTTCTCCAGTTTCGGAACCGCGGGATTCTTGACCGGCTGGTACGCCCAGTGATTCTTCGCCGAGGCGCTGGGGTCGACGGTCGTGGTTCCGCCGGAGGGGAACGGGGCACCGATTTTGACCCACTCGGCCAGGACGGTGACGGCTTCCGGCGGGAGCGACTTGGTCGGCGGCATCGGGTAGTCGCCCGACCGCTTCACCGAAGCGAGGAGCTTGCTTTTCTCCGGGTTTCCGGGGGAGATCACCGGACCCTCGTCGGTTCCCTTCTTGACCCCGTCCGCCGTGTCGAGCCGCAACCCCGCCATCGCCTTCTTCGGCCCGTGGCAGGAGTAGCAGTGGTCGACGAGCAGCGGGCGGACCTTCTTCTCGAAGAATTCGATCGCGGCGGGGTCCGGTTTCGACTCGGGATTGGCGGCCAAAACCGGTGGCGCGAACGCCAGGACAGCGACGAGCACGGCAGATGTTCGCATCGGGAAGGGCCTGCGGGGTGGGAAACTGCGGTGGGTCGGCTCCAGGAGAGCACCCAGATTCTACCTCAAAACCCGCCCCCAACCCAGAACCATGCGGAACTTTCTCGTTACCGAGCTACCGCGGTTTCGGGCCCGCGATGGCTTCGAGAACTTCGGGATCCGTTTTGTAAGGTGGGTCAAGGAGGCTTGGCGACGCAGACCCACCGAAGGGTGAGGGACAAAGTCGGGGCAACGGATCTTCCAGGGCTTGCAGGGATTTCCCCGGATGAATCTTCGGAGTTCCTGAGGTTCGAGGAAGTTCCGTTGGGTCTGGAAGTCCGCCACCCTTCGGTGGGTCTTCGCCGAAGCGGCTTGACCCACCCTACAAGAAAGAGCCAATTTCCCCCAGGAAATCGCGGCCGGTGACATCGCGGTGTCACTCGGTGGGGAGCGGGGTGGCCCCGGTCGGTGGGGTGCCGCCGCCGCCGCGGACGTAGTCGGCTCGACGCTTCGCATATTCTTCCGGCGTCAGTTCTTCGACCGTTTCCTGTCGGAAGATCTGCTTCAGGAACGGCACACACCAGCCGCACCCGGTGCCCGCCCCGTTGCACTCGGACATCTGGCTGGGCACCCGTGGCTGGTGGATTCTCGCGAAATTCACGAGCTTCCGCCGGGTCACGTGAAAGCAGAGGCAGAGTTCGTCGTCAAAATCCATCGGGTTCTCCGGCGAATTTCCTGGCGGGTCGCACATTGATTCCGCACACCCGCCGAGTTGATTATCCTCGGGCGGGTCGGCCGTCTGCAACCCGGAGGTTCGTCGTGGAGCGTCCCGTCCTGTTGTGCGGCCTGGGAAATGTGGGCTGGCGCGTCCTGGAATTCCTTCGCACCGCGGGAACGCCTGTGGTCGTCGTCGACGTCCACGCCCACGCCGACGATCCGCGATTGGCCGGCGTCCGGTTCGTGCCGGGGGATTGCCGCAAGGTCGAGGTGCTGCAGCAAGCCGGCGTGGCAGACGCGAGCGGGGTTTTGATCGTCACCTCGGACGATCTCGTCAACGTCTCCGCCGCCCTCACGATTCGCCGACTCAACCCGGATGCGCGGATCGTGGTGCGGATGTTCAACCAGGGCCTTCTCGCCGCCCTCGGGGCATCGGTGCGGAACACGACCGCACTTTCCGTTTCGGCGTTGACGGCTCCCATGATGGCTGTGACCGCGCTCACCGGGGAGACGCTGGGGGCGTTCCACATCGACGCGGGGCCGCAGCAGGTGGCGGAAATCGAGGTTTCCGAGGGGGGGAAACTCGTCGGAGAGCGGCTGACGGACCTGGCGGCACACTACCACGTTCTGGTCGTCGGCCACACCACCACGGGCGGGGAAGTGCGGGTCATCCACGATGTCGCCGGAGATGCCCGGGCGACCGTCGGCGATCGCCTGGTCGTCTGCGGCAACCCGGATCGCATCGAGCCCCTCCTCGCATTCGATCGTGGCGAGTTCCTGCCCGGCGTTCGCTGGGCCGGCTGGCTCCGGCGCCAGATGCGCACCGTTGCTCGCACATTCGCCGGCATCGACCTTTCCGTCAAACTCGGAACCTCGGCACTCTTCCTGGTCGTGTTCGGAAGCACCCTCGTCTTCCGGTACGGAGTTGGGGCCGAGTGGGCGGACGGCGTGTATCAGACGGTCAGCATCATCGCGACGGGCGGGGAATTGCACGGGGAGAATCAGCCGGGGTGGGTCAAGGTTTTCCTCAGCGGCTTGAAGCTGGCAGGGGCGGCACTTTTGGCGGCGTTCACGGCCATCCTCACGAACTTCCTGCTCCGGGCGCGGCTTGGCGGGGCACTGGAAGCCCGCAAGATCCCCGACAGCGGGCACGTCGTGGTGTGCGGGCTCGGGAACATCGGGTTCCGGTGCGTCGAGGAACTGGTGCGGCTCGGCCGGCCGACCGTGGCCATCGAACGCGTCAACGACAACCCCTTCGCCGCCACCGTCCGGCGGATGGGGGTCCCCGTCATCATCGGCGACGCGACGATTCCCGAGGTGTTGCGGCAGGCCCGCGTCGACTCGGCCCGATCTGTCATCGCGGCCGTCGAGTCGGAACTGGCGAACCTCGAAATTGCACTGCTGGTTCGCCAGGCGAATCCGACCCAGCGGGTGGTGGCGCGGATGACCGACCCCGAGTTCACCCAGGCGGTCCGGGAATCGGCGGGGGTCAAGCTCGCGGTGGCGACCCCGACCCTCGCGGCACCGGCCTTCGCGGCGGCCTTGTACGGCGACCACGTCCACACACTCTTCTCCGTCGGCGGGCGGACCCTGGCGATTGTTGAGATTACGATCCGGGCCGATGACCCGTGCCTGCTCCAGCGATCGCTCGTCTCGACGATGATTGACTACCGCTTCCTTCCGGTGGCAGTGTCGGGGCTGGAACCGTTCGCAGACCAGGGAATCCCCCGAAGTTACCGACTCCGGGAGGGGGATCGGCTCACAGTGGTGATTCTGCGAAGCGATCTGGAGCGGCTGTTGCGGCGGGAACCGAGCCCGAAGATTTTCGCGGTTGCGATCGATTCCCACCTCGCCATCGCGGCCCCGGCGCTGGCACCGATCGTTCGAACCGCGAGGGGGTGTTCGCAGGAAGAGGCGGACGCACTTTTGCGGGAACCCTCGTTTCAGCTCGCGAAAGGCCTTTCCCGCGGGGAAGCGGAGGATATGCTCGCCCTCGTTTCGCGGGAACGGGTCAAGGCGAGGATCGTGGAAGTGCCCTGACGGAACCGGAAACGGGGCGGTAGACGGTGCGAAGCGGGTCCTGATCGGCCCCGCTTCGCGGGAAAAGATCGCTTCACCGGGTCATGACGGGTGCCGCCGGTGGAGCCATCGAAACAGGGGGCGCGGGCATCACGGCGGGAGGGGCAGTACCGGCGAGGGCGGCCGGGGGCACGGCATGAGTCGCCGCCGTCTGCTGGATCACTGCCTCCTGACGGGCCACCTCGCTGGGAGGGAGTTCCGCCCGACGGGCCGCCTGTCCGATCGGACCCAGTGCAAGACCCAACACGATCAGCGTGATCCCGGTCAGGAACAGACCGATCAACCAGAACCACGTCACATTTGACATCGGATGCGGGGCATCGCGAAGGAAAGCGAAGTACCACACGGCCGTCCATACATCCATGAGCGAACCGATGGTGATGTACATGAGGGCTGTGCGAGGACCAAAAGCAGGATGGCTCAGAATTGCCATGGTTGTGCTCCAGGAGAAAGCCGCGCTGCGTTGCCAGACGCGAACGCGATCCCTTGAAGCATTTCGAATGCCAATCGAAATCGGCAAGGAATTGCCGGCATTTCCGCAACGGCGCGAAGCTCACTGCCGGTCAGGCGATTCCCCTCCACGCCTGTCCGGCTCCCGGATGGGAAATCGCTTTCCTCCCGGTTTCACGGGTGAAGGAGTTCTTTCAATTCCTTGATCGCTTTCGGGACCGCCAGTTTCGGATCCTCGGCGGCCTCGTACTCGAGGATTACGTATCCGCGGTAGTTCGCGTCGCGGAGAATCTGCACCAGCCGCTTCAGGTCCGCGTCCGACTTCTTGCCTCCGGCCGGGGACATCTCGGTCTTGACCTGCACGTTGACGGCGTACGGTGCGAGCTTGACCAGATCCGCGTACGGATCCTCGGTGTGGAAGTTTCCCGTGTCGAGGTTGACGCCAAAAAAGTCGGATTTGACACCCTTCACGAGCGTCAGCAGGTCGTCGACCTTCGCGGTGATGCCGCCGTGGTTCTCGAGGGCGAGGTAGACCCCGAACTTGCCGGCGTACTCGCAGCATTCCTCGGTGGCGGCGATCACCCGTTTCTGGGCGGCGGCGAGGTCGTCACCTTTTTCGAGGTTCCCGGCGAAGATGCGGATCGCTTTCCCGCCGAGCTTTGCGCACCGTTCCGTCCACGTTTTCACGAGCTTGATTTGCTCCTGAAGTTTCTCCGGATCGCGAACGCAGAAGTTGTTGCCGACGGGCGTGCCGGTGATGTCCAGGCCGAGCCGGGTGCACTTCGATTTGAGTTTGGCCAGGGCGTCGTCCGAGGTGTCGGTGAAGTAGTACGACGTGAGTTCGACGCCATCGACAGGCTGGGTGGCGGCGAAATCGAGGAATTCGTCGAGCTTCATCGTCGGCGGGTTCTTCCCCTTGAGCGAGAGGAAGCGGTTGAAGCTGTACGCGGCGAGGGCGAGCTTCAGAAGCGGTTTCGTCACCGGGCGGGCGATCGGCTCGATGGCAAGCAGCGGGCTCGCCACCGCCGCGGAGGTGGCTGCGAGGAATTCTCGGCGGGAGAGCGACATGTCGGGGTCCTCGGGGAAGGGTCAGTAGCGGTCTCGGTACGGGTCCTTGGGATCGTGCCGCCGCCGACCGTCATCATCATCGGAATCGTAACGGGATCCCCGGCGATCGTCATCGTCGTCGTCGAATCGGGACCGCCGGCGTCGGCGTCCGCCATCCTCGCGATCCGGATCCGATCGGCCGCGGTCGTCTTCGGAGTAGTTCCCATCCCCCCCGCGATCATCGGCCAGAAGCCGGCTCAAAGAAGAAATCTTGACAATCTCGTGCAGTGGGTCGAAATGATCTCAAAAACTTGGGAGTTTGTCGCCTTATCGACTTGGAGCGACCTTGACGAACTCGGTCACCTCATCGACCCGATACGATCTGAGCCGTTCCGCAATGCAGCGAAGACGAAACTGCAGAGAAACACGATCCCGGTTGCACGAAGGAAGGTCATCGTGGAGTCACACGTTGAGGGTCCAGTCCTTGCGTTGGCGGGAGGACGGAATCTTCAGGGCTTCCCGGTATTTGGTGACGGTGCGGCGGGCGATTTTCAGGCCACCTTTCTCGAAGCGGTCGACGATGTCCTCGTCGGAGAGGGGCTTGGCCTTGTCCTCGGCGGCGATGATTTCGAGGAGTTTCTGTTTGATCGTTTCCCAGGCGACGTTCTCGCCGGTGTTTTTGTTGGTGGTGCCGCCGCCGAAGAACCGCTTCAACGGGAAGACGCCTCGGGGGGTCTGCACCCACTTGTCGTCGACGGCCCGGCTCACGGTGGTGACGTGGACCTTCACCTGGTCGGCGATCTGCTCCATTTTCAGCGGTTGGATGTGGTCCGGGCCCTTATCGAGGAACGCCCGCTGGTGGTTGATGATCGCCCGGGTGACCTTGATCAGCGTGTTCCGGCGTTGCTCGATGGCGTCGATCAGCCAGTTGGCGGACTGGAACTTCTGCCGGAGGAAATCCCGCGTTTTCGGGTCGTAACTTTTGTCTTTCGCGAGTTCGATGTACCGCTTGCTGATCCGGACGGAGGGGGTCCAGTCGTCGGTGAGGCGGATTTCGAAGTCGTCGTCGTCGTTGCGTTCGACGACGATATCCGGGACGACGTACTGCGTGTTATCCGGGGTGAAGCGAGCCCCCGGTTTCGGGTCGAGCCGCTTGAGCTCCTCGATCGCCTCGGTGATGGTCGTCAGGTCCGCCCGGGTTCGCTTGTGGATCACCGGCAGGCGGTTATGCGCGACGTCTTCGAGGTGGTCGCGGATCAGGCTGCGGACGAGGTCCGCGTGCGGCGTGTCCTGGTTCACCTGCAGAAGCAGGCACTCTTTCGTGTCCCGGGCCCCGACTCCCGCGGGATCGAGCGATTGCACGACGATGATCGCGTCCTCAACGTCGGCGGCCGTCACCGGCTTCGGGAACGTCCGGAGGATATCCTCGGTGGTGATTGGGATGACCCGCTTCTTGTCCGGGTCGTGGGCGAGGAGGTAGCCGTTGTCGTCGAGGTGGGAGATCACGAACTCGGCGAGTTCGAATTCCTCCGGGGTCAGGTCCTGGTAGGGAAGCTGCTCGGTGAGGTGCTCCTGCAGGGATTGCGGGGCGGATGCGATGTTCTGCATCGCGTCGAGTTTCTTGTCCGAGAGTTCTTCGAGGCTGCCTCGGCTGGGGCGGTGTTCCTCGTTGAAGTGGTCTTCCCAGTCGCGGTTGATCTCGTCCATGCGGGCGAATTCGAGGTCGCCGGTCTGGTCGTGCTTGATCGGTGCATCGGGGTTGAATTCGGCGGCTTCGGGTGCGGGTGCGGCCTCGGCCACGCCGGCTTCGGTGGGAGCTTCCGGCTGGGTGTCGCGAAGTTCGAGAAACGGGTTTTCCTGGAGCTCGGTCTGGATCTTCTCCTGGAGTGCCATGACGGGGAGTTGGAGGATTTCCATGGACTGGATCATGCGGGGGGCGAGACGCATCTCGTGCCGCATGTCGGGTCGCATTTCGAATCCGATTCGCATTCCGCTCATAGCGAGACCTCCGTCAGCCGACATGGTGCGGTCAGACTGCTCGGCGCCCATCGAGGGCGTCAGCGAGCATCTGGGAGTTCGCCAGCTCCAGCGACGAACCCGTTGGCAATCCTCGCGCCAGCTTCGTCACTTGGACGCCGGTCCCCGCGAGGAGGGTACCGGCGTAGAGGGCCGTCCCGTCGCCTTCGAGCGTCGGGCTGGTGGCCAGGATGACTTCTCGAACCCCGCCGCGGCGAACCCGCTGGGCGAGGGCGGAGAGGGTCAGGCGATCAGGCCCGACTCCTTCCAGCGGTGCCAATCGACCTCCGAGGACGTGGTAAAGTCCCCGGTAGTTCCCGGCCCGCTCGAACAGCCCGACATCGCGGGGTGTTTCGACGACACAGACCACGCTGCCGTCCCGTTTCGGGTCCCCACAGATCGGGCAGAGTTCGCCCCCTTCCGTGAGGTTGAAGCATTCCCGGCAGGGTCGGACCTTCTCGACGACGTTTCGGAGTGCGTCGGCAAGATTTGCGGCTGCCCTGCGCTCACCGGCGAGCAGGAAGTGCGCGATCCGCTCGGCACTTTTGGGCCCGATCCCGGGAAGGCGGGCGAGTTCCTGCAGCAGTGTCGCGATGGCACCGGACGGTTCGGCCACACCCGCACTCCGTTACATCCCAGGGATCGCACCGCCGAGCCCACCCAGCATTCCGGGGGGCAGGCCGATGTTGTTGGCCATTTCCGCGGTTTTGACGGCCAGTTGTTCGCGAACCTTCGTCAGAGCCTGGTTCGTCGCGGCGATGATCAGGTCTTCGAGCATTTCCCGGTCAGACTTCAGGGCCTCGTCGCCGATTTTGAGGGCGATGATTTCGAGTTTCCCGTTGGCCTTGGCGGTGACCATCCCCCCGCCGGCGGAGCCCTCCGCGATGATGGTGGGAACGGTTTGCTGGAACTTGGCCACCTCGGCCTGGATTTTGTCCTTGTTTCCCATCAGGGACATCAGGGCGCCGAGTTCCTTGAACATGCGCTCAAACCTCGTCAAGTTCGGGTTCGGATGCGGGTGCAGCCGGGGTTGTCGGACGTTCTCGAGGCCCGCCGGTCGGAGCGAATCCGTCGTCGACTCGCATCAGTTGGGCACCGAGGATCTCATTGGCCCTGCGAAACAGGGGCAGTTGGAGAAGATCCTTTTTGCGATCCGCCGGCTGGACGGGTGCGGGGAGCGGTTCGGGAACCGGCCCGTTGCTGTGCCCTTTTTCCACACGCACGGTCCACTCGTTGCCGGAGATTCTCCGCAGAGTGGTTCGAATCGCTGCCAGACCTTCGTCACTGCCGCAGGCCTCATACCCCGCACTGTACGCGACCGGGAACCGAATGGCCAGGGCGTTTGGCCCAATAATTGCAGGAATTCCCGCTTGACGCAGGTGATTTCCTCGCACAGGCCCTATCTCTTGCAACACCCGTTCCCAAATTTTGGGAAAGGATTCTCCTGACACCGGCCTGTCCGTCCTTTCCCTTTCCTGGGCAAAACCTTGCGAGTTCTTCCCGTTCTGGACAGTTTCTTCATTTCCCCTCAGAGCGTTTTTTTTTGACGGATCCCCATTCGGCACCCCACTTCCCACCGACTTGCTGGAGGTGCTGCCTCCCTTCCCGGCCGGCGTAGGAACCGGGCTTCCGCTGCTCACCAGCTTCGCAAGTTCCGACACGGACAGGAGTTCCCCCAACCGGGCCAGTCGAATCACGGCAACTTCCAGAACGACTTGGGCGTGCGAACTCCCCCGCATTTTGGCTTTCGCGGCGGTGAGGATGTCAATCCCGGACAAAATCACATCCAGATCGATTGTCGGAGCGAGCGATCGAAGCCGATCCTGGAGGTTTGGGGAACCTGGGAGGTCGCGAACCGCCGGTCCGCCGACCGCCACCAGCATCATCCCCCGATAAAAATCGATCATCTGGTCGGCCAATTCGCCCACATGTGCCCCACGCTCGGCCGACTCTGCCACGATTTCGAGGGCTCGATGGGCATCGCCGGCAAAAATCGCCTCCGCGAGCTCGATGACCCGCTCTTCCCCCGCCGACCCAAACAGGGAGTGCACCACCTCCGCGGTGAGTCGCCCTGACGCCGACCCGAGCAATTGATCGAGAATCGTTTGCGCATCCCGCATGGACCCGGCCGCCCGGCGTGCGACGATCCGCAACGCCTCATCGTCGGCAGCAAGCCCTTCTTTCCCGGCGATATGTTTGAGCGTCTCGAAAACCTTGGTGGAACCGATGTGGGCAAAGTCGAACCGCTGGCAACGCGACAGGATCGTCACCGGAATCTTCTGCACTTCCGTGGTCGCGAAAATGAATTTGACGTGCGGCGGCGGTTCCTCCAGCGTCTTGAGCAGGGCGTTGAACGCCGAGTTCGAGAGCATGTGGACTTCGTCGATGATATAGATCTTGTACCGGGCCCGCTGGGGTCGGAAGCCCACATTTCCCCGCAATTCCCGGATGTTCTCGACGCCCGTGTTGCTGGCGGCGTCGATCTCGATGACGTCAGGGTCGTCGCCGGCTGCAATGCTCAGGCAGATGTCGCATTTGTCGCACGGCGTCGCGGTCGGGCCGTGGACGCAGTTGAGGGCCTTGGCCAAAATCCGGGCCGTCGAGGTTTTCCCCGTCCCGCGGGCCCCGGTAAAGAGGTAGGCGTGGGCGATTCGGCCGGAAGCAATCGCGTTCGAAAGAGCGGTCGCGACATGTTCCTGGCCGATCAGGTCGGGGAATTGCTGGGGCCGATAACGCCGGGCGACGACGGTATACTCAGCCGCCGGGGGCGCGGGGGCCGCCGTCGGCGATTCCGGAGACGCGGCGACGGGGGGAGATTTCGGGGCAGTTTTGGACTTCGCCATCGGATCCGACATCCTGGGAACTCGTGTTCCCCCAATCGTACCCGAACGCGACAACCCGGGACAATCTCCTCCGACGAGAAGACCGAAGTGGTTCGATTTCGGCCAGCGTGAACAATTTTGCGAGGGCGGAACTTTCTCCTGCAACCGCACGTCAAACGAGGTGGCCTGGAATTGCGTTCTCGATGCTGTTTAGAATTCGCGATTCCTGGCGATCGACGAGGAATTCCAACCATGCTGCGTCTTGTCCTGGGTTCGGTGCTCCTGCTCACCTCCACATTCGCGCTCACCTCAACGGGGGCGGATGCCCGGCCGGACTTCTCCGACTACCTCAACGCCGGCGAGCTCGTCGCCGTGGTGCAAAAGGCGGATGCGAAATCGGTGACGATCCGAATTTCGTGGTACCAGTCCACGGGTGGCAACAACCGGAACAACTACCCCCGCGTTGGGGCCAACGGCCGGGTGCAACGCAACCGCGGAAACAACAACAACCGAAACCGTCGGCCGCAGATGAAGGAGCAGCACAAGGACTACACCTTCGCCTGGACGGATAACGGCCTCGCCCGGTGGTACAAACTCGGCCCGAAGCTGGACGCGAACGGGAAAAAAGTCGACATGACCCCGAAAGAACGAGATGCGTTGAAAGCTCCGCAGGGCGTTCCGGGTTGGTCTGCCGACCGCTCCGAAATCTCCGCCGGCCAACGGGTCGAACTCTTCCTGGTCCGCCCCAAGTCGACCCCGCTCTCGAAGACTCAAATCGGCGACCTGAAGATCAAATACGCCGTGATTCTCGGCGTCGACAACGACCCATCCGCCCCCGAAAGCAGCGGGTTCGGCACACCCGACGACGACAAGCCGGACAGCAAGGACTCGAAGAAAGACAAGAAGTGATCGAGATTTGGAAGCGAACTCAAAACCCAGCCGGAAGCCTCACGCTTCCGGCTGGGTTTCTGTTTCCTCCGCCGGCGGGGCGTCGCTTTTCGCCTTGAAGACTTTCTGGACCGCCTCCAGCAACCGCTCGGTTGCGAACGGTTTGCGGATGTAATCGACCACGCCCAGATATTCCGCGTAAGCTTTGTGCCGGCTCCCCTCGTTGGCCGTCATCATGATGAACGGCGGGGCGTCGGTCTTTCCCTTGAAGTGTTCCAGCACCGGGTAGCCGCCCATTCGCGACATCATCATGTCGAGGATGACGAGGTCCGGGTGCTGGTTGTAGATGACCTGCTTCCCCTGGTGCCCGTCATGGGCGGTGACGACCCGGAAGCCCTGGCGTTCGAGCACCGTTCGCAGGCCGTCGACCAGTTCGCGATCATCATCGACGATGAGAATGGTCTTTTGCGGGGGCATGTTCGATCCTCGGCCGGCGGGCATCTGCAATACGATAGCACCGGCCCCGCGGTGGGACAAGGAAAGCGTCAAACCAGGCAGTTCTGGAACCCGGTCGTGAGTGCCGCCCGATCGAGGTTCCGACCGATGAAGATGAGCTTGTTCACCCGCGGATCTGCACCCCACGGCCGGTCCGATCGGCCGTCGAACAGCATGTGCACCCCCTGGAACACGAACCGCTTCGCGTCCTTGTGGATGCTCAAAATTCCCTTCATCCGGTAGATGTCCGGCCCCTTTTCCGCCAGAAGCTCGGAAATCCACTTGTTGAATTTCTTCGGCTCCACGTCCCCGTCGATCACGATTCCGACCGAGGAGACGTCCGTGTCGTGGACATGGTCTGGTTCCGGTTCGTGGTGGTGGTGCTCGTGGGTGCACTGCTCATCGTGGCAATGCTCGTCGTGCTCGTGTTTGTGGTCGTGTTTCGCCGGTGCGGCCTTGAGGAAGTCCGGTTCGTGTTCGAGAACCCGGTCGAGTGCGAAGCCGCCGATGTTCAGGACCTTGTCGAGATCGATGTCGGACTGGGTGGTCCGGTACACTTTGGCCGTCGCGTTCATCGCCTGGATTTTCGCTTCGAGGCGATCCAGTTCCTCGGGCGTGGCCAGGTCGATCTTGTTGAGGAGAATCACATCTGCAAACGCGATTTGCTCCTGGACTTCGTGAGAACTCCAGTGCTGCACGACGTGCCGCGCGTCGACGACGGTGACGATGCCGTCGATGCGGGTCTTGGCCTGGATTTCCTCGTCCATGTAGAAGGTCTGGGCGACCGGTCCGGGGTCGGCGAGGCCGGTGGTTTCGATGAGGATGCTGTCGAACTTGTCCCGGCGTTTCATCAGGTTCCCGAGGATCCGGATCAGGTCCCCGCGAACGGTGCAGCACAGGCACCCGTTGTTCATCTCGAAAATTTCCTCGTCCGACTGGATGACGAGATCCTGATCGACGCCGACTTCCCCGAATTCGTTCTCGATGACGGCGATCCGTTTGCCGTGGTTGGCGGTGAGAATGTGATTGAGAAGCGTGGTTTTTCCGGCCCCGAGGAAGCCGGTGAGGACGGTGACCGGGACGCGAGAATCGCTCGGCATGGGGTTCTTCCGAAATCGGGCGAAGCAACGGGTGACAGAGGTATTCTACAAGCGAGGCGATTCGCAGACGGTGGCCGAAACGGGGGTGCGGCACGAAAATCTCCTTGTTCGATTCCTTTCCGGAAACCTCACCATGATGCGTGCTCTGATGGCCACCGTTGTCGGGATGACCGCTGCCACCGCCGTTTCCGCCGCCGATCTGCACCCCCTCGCGGCTTCGGTGAAGCCGAAACTCAAGGATCCGACGAAACCGTTCGCGTTGCTCGTCCGGATGAAGGTGAAAGCAGACAAGGTCGAGAAGTTCGCCCCGTTCTTCGCGGACGCGATCAAGGCGACCCGGCAAGAAACGGGGAACGCGGGGTACGACCTGTACCGTTTCGCGGAGGACGACAAGGTCTTCGTGCTCGTCGAGAAGTGGAAGTCGCTGGAGGCTCTCGATTCGCACCTGAAAACGCCGGTGATCGAGAAGTTGCTCAAGGAATTCCCGGACTATCTCGATGGCGACCCGGAGCTGCGGGTCGGCCTGCCGGCGGAGTGACGGTCGCGGGGCTACACCAGCCAGCCGCCGGTGACGGGAATGACCTGGCCGGTGATGTAGCTGGTCTCTTCGCTGGCGAGAAAGAGGATGACGTTGGTGATGTCGGCCGTCGTGGCGAGTCGGCCGACCGGGATCTGCTTGATGTACTCGGCCACCATTTCCGGCTTGATCTCCGCCATCATCGGCGTCTGCACCACCCCCGGGGCGATCGCGTTGGCCGTGATTCCTCGGCGCGCGAGTTCTTTTGCGAGAACCCGGGTCAGCCCGATGACCCCTGCCTTCGCAGCCGCGTAATTGGCCTGCCCGAAGATGCCGACGAGCCCGGCGACGGACGCGATGTTGACGATCCGCCCGCCATCGCGGAGGATCTCCGACCCGAATTTGCAGCAGTGGAAGACGCCGGTCAGGTTCGTGTCGAGAACCGCGTCCCAGTCGGCGACCGCCATTTTCTTCAGGGATCGGTCCTTCAAGATCCCCGCGTTGTTGACGAGGATGTCGAGCCCGCCGCAGTTTTGTTTCACCCGCGCGAAGAGATCCTCGATCGCGGCCGGGTCCCGGACATCGGCGGGGAAGACATGCACCCCCGCGGCCCCGGCTGTTTGCAGTTTCGCGGCCAGAGTTTCCGCATCCCGACGGTTCGCGCCGTCCGGGTCGTCCCAGAAATGCAGGACCGTCACCGCCCCGGCGGCTGCGAACGCTTCGAGAGTCGCCGCCCCGATTCCCCGGGAACTGCCGGTGACGAGCACAACCTTGTCGGGGAATCGGAAGGAGATCATGGCCGGCTCCGGGAGAACAGTCGGGGAAGTTTGGAAGGTGCAACGCCTCGGACAAGCTCGGCGGTGAGATTACCCGCGACCCGCCTCGCCGGCAACTCGCGGGGCAAGATCCGGAGGGACGGAGTTTCTCGGCATACGGTCTGCGTCTGGCCCTGATCCAGTTCGGGTTCGGCTGGAGCCGGTAAGCGTGGGGGAAACCCCCGAAAATTCACATTCGCCAGACTTGCGTCTCGATCCGGGCGAAAGTAGAACACTTCAACCGCCGACCGTCCGCCCCGATGAGGTTCTCGTCGGTCCCCCCTCGCGGCCTGGCCGATGGTTCTGGCGAACGGTCTTCCATCCATTTCTCAATTTGCAGGTGAATCATGGATTTCATCGGAAGCTGGCCATTTTTCATTATCATGGGCCTCGCCCTGGTCGGGATGATCGGCCTGCTGTTTTATCTCCAAAACAAGAAGGACGAGGACGATTGAGCTCACCCCGGTTCGGAGTCGCCTTCCCACCGGATCTGGACTTGCCTATCATCGGCGACCCTCTTCGGAGTCGCCGATGTCCCGGATTCGCGATTACGCTCTTCTGCTGTCGGCCACCGCGTTGCTCACGCTCCCGAATCTCGGAGCGCCGAGCCTCTGGGACATGGACGAGGGCGTCAACGCGGAATGCACCCGCGAGATGCTCGAATCCGGGACCTGGGTCGTCCCGACGTTCAACTGGGAACTCCGCACCGCGAAGCCGATCCTGCTCTACTGGATCCAACGTCCGTCATTTCTGATCTTCGGGCCGACCGAGTTTGCTGCCCGACTCCCGAGCGCCCTGCTGGGGATGGCGACAGTTCTGGTTGTGTACGAGCTTTCCCGGCGGATGTTTGACCGGGGAACGGGCCTTCTTGCCGGGTTGGTGCTGGCGTCGGCGACGCAGTTCTGCATGCTCTCCCACGCCGCGACACCGGATGCCCCGCTGATCTTCTTCACCGTTCTGACGCTGGCGATGGTCTGGTTCCTCCACGACGCGGGCGGCCGCGGCTGGCTGGTCTGGCCGGCGATTCCGTGCGGGCTCGCCGTCCTCACCAAGGGGCCCGTGGGTCTCGCGATGCCGGCTCTGATCACACTCAGTTATCTCGCCTGGAACCGCGAACTGTTCCGGGCGTGGGATCGTCGGCTGATCTGGGGCGGGTTGTTATGGGCGGCCGTCGCCGTGCCGTGGTACGTGCTGGTCACCTCGGAAACCCGCGGTGCCTATGCCGCCGCCTTCTTCGGTGACGAGAACGTCGGCCGATTCATGGCTCCGAAGGAAAACCATCGGGGGCCGGTCGTCTACTACCTCGGTGCGGTGATGGTCCTGTTCGCGCCGTGGTGCTGCTTCCTGGGGGCGACACTCTGGGACGCAATCGCGACTGCCCGGGGAAACCGTCGGGAACCACCGGAAGAGCCGATCTCCGTGGAGATGCGGGCGGATCGGTTCCTGCTTTGCTGGGTCGGCGTCTACCTGCTCTTCTTCTCCGCCGCCGCGACGAAACTGCCCAACTACATCGCCCCGATGTACCCGCCGCTCGCGATTCTGACAGCTCGCTTCCTCTTCCGCTGGCGGGAAGGAACCGTGTCGCCACCGAAGTGGGTGATGCTGCTCGGCGTGGCGGGTGTCGGGCTGGTCGGAGCGATCACGGTGGCCGGGTTGCAGGCGGCCGGGGGTGAGTTGCCGGTGACGATCAAGGGTATGCGGACCTTCCCCGGACTCGGCGACTGGGCCGCGGTCGGGCTGATCCTGTTGGCGGCTGCCGGTGGGATGGCGTGGGCGCTACACCGCGGGAACCGCCCGGCCGTCGTGGCGACGCTCACCGTCGGGTCCCTGCTTTTCGTGGGCACGCTGGCAGCCGGTCCCGTGCTGGTCGTCGACCGCTATAAGGCGGCGAAGGAACTGGTTCGCGAATCCGGGGCCCAGCAGGAAGATCGGGATGTCCGGCTCGCGGCCGCGGGGTACTTCCAGGAAAGCCTCGTCTTCTACGCCCACCGACGCGTGGAGCGGTTGCCCACCGCAGACTCGGCGGCTGCGTTCCTCGCGATGCCGCACCCCTCCTACCTCTTCGTGCCGGAAAAGGAATGGTCCGAGGGAATGGCCGAGAAGGTGACCGTGCCCCACCGCATCGCGGCCCGGCGATACGACTTCTACCGAAACGCGATGATTCTGGTGGTCACGAACGAGTGAGTTCTGCCGTCACGAGCCGATTTCCTGGATCGGCGCATCGTCGGGAACCTCGGGCAGGCTCGGCTTGAGGAGGAACGGTCCGGTCCACGTTTCGATGACCCCGCGAACGGTCCACTTCCCGCCGATGCACCCCTCGCCATCGGGTTGGCCAACGTACTCGACCTGATGCCGGCCGAGGTACTGCTTGAGGAAGCTGACCATTCCGGTACGCGGGTCCACGGTGCCGGCGATCGTGAACCGACCGATCACATCCTCACCTTGCCCGCGGATGGCCGTCCCCGAGAAGTGCAGTTCGAACGCCCGCATCGGCTGGCGACCCCAGCCTTCTTGCTCCCAGAACCCGTGCCACATTCCGGATGGGTACATGGATCCTCCGATGGATATGGTACTCTGGCCAGGAAGCAGGACCGTCGCAACTTCGAAAAGGAGCAACCGATGAGGATCAGAATTTCACCCACGAGATTTGGGCGAAGCGATGTCCCTGCGGTACCCTTCGTGGTCGTCCTGGTTGCATTCGTAGCCATCGTAGGCACAGTCCGAAGTGCGGAACCGAAACCAGAAGCGGCCGTCCGCTCGGTTCTCGATTCCCAGGTCGAGGCGTGGAACCGCGGGGATCTCGAAGGCTTCATGGCCGGCTACTGGAAGTCTGACGAGCTCACCTTCTTCTCTGGCGGCGAAGTCACCAAGGGATGGGACGCGACCATTGCCCGGTATCGCAAACGCTACCAGACCGACGGCAAGGAGATGGGCAAGCTCACCTTCGCCGACGTCGAGGTGACCCCGATCGGCGGGAAAGACGCGATGGTCCGCGGGCGGTGGAAAGTGGTCACCTCGAAGGAAACCTTCGAGGGCCTTTTCACCCTCCGATGCCGGAAACTTGAGGAGGGGTGGAAAATCGTCCACGACCACACCTCGGCCGCCGATCCACCGAAAAAACCGGAGGCGAAGAAGGAGTAGCACGCTCGCTCGACATGCGAAACGAGGATCCTCAGATGGCTCACGCACTCACTGGTCGCCGAGTTCTCGTCACTGGCGGGGCCGGATTTCTGGGGAAGCCAACCTGTGCCGCGCTGGAAACTTACGGCCCAGCCGCGGTGCTCGTCCCACGGAAGACTCAGTACGACTTGACCGAGCAGGCCGCCGTTCGCCGGATGCTCGACGAGCTGACTCCCGATGTGATCGTCCACCTGGCCGCGGTCGTTGGCGGGATCGGGGCGAACCGCGAAAACCCCGCGAAATTCTTCTACGAGAACGCGATCATGGGCGTCCTCCTGATGGAAGAGGCCCGCAAACACGGCGTGCAAAAGTTCGTCACCGTCGGAACAATCTGCAGTTACCCGAAGTTCACACCCGTCCCGTTCCGCGAAGATGACCTGTGGGCCGGATACCCGGAGGAGACCAACGCCCCGTACGGTCTGGCGAAAAAAATGCTGCTCGTTCAAGGGCAAGCTTACCGCCAGCAGTACGGCTTCAACGCGATCACGCTGTTGCCCGTGAATCTTTACGGCCCCGGAGACAACTTCGACCCGGCGTCGAGCCACGTAATCCCGGCGATCATCAAGAAGGTCGTCGAGGCCCGCGATGCCGGGCGGGATCACATCGACGTGTGGGGCACCGGCTCGGCGAGCCGCGAGTTCCTGTACGTGACCGACGCCGCCGACGGGATCGCTGCCGCAACCGCAAGGTACGATTCCCCGGACCCGGTGAACCTTGGCAGCGGAATGGAAATCACCATCAAATCGCTGACGGAACTCATCTGCGAACTCTGCGGGTTCAACGGCGAACTCCGCTGGGATTCCACCAAACCCGACGGCCAACCCCGGCGCTGCCTCGACACCTCGCGTGCCGCCGATCGCTTCGGCTGGCGGGCGACCACCCCGTTCCGGGAAGGATTGAAGAAAACCATCGAGTGGTATTCCACCACCATGAATATACTTGAGAGTACGAGCGGGTCATGAAGATTGCGTATTTGATCCTTGCCCACAATACTCCGAACCATCTGAGGCGATTGGTGCAATCCCTCGCATCGGATACATCGAAGTCGTTCATACACCTCGACCGAAAATCGGAAAACCATGGCTTCTTCGAAACCCGGGGGCATAACGTTTGCTATACGACCTCTCGCGTGCCAGTATACTGGGGTGACTTCTCACAGGTTGAAGCCATTCTGATTCTTATCAACACGGCGTATTCGGACCCGGTCCAGTTCGACCGGTTCGTCCTGCTCAGTGGATCCGATTTCCCTCTCCGAGCCGCAGTGGAAATTGAGCGGTTTTTTTGAGGCGAATGCGCATAAGGAATTCATGAATCTGGTCGAGATGCCGTCGGTGAAATGTGGCAAACCTCTGTCCCGGCTCACAACCTACAGACTTCGGCCGGGTGGTGGGAGAATTGCAAATAACCTTCGAAAAGCCTGCATGAAGCTCGGCCTTATACCCAGGACCCGAGATCATACGAAGCACCTGCCCAACCTGATTCCTTATGGCGGATCGACATGGTGGGCTTTGTCGCGCGACGCTGTCGCATACATCCTTCAGTTCGTGCAGGATCGGCCGCGGGTTGTCAACTTCTTCAAGAACACCCTCATCCCCGATGAAGCCTTCTTTCAAACCATTCTGGGCAACTCGCCGTTCAAGCCACGTATTACGGGGAATCTCACATATACGGATTGGACCGCGGGGGGTTCGAGCCCTTCCATCATTTCCGAGAAACACCTCGAATTGTTTGCATCCCCAAGTTTCTCTGCAGACGATTCTTTTGGCCCTCGCGAAGTCCTGTTCGCCCGCAAATTCCCCGACGATTCCGAGCGACTGGTTTCGACCCTGACCTCGCGAATGCAATAGGACCAGAACCAGGCTGGATTATCTTTCCACTGAATCTCAAGAAGTGACAGTACCGCAGAATTGCCATGCCCCGGCGGTCGATCGACGAGTGAAAACGTCTGTGCTGGCGGATACGCCGTCACGTCAGTGAAACAATCGCCACAAATCGCGGGATTGATCCCGAACGATGCAAAGAACCGACTTCTCAGTTTGTCGACGGGCTCTGGACGGAATCCTGGATTGCGTCCCACAATCGACGGGGATTGAGCGGTTTCGGGAACCAGCCGTCGAAACCTGTGGGACCGTCGGGTATGTTCACTTCCTGGGGACTGGTACTGCTGACCGAGAAGACGCGTATGCCGGCGAACCGAGCATCGGATCGTATTCGCCGAAGGGTCTGCGGGCCGTCACAGCGGGGCATGGCCATGTCCAGGAGCACGACATCGGGGCGACTGCCGTTCTCAAGGTAAGCCAGTGCGTCAACCCCGTCGGCGGCGGTGGCACATTCACAACCACTCATCCCGAGCAGGCCGGCCAGAAGTTCCCGCTCGTTCGCGTCATCCTCCACAATGAGGGCCCGGCATCGCTTCGAGGCTGGCTGGGGCTTATGGGCGATGGCAAGCTTGTCCAGGGCTTGCAGCGCCGTCTCCAGTGTCGTGTCGGCCTCCTCACGCCTACCCACCTCCCACAATTTGCGGGCCAACTCAACGGCCAGGGTCACCTTGCTGAGAGCGTTCGCGAGAGCATGCTTTTCCGAAGGGCGGGGGGCGAACTTCTCGACAGGGACTTCCTCACGGAAGATCCGAATTTCCGGCGGGGCGGTCACGCCGATGCTGGCGGTCGATTTGCTGACACGCAAGAGTTCGACAGTGATTCCGAGCGAAGGGAAAACGATCTTTTCCGATGGACGACGGGTGACGACGAGCACAGGTGGGTCTCCTTACCCAGCGGTCAAATCAGAAAGGGATATTCCATACCCCTTTGGTTGTGAGGAAATCGTAATCCCCTGAATGGGACACCGTCAACGAATTAGTTGCGATTTTCTGGCACGGGTCGCCTCGGCAATCCGACAATAATCCGATTGATTTCGTCCGGTCGGAACGGCTTGGTGAGGTGGGCATCGAACCCTGCGGATTCGGCAGCGGAGCGATCATCCGCCTGGCCGTAACCGGTCAAGGCAACCAGGAATGGTCGTCTCCCACTCAGGCCGCGGATCCGCCGGGCGAGTTCGTACCCGTCCATTCCGGGCAGACCAATGTCGAGCAACGCGATATCGAACTCCTCGCTCTGGGCGGTCTCCAGTCCGGAAGGTCCGTCGCTTGCGGATCGGACGATGTGCCCGTCGAGTTCGAGCAAGCCCACCAGTGAGGTCCGGATATCGCGATCGTCCTCGACGACGAGAACCCGGGCCTTTTGCGGTTGGGCAGAACGAGGCTCCGTGACGTCGAGCTTGTCTCTCTCGACCAAAGCTGTCGGTACCAGGGACAGGGGAAGTCGAACGATGAACTCGCTCCCGTGCCCTTTTCCCTTGCTCCTGGCTTCGACCGTTCCCGCGTGCCTCTGGACGATGGAACGTACAAGCGTCAGGCCGACACCGATTCCTCCGCTCGAACGGTCGAGGGTCTCATCTGCCTGGACGAAGGGTTCGAACGCTCTGGCCAGGATGTCGGTGGACATGCCCACGCCCGTGTCGATGACGCGGATGACCGCGTCCTCCCCTTCCCGGGCGAGAGAGTACCAGACCTGGCCCCCGGCCGGGGTGTATTTGACCGCGTTCCGCAGCAGGTTGACCTGCACCTGTTCGAGCCGATCGGGATCCCCGAGCACCGGCAACGGCTCGTCGGGGCCAGAACGGGAAAGGTTGACGCCGGCTTCTTCGTACCACGCCCGGACTTCCTCGAGCACCCCAGGAACGGTCAGAGCCAGATCCATCGGAGCCCGGCGGACCTCCACCTTTTCTTGCGTGAGCCGGGCGACATCGAGCAGGTCGTCGACGAGGCGCGCCATGTGTTGGGCCCGGCGAAGGATCACCCCCAGCCAGTGAGTCGCGTCCCGGTTTCCCATAGCCGAGCGGGTGGCGAGTTCTGCGGCACTCAGTACGGCCGCCAGCGGATTGCGGAGTTCGTGCGAAAGCATGGCCAGGAATCGGTCCCGCTGGATCACCGCTTCCTGGGCGGCCTGCTGGGCTTGGCGAATTCCCGTCACGTCGGTTTTGATTCCACCCACCCCGATGACCCGACCCGTCTCGTCTCGCACGGGGAACTTGGTGGCGAGGAACGTGTGCTCGCCGTCTTCGAGGGGGATCACCACCTCGGACTGGTTCTCCTCTCCCAGACTGATCACACGGTCGTCTCCTTCCGTCACCAGCCGGGCAATCTCGGGCGAAAAGATTTCGTGGGCGGTGCGACCGACGGGGTCCTGCCCGACGGCTCGGCGAAACGCCTCGTCTGCGACCTGGTACCGACCGGAGAGGTCCTTGATAAAAACCCAGTTCGGCGAGTGGCGGAGGATGCCAGCAAGCTGCTCTTCTTTCCGTCGCGCCACCGCCTCCGCCTCCTTCACCTGCGACAGGTCGACCAGGGTCAGGACCACGCCGTCAATCGCCAGCCCGGCACGGTAAGGGAGAATCCGAAGTAGGAACCAGTTCCCTCGTCGGTCGCGGACCTGTCGCTCGATCGGGGTCGGATGGTCGAGCACCGATTGGAGATCCGCCAGCAACCCCGGGTGGTCGATGGTGTAGGTGAAGTGATCGATCCGACGGCCAACGTCCTGCGGTAGGAGGTTGAAGGTTTCCCCGATCTTGGGCGTGAACTTCCGCAAGCACAGACCGCGATCCAGGAAGATGGTGTGCACACCGGTGCTGGACAGGAGGTTGTCCATGTCCGCGGAAAGCTGGGTGAGCTCGGCGATTTTCTTCTGGAACTCGCCGTTGACTGTGTAAAGCTCCTCATTGACGGAGTGCAGTTCCTCGTTGGTGCTCTGGAGTTCCTCGTTCGCTGCCGTCAGTTCCTGGTTGGTGGCCTGGAGTTCCTCGTTGCTCGTCTCCATCTCCTCGATCATCGCCTGGAGGTTTTCCTTCGTGTGCCGAAGTTCCCCCTCCAGGGCGAGAATCTGTTCGCGCGACGCCTGTCCGAGATCGATTTCCCGCGGATTTTCTCGCATCGGCGGCGGCAGCCCGACTTCCTCGAACGCGACCAGGGCATGGCTAACCCCTGCTCGCCGATTCCGGACCGGGCGAACGATGACATTCACGACCCGTTCCCCCTCCGTGGGGTGGACGCGAAGTCCCTTGTACGCGATCTGGGCCAGTTCCTTGAACGCACGGGGAAGAGCCCCGGTCAGTGCCGTCCGCACCTCCGGGTCGACGAGTTCGAGCACGTCGGTGGTCACCCGACCGTCCCGGAACTTGAGGTACTTGCTGGCCCCGGCGAACGCCTGGACCAGGTCGCCCCGCTCGCTGACCAGCAGGGCCGGGGGCATGTACTCGTCGAGAAGCGAGTCGTACGCGATCGTCAGATGTGGGTCGGGGGCGGTGACAGGAAGAGTCGGAACGGGTCGGATCGTGGCCGCCGGTGGCCTGAGGTCCGGGACGAGACGGACATCACGCCGTTTGCGGTACACTCGCCACCGGGGGTCGATCGGCTCGAACTCGTCGCCGACTTCGCCGGTGGTCTCGCTCGGGCCGAGGAACAACACCCCGCCGGTCCGCAACGCAAAGTGGAATAGCGACAGCACCCGTTTCTGGGCGGCCGGCTGGAAATAGATCAGCAGGTTCCGGCAACTGACCAGGTCGAGCCGGGTAAAAGGCGCATCCTTGAGGACGTTGTGCTGCGCGAAAACCACCATCTTCCGGAGTTCGGCCGCGACCTGGAATCCGCCCGCAACCCGCGTAAAGAATCGGGTCACACGGTCCGGCGTCACCCCAGCCAGGGCGGCCTCCGGATACATTCCGATTCCCGCTGTGTCGAGAGATGCCCGGTGTGCGTCGGTCGCAAAGATCTTGACCGGGATCGGTCGGCCGACCGCATCGAGGGACTCCCGGATGAGGATTGCCAGCGAGTAAGCCTCTTCCCCGGTGGCACAGCCGGCAACCCAGATCCGGAACTCGTCCCCGACTTTCAACCGCCCGATCAACGACGGTAAAAAATCCCGGCCAAGACGATCGAACGCCTCCTCGTCGCGGAAGAAACGCGTCACCCCGATCATCAGATCCTTGTAGAGCAGGTTCAACTCGGCAGGGTCGTCGGCAAGCCGGCGGGCGTACTCGTCGAGGCCCGGAATGTCGCTCAGTCCGAGCCGTCGTTCGAGCCGCCGGGCCACCGTTTCCGGCTTGTAGAACGAGAAATCGATCCCGTACGCGTCTCGCAACAGCCGGAAGACCGCCTCCACTCCTGCGGGCGGAGCCACCGGTGGAATCGGCGACTCGTGGGGTGAGGTCGCGTACCGCACCAGCGCATCGGGAATCGCCTCCGGAGCCAGAATGAGATCGACCGTACCCGTGTCGATGGCACTTCGCGGCATCCCATCAAATTTCGCCGTTGCCGGATCCTGGGCCACAATCAGTCCGCCTGCCTCATGCACGTCCCGAACGCCGCGTGATCCATCGCTTCCCGTTCCGGACAAGATCACAGCGACCGCCCGGCCGCCGGCTTCGTGTGCGAGCGAACGCAGGAAATGGTCGATCGGAAGTGCGATGAGCTGGCCCGGATCCTTGTCGGTCAGCAGCAGCTTTCCGCCGCTAATGATCATGTCTTTCCGCGGCGGGATCAAAAAGATCGCGTTCGGCCGGAGAGGCATCCCATCTTCCACCACCCGGATCGGCAGCCGGGTGCGGCGGGCGAGAATGTCGTCGGTGAGGCTCTTGAAGTCCGGCGAGAGATGCTGAACGACGACGAACGCCATCCCCGTTTCGATCGGTGCCGCCTCGAAGAATCGCTCGAGGGCTTCCAACCCGCCCGCCGACGCTCCCACACCGACGATCAAGAGCGGTCGAAGTTCATGTTCCACCTGCAAGGATGCAACCGGATCGGGCCCCATCTCGGCTACCTCCACGCAACGCTAGACCCGGCATGTTTCCGGCGAGAAATTGCGAAGCGAATCGCTCGCAATCAAGCAAACTTGGGGTTGGCCAGGTGATTTTCTCGAACTGGAGACAACTCGGCAAGTGGCGGGAAGTCGCGTGCGTCATCTCGACCCAGCGGTCGCGATCGAATCGTCGAAAGCGGGGAATTCCAAGTGACGCGGACAAGGGACCACTGATCGACGCGACACCCTCCAGTCAGGAAGGGTCGTGTCCGTCGAATCGCGGTGTCAGCCCACGAAAACCCCGCCAAAATCCAACATTTCTTCCGTGAACGCCCGTGGAGTTCCAGTAGGCGACAGGTCTTTGCCCAGGTAGGTCCGCACCAGGGATGTCGCGGGACCAGTCGGGATGCCCACCACCAGGTCCGCGAACAGGTCGCCGTCCAGGTCCTTGGCGGCCACCCGGGCTCCCAGGGTCAGGGACTCGTCACCCGCGAAGAAGTTGGCCAGCACGGTGCGGGCGGTCCCGTTGCTCGCCAGGAAGTCGGCCGCGTCCCAGACCAGGACCCGGGGGCTGCCACCTGGTCCGCCAGACAGAACCAGGTCCGCCTTGCCGTCGCCGTTCACGTCGCCCAGGGTCACGTTTGCCCCGTCGCGCAGGGTCGGTTCGAAACAGAAGAAGTCGTCGACCAGCCGGGTGGGGGTGGAACCAGGTCGCAGGCTGGCACCGTCCCACAGGGCGATGCGGGGCCCTCCACCGACCCCGGCCGCCACCGCCAGGTCGGCCAGGCCGTCTCCGTCAACGTCACCCAGGGCGACCCGGACCCCACCCCGGAAGTCTGGGTCGTCGATCCCGTAGAAATCGGCCAACACGGACCCTGTTGCCCCGTCGAACACGGTCACCCGCGGCCCACCGAACGCGTCGGCACCGACGGCAATGTCGGCGATGCCGTCCCCGTTGACATCCCCGGCCGCCAGGGTCGCACTGTCGCGGAAGGTGTCCTCGAAGGCACCCAGGGTGCGGATCACGTTCCCGGTGACGCCATCCAACAAGGTCACGGTCACCCTGGCGCCAGGTGCGGAAGCCAGGATTGTGTCGGCCACGCCGTCCCCGGTCACGTCGGCCACCACGGCCCGGGAACCAGGTCCTGTTCCGGGAACCTCGTTGGCCGGCTCACCAGGTTGTTGCACCGAGACCCCAACCTGGTCCCCCGAGGTGGTGAACAAGGGGAAGGCCGACGACCCGACCGGGCGGAACACGATCGCCACCTCGACAGGTTCGGCCGCACCGAACATGGTGTCCCCTGGCTGGGTGGCGCGGACGACCACCGCCCCTGGCCCGGTCGCCCGGACCACCGACCCGCCAACGAGTTCTCCCGGCCCCGAGACAACGACATAGGTCACCGGCAACCCGCTCGACGCGGTGGCCGTCAGGTTCGCCACGGCAACCGCCGAGAACGGCACTACCGCTGGTGGCGGGAACGTGATGACTTGAGATTGAGCAAGATTCGTGAGCGTGAACGAGACAGCCCCGGCACCCGCGACATTTGCGGTCACGGTGTAAGTCCCCACAAGGTTCCCGGCCGTCGCTATCACGGACGCGATGCCACCTGCCCCACTCAACGCGGTCGAGGTCGATACGACTGCGGACGGCTCACTTGGTGGCACGATATAGGTAACGGTTGCACCCGAAACCGGTTGTCCGGCCATATTCCGCACCAGCACCGCGAGCGGATCGCCAAAACTATTTCCGATCACGGATGACTGATCGTTCCCGCTGGACAATTCAACTGATGCAGGAGTGTCGTCATCGTTGATTGTGACGGATAGCGGGGCCACGCTCAGCCCGTTGTAGTTCCCGTCCACACTGGTCACAGCGAAGGCCACCTGTCCCGCGTGTATTCCGTCCACAATGAAATTGTCGATTGCTGTGACCGTCACGGTCTGGGCTATATTCCAGTTCGTAGACGTGAAGACAAGGACATTGTCGTCGAAGTCAACACCTGTACCACTCAAAGTTATCGTAACATCTGCAACTGGCTGTGAAGCCAGTTCCAGGGTAAACGTCTCTCCGGGACCATTCTCGGTCACCACGGTCGTCCCGCCAGGTTGGGTCACGACGACCCCCTCGTTCCCGGAAACAACGAACACGAAGTCGTTTCCTCCCGGCCCACCGGTGTACCCGAAAACGCCCGACTTTCCGTTGATCGTGTCTGTTGCCCCCGCTGCAGCATTGGCGAGGGGGACATTGCTGATCGACCCGCTACCGGTCAAGTCAATCAGGGTGAAAACGGTCCCGGCAGTGGCGGTTCCGTTCTGGGAGTTCTTGCTGAAAATCCCTTGCCCCGGATCCGCCAGGTCTACCGTTCCGGCGGTGGCGACCGTGTCGGACGTGTCGCCATCGAAGTCGGCCGCCAGGGTGCCGCCATCGAAAAGTAGGCCACCGACGGTCAGGGTCCCGACCCCGCCCAGGGTGCCCCCGGTGACCTGCCCGTCGGCGGACAGAGTGACGACCCCGGCGATCGTTCCGGTGCCGCCCAGGGTTCCGCCCGATTGAACGGCGACCGGCCCTGTTCCCGAGTTGGTCCCATCGACCAACAGGGTGCCCCCTGAAACGGAGGTCGTGCCGGCGAACGTGTTAGACGCCGTCAGGGTCAAGGTGCCCGGTCCGTTATAGGTGAGGTTTCCGCCGCTGATGATGCCCGCCAGGCTGCTGGTTGTTCCGCTGTTGGCCAGGGTGACCGAGGTGCTGCCGGACAATGTTCCTTGTGCGTTACTGTCCAAACTGCCGGCCGAGTTGAGGGAAATGGTCGTGCCGCTGATCGCCGTGTTGACAGCAATGTTTCCCGAGGTCGTCGTGCTAAAGATGAGCGCCTGGCCGGACGCAGAGATGCCGTTGACTCCGTTGATGGTCGTGTTGGCCAGGGTCAAGTTGCTGGCGGTGTTGTTGAAGGTGATCCCCCCACTGGTGCTGTTGCTGGCAACGAGCTGGATGACGGCATTGGCACCAGGCAGGTTGATGCCGGTGGACGCCCGCAGGGCCAGGTTGGTTTCGGTGATGCTTCCTGATCCGGTAATGTTCGCGGGTGTGACCAGGCTCAGAGTGGTGGTGTTGGCTGGGCTGACGGCTGCGGAGACCGTGACGGTTGCCGTCGCGATGTCGTTGCGTCCGATGACCAGTGTGCCCGCGGTGATTCGATCCAACTCCGTGTCGGTCAAACCCAGGGTCAGCGGCGATCCGAACGTCACGTCCGACCCGCCAAGGTCGATGTGGGTTCCCGCGGTCATCGGTCGGATGGTGACGGTGTTCGCAAGGCCGTCGATCGCGGCGGTCGAAGCGATGTTCAAGCTGTCCGACGTCACCGTGATGCTGGCCGAGCCGACACTGGTGATGCTCGTGTTGTTGAAGAGTGTCACGCCGAACGCACCCGGTCCCGTCCCTGCAGTGCCCTGGATCGAGATCGGCCCACCATTGGAGGTGATGATCGAGTCGGTACCTTCCAGGTGCACGCCCGAATTGCTGGTCCCGGTCGAAGTAGTGCTTCCGAACCCGATCACGTTGACCGCACCCATCCCGCCGGCCGTGATCTTGCCCCCTCCTGAGAGAATCACGCCGCGGTTACCTCCGCCAGAGCCGGTGCCGCCACCGGTTCCGGTAACGGTGACGGATCCGCCCCCGGACGTAATTTGGCTTCCGGAATTGAGGACCACTACCCCGTTGTTCGAGTTGGAGCTGGCATCTGAATTTCCGCCGACCCCTATGACCTCGACCGTTCCGGCCCCCCCCGCGGAGATTTCGCCTCCGGATTGAATTTGGACGCCGGCGTCGAAGGTGCCGCTTCCGACGCCGCCCCCGAATCCCGTCACCGAGACGTTCCCGTTCGTGGAAGTGATGCGAGAGTTTGCATCGGTGACGAGCACGCCGATGTTGGAGTTACTTGTGGATGTCAAATTTCCCTGACCCATCACCGTCACTGTGCCGTTACCGCCGGCGGTGATTTGCCCGGCTCCCTCGACCCGAACGCCAATACCCGCCCCGCCGGTCCCCAGGCTCGTCCCGGTCACCGAGACATTTCCACCGGAACTGGTGATTTTCCCTGCGTTGAGGACCTGAACCCCATACTGGAAGGATCCGGCACTGGACCCTGATTTGCCCAGAACAGTGAGAGTTCCTGTTCCGCCATCGACGGTGGCGCCGTCGACCTGAACGCCAGCGAACACCGCCGCCGTCGGGGTGGCTTGCTGGTTGGCGCTCAGGGTCAGCCCACCTGAGCCGCCGGTGAGATTGGCGTTCACGATGATGCTGCGGGCGGTGAGGATTCCGAGGGTGGTGGAGTTGGTTCGACTGATCGCGGAGGACACGGTCACATTCCCGGTCCCGATATCGTTGCGTCCGATGGTCAATGTGGCAGCAGCGATCCGGTCGAGTTCGGCCTGGGTGATGCTGAGCTTGCCTACCGAGTTGGTGCCGAGGTCGATTCCCCGGCCGGCGGACACGGGTCGCACGATGACGGTGCCGTTAGAGTCGAGTCCGCCGGAAGTAAGGACGAGGTCGTCGGCGGTAACGGTCAGCGTCCCCCCGTCGCTGGTCGCCGACCCCCGGCCGGCGATGGAGTTATTGATGGTCAGAACGCCACCCGTGCCGGTGGTGAGTGACACGGGCGCTCCCGAGCCGGTCGAGTTGATCAGCGAGTTGCCCTGAATGGTGATGTCACGCCCGGCGGTGGCCGTGACGTTGGTCGAGCCCTGGGCGTAGGTGATGTTCGACGCGATGATGTCGCGGCCTGCCGACAGCGACAGCACGCTGCCCGTGACGTCCCCGAAGTTCGAGCCATTCCCTAGAAATAGGTCTTGCCCCGCATTGAGGGTGAGGGTGCCGATCGATGATGAAACACCGTCGAGCCCGGCCGCAGTCGTCAGGTCGGCGCCGGTCGAGGTACTGAGCGTCAAGTTGGCGGCATTCTTCGCCCCGGTGAGCCCATCGACTGTTGCCACCAGGAGGTTCGCGGACGAGTTGAAGGCCACAGTTCCAGAGGAAGTGTTGACCAGCGCGACCTTGCTGACGGCGTTCGCGCCTGACAGGTTGATGCCGGTGGCCGCCCGCAGGGCCAGGTTAGTCGCGGCGAGGGTGCCCGCGCCCGAGATGTTCTCGGGCGTGATGAGGCTCACCGTCGCGGAGTTGGCGGGGCCGACAGCCGCAGACACGTCGATGCGGCCGACGGCGATGTCGTTCCGGCCGACGACCAGCTTGCCGGCGGTGATGCGGTCCAGCTCGGCGTCGGTCAGCCCCAGGACGAGCGGCGACCCGGACAGTACGTCCGCCCCGCCGAGGTTGATCCGGATGCCGGTCGTGCGGGGTTGGATGGTGGTCGTCCCGGTGCCGGCGTCGATGCGGGCCGCGCCGCTCAGACTCAGGCTGTCGGTCGTGACAGTGATGGGGGCGTTGTTCCCCGACGAGATGACGGAGTTGTTCGAGAGCGAGATCGCTTCGCTGGAGATCGTGCCGGTGGCGGTGACGTTGACCGCGCCGCCGTTGGAGGTGATTTCCGCCGCGGTGCCACTGTCGACCATCCAGAGGCCGAAGTTGCCGCTGGCGGTGCTCCCGGCGTTGCCTCCGACGAATGTGGCGTTGACGGTGCCCGTCCCGCCGGCCGTGATCTTGGCACCGAACCCGAGCTTGATGCCGACATTTTGTGAGCTTCCCGCCCCCGTGCCGCCGCCGATGCCAGTGACCGTGACGGTGCCGCCCGTGGAGGTGATGGTCTTGCCGTTCTGATGGTCGATGCCGTAGTTGGCGACCCCGGAGGAGAGGCCCCCCGTCCCGACCACGGTCGTGCTGCGGCCGGATACGTCGCCGACGATCCGGACTCCGACATTGAAGTCGCCGGTGTCGCCCCCCCGGCCGCGGAGAGTCACCGAACCTGTCCCCGTGGCGGTCACCGTTCCCCCGAACAGATCAATCCCGATGAAGGTCCCGCTGGTCGGCGCGGCCTGCTGGTTGGCCGACAGGGTGAGGTCGCCGTCGACGGTGCTCAGGGTGACGCCGCTCCGGATGTCGATGTCCCGGGCGGTGGTCACGGTCAGGTTGCGACTCCCCGTCACCCCAACGGCCGCCGACACCGCTACCGTCCCGGTGGCAATGTCGTTCCGGCCGACGACCACGGTGCCGGCGGTGATCTGGTTCAACTCGGCTTGCGTGATGCCCAGTGTGCCGGAAACGTTGGTGCCGAGGTTGATCTCGCGGCCGGTGCTGGCCGGCCGGAGGGTGACCGTGCCCGACCCGGCGTTGACGGCCTGCCCGAGCACCACGTCGTCGGCGGTCAGCACGATGTTCCCGCTGGCCGTGGTTATGTCGTCGCCCGAGGAGTTGACGGTCAGGGTGCCGGTCGTCTGAACGTCCACCGTCCCGGAGGTGGTCACGTCCACCCCCGAAAGGCCCGCCGTGATGCCGCCGACGGCGAGGTTGCCGGTGTTGCGGACGGTGACGCCGCCGGTGGCCGTGCGGGCCTCCAGCGAGCCGACGGCCGTGGTCAGGTTGACCCCAGTGGCGGCGGTGGCGGTGAGGGTGCTGCCAAACAGAGTCGGATTCACGGAAGTGATAGACCCGTTTGTGGACGAAAGAGTGATGGCCTGGAGTGGTAAGGCAGCTTTGCCGAATGAGCCGCCGAACTGGACCGAGCCGGCCGCCTGCACGTCCAAATTGAGTGCACCCGCGTCAGGTACCAGCCCGGGGAGATCCATGTTGCCGACGAGGTTCGGGCCGGACCCGGTGCGGAAGCTGAGGGTTGTACCGGACGGGAAAGTCCCACCGACGGCGAACTCATAGCCACGGGTGATGTTGCCGGCTTCGTTACCACCGCTCCCTGTGGTGACGATGACGTTTAGGCCGGCTTGCAACTCGTTGGTGACATCTATGAAGTTGAGGGTCGCCCCGGGGCCGGTCGCTTCGAAGGTGGTGGTGCCAGCGTTGGTCGACGCTGTGACGTTAGAGGTCGAGGAAGCAAAGGTGATGTGTAAGTCGTAAGCCGGCACGACCCGGTCTTCGAGAGCTTCTAAATTCCGTCCGAATTGACTGGAAAAATGCGTGTGGGCAGTGACGGGGCGGGTCCACAAGCGACGGATCCAGGACCGAACAGGCATCGACACACCTCGGGCCAAGGTGACGGAACCAAACCTTTATAGATATCAAAACCGGCCGAGCTGACCACGATGGAACCGTGAGCCGGGAGGTATCGGCGGGACGTCAGGCGAGACCGCGGCAGAAGATCCTCCCATCTGCTTTTCTTCGTGGGTGCCTAACCTAACACCGATTCTTTCCGAAAATTCGGGCCAGGAGATGCTTCGCCTCACCCCGTGGAGAAAAGGGGTCTACGGCCCGATGAATTGCCCACTCTGGAATGGCAGGAATATTCCTCTCGCAGAAAAGGCTCTGCTCGATCACCCCACGAAAACCCCGTCTGATAGGACGGTGCCGAACGGGTCGAGGGTTGCGTCGCCGGGGACGTCACTGGATGAGGTCAACCCGACCACGCGACGCGATGCGGGCGAAGTCGCACGTCCCGCAGCGTTCAACGTGCCCACCCAGGGCGGCCGTGCGACAGGTCGCGATCCGGCTCAGCACCTTGGCCTGTTGCGGCGAGACGCGGTGCCGATCCAGGTAGGCGGATGCATGGGCCCGCACGATCGTCGCCAGTTCCAGGTTCGGACGACTCATGCCTGGCCCTCCAACAAGGTGGGGCTCTCCAACAAGGTGGGGCTCTCCAACAAGGTGGAACCAGGCAACAGGTCGAGCGGACAGGGAACCGACTGCAGGAACTGGGTCGTGACATGGGTGTAGCGTTGGGTCGTGCGGATCGAGTGATGCCCGAGCAGGCTCTTCAGCACCACGATCTCAACCCCCGCATTGAGCAGGTGGGTGGCGAAGCAGTGTCGCAGGGTGTGGGGCGTACAGCGACAGGTCAGCCCCGCATCCAGGGCCGCGTGGGCGAGCGCCTTCCGGGCCGACTCGGTCGACGGCGGCTGACCAGGATCACGACTGGGGAACAACCAGGGCCGCGGACGTTCCAGCAGCCAGTACCGACGCAGTTCCGCCAGCAACCGGGGTGACAACAGGGTGACACGCTCGCGCGAACGTGATCGATCGGCCCTATGTGCTGAAGAAAGAGTCGAGCGTATAGTAGATAGTTTCGTCGAGTGGCCGGTCGAAACTGTCGGAGAACGAGATCCTGTTCAAACCGATCGAGGAGGGGTTGCAAGTCAGGACGCGTCGGCATGGGAAACTCCAGGTGCGAAAGGGCGACCAGGAGTAGTGCATGCCCAACGACCGCCGTTCACCACCAGAAACTCCACAAGGAAACGACCCCACTGCCGCTTCGGCCTTCGTTCAACAACCCGCTTCCGCTCGGTGGCCCGATCAGGCGTTCCGGGTTCGGGTCGATTTACGCCCGGAAGCTGACACGAGGCCTCGACCGGGGCAGCAGAAGCAAGAATTGCACTTCCCCCTCATTCGATATCCTGTGAGTCAGAGGATCCGCCGAACGGCACGCCGACTCGAGTTGAGAGAACCACATGTGGAGCGACCTGCTTCGGGTGGACTGGGAAGCCTGCACCACGCCTACGGTCGGGCTCCCGCCGAACCTCGGCTGGCTCGTCCTTCGTTTGGCGAAAAGCACCGACAAGGAGCTCCGCTGGCGGATGGTCCAAAACTTTGAGCACGGGTCCCCTTCGGTGGAGGCCGTCCCCGTCCTCGTGGACTGCCTGTCCGACCGATACCGCCGCGTCCGGAACGCCGCCGCCCACGGGTTGGCCTGCCGCGGGCCGGTCGTCCTGGACTGGTGCCCCGACTGCGCCGACCTCTTGATCGACGCACTCGGGCCCCGCCCCTCGTCGCGGTGGGGATCGAACGACGGCCTCGACTCCGACGCGTCCCCTTGCGGCCACATCGCCCACCTGCTGGCGTGCGGGGCGGATCGCCTCACGGCCGGGCAGCGGCAGTCTGGTCTGCGGCGGGGCGGTCGCCAACTACGCCGAACTCGCCCGCCTCGGCCACGTCACCCGCGCCGGCGTCACGCAAATCCTCAACCTTCTCTCCCTCGCTCCCGCCATCCAGGAAGAGATCCTCTTCCTGCCGCTCACGCTCCGCGGGCGAGACCCGGCCATCCTCCGCGACCTGCTGCCGGTCGCGGCCGAACGAGACTGGAAAATCCAGAAAAAGTTGTAGCGCGAGCTCATCACGAAACGCAGCACGGCGCGCCATTCCTGACCCGGTAGCATCCAGAATCGCCTGCATCTGACATCGCAGGACGCATGGACGCGGGGGACCGACCTCGGCGTCAACCCATTGGGAGCAGGTTCATATCCGGTTAGTGGACTTGCAAAGCGTGTCAATTCGCGTTGGCCGTCTACGAGTCCGGTCAACTCGACATGGCCGCCCAGCGAAATGCCAAACCGACACAATAGTGGGAACGGCTCCATGCCTTCGTCCAAAAGTCGATGGGTTGGTGACGACCGATGTCGCCACCCAACACCGGGAGCTTTCCACCGACACGACACAACTCGTCGTCAGCGTCGGCGGGTACGACGCTCTCGGGTGCAGCAGACTGATCGTCAAATCGAAATAGCCCGTAAAAACTCCTGTACGGCCGGAGTGTGATGCGCATGGACCCGACCCGCGAGAGCGTCCAGGAGGCGTTCCTCCAGAAATACTCGGCGAACGAGGCCGCCATCCGGGCTTTCGTGCGCCGGTTGGTGCCAACCCGCCAGGACGCGAGCGACGTGATGCAGGACGTGGTGCTCGTCCTGTGGCGCAAGTTTCCGGAACTCGACGACCCGGCCAACTTTCGCAGGTGGGCGTTCGGCGTGGCCCGATTCGAGGCGCTAGGGTGGGCGCGGGACAAGGCACGCGACCGGGTCGTGCTGTCCGACGACGTGCTGTCCGTGATCGCCGACGAGTCCGACCGGCTCGAGGGCCGGTTGTCGGCCCAGCGGCAGGCGCTCGAGGGGTGCATCCAAAAGCTGCCCGATGAGGACCGTGAGCTCGTGCTGTCGTCCTACGAGGCCGGCAGTCGGGTCCACGAGATCGCCGCCCGAAGCGGTCGGACGGTCGCGGCCTTCTATCAGTGGCTCCACCGGACTCGGCTCCGGTTGCTTGAGTGTACCCACCGAGTGCTTCAATCCGAGGGCGGGACATGAGCCTTGACAGCGAGATCCGTGCCCTGTTCGCGGAGTACGCCGACGGTCAAATCCCAACTGATCGCCTGGCGATGCTCGAAACGAGGCTACGCGTCGACGCCGCGGTTCGGCGAGAGTTCATCGAGTACCTGAACGTGGACTCCGCGTTGGGCGATCTGGCCGCTCTGTCGCCGGCGGAACGGACGGAGGCCGAGTCGCTTCGGGCGGGCTGGCCCGCCGCATCTCCCGTCACCGCCAATCCGACTGCGTGGCCGGTCGGCCCGCGCCCCTGGGTTCGTCGGCCGCGGTGGATCGGTGCGATTGCGTTCGTCTTGCTGGTGGGCGGCCTCTGGTCCGCCTTCCGACCCTTCGGGCAGAGGGACGTGCCCGCGGCGGTGCGGGCGGCGGACATCGATGCCCTCCTGTTCCGCGACGGCCGGCAGTGGGCCGGCGCACAAATCCCGGCCGGCCTCTACCGCCTGGAAAGGGGGTTCCTTCACCTCCAGTTCGCCGACAACGTCGCACTGTACGTCGAGGCTCCCGCCCAGTTCCAGGTTCTTGACGGCCGGGGGGTTCGGCTCCAGAGTGGTCGGCTTTCTGCGATCGTTCCGGACGGGAGCGCATTCACCGTCGCCACCTCCGAGGCCACGGTCGCCGAGTCGGGGACCGAGTACTCCGTCGAGGCGGCGGCCGGCGGGAGTGAGGTTCACGTGTTTCGCGGGTCGGTTCGGGTCCGCTCGACTGCCGAGACCGACCCGGCCGTGCCGGCGACCGCCGTGGGGTCTTCGCAGGCCGTACGGGTCGACGGAACCCGGAACCGACCGACGTCAATCGACCTGGCACCAGACCGGTTCGTCCGCACGTTCGACGAGCCGAGGCAGAACTATGCCCGCACCGTAAAACAACTTTCCCCTCTCGCGTTCTACCGGATGGCGATCCGCGATCAGGGCCTTCTTGCCATCCCCCCGCAGTACTCGGGGTTGGTGTTGTCTGGTGCCGGGAAAACCCCGCCCCACGCTCGTGGTGTCTTCGCCGGCGGGTCGCTGAGGGTCGGGGGGAGTTCGTCCGGTCGGGGCGGGCGGGTCGATCACCCGCCGGCACTCGACGGCGGCCGGATGAGCCTAGTCGTGTTCGCATACCTGGAATCGCCGAGCCCGGGTGGCGTCATCGCCACGAACCTGAACGGCACCGCGGGGAACTTTGCCCTGGCACTCGACGAGTCGGGCGCGGTCCACGCGACGGCCTGCCAGCGCGACGGTCGGCTGCAAGCCGTGGCCGGCCCCGCCCCCCTTCCGGTCGGGACGTGGCGACACCTCGTGGTCACCGCGGACGGTGAGCAACTTCGCCTGTACCAAGACGGCCGCCTGACATCCGCGACTCGGTGCGAGGGGCTCTCGACCACAGCGACCGAGCCGCTCTTCATCGGCACGGCAAGCAACGAAACCGACCTGTTCCACGGGCGGATTGACGAACTGGCGATCTTCGGCCGCGGGATCACGGCGGAAGAAATTGACCTGTTGTACCGGACCGCGCAACAGGAGATCGCCCAGAGGTAGCGCCGACCAGTTCGGCCGCGACCAGAGTACCGGGCCGGGAATCGCAGATGGCAAGAGCACCTGGGAGCACCGAATTGTGGGCCTCTCGAGCACGGCCCCTGGGCCGCTTGGCAAGCACGGCCTAGTCTTTACCGGCGGCACGGCGGGCACCTTCACCGTCTACCTCGACAACCTGCGCGTCCGCCACGGGGATGGCAGTACGACGACCCTCTGGGCGAACGGCAAAGACACTCGAGCCGGGAAGTTCAAGCCGAATGATGCATTCAAGAGTCTGAAGATCGAAACAGTGAACGTTGCCGACGTGGGCAAGTAAGTGTCAGGTAAAGCTGTCATGGTGGAACGCGGTGGACGACAGATGCGCCACCGCGAGATTTGAGTTGGACAGAAAGGCGTGTCAGAGACAGTCGACTGAACCACCTCTTTTGGGAGAGCATGCCGAGACCGTACCCAAAACGGCAAACTGGACACGGTGGCAGGTCGTGCTCAAGAAACAAGTCGTCCGACTTCTGACCGCCTGCAACTCCTGGCATGTCCACCTTGACCCGTGGGGCATTCCGTTCGAAATGAAGTCGGTTTCCACCCTGACCGACCAGGCCGACGCTCAGTTGCCTGGCGGGCCGATCTCAAAGCGTACTTCTTGAAGGAACACAAGATGCTGGTGGTCACACTTCGTACCGGACTTCTATGCCCGGCACGGTCGGGGGGAAATTTCGCCGCATATTATTTTATTTTGCGAGCCGCACAGGGCAGACCGAGTCCAGTTGCTGTTTCAGTTGCCGAATGACGGCCGCCCGATCGGCCTCGGCCGCCAGGTTCTTCCACTCGCCGGGGTCGACGGCGTGGTCGTACAACTCGGCTCCCATTTTCCCACCGTCCCATTCGGTGTAGCGGTACTTCTCGGTGCGGATGGACCGGCCGAGGAGCTTGCCCCGCTGCACGACTGTCACGGCGAAGTCCTTGTGACGGGCCATCGGGTCGTTGAGGACCTTGCGGAGGTCGACCCCTTCCAGATTTTTCGGCACGTCCTTCAACCCGCAGCGGGCGGCGAGGGTAGGGTACAAGTCGATGAACTCGGTGATGGCGGCGGCGGCCTGGCCGTTTCCCTTGGCCTCCGGGTCGCGGACGATCAGTGGGGTGCGGCAACTTCGCTCGAATAGCGTGTTCTTGTTCCACCAGTTTCGCACGCCCAACTCGTAGCCGTGGTCGCCGATAAACACGACGACCGTGTTGCGATCCAGGCCGTTCGCCTTGACTCCGTCCAGCACCTTTCCTACCTGAGCATCGACAAAGGTCACCCCGGCATAATAGGCGTGGAGAAACTCCCGACGGTCGGCATCGGTGAAGCGATCGAACGCTGTCTGCATGGTCCCGCCGCCAAGCGAGTGCGGGTACGGCAGGGCGTAGCCGTCCGGCGACTTGGGTAGGTCCAGCTTGCTTCGGTCGTAGAGGTCGAAGTACTTCTTCGGCGACACAAACGGGTCGTGCGGGCGGTAAAACCCGACCGCCAGGAAGAGCGGTTTGTCTCGCTTCATGGCCAGCGTCTTGACTGCTTCCTCAGCGAGCTGCCCGTCCGGCTGGTCAGCGTCGGTTCCCTCCGCGGCCAGCCACCGGCACCACGGGAGTTTGTCGCCGGTCAGGTTGCGACCCTCGCCCTTCAGCCCCGCCGGCGTGGCCTTCCCGTAGAAGACGCGGTCGAACGATTTCGGGTCGTCCATCTCGTGCTTCACGTCGTCCGGCGAAAGCCCGCGGTGGAACACCTTGCCCAAGCCCACGACTTCGTACCCGTTCTGGCGGAAGAGTTGTGGCAGGGTGACCACGTCCGGAACCCGCTTGCGGAAGTGCGTCGTGTTGTCGGTGATCGTGGTGGTGGTCGGCCGCAGCCCGGTCAGGAACGAGGTCCGGCTCGGGTTGCAGACGGGGTATTGGACGTACGCCCGGTCGAAGCGAACGCCGGATTTTGCCAGGGCGTCGAGGTTCGGTGGGCGGACAGATTTGTGCCCGTAGCAGCTGAGGTCGCAATTCAGGTCGTCCGAGATGATGAACAGCACGTTCGGCTGCTTCGTGGGTTCCGCCGCGGCGGCATTTGCCGCGAACAACAGGACCAGGGAGAGTGCCATTCGCATGGATTTACCTTGTTTTGTGGATTTGGTCCTGGGGACGATCGCCGAGGACGGTTCGCGAGGCGGGCAAACGGTCGGAGAGGCAACTGGTGGCAAGGGAAGGGGTAGGCCATTGGAATCGGATAGGTCAACCGAAAATTGCATCGAGGTTAGCGGCTTAGCGGCTCGATTTTTTCGGGTTGAAGTCGAACCCGTCCTGGGTTTTGACCAGCGGATCCCCCTCAAGCATCTTAAGCGAAACCAAAAACCGATCACACTCAGCGAGGCAACGGTCGTACCACTGTGGCTTCGTCCAGAAACTGTGACCGACGTCGTCGGCGACGAGCAGTTCGGCCCGTGCATTCTGTTTGCGAAGCACCGGGACGAGTTTCTCCGATGCCCCCTTCCAGGCGTCCTTTTCCCCGAACAGGAACAGCGAAGGAGCGATTCCGGCCCGCACGTGCTTGAACGCGTCCACTTCGGGGTCACGGTCCGCGTCCTCAGGCATGAACGCTGGATTGAATAGTAGGTACGCGACGACAGACGTGTCGACATCTTTCGGATCGGCCGGGTCGTCCAGGTTGCGGTTGAGCGTCGCCAGCACCGCGATGTGCCCCCCGGCCGAGCCGCCACCGACGACGACCCGTTTGGGGTCGACGCCCAGTTCCCGAGCGTGCTGCTTGAACCAGCGAATCGCGCTGGCAGCGTCGGTCACGCAAACCCTTTTGCGCTTGCCCCCGGTCCCGAGTTTTTCCCTCTCTTTCTCGTCATGCATGTAGTAGTTCGCGGTGGACGCAACGAGCCCGCGCTTGGCGAAGTACTCGCACGCGTATCGGAACTGTTTGAGGTCCCCGCCGGACCAACCTCCGCCGTGGAACAGCAAGACGCCGGGGACGCTTTGCTTCGCGGGGTCAAAATCCTTCGGGAAATAGATCTCAATCTTTTGCGATTGCTTACGCGTGACCTTGTACTCGAACACTTTTCCGGGTGGGGTTCGAATCATCTTGGGTGCCGCACCCTCACTGTCGTCCGGGGTTGCACTTCCGGTCGCGAACGGGAAGACGCCCAACGCGGAGATTCCGATCGAAATCAATACGAATGCAGTCAATCTCATTTCAGGTCTCAATTCGCGATGGATGTGGGCAATCCCACTCACACTCCGCTCGGCGGATTTTTTTACGGCCTATGACCGCCGCCGTCGTCGCGGACCTGGCCCACCGTTGGAGCAGGCATCGGAACCTCGCGGCTCAGGCGGTCAGGTCCCTCATTGGCCCGGTGCTGTCGGCGAACTTCTCGACGGGCACGTCAATGGCGTCGAGCGTCGGCTGGTTTGCCCCGCAGGGCCGCAGACCGGTCCTCCCTGTCAAACGCCACACCCTTCGGGGGTGCCGCACCGGTCAGGGCACAGAGCGTGGGGAACAGGTCGACGGCGGCGACCACTGACTTCTCGTCAGCCACGCCGGCGGGCACCGTCCCGGCCACCGCACGATCAGCGGAACCCGAACGCCACCCTCGTAGAGGCTGAGCTTGCACCCCCGGAGCCCGCCCGCCCGCTTGCCGCCGAGCGTCGGCAGCGGCCCGTTGTCGCTCGCGAACAGCACGATCGTGTCGCGACGCCCGCCAGGCAGCCATCGACGCCCAGCAGAACTTCGCCGGTTGGTGATTAGCCAGTACTTTCCACGATTCTGGGTCCGATCATGCCGCGGTTGCGT
>CAZKIQ010000025.1:0-77423 GCA_964552815.1 uncultured Alcaligenaceae bacterium | reverse complement strand
GCGAAAGGGCGACCAGGAGTAGTGCATGCCCAACGACCGCCGTTCACCACCAGAACTCCACAAGGAAACGACCCCACTGCCGCTTCGGCCTTCGTTGAACCGGGCGACTTGGTTAGCCCGAAGCTTTGTAGGGTGGGTCAAGCCGCTTCGGCGAAGACCCACCGAGGGTGGCTGACCTCCAGACCCAACGGAACTTCCACAATCCCCAGTAAACTCCGAAGATCCATCCAGGGAAATCGTTGGAAAACCGGGAAGGTTCGTTGACCCATCGAAGATTTTTGCGCCTTCGGTGGGTCTTCGTCGCCAAGCCTCCTTGACCCACCCTACAAGAACCGGGGATCCAGCGATTCGCTGTGAGACTTTGCGTCGCACCCAGAAAATCTGGTTCATCCGCGGGAGAAGCGGATGGGTTAACCGGGCGGCGTGGTTAGCCCGAAGCGTAAGCGATGGTCTGCCAGTGAGTGTCGCGAAGCGAGGATATCTGGGAGATATCTCCATCGCTTACACGTCTGGATAACGGAAAAAATCCGCAATCCAACCGTATCCCGCGAACTTGCCATACCGTATTTCCATGTCCTCCCTCCAACTCCTTGGCGTTCGTAAGTCCTTTCCCGATTCCGCCGTCGGGCCGGTGGATCTCCTCGTCGAGGCGGGGGAAACGCTGGTTTTGCTCGGGCCGTCGGGGTCGGGGAAGTCGACGCTGTTGCGGCTCGTCGCGGGGTTGGAGGAACTCGATGCGGGGGAAATTCGGATCGGCGGGGAGCGCGTCGACCGGTTGCCGCCCCATCGGCGGGGTGTCGGGCTTGTTCCGCAACGGCCGGCGCTGTATCCGCACCTGAGCGTCGGGCAGATTCTTCAGAGGGACCAGGAAGCAGCGAAGCTTCTGCAACTCACGCCCCTGTTGGATCGATTTCCGCACCAGCTTTCCGGTGGGGAGCGGCAACGGGTCGCGTTGGCCCGTCTGTTTGTCCGAGCTGCACCCGTCTGGCTGCTCGATGAGCCGTTCTCCGGGCTCGATCCGGTGTTTCGTCCAGAATTCCGCCACGATCTGCACTTGCTGCGGGCGCGACAGGGGGTCACAATACTGCTAGTCACCCACGACCCCGCCGATGCGTTCGCGCTCGGCCAGCGAATCGGGGTTCTCGGCGACGGAACCTTGCAGCAGATCGGGACCTCCGAGCAGTTGCGAGACCATCCCGCGAACCGGTTCGTGGCGGCGGCAATCGGTCGGTTCTGTCTATTCGACGGAACCCTGGAAAGTCGTGGTGGCGGCGACCTCTCCGGACAGTTCGTCTCGGAGTGCGGGTCGGTTTCGGTGCCAGTCCCGGCGGACACCCTCCGCCAGCTCCCACCGGGAACGTCCCACAGTCTGACGCTCGGTATCCGGCCCGAAGACATTTCTTCGGTGCCATCTGGCTCGGAAGTTCCGAATCCCTCCGGGGATCGGATCTGTCTAACCCGGTGGCCCGTCGTCTCGGCCGAACCCGACGGCAGCGGTTGGCTGGTCACGCTGGCCCAGGATCGCACCTGGGTCCGGGCGCGATGGTCGACCGGTTCGCCGCCCAGGGTCGGCACCCCCTCAGATTGGGTTTTCCCGATCGAACGGTGCTCGTGGTTTGACGGCCGAACCGGTCGCCGAATCCCGAAATAGCCCGGAGTTCTGCCACCCCGAACTCCGGGGAGCAGTTTCCGGGGGTGCGGGAACGACTGCAGCTTCCCCTGGATACCCAGGCGATTCTGCGGAACATCTGGAGCCGGCACCGATGGCGAAGGCGAAACCGAAGGTCAAAGAAGGACCGAGCCCCGAAGAAATCCGCCGCGAACTCGGCAAGAAGGTCCTCGAACTCGTGGAAAAAATCCACGAGGAAAAGAAGATCTCCCGGGACGTGGTCTTCGACGGGATCGAGGCCGCCATCCGCCTCGCCGCGGAGAAACACTTCGGCGTCGAGGAAGGCGTTCTCGTCCAGATCGACCGCGCCACCGGCGACGTCACCGCCCGCCACGGCGAGAAATCGCTCGAACCCGTCGAGCTCGGCCGGATCGCCGCACAGTCCGCCAAGCAGGTGATGATCCAGAAGATCCGCGAGGCCGAGTCCGACACCGTCTTCAGCGAGTACAACGCGAAAAAAGGGGAACTCGTCGTCGGCACGATCCAGCGGCTCGATGCCGGCACCGCGATCGTTTCCCTCGGCAAGAGCGAAGCCCTGCTTCCCCGTAGCGAACAGATTCCCGGCGAGACCCACCACGTCGGGGAACGCGTCAAGGCCGTGATTTTCGAGGTCCGCAAGACCGGCCATCGCGTCAAAATCGTCCTGAGTCGGGCCCACCCGGACTTCGTGCGATCCCTCTTCGAGGAGGAAATCCCCGAAGTCGACGACCGCACCATCGACCTGCGGGCCGTCGCCCGGGAGGCGGGATACCGCTCCAAGGTCGCGGTTTCCAGCATCGACATGAAGGTCGACTGCGTCGGCGCCTGCGTCGGCGTTCGCGGCAGCCGGATCAAGAACATCATCGAGGAACTCAACGGCGAGCGGATCGACATCGTCCGCTGGAACGACTCGCTCCAGGTGCTGATTCCGAACGCGTTGCAGCCAGCCCAAATTTCGGAAGTCTTCACCTACCCCCGACTCGGCCGGGCGATCGTGCTCGTCACCGACGACCAGCTTTCCCTGGCGATCGGCCGGCGCGGGCAAAACGTCCGTCTGGCGTCCAAACTCGTCGGGATGGACATCGAGATCATGACGGTCGAGGAACTCGCCGAGGGCCTCGAGCGGGCGGAACGCTGGTTCGGGCAACTTCCGCACGTGAACCCGGAACAGGTTCAGGCGATGATCGAAGAAGGGTTCCTCTCGTATAATGAGTTGACGTTCATCGACGCGGCGGAGCTGTCGTCGTTCACGGGGTTGACGGAAGAGCAGGCAGACGAGATTCTGGTATACGCCGAGGAATACGCCGACCACATGGATCGGGCGGTCGAAGAAGAGCGAGCGGAGGCGGAAGCAGCAGCCCAGGCCGCAGCCGATGCCGAGGCCGCCGCAAACCCAGCGGAAGCCGGCGAAAGTTCAACAGAAGAACCAGCGGAAGAAACGGATTCCGCGAACTCGGATAACCCGGAAGTGTCTGTCGCTGTGCAGTCGGAAGCCGATTCCTCGGCAGAAACGATTTCGGAAGCGACGGAGCCGGAATCCGCAGCCGCGGTTTCCGCGGAATCCGAGCCGGATCTCCACGGAATGCGGATTGCGTCTCCGCCGGGCAGTTACCACGAAGGTCCTCCGACAGATGTCGGCGCAGTGGAGGAAGCCGTGATCCACGAAGAACAACGGACGGGCGAGGATGGGGAAATGATCGTGGCGGACGAGGATTCCTCGCCCACCAGCGACGGCCCCGCGGGGACGACGGCATGACCGCCGTCACACTCCCTCTTTCCCGGAACGGTTGCGGGGTTAGAATATTTCACACTTTCATCGACCGTCAGCGGGCGGTCGAGGTCAGGGGGTGCTCGGGCGCCCCCTAAGGAGCGGCGCTTGCAGCAGACCAAAGAACCCAAGGACGCAAAGGACGCCAAGGATTCGAAGATCCGGGTGTTCGCCCTGGCCAAAGAGCTGAACCTGGAAACCAAGGTTCTCCTGGAGTATTGCAAGGACCTCGGGTTCGCCGGGATCAAGAACCAACTCAACGCGCTCGAACCGGAACAGGTCGACGCCCTGAAGGACCGCGCGAAGAAGGGTCCGAAGGCGGGTCCGACCACCTCGGCTGCTCCCTCGTCCGCTCCACCCAAGCCCCTGGCGCCTCCCGCTCCCCCGAAACTGGACTCGAAAATCCCCACTCTCGCCAAGCCGAAGACGCTGCCGCCGGCCCCCAAGCCGACCCCAGCTCCGACCCCGCCGGCCCCAGCCCCCGTCGCCGAGAAGCCGAGCCCGGCACCGGTACCCGCTCCGACCCCGCCGGCACCACCCGCACCCGCTCCGGAACCGGTGGTCGCCAAGGCTCCCCCGACCCCGCCAGTGCAAACCCCGCCGGCTCCTGCTCCGGTCGAGGCACCGAATCCCCCTGCCCCGGCGGTGGTGGAGAAGCCAACTCCTGTCGAAACTCCGAAGCCGGCACCCCAGCCGACCCCGGCTCCGACACCCGCACCGGTCGTGGCGGAGACGCCTGCCGCACCCCCGAGTCCCGCACCCGCACCGGCTGCTCCCGAGCCCCCGGCCGTGGTGGCCGCCGCGCCGCAACCGGTCCCTCCCGCTGTCACGCCAGCCCCGGTGATTCCATCCTCGGTCGGTCGCGTTCCGAATCTGAGCGGACGTCCGCCCTCGCTGGGCTCGAACCGTCCTGCGAACCTGCCGAGCGGCCCGCGTCCGGGGAGCCAGCCACCGCGTCCGCCGGCTCCGCAACCGCCGGCCGCCGCCGCGCCGCGTCCCCAAACCGGCCCGGCCCCGCAACCGCCGGCTCCGGCCTCGACCAATCCCTCCGCTGGTGCGCCGCGTCCCGCCGGGGGAAGTCCGTACCCACCGCCACGCCCCGGACCCGCGAATCCGCCGGCCGGCCCTGGCGGTCACCGACCCGGCGGCTCCATGCCCGGTCGACCCGGAGTCCCGTCGGGTGGACCCGGTGGAATGCCCCCGCGTCCCCCCGGATCCGGTGGTCCCCAGCGAGCCGGTGGGCTTCCCCCCCGATCGACCGGCGGACCCAGCACCGGTCCGCGTCCCCCGGCCCCTCCCGGAGCAGGTCCGAGACCACCCGCCGGCGGTCCGCCCAAGGGGACAATCAAGCTCACCGCTGAGCAGATCCAGCGGCTGCGCGATGCGGAACGGACCCGCGGGAAGCAGAGCTTCGAGCAGATCCAGCGGATCGTCACCACCCCGCCCCCTGGTGAGAAGGACAACGTCAACCGCAGCGGTCCGACCGCTCCGGTTGCACCGGGGACCGGGCCCAAACGCCCTGGTGGTGAGGGCGAAGAGGAGGACCGTCGCGGTGGCGGGCCCCGGAAACCTGGCGAAGTCGCCGGTCGGGACAGCCGTCACAAGGCCCGCCAGGTTGGCCGCCAGCGGTCTCCGTCGACCACCTCGATCAACATCGGCCGCGACGGTCGGGTCGACATGATCGACCAGGCGTACGGGTCCCGGATCAAGAAACACCGGGGCAAACAGCACGTCATCAAGAAGCCCGCCTCCATCGTCGGCGGCAAGGTCGAAATCCCGATGCCGATCAACGTCCGCTCGCTCTCGGAAGCGATCGGGATGAAGGCGAACGAACTGATTCTGAAGCTCAAACACCTCACGAACGCGTTGTACAACATCAACGCGAACGTCGAGTTCGAGGTGGCTGAGCTCATCGCGACAGAAAAGAACATCGAGCTCGTCGCGAAAAAATCCGCCGACGTCGAACGGGATACGCTCAACACCCTCGACAAACAGCGGGCCGAGAAAGGCGAGGAGCACCTCGTCACCCGGGCGCCGGTGGTCACCATCATGGGCCACGTCGACCACGGGAAAACCAGCCTGCTCGACAAGATCCGCCAGGAGTTCGGCCACAAGTCGGACGTCGTCTCCAGCGAGGCGGGCGGCATCACCCAGGTCATCCGGGCCTGGAGCGTCGAGAAGGACGGCCACTCGACGACCTTCCTCGATACCCCCGGCCACGAAGCCTTCACGAAGATGCGGGCTCGCGGGGCCAACGTCACCGACATCGCCGTCATCGTCGTCTCCGCCGCCGACGGCATCATGCCGCAAACCCAGGAAGCCGTCGCCCACGCCAAGGCCGCCGATGTCGAAATCATCGTCGCCATCAACAAGGTCGACCTCCCCGGCGCGAACCCGGACAAGATCAAGAACCAGCTCTACAGCCTGGAACTGGTTCCCGAAGACATGGGCGGCGACGTGCCGGTCGTGCTGACCTCCGCCGTCACCGGCCAGGGGATCGGCGAGTTGCTCGACAAGATCGCGCTGCTCGCGGAACTCTCCGATCCGCCGCTGCGGGCGGACCCCGACCACGCCGCCACCGGGACCTGCCTCGAAGCCTACCTGTCCGGCGACGAGGGGGTCATGGCCACCCTGCTCGTCCAGAACGGGACCCTGCACAAGGGAGACGTCATCCTGTGTGGCTCGACCTTCGGTCGGGTCCGGGCGATGTACGACGACGTCGGCAAGCTCATCGAGGAAGCCGGCCCCAGCGCCCCGGTCCGCATCACTGGCCTGGACGACGTCCCTGATGCCGACGACCCGTTCTACGTCGTCGCGGATGTCTCGACGGCCCGGGAAATCGCCGAGAAACGCGCCGCCCGCCGCCGGGAACAAGACCGCTTCAAGTTCACCCCGAAGAGCATCGACTCCCTCAAGGAAGCGAACTCCAAGGTCAAGGTGGCCGAACTCAAGGTCATCCTCAAGGCCGAGGCTCGCGGCTCGATCGAGGCGATCAAGAAGGAGATGGAAAAGCTCGTCCACGAGGAAGTGCGCGTCCGCGTTCTCCATGCCGGCATCGGGGCGATCACCGAATCCGACGTCGACCTCGCCCTGACCAGCCCGGACGACACCCTCGTGATCGGCTTCAACGTCACCGCCGACGACGCCGCCCTCCGCCTGGCCGACCAGCGGGGCGTGCAACTCCGCGAGTACGACATCATCTACAAGCTCACGGACGACGTGAAGCAAGCCCTCGAAGGGAAGCTCAAACCGTCCGAAGAAGTGGTCCACCTCGGTCGTGCCGTCGTCCGGGCCACCTTCAAGGTCGGCAAGGTCGGCGTCATCGCCGGGTGCTATGTCACCAGCGGCGTACTCGAACGCAACGCCCGCGTTCGCGTCATCCGCGAGGGGGTGGTCCTCTTCCCCTCCTCGGACAAGTCGGTGGGCCTGGACAGCCTCAAACGCTTCAAGGACGACGCCAAGGAAGTCCGCGAAGGGTTCGAGTGCGGCCTGAAAATCTCCGGTTTCGACGACGTCAAGGTCGGCGACGTCATCGAAGCCTTCAAGATCGAGGTCCGCCAGCGGACGCTGTAAATGGTCAGAAAGGAAAAAGGAAAAAGGAAAAAGGAAAAAAGACAAAGGAGCCCGGCATTCGTTTTTTAATTTTTCCTTTTTCCTTTTTCCTTTGGCTTGCGTCCAATTCCCCCATGGTCGTCGGTATACTAACTGCCCGGTTGCTCGTTCGCGAGAGCCGGTCGTTGAAGGATAAACGGCAGGTGGTTCGCGGGGTGCTCGACCGGTTGCGGTCGAATTTCCACGTCGCCGCCGCCGAGGTCGACACGCTGGATGATCACCGCGTGGTCACCCTGGGCATCTCCGCGGTTGGCCCCGAGTACGCTGGCGTGAAGAGCTGCCTGGAATCGATCCAGAACGCCCTCCGCGGCCACCCCGTTGCCGAGTACCTCGGCGGCGACTTGGCCGTTGGGCACGAAGTGGTGTGAGGGCCGTGCGAAGCGAAATGTACTGGGTTCCGATACCCCTCTCTGGCCGGCTCGCAGTGATGCCGCGACCCCGAGGTGGTGACTGGCTCGAAGACGAGATTCAGGGCTGGAAACGCGAGGGAATCGCCACGGTGGTTTCCCTCCTGGAACCCGAGGAGGAGAAGGATCTCGACCTGAGCCACGAATCGGCACAATGTTCGGAGAACGGGATCGAGTGGGTTTCCTTCCCGATTCCGGATCGAGGGATCCCGGAATCTCGAACCGATTTCGCCGTGATGGTGTCAAAACTGTGCGAGCAACTGGGTTCCGGTCGGACGGTGGCGATCCACTGTCGGCAGGGAATCGGCCGAGCGGGGCTGGTGGCAGTCGGGATTCAGGTAACCGCGGGGGTTCCACTGGCAGTCGCACTCGAACAAACGTCGAAATCCAGAGGCCGGCCGGTGCCAGAAACGGAAGAACAGAACCAGTGGATTCGGCAGTTTTCGGACCGCCTTTCCCAGAAAGATCCACCCGGGGAACGGAACCGAATCTGCAATTCCGCGAAGGGAACCATACCCTTCCAGCGTACAGAAAGAACCGAATGAAATCGCACCGATTAGCCCGTGTTTCTGAAGTCGTTCGAGAGGTCGCCGCCGAGGCGATCCTGTTCGAACTCAAGGATCCGCGCGTCAAGAACGTCACCGTCACCCGGGCCGAGGTCGCCGCCGATCTGCAGCATGCCAAGGTGTTCGTTTCCGTCATGGGATCGGAACGGGAGCAGAACCTGACCATGCACGGGCTCCAATCCGCAGCGGGGTTCGTGCAGTCGAAACTCGCGAAACGCCTCACCACCCGGTACGTCCCGCACGTCACCTTCGTGCTCGACCTCGGTGTGAAGAAGTCGATCGAGATTGCCCGGATCATCCACGAAGAGATGGCGAAACTGCCGCCGGAACCGGACTCGGATGAGGAATCCGAGGAAGAAACCGCTCCGGAAACCCCCGCAAACCACCCTGCTTCCTGACCCTTTTCCCCCAGACCGGCTCCGCCGACGGACCGGCGGTCAACCAGCCCGGAGAGCACCGAATGCCGGCGACTACCAACAAACAACAGATTCTCACGCAGGGGCTCGCCGCCCTCAAGAAGAAGTTCCCGCCGCCGGAAGTTCCGGAACCCCGGCCGGTGCTGGAAGAAGTCCTCTACGCCATCATCCGGGAAGGTGCCACGCCGGAAGAAGCCGACGCGGCGTACGCCCGGATCAAGCAGGCGTTCTTCGACTGGAACGAGATCCGCGTCAGCAGCGTCCCCGAAGTCGGCGATGTTCTCGAAGGTCTGCCCGACGCTGGGGCCAAGGCGAAGCGACTCGTCGAGTTCCTGCAGGAACACTTCGAGCGGACCTACTCGTTCACCCTCGAAGACCTGGAAAAGAAGGGGCTCAAGCAGTCGGCGAAGCAACTGGCGCGGTACAAGGACAAGGGGGTCACGGATTTCGTGGTCGCATGGGCGACGCAGCGGGCGCTCGGCGGTCACGCGATCCCACTCGACGAGCCGACGATCCGCGTCCTCAACCGGCTCGGTGTCATCGAGGGGGAAATCGAGGACCTGGAAGCTACGCGCGGGAGCATCGAGCACTACATTCCGAAGGCGAAAGGCCCCGAATTCTCGGACGTCTTCGCGATGCACGCCGCCTCGCTCTGCGTCGACGGGACGCCGGACTGCCCGCACTGTCCGCTGAAATCGGATTGCCCCACAGGGCAGGAAATGCTTTCGAAACCCAAGGCGAAGCCGAAATCGCGGTGATTGTCGAGATCAGAGAAACGCCTGAACTTCCGGGAACCTCAGGTTCAGGCTCTCGGGGATCGCGGTTGACGGCGGACGGGGGAGGATGGACAATCCCCCGACTTGGTCCGGAACCCCTGGCAGGATGGCCCCGTGAACGTTTCCCTTCCAAAATTCGTCGAGCCGTGCCCGATTGCCGACGTGAAGTGGATTCCCCTCAAGTTTTTCTCCGATCAGCGCGGCTGGCTCGCGGAACTGTTCCGGAACGATCTCATCGATCCGAAATTCCACCCGCAGATGGCATATGTCTCGATGACAAAACCGGGGATCGCCCGGGGGCCGCACGAGCACGTGGACCAGGCGGACTACTTCTGTTTCATCGGCCCATCGACGTTCCGCGTCTTCCTGTGGGATGCCCGGAAATCGTCACCCACCTTCGGGGCCGAGCAGGTGCGGGATGTCGGGGAAAATGAGCCGTACGCGCTGATCGTGCCGGCCGGCGTGGTGCACGGCTACAAGAACGTCGGCGACAAGGATGGGTGGGTCTTCAACGGCGCGAACCGCCTCTACGCCGGCTGGTTGAAGCAGGATCCGGTCGACGAGATTCGCCACGAGAAGGACCCGAACACGCCGTACCGGATCGAGTAGATCGCGGTTCCCTGGGGTTGAGTCGGCTCCCGAATCGGGGTATGTCCCCACTTCCCGGAATTCCGCGGAGGTGCGGGCATGTGTGGTTCCCTGTCTTCTCTGGTGTTCCTGACGAGTCTGGCAGTCGCGGAAGCGCCCCGGCCGGCTCCGGAGAATGTGGCGGCAAATGTCAACGGGGATGTGATCCGCGTCGATGAGGTCGATGCCGCCCTGCGTCGCCGACCGCCCGTCTCGACTCCGCTCACCGCGGCCCAGGTCCGCCAACTTCGCCGGGCCATTCTCGAAGGGATGATCGACGACCTGCTTTTGCGGCAGTTCCTGCGGGAGCACGGACCGAAGGTCGAGTCTGCCGAGATCGACGGCCTGATGGGGGGACTGGCGGCGGCCCAGCGGAAGCGGGGGAAGTCGCTGGCCGAGTACTTCCGCGAGATCGGCCGATCCGAGGCGGAAGTTCGCGAGACCTGGAAGACGCTGCTGCAATTCCAGAAGTACGCGGATTCCCGGGCCACCGACGCGGAACTTCGCAAATACTTCGCGGATAACAAGGACTTTTTCGAGGATGCAACCGTCACGGTGAGCCACATCGTGATCCGCGTTTCTGCCGGTGCGGCCCCCGGGGAATGGACCGCCGCCCGTACCCGCCTGGCCAGTCTGCGCTCGGAGATTCTCGAAGGAAAATGCAGTTTCGCGGCCGCGGCGGTCAAGCACTCCGTCTGCCCCTCCGCCCGGAGTGGCGGCAAGCTCGGCGTAATTTCCCGCAAGGACCCCGCCCACGACGAGCGCTTCACCCGGGCCGCGTTTGCCCTCAAGGTCGGCGACATCAGCGAGCCCACCGACTCGGATGTCGGCGTCCACCTGATCCAGGTCACGGACCGCAATCCGGGGACGCCGAAGAATTTCGACAAGATGATCGACCTCGTGCGGGAGTGTTTCGCGGAGGAACTACGCCAGCAGATCGTGGCGGACCTCCGCAAGCGCGGGACGATCCAGGTTCTCCTCCCGTAGCGGCAGGAATTCTCGTTTTTCAAGCATTTCTGGCATCGGATCCGATCGCGAGTTTCGAGCTCCGGGGCATAGCGATTGCACCCCCACACGTCCGCCCGTTGGGGGCGTTTCCCCGGCGTCTGGCTCCGACAATTCCTGATTCAGGGCAACCCATGCGCGCAGTTCTCCCCACGTGTCTCCTCATGACCGCGGTTGTGATCGCTCAAGCACCTCAGCCCGCGAACCCGGCGAAACCGGCGACCGGGACTGACGCCTCCACCGACACCCCGCACGCCTACCGGGCAAAGAATCTCCTCGGGATGAGCGTCCAGGCGCGAGGCGAGCAGACGGTCGGCACCGTCGACGACATCATTCTCAGCGACGACGGCCGGGTCGATTACCTGATCGTCTCCAAGAACGGGAAACTGGTCACCGTCCCCTGGGAAGCGGCGAAGTTCAACTTCGACAAGAAGACCACCACCATCCCGCTCACCACCGAGCAATACCAGGCGATCCCGACATACACCACCGACCAGTACCCCAGCTACTACACCCCGACGTACCGCCAGCAGGTGTACAAGTGGTACGACATGACCCCGAACCAGTGGCGGCGTGTGGATCGGGGTATCCGCCGGTAAACCCCGACAATTGCCCGGCCCCGATTTCCGGTGCGGAGCTCCTTCTCGCCGGAGAATCGGGCCGGGAAATCGGGCCGGATTGTCGACCGTTTCGAGATTTCTCCGCTCGGCACGGTTGCAACTCGTGCAAGAAACTGCCAAGATGTCGACCAATGGCACACAAGCTCTTCGACCTCTCCGGCCGGGTGGCACTCGTCACCGGCGGTAGCAAAGGCCTTGGCAAGGCGATGGCCCGCGGGCTCCTCGAAGCCGGGGCGGATGTCGTCATCTCCAGCCGAACCGAGGCGGAACTCCGACCCGCACTCTCGGAAATTCTGTCCGGAACCGACCGCCGGGGCGAATTTATCGTTGCGGACATGCAAAGCCGCGACGACGTCAAACGCCTCGCCCACACCGCCCTCGAACGCATGGGGCGGATCGACATCCTCGTCAACAACGCCGGCACCAACGCCCCGCAGGCGATCGACACGATCACTGACGACGTCTGGGACCGTGTGATCGAGATCAATCTCTCGTCGGTGATGGCCCTGACTCGGGAACTGGTTCCGCAGATGAAATCCCGGAAATGGGGAAGGGTGATCCACATTTCCTCGATCATGGGTCAGGTTTCGAAAGAGGGGCGGAACGTCTATTCCGCGACGAAATCCGCCCTGCTTGGCCTGTGCCGGGCCAGCGCGATCGACCTCGGATCTTCTGGGGTGACAGTCAACTGCCTTGCCCCGGGTCCGTTCCTGACCGATCTGCCGATGAACCTTCTGAGCGACGCGGACAAGAAGGCGTTCGCGGACCACACCGCCCTGGGTCGTTGGGGCCAACCGCCAGAACTCGTCGGCCCGTGTCTGCTGCTGGCCAGCGACGCCGGTAGCTACATCACCGGCCAGGTGCTGTTCGTGGACGGCGGGTACATTGTGCGATGATTCACAAAGTACTTGCACACCACGTGCCCGGTGGTCTAGAATTGGTGTAACTTCTTCCTCCGCCTGAATTGGCGATTCCCCGTGCCCAGCGGGACAGGAATCGCGGAGCCGATGGGGCGAGGATCGGTGACGGGATCGACCCGATGCTCACGGTCACTGCCAATCTGTTCGCCGACACCGCCTCCCGCGGCGCGTCGGCCCCCACGATGAGCATCTACCTGGACTGTCAGGCGGAAGCCGACCGGTTCAAGTGGATCGAAAGCGAGAAGGCAGGCCGCGACCTCGGCGAAACCGCCATCCGCAAATGGGTCAAAGAACACTGGTGGGGCTACCTCCGAGCACGCTGGCTCGAACACCTCCAAGGCCGACGATTCTGGATCGAACTCGACCGCGGCGACTTCGGACTCCTCCAGCGAGCATTCCAGGACCAGAAAGACCTCCTCGACCGCATTCTGGATCGGCTCAAAGACGGCGAAGAAAACCTCGACATCATCAACTGGGCCACGGCTTACCAGATCCCCCTCGAACCCGTCCTGCAGATCCTCGAAGCTCTCGACATCAACAGCCGACGACTGGTCCACCGCTTCGATTGCGTCGGGTAAGCTGGCAAGAACCCGTCCCGTCCCGCAACGCCCCCGCCCATCGCCCGGTTCGCAGCGGAAACCGCCGCTCTTCGAAACGGAAACCGACCGCGTGAGTCTCCCCCGCATTCGCCAGTTGCCGCCGGAAGTTGTGACCAAGATCGCCGCCGGTGAGGTGATCGAACGCCCGGCGTCCGTCGTCAAGGAACTGCTCGAAAACTCGGTCGATGCCGGTGCTACCCGCATCGACATCGAACTCGAAGCCGGCGGGACGGAACTGATCCGCGTCACCGACGACGGCTGCGGGATCGCCCTCGAGGAACTTCCTCTCGCCCTCGCCAGCCACGCCACCAGCAAACTCGAAACCGCCGACGATCTCTTCCGCATCGCGACCATGGGTTTCCGCGGCGAGGCGCTCGCATCCATCGGCGGCGTTGCGAAGGTCACGTTGCAGTCCCGCCCCGCCAGCGAACCGACCGGCGGCGAAGTGACCTGCGACGGTGGCACGATCTCCCCCGTTCGCGCGTGGGGCGGCGCTCCCGGGACCCGCATCGAGGTCCGTCACCTCTTCTACAGCGTCCCCGTCCGCAAGAAATTCCTCAAAAGCATCCCGACAGAACTCGGCCACGTCTCCGAGACTGTCACCCGGTTGTCACTGGCGAACCCCGGGCTGCACCTGACGCTCCGGCACAACGGGAAACTCGTCGTCGAGGTGCCGGCGTCGGCGACGCTCCGCGACCGGATCGGCCTCTTCTTCGGGGCGGAAGTCCGGGACGCACTCCACGAGATCGACACCGGCCCCGGCCCGACTTCCCTCACCGGGTGGATCGCCGACCCCGCCTGCGACCGCGGCCATGCGAAGTTGCAGTACCTCTTCGTGAACGGCCGATGGTTCCGCGACCGCAGCCTCGCCCACGCCTTCCAGGAGGCGTACCGCGGCCTGATCATGACCGGCCGCTACCCCGTCGGATTCCTCTTCCTGCGAGTCCCCCCGGACACCGTCGACGTCAACGTCCACCCCACCAAGGCGGAGGTCCGCTTCCGCGACAACTCCGTCGTCTACTCGATGATCCGCGGGGCGGTGAAGCAGCGGCTCCTCAAGGAAAATCTCGTCCCGAAGCTGACGGTGCCCGAGGAATCGTGGACGCTCAAGGTCCCGCCGCGGGCCAACACGGAGAGCCTGTTCCCCTCACGGGAACCCCAGCCCGACTCGCGAGCGGAGCCGTCGCCGCCGCGCGACCTGCCGTGGGATCGCCCGATGGCGGCACCCCTCCCCCGCCCGGCGACACCCCCGATCTTCCGGGAACACGCACCGGTTTCCCGACCCGCACCGACCCCGGCAGAAACGATCGAGCCCCCGGATTCGCCGACCTTCGAGGAAATCCCCGATCGCGCCGAGCCGGCAGAACTCGACTTCCCCACGTCCGCGAACGCACTGGACGCATCGGAATCCGCCGATCCGTCGGAAGCCCTGGGCACGCCGTCGATCCCGCAGGAATCGCTGCAATCGCTCGCGATTCCCGCCGGCACCGCCTTGCAGGTCCACGACGCTTACCTCGTCCTCGAAACGCCGGAGGGGATGCTCGTCATCGACCAGCACGCCCTGCACGAGCGGATCCTGTACGAGCAGCTTCGCCGACGGATCCGCGACGGGAAGCTGGAAATCCAGCGGCTCCTGATCCCGGACCCGATCGAACTTCCCGCGGAGCAGGCGGCACTCGTGCTCGACGCCCGGGAAGAACTGGCGGAGCTCGGCCTCGAAATCTCCGACTTTGGCGGCAACACGGTGCTTCTGTCGAGCTACCCCACGCTCCTGAGTCGACGGCCGCCGCACGAGATCCTGCAGGGCGTCATCGACTATCTCGTCTCGAAGGACCGTCCGCCGGCGAAGGAGGTGCTGCTCGACCACCTGCTCGCGACAATGGCGTGCAAGGCGGCCGTCAAGGCGGGGGACCGCCTGAGCCCGGACGAGATTGCATACCTGCTGCATCTGCGGAAAATGGCGGACGATTCGCACCACTGTCCGCACGGCCGGCCGACCTCGCTCCTGTTTTCCCGGCAGGAACTCGATCGGCAGTTCAAGCGGATCTGACGGTTGGAACCACGACATGCCCCGGTCCGATTCCGCCCGCGAAGTTTCGATCCTCGCCGTCGACCGGGCCGGCTCGCATCCCCGCTCCGATGCCGTCGCGGTGGAGGAGCCGCTCGAAATTCGCGTCGGGTTCGGGCCGGCCGAGAATCGCTCGCGGAAAGCGGTCGCGGTGACGATGCGGACGCCCGGACACGACGCGGAACTCGCCGTCGGGTTCCTGGTTTCCGAGGGAATCCTCACCGACCCCGCGGATCTGCTCGATGTCGTCGAGTCCGCTGCCGGGAATGCGGTGCGGGTCGATCTCCGGCCCGGGGTGGCAGTCGACCTCGCCCGGGTGGAGCGGAAGTTCTACGCCTCGTCGAGTTGCGGAATCTGCGGCAAGAGTTCCCTCGATGCGATCGAGATGGCGTGCGAGCCGATCGCGGCGGGGTTCCGGGTCCCGGCATCGCTGATCCACGAGCTTCCCCACCGGCTACGCGAATCCCAGCCGACCTTCGAGCGGACCGGCGGGTTGCATGCGGCGGCGATCTTCGATGCGTCGGGAAACCTGGTCGCGGTGCGGGAAGATGTCGGCCGGCACAACGCGGTGGATAAACTGATCGGTGGTGCAATGCGGGCCGGGACGGTGCCCCTCGCCGAGCGGGTCCTCTTCGTGTCCGGCCGGGCGGGGTTCGAGTTGGTGCAGAAGGCGGCCGTCGCGGGGGTGCCGATCTTCGCGGCTGTCGGTGCCCCGTCGAGCCTCGCCGTCGAACTTGCCCGCCGCGTGGGCATGACGCTGGTCGGATTCGTCCGCGATGGCCGGTTCAACGTGTATTCTGGGGAAGAACGGCTCGAAGGAACCTCTCCATGACCGATTCCACGCCGGAAGCCCTGTGCCCGGAGAACTTCACGGGGCTGTCCGTTTCCGATCCCAAGGACGTCGCGGTCGGGTTGCCGGCCGTCGTTTCCTCGCTGGGTCACGTCTTTTCCCAGGCCGGGATTGCCCGGGGAACCAGGGCGTTGCTCAACCTCAACCAGGCGGGCGGGACCGACTGCACGAGCTGTGCCTGGCCGGACCCGGACCACCACCGCGCGATGGCCGAGTTCTGCGAGAACGGGGCCAAGGCGATTGGCTGGGAAGCGGATTCCCGCAAAATCACCGCGGAATTCTTCGCCAAACACAGCATCGACGACCTCGCCCGGCTCAGCGACTATGAGCACGGCCAACTCGGGCGACTCGTCCAGCCGATGGTTCTGCGCCCCGGGTCGCGGCACTACGAACCGATCGCGTGGGACGACGCCTTCCGCCTGATCGCGTCGGAACTGCAAGCACTGGAATCCCCGGACGAGGCGATCTTCTACACCTCCGGCCGGACCTCGAACGAGGCCGCCTTCCTCTACCAGCTCTTCGTGCGGAAGTTCGGGACCAACAACCTCCCGGACTGCTCCAACATGTGCCACGAGTCGTCGAGCGTCGCGTTGCCCCAGACCGTCGGCATCGGCAAGGGGACCGTGAAGCTCGACGATTTCGAGAAGTCCCAACTGATTCTGATTCTCGGCCAGAACCCGGGTACGAACCACCCGCGGATGCTGTCGGCCCTGCAAAAAGCGAAGCGGGCCGGTGCGAAAATCGTCGCCCTCAACCCGCTCCGCGAGGCGGGATTGCTCGCCTTCCACAACCCGCAGGAAGTTCGCGGGATCCTCGGCGTCTTCTCCACCCCCCTGGCCGACCTCTTCCTCCAGGTCCGCATCGGCGGCGACCAGGCGGTCCTCCAGGGCGTGATGAAGCTCCTGCTGGCGAAGAACGCGATCGACGGGAAATTCGTCGCCGAGAAAACCGACGGCTTCGAGGAGTTGCGGAAGTCGCTCGAACCCGTGACCTGGGACGCGATCACCGAACAGTCCGGGGTTTCCCGGGCAGAGATCGAGAAACTCGCGGAACTGGTCGCGGGTTCCGAGCGGATCATCGCGTGCTGGGCGATGGGGTTGACCCAGCAGAAGCACGCCGTCGCGACGATCCAGGACCTCGTCAACGTGATCCTGATGCGGGGCAGCGTCGGGAAACCGGGGGCCGGTCTGTGCCCGGTTCGCGGCCATTCCAACGTCCAGGGGGACCGCACGGTCGGCATCAACGAGCGAGCCCCGGAGTGGTTCCTCGACGCGATCGGGAAGGAGTTCCAGTTCCAGCCGCCACGGGGGCACGGGTACAACGTCGTCGAGGCGATCCACGCCATGCACGAGGGGAAGGGGAAGGTCTTCTTCGCGATGGGGGGGAATTTCCTCTCCGCGACGCCGGACACGGAGTACACGGGGCGAGCGCTCAAGAACTGCCGGCTGACGGCTCACGTCTCGATCAAACTCAACCGATCCCACCTGGTCACCGGGAAGACCGCCCTGATCTTGCCCTGTCTCGGCCGCACGGAACGCGACATCCGCAACGGGAAGGAGCAGGTCGTCACCACGGAGAACTCGATGGGGGTCGTGCAGGCGTCCCGCGGGAATCTGCAGCCGGCCTCGAAGCAGTTGCTCTCCGAGGTCGAAATCGTCGCCCGGCTGGCAGACGCGACATTCCGGGACCCGTCCACAATCCCCTGGCTCGAATTCGCCGGCGACTACGACCGCATCCGCGACCGGATCGAGCGGGTCATCCCCGGTTTCGAGGACTACAACCGCCGCTGCCGGGAATCGGGTGGGTTCTACCTTCCCAACAAGCCCCGCATCGGCGAGTTCCCGACCGCCACCGGAAAAGCTCGCTTCACCGCCCACCCGCTGCCGGATCTCCGGCTCGAACCCGGGCAGCTGGCGATGATGACGATCCGCACCCACGATCAATTCAACACCACCGTCTACGGGCTCGAAGACCGCTACCGGGGCATCCACCGGGAACGCCGGGTGATCCTGATGCACCGCGACGACATCGCCGAGCGCGGCCTGACGGCAGGGGATATCGTCGACCTGACGAGCCACTTCCGAGGCGAAACCCGGCACGCCCCGAAATTCCTGGTCGTCGCCTACGACATCCCGCGGGGGTGCACCGCCACCTATTTCCCGGAAACCAATGTCCTGGTTCCGATCGACAGCACCGCGGACGTCAGTCACACGCCGACGTCGAAGTTCGTGGCGATCACCGTCGAGAAATCATCCGCAGCCGGGAATTCCGCACGGTGATGCCTTCCGCTCCGGCCAGAACCGCGGCCTCGGCTTGCCCGTTCCGGTGGTTCCGCACCCGATCGGGGCGAGCCGCTGGCATTTCCTGTGTCCCGTGAAGCGTTCGCCTCCTATGATGTCGGTACGGGGCGAACGGATCCCACCCGCCCAACCCTCTCGATCGATGGTGCCATGGACGAGTTGCAGCACGAGTGCGGTGTTGCGGCCCTGTACCACCTTGCGGACGGCACCAAGTCGTCCGTGTGGCCCGGCGACCCGGACCAGGTCACCCGGCTGATGCCGAGGATGCTCCTCGACCTGCAGAACCGGGGGCAACTCGCCGCCGGCTTCTCCTCGTTCAACCCCGCCCGGGACCAGCTTCTCGACACCTACAAGGAACTCGGCCCCGTTGCGGAAGCGTTCCGGATGACGCAGCCGCACAAGTTCGAGTCGGTGATGGAGGACTTCTCCGGGCGGGCCGCCATCGGGCACGTCCGCTACGCCACCTGCGGACCGACCGGTCGCGGGTATGCTCAGCCCTTCGAACGCCGACATGGCTGCAAGTGGAAATGGTTCGCGTTCGGCTTCAACGGCAACCTCGCGAACTTCCAGTCGCTCCGGTCCGACATCCTCGCGTTGAACGAGTACCACCTCACGCGGGATAACGACACGGAAGTGATCATGCACTTCATCGCCCACGCGGTGCGGGGTGATGTGCGGCCCGATCTGGTCGACGTGTTCCGGGATCTCAGTTCCCGGTTCGACGGGGCGTACAATCTCGTCTACCTCAACGCGATGGGGGAGATGGCGATCGTCCGGGATCCGCTCGGAATCCGGCCCCTTTGCTACGCGATCGACGGCCCGCTCTTCGCTGCCGCCTCGGAAAGCGTCGCCCTCCTCAATCTCGGCTTCAAGAACATCAAGTCTCTCGAACCCGGGGAGATGATCCTGATCCGGGACGGGAAGATCACCTTCCACCGCTTCGCGGAGCGTCGGCCGCGAACCGCCCACTGCTTCTTCGAGTGGATCTACTTCGCCAACGTCGCCAGCACCCTCGACGACCGTAGCGTCTACCTTTCGCGGGCGTCTCTGGGGAAGGAATTGGCCCGGCTGGAGCAGGAAGCAAACCTCTTCGATTTCCGAGACGGCAACACGGTCGTGGTCCCCGTCCCGGACACGGGAAAAGCCGCCGCCGACGCGATGGCATACGAGCTCGGAATACCGTCCGTCGAGGGGCTGATCCGGAACCGGTACATCGGCCGGACATTCATCGAGGCGGGGAACCGGGCGGACAAGGTTCGCCTGAAGTTCACGCCCCTGCGGGAGGTGCTCGCCGGGAAGCGGGTGCTGCTCGTCGAGGATTCGATCGTCCGCAGCACCACGCTCCGGAATTTGCTCAGTTTCATCCGGGAGCAGGGCGGGGCGGCGGAGGTGCACGTTCGCGTGGCGTGTCCGCCGATCGTCGCGCCGTGCTTCTACGGCATCGACATGTCGACGGTCGGGGAGTTGTTCGCGCCGAAATACCTGTCCGGTGCGGTGCCAACCCTGGACGAGCAAGCCGCGATGGCGGAGACGCTCGGGGCGGACAGCCTGCTTTACCTCCCGCTCGACTCGGTGGCCCGCTGCATCGGCCTGCCGGAAGAGCGGCTGTGCCGGGCATGCCTGACCGGCGAATACCCGACACCCGTGGGTCAGCAGTTGTACGAACTCGACCTGTCGAAAGTGTCGGTCAAGCGCGACCCCGGAGACGGCTCCCCCTGTCGGACGCCGTCACCGGTGGTTCGGGGGTGAGGTTTCTCCGACCTCGTCCGGTCACTTCTTCGGCTCGGTTCCGCCGGTTGGTGTGATCGGCGGCGGGGGAACCGCATCGCCGACACCGCGGATCAGGTTGTCGACCGGCTTCGAGCCCGTGTCGAACCGCCACAGGGCCGGGCCGGCGAAGACGACCTTCGGATCCGCGACCTTCCGGAGCTCCGCGAAGAATCTCGGGATTTCCTGGGCCATTTTCTCGTCGAAGGCCTGTTTGCGGAGCCGTTCCTTCACGTCCTCCCACTTGACCTTCTCGTTGGGTGGGTAAATCTCGTGGAGTTTCATCACCATCCACCCCTGGGAGGTCTTGAGGACGCCGCTGATTTCACCGACCTTCAGGGCGAAGGCGGTGTCCTCGACAATCTTGTCCTGTGCCGGCAGGTGCTTGCAGACGGCCTTGATGTGCCCGGTGGCGGCGGCGAGCCCGGAATTCGCCTGAGCCCGGGCGGCGGAATCGAACTCGGCCTGGCTCTTCCGGATGCTGTCGTACTGCTTCAGGATCGCCTTCTCATCGTCGGTCGGCGGCCACATGATGATCTGGATCCGCCGCTTTTCCCCGTATTCCCGCTCGAATTGCAGTTTGAGGTCCGCCTCGTCCACCTTCACGCGGTCGTGGCAGAGCTTGGTCAGTAGCAACCGCGGTTTGACGACATCTTCCATCCACTCGTAGAGGGTCTTGCCGTACCGCGGGAGCACGACCTTGACGAATTCTTCCTTCTTGAACGGCAGCGTGGAAAGGTCCTCGTCGAGGGCGGCCTCGAGTTCCTTGGTGGTGACGGTGATTCCCTTCTTTTTGCACTCGTGCTCGATGATCATTTTGTTGACGAGGAGTTCGACTTTTTCGGCCCCGCCGCGGGCGATGAGGAACTCGCCGAGGTCTTGCCGGGTGATCGGGACGTTCCCGTGGATGTAGGCGACAGGCCGGTTGGCGTAGTCGGCCCCAGTTTCGGGTGAGGTTGGCGAATTCGCGGGTGGGACCGCCGAGGCCGGGGGTGGCGTTTGGGTGCGAGCCGGCCCCGCGAAGAGGGCCAGTCCGCCGGCAACGACGGCCAGAATGAGTGCGGTGGATCGGATGTGCATGGTCCCTCCGGGCCAAGGATTTCCTCAAGTCGGGGGTCGCCCATACCGACACGTCGCAACCGGAGCAAGTCGAAGCGGGACGGCGACCTCCTCCAACCGGGCCTCCTCGCCGTCGGGGTTTGGACGGCACCCTGGACGTCCAGTCCAACTGCAGGCGGGCTCCTCACTGAACGGGTACAACTCTATCCCACGAAGACACCGCCGCGGAGATTGGAGTCGAACGCGAAGAAGTCGAGATCCGTTTCGAGAACGCGAACTCGAGGTCCACCGCCGGGCCCGGCACCCACGATCAGATTCTCCGTGCCGTCTCCAGTCAGGTCAGAGGCCGCGATTCGGGCACCGCCCGCGAATGATTCCTCGAACAGAAGATCCTCCGAATCAATCTCATTGCCGGCAGCCGTGAAGCCGCGAATCTCGGCCGAGGTTCCAAAACCCGAGCTCGCATAGATCGTGCCTCTGGCAACGGCCACGCCGATCGGTGCTGCCAGGCCAGTATCGAACCGCGAGATCCTGGCGAATGTCCCTCCCGCGAAGATCGAGATCTCGCTTCCGGTACCGGTGACGACATCTGCTACGCCATCGCCGTTGAGATCCGCCGCCGCCACCGCGACGCCGAACCGGAGGTCGGAATTGGCGGTGAAGAAGTCGACGACGACCGATCCGTCGAGTTTCAGCACCCGAACTCGGGGCCCCCCGCCGACACCGGCACCGGCCACAATTTCGTTGGCCCCGTCGCCGTCGACATCGCCGACGGCCACCCAGACGCCCCCGCGGAAACTCGCCTCGTAGGCGAAGAAATCCGCCAGCACTTCTCCCGTGGCTCCGCTCAGAACGACAATCCGCGGTCCTCCCCCAAATCCGGCTCCCGCAACCGTGTCCGGGATTCCGTCGCCGTCGAGATCGCCGGTCGCCACCGCGACCCCGCCGGTGAAATCCCCGAACGGGTTCAACCGCTGCGCCGGGGTGCCGTCCGAGTTGTACAGTTTGATCTCGGCCGGAATCCCGGAACCGGAGCCGACGCTGAACGCAGGAAGGATTCTCGGGGAAATCGGGATCGGAACCAGAACGGAAGTGATCGACAGAGTCAAAGTCGACACGTCATCGGGTACCGCACCGTTGCTTCCGGTCACCGTCACACTGAAGTTCCCTGCGACCGCGGGCGTTCCCGAAATGACCCCAGTGTTCGGATCGAATGTCAGACCCGCCGGCAACCCGGTGACGCTGACCGTGGGCGACGGGAAACCGCTTGATTCGATGGTGGCGGAATACGGCACTCCAACTTGCCCCGGCGGCAAGCTCGTTGTGGCAATCACGGGTGGGCTCGTTGAGAGCAGCACAACATCGTTACCGTTTGTGCCACCCTTGTAGCTGATTGCGAAGTCGATTCCGTTGATCGTGACAATCGACAATTCCGGAAGTCCCACGAAGGTGCCGACGATGGGGTCGGTGCCGTCGTTGTTGATGAGGACGATCGGCTGGTCCGGCAAACTGGCGATGGTGCCGGTCGCGCTGAGCGTCGCCCCGCCGAGATGGACCGTGCCGGTCACCCGCAACTGGTCATGTTCGGTGCCGGCTGAGGGGCCGTCGATTTCGACAGCAAAGTTCGAACCATCCGCAAACGCGACATCGTCCGTGTCGAGGATGCCCGGCGAATTCCCCGGAGCGACGGTGCCCCCGGCGAGCACGTTCACGGACGTGGTCTGTCCGATACCGCCGAGGGTCGCGTTGCTTCCGAGAGCGAGGGGGCTGAGGACATCCCCGCCTGTTGCGGTGGAGAAGAGGCCGCTATCGAGGGTGATCGTTCCGGTGCCCGCGTTCAGGTCGCCGGTTGCGATCGTGAGCGAGTCGGCTTCCGCCAGGAGTTGGTCGCCGTTCGCGCCGCTGGTGTCGGTCGAGAGGGTGTCGACGTTCAGTTCGAGCGGGTTGCCGGATGCCCCGATGCCGTTCGGCGAGACGATGCTCAGGTTCGCGACGGCGATGTCGGTGCCAGTCGCGTTCGCATCGAGGAGTTCCGCCCCCGTGAGGAGGTTGAGGGCACCCGTTCCCGTGGGGGAGATACTGGCCGAAACAGTGGTGGTGCCCGCCGAGGCGTCGCCGATGACGAGTGCGCCTGCGGTGATCTGGTTCAGTTCGGCACTGGCCAGGCCGAGTGTCAGCGGGCTGCCACTGAGCACGTCCGCCCCGCCGAGGTCGATCCGCGTGCCGGCCGTGCGGGTCTGCATGGTCGTCGTGCCGGTGCCGGAGTTGATCGTGCCGCCGGAAACGATGGAGACACTGTCAGCACTCACGGTAATGTCGGCATTGTTTCCCGACGCGATGCCTCCGTTGATCGCCAGCCGCAAGGCTGTCGTGCCTTCGGTTGCACTCGCCGTGACGAGGACCGCTCCGCCCCCGGAGGTGATTCGTTTGTTCGCGACGACGATGACGCCGTAGTTGCTGGCCCCGCTGCCGGAACCACCGGTGCCCTGAACCGTGACCTCGCCGGCCCCTCCGGAAGTGATCGTCCCGGACGAAACATTCACTCCGCTGTTCCCGTCGCCGTTGCCGTCCCCTCCAAAGCCTGTGACAGTAACCGAACCCGAACCACCAGAAGTAATCGTCGATTGACCTTGCGACACGCTCACGCCAAAGTTGCCGTCTCCGTTGCCGGAACCACCGGTGCCCATGACGGTGACGGTGCCCGAACCTCCAGACGTGATCAGTCCGTCATCAACGACATAGACGCCGCCCTGGTTCGCCCCGCTGCCGGTACCGCCCGTGCCGGTGACCGAGACACTCCCACCGCTCGATGTAATCGTCGAATCGGCGCCGAGCACGAACACTCCGATGTTCTCAGTCTCTCCCGATCCGCCAAACCCTACGACCGTGACCGAACCCGAGCCCCCTGCCGAAATCGAGCCGGCGAATGAGACATCGACTCCGAAGTGTCCGCCTCCTCCCGGTCCCCCGCCGGACCCTCCCCTGCCAGTGACCGATACATCTCCACCGTTCGAGGTGATTGTCGAGTTCGCGTCGAGTACGAACACACCTTCGTTGTTGGTTCCATCGCTCGAACCACCTTGGCCCTCAACGGTAACCGTACCGCTTCCAGTCACCACGCCTCCGGAATTGACCCGGACGCCGTCGTTCTCGCTTCCACTGTCGCCGCCACGGCCCTGGAGAAGGACGCTGCCGCCGCCGGTCGTGGTGACCGTCGACCCGCTCACCAAGATTCCTTTGAAGTTGCCGCTACTCGACGTCGCTTGCTGGTTGGCACTGAGCGTCAGGCCGCCGGCACCGCCTGTGAGATTCGCATTCACCACGATGTCGCGGGCCGAGATGGCCTCCAGTGCCGTCGCGTTCGTCGGGGCAACCGCGCTGGAGACCGTGACCGTCCCCGTGGCGATGTCATTTCGCCCAATGACCAAGTTCCCCGCAGTGATCCGGTTCAACTCGTCGCTGGTCAGTCCGAGTGTCAACGGGCTGCCACTGAGCACGTCGGCCCCGCCGAGATCGATCCGCGTGCCGGCCGTTCGAGTCTGGATGGTCGTGGTGCCTGTGCCGGAGTTGATACTGCCGCTGCCGGTAAGGATGTTAACGCTGTCAGCGGTGATCGTGATCGCCGCGTTGTTCCCGGAAACGACCGGTCCCGCCAGTCGGACTGCCTCGCTGCTGTTCCTGCCGACACCCGTGATGTGGATGGCCCCGCCACTCGAACCGATCATCGAGCCAGGCGTCCCCAGACTTTGAAAGTCGATCCCGTAGTTCTGGTTGCCATCCGTCGCCCCGCCGCCGGTTCCCTCGATCGTGACCGTGCCCGACCCAGCGGCCGTGACGCTGCCACCGATGATGTAGACACCGGGGTCCACGTTTCCGGCACCCGACCCGCCCCCGTTGCCGATGACCCGCACATCACCACCGCCCGACGCGATCTTGGCGTCGAAGAGCCGCACGCCCGGATTGGGTCCGAGATTTCCAGACCCTCCGGTGCCGGTCACGGTGACGGTCCCTCCTCCGGAGGTGATCTGCGACGAACCGGTCACGCGCACGCCAATATTGTCTCCGCCGGTTAGGCCACCCTGGCCTGTCACGACGACATTCCCTCCGCCGGAGGTGATCGTCGAGTTCGTGCCGGTGACGAACACGCCCTGGCAGAAACCAAACGTGGCCGACCCGCCCGTTCCGTTGACGTTGACGGTCCCCGTGCCGCCCGAGGTGATTACTCCTCCCGACCGGACGAGAACTCCGTGATTGTCCTGCGAGCCGCCCGAGCCCCCAGTCCCGGCGATCATGACGCTGCCATCTCCCATCGTCGTCACAGTCACGCCGTTGACTTCGATCCCGGTGAAGTTGCCGGCGGTCGCCGTCGATTGCTGATTCGCACGGAGCACGAGACCACCGCTGCCGCCGGTGACGTTCGCGTTGAGAACGATGTTCCGCGGGGCGGTCACACTGAGAGTGGCACTGCCGGTCGCCGTGACGGCCCGATTGAAAATCACCGTTTCGACGCCGGTACTGGTCAAACCGTCCGAGAGCGAGAACGTCGTCGATCCGGCGAACGTGATCGCCTGCCCTGCGAGACCGCCGTCGTCCGCGACGACGATACCGGTCACGTCGGATGTCGCGAATGTGCTGCCTGCACCAGTGATGCTGGCGGAGCTCGTCAGCGAAATGTTCGTGCCGTCGTTCGATACCGTCACTGCTTCGTTCACGGCATCGAAGTCGATCGTGAGTACTGTGCCCGCGAGCGAAGTGACGGCGGGCGTGGAGCGATCTTCCAGGCACTCCACGCCGAGTTTGGCGATTCGTGTTCGCGGTAGGCCACGTGACGAGCGAGTTGGGCGGGCGAAAGTCATGGAATCCCCGATGGGTTAGTCGATCCTGGGAGAATCGTTCCGACATTGCCTCCCGGAAACCGTTCGGGCGGTGAGCACAGTTCCACTTGCTCATTCACGAAGTGCGTAATTGGTAGTCGACTTCCGCCAATAAATCCTCGGATCGGTTACCCCCCGTCCTGGATTATCCGTACCGTCAAAGGCAAATGCGAACAGTCGGTTCGGTGTCGCGACGAGACAAACTCGGCAGTATCAGATTTGAGCGGTTCAATGGGCGAACACAGAGAGGTCGAAAACACATCATCCGGGGCCAATCAGACAATCCCAGATTTCGCACCGCAGGGGAAGTTCGGGGACTTCGCTGGTACAGTACTCCGAGGCGGGCATGGACTTGAGGTTACGAAAGGCGAGGCGCGGATGAGGTGGGTCGAATCGCGGCGGGAAACGGAAATTGCCGATTTTGTCAGGTCCATTCTGGACCGCGGCAGCCCGTACAAGACCGCGGACCCGCGTCGCGGCCGTGGCTTCCCGGGACCGTCCTTCCGGCTGACCGCCGATCCGGGCGACGCGCTCGACGACTGCCTGGCCGAGGTCTGGCGGCGGGTGCTGACCGACGGCCGCCACTACGCCGATCACTTCCCGTGGGGGCTGCGTGCCGTGGAGGACGGGTTCGCGTGGTCGGGGATCGGCTGGGCCGTGCTCCCGGGCTCGGACGACCCGAACGTGGCCGAGGTCAAGGCCGGCATCTCCGTGGTCGATGTCCGGCTCGAGCACCCGGGCTTGGTCCGGCCCCCGTACCTCGACGAGGAGTCGGAAGACGACCACGAAACAAAGGAATTGTTGCTGGCGTTGGACGTCTACGATGGGGTTCGCCGGGCGGTCCTGCGACCGGAAATCTGGCCGTTGTGGAAGGCGTTAGTCGCGGGCCGGGAGGTGCCGGTGGCCGGCACGGTTCGGGACGGGGTCGTCGATCTCAGGATCGGCCAACAAGAAATGGGCACCCTGCCCGAGTACGACCGGCGTCTATTGGCGGGATATTCGAAGGTCTGACACACATCCGACTCGTGGACTTTGCTCGCACACCCCTTCTTTCCATCGGGAAGATCATGTGTAGACCCCGGCAGCGGGACGGTCCGACCCAAGACTTAAGATTGAAGGGATTTCACACCAATAGTGTCGCGCCGGGGAAAAGGTCCTGCTGAAAGTACCGCGGGTAGGTAGCCATTGTGAACAATAGCGAAGCGTGCGAATTGGCGTCAGGAGAAGTCAAATGAAGTGGGACCAGCGACTGACGACCCTCATCCAGGTGGCACCCACCCTCCACCCGCCCGACGCACGCTTCCGCGTTCGCCCTCCGTCTGGCGGCGATTGGCCCACGGAACTACCCTCCGGCGGGACCCTGCCCCGGTTCTACGCCCTTTGCGACGGGGGCCTGTTCCCCGATGTGATGGGGGTCACGGAGTTCTTCCCGCTCTCGCAGCTTGCGGAGCGGAGCCGAACCCTGGAGGAGAGCCTGAAGGCCGCTCTGGAACCCGACGGGCGGGTATCGCCTTTTGTCCCAGGGCGACACCTCGCGTTCGGGTGGGATGCAGTCGGCGATGTGCATCTCGTCTGGGACTCCCTACGGGATGAACTGATCGGGTACATGCCACGCGACGACCACGATTGGCACGACCACGAATCGGGACACCCACCGAGCATGGACGCGTTCCTCGATGGCGTGTTCTCGACCTCGCCGGGTCGCATCGGGTCGCTGTAGACACGGCGGGAGATCGACCGTGACAACAGCCGGGAAGAAAATGTTCAATCGAGGCGCAGGGCCGTGCGGACGTCGGGCCGGGCGAGAACTCGGCGGACCCACTCGACCTGGTCGGACGGTTCGAGGAACGGGTGGTCGCGGTAGACGGCCGCGTACTCGCGGTCGAGGGTACTGTCGATCTCGCGGACCGTCTCCGTCGCGGCGTCCCTGATCCTCCGGACGTGCAGGGGGACGAACAGCAGGCGGGTCGGGTCGACGTGCCCGCCGGCGATGAACCCCTTCGTCTTCTTGGGGCACCGGCACGGGTTGTCCGCGTTCACCAGCCCGCACTGGCCGTGCATGAACTGGTACAGGTCGCGGCGGGCGCGGGCGAGGCTCTGCCGGAAGTTGTCGGCCGACATCTCCAGGACATCGCCGCCGACGGCGTCGCCGACGCCGAGGATCTCGCCGAGGGTGAAGACGAGCCGCTGCCGGCGGTCGAGACACAGCAGCATCCCGGTCGTGCAGGTGAGTTTGGCCTCCTCGACGAGCAGCGGCACGTCCGCGGGGACGCTCTTCGGGTCGGGCGGGTCGAGATCGGGCGTGTCGTTGATGGCCGCCGCGTAGGAGGAGAACGTTTGCGGCCGGAGTTCCGCCCCGCGGCGTTTCATGTTCAGTACGTGATTCGCGGTGATGCGGTAGAGCCACGTGCGGAACCGGCTCTCGCCCTGGAACGTGCTCAGGTGGGTGACGGCCTTGATGAGCACCTCCTGAGTCACCTCCTCGGCGTCCTGCGGGTGGAAGACCATCCGGACGGCGACGTTGTACACCCACGCCTGGTGCCGCAGGACCAACTTCTCCAGGGCGTCCAGGCTGCCGCCCCGCGCCGACGCGACGAGGGCGAGGTCGTCGGACTCGTCGATGATTTCCCTGAAGGGGTTGAACACGACTTTACTCCCTGGTGAGCGAACCGGGATCGCCCGCTGCTTGCCATTCTTTTCCCGGAAGTTTAGCACCAGGTAGGTGCCGTCGTGCGACAGGTCGCCGGGCCGCAGTTTCACCACCGTTCCGACCCGCGCCCCGGTGAAGTTTAGCACCCCGATGATCGCCCGGTCCCGTAGGCGACCAACCGCCGCACTTCTTCGGCCGTGATCTCGGCCGTCTTGCCCTCGTCCTGCTGTATCGCTCCCGGCGGACGGACGCCGCCGGGTTGAGCGCGAGGAATTGCCGTGTCACCAAATGGTCGAACAGCCTCCACAGCGCGGCCAGGCGCAGGCTCGTCGTTGCCGGCGACCACGGTTGGGCGTCGAAGTACCGGCCGATCATACCGGGGGTGATTCGATTCAGTGGGACGCCTTGAGCGGCCGCCCAGTCGAAGAAACCGCGGGTCGCTCGCAGGTACGCCTTGCGGGTGTGGACGTTGCTGACGGCCCCCGCAAAGAAGTCGTCGATGACCCCTCGGAGCGGGTCGGCCGTTTCAGCGGGTATCCGGCGACGGACTCCTCGCCGGACACTCCACCCTCGTCGCCATCTCCCAAGTGTTCGGCGAGCGATCGGGGACACCTCAGGGATTGGGGAGGAGCCCTTTACCCAAACTGCGTCCGCTTGCTAACCCCAACGAATGCGTCGCCCTGTGGCGGCAGCCGCTTGGCGTTGACATTGTTCGCCCGTGCGATACGATTCAGCCTCAGCAACGGGCTGTAGCTCAGCTTGGTAGAGCGCTTGGTTCGGGACCAAGAGGTCGCAGGTTCGAATCCTGTCAGCCCGACTAGGTTTACGACGATTGGGGCACTAAAGTAGGGCACTAGACGAAGCAAGTCACGCGGCCGGCGGCAACCGGCAGCGTGACGGCGGCAATCTCTCGCGGGACCACCTCGGTCCACCCCGCGAGGAGAACGCCATGCAGAAGGTCTGGTTCCGCAAGTCCAAGAACGCCTGGTTCGCCACCATTCTCGATGGCGGCCGCCAGAAGCAAATCCGACTCGTCAACGCCCCCGACGACAAGCACGGCAAGAAGCTTGCCGAGGACCAGTTGCTCAAGGAACTGGCCGCCCGCGACTACTCCATCGAAAAAGAATCCGCCGCCGACCCCGTTCCCTCATGGGCGACGGTCTCGCACGTCGTCAACGCCTTCCTCGCCTACTCCCGGGGCGAACACTCGGCCGACACCGCCGCCTGGCACAAGTCACTCCTCGCCCCGTTCGTCGAGCGGTTCGGAAAACTCCGCGTTACCCGACTGCGGAAGAAACACGTCCGGGCGTGGGTCCGGGACAAGGGGTACAACCCGACGTCGGCCAACAAGGCCATCGGGGTGCTGAAGCGGGCGTTCAACTGGGCGGTCGAGGAAGAGCACCTGCCCCGCAACCCGATCGCCCACGTGAAAAAGCCGAAGCCGCTCTCCCGCAGCCGGGTGGTCACGCCCGAGGAGCGGGAGCTGATCCTGGGTGCGATCAAGGACGCCGCCTTCCGCCGGTTCGTCCTGGCCATGACCCTGACCGGGTGCCGCCCCGGGGAGGTCGCCCGCGTCACCGCCGCCGACTGCGACCTGGCGACCGGCGTGTGGGTGTTCGCCAAGCACAAGACGGTGAAGAAGACCGGCCGGCCGCGGGTCGTCTACCTGCCGCCCGCCGCGGTCGAACTCGCCCGCGAGCTCGTCGCGTCCCGGCCGGACGGGCCGCTGTTCCTGAACAGCCGCGGCCGGCCGTGGACCCGTAACGCGGTCCGCATCCGGTTCCGCAACCTGCGGAAGAAGTTCCCCGCCCTGAAGGGGGTGATCGCCTACGCCTACCGGCACTCGTTCGCCACCACCGCCCTGGAGAACGGGGTCGGGATCGCCCAGGTGGCGGAGATGCTCGGCCACCGCTCGACGGACATGGTGATGCGGGTGTACGGCCACCTCGGGCAGCGGGTGGAGCACATGCGCGAGCAGGCGGCGAAGGCGGCCGGGGTGGCGGCCACCCCTCCAGTTCGTTGACCGGCTGCCCGAAAACGAAAAACCCCGCCCGGCGGCAACCGGGCGGGGCGCGGCGTTCCCTCGCGGGACCACCTCGGTCGGGGCGCTACCGCACGTCCGCCAGCAGCGGGTGGCGGTCCTGGCGCAAAGACTTCATGAGTGTGTCGAGGTCGGCCGGGTTGATGCGAATCTGCCCCCGCTTCCCCTCGCGGCCCATCCGGTAATGGGGCAGCCGCTGCTCGCGGCACCAGGCGTAGACCAGACTCGGCGAGACGCCGACCCGCGCGGCGGCTTGTTTCACGGTCAGCACGGTTCCCCTCCTCCCCCGCCCGCGGCGGGCAGCAGCCCCTCCCGCTGGTACCGCAGCAACTCGTCGTGGGCGATACACCAAGCCGGGTGCGGCCCGCGGCCCGACCCCCGCTTGCGGGCGCGGACCCGGCCGAGCCGGCACCACTCGCGGACGGTGAACGGGGCCTTGCCCACCGCCCGCGCGAACTCGTCGACCGAGTACCACTCCCGGGCCTCGGGGCGGCTGACCAGGTCCCGGAGCAGTGACTCGATCCGGGCCAGCCGTTCATCGACGGTCATGCCCGGCTCTCCTCCCGGACCGGACCGGCCGAGTCCGGGTGCATGAGGGGGGCGGCCAACCCGAAGACGGCCTCTTCGAGCAACCGCCGGGTCGGGTCTCCTAGCTTGGGGAAGATTTCGAGGAAGTGGACCTGGGCCTCCTCGAACGCTTCCTTCTCCGCCTCGGTGCTCTGGCGGGTCAGGCGTTCGACCGCCAGGATCAGGCACTGCCGGCAGTAGGACGCCCGGCGGTGCTCCCGCCGGCCGACGTCGTCGAGGGTCCGCGGGGCGGACGCCACCACCGCCGCGACGTTCCGGGGGGTCCAATCTTCTCCGGCGAGTTTCAGCACGGCGAGGGCGTGCCGCACGGCCTCCCGGCAGGTCACGTCGAAATACTCGACCTTGGGTGCGGGTGGTTCGGGCGGGTGGACCGGTTCGGGCTGTGGGCTGCGGATTCTGAACACGACTCTTGCTCCTTTGAAATCTGTGGTGTCGCGGGCCGGCACAGTGGCCGGCCCTTGTGGTTCGTGGGTGGCCGTTCAGGCCGCCCCACCGGGCGGGCCGGGCGGCTCGTCCGGGGAGGATTTGCGTTCAAACAGCGGCATGAGCACGTGCCGCACGACGGCCCGGGTGGCCTCCTCGTCGCCCCGCAGGTGCGAGGCCACGCGGTAGACCCAGAACCCGAACCCCCCGGCCATGGCTCCGGTCAACAGCAGCAGGACCATTGCGAACAAAAACACGACGAACTCCTTGGTGGGCGGCGGCCTAGCTTGGTCGGATTGAGAGGACGATGCGGAGGGGGCGGCGGTGCGAACCCCGCCGCCCGGTCGACAGCCCTGAGGTCAGACCGCCTTACCCTTCCCCCCGAACCACGCCGCCAGCACCACGCCGATGGCGACGAGCAGCCCTCCGACGAACGTCTTTGCCATGGTGTTCGCCGTTTCCTGCGACACTTCGGCATTCACCGCCGCACCGTTCGGGAGCGTCAGCCCGACGGGCACCGTCTTTTTTTTCTGCCGCACCACGGGCACCACCGAGAGCGCCTCGGGAACGACCAGGTCTTCGCGACACTTCGGGCAGGCGGTAACGATGCCCGCCTTCTCTTGCTTCGACTTCAGCCCGACGTTGCAGCCGGGGCACCTGAACCTGACCAGTGCAGACATGACGACCTCCGTTTGGGGTTAACCGAACCGTTTCCAGAACAGCCGCTTGGCGATCTCTACGGCACCCTTGGCCGCGACCTTCTTGGCCAGCCCGGACGCACCGACCTGCGGGGCGCTGCGACCGATGCGAACCAGAACCATGACGACCAGCCCGAAGAACAGCATGACGGCGGTGACCGACATGCAGAGCAGGCCGCCGAGAATCGCCAGGTCGTTTTGAAAGCTTGCGAGGATCATCGCTCTAAGCTCCTTTCCTGTTTTGGGCCGGAGTTCTCAGCCCGTGCCTCGACCATGTCCTTGAGCGAACCGTGGACACCGCCGCGCTCGGCGGTCACTTCGTAGCTGGTGGGGTTCCCGACCAGGCCGGGTTCCTCCACCGGGCGGATGCTGCTTTCGGGCAGGGCCACGAGCGCCTGAGAGAGTTCCTTCAGGCCCGCCCGCCCCATCGCCGCCATGTGGCCTTCGCCGATCTTTCCGGCCATCTGTCATCTCCTTTTCCGGTACTGCTCTGCGAGGGAGCGGTTTTCGAGTTCGGCGTCCCTCATCGCCTGAACCCGTCGCTTCTGGACCTCGACCAGAATCGCCTCGCTCGCGAGGATGGAAATCCAGCCGAGGCCGATGTAAAAGCCGAGGGGCGGAATGAACTGGGCGATGCACCCGCCGACTGCGAGGAAGAGGAACGCCTCCGCGCCCTTCGCGTTGCCCTCGGTCTTGATCCGGGGGAACAGCGTCCACGCGAGAACGGGATACCCGTTGTAGCGCGAGTGGATCACCACATCGTTGCGGTAGTTCTTGAACTGCCTGATCCGCTGGGCGATGACGGCCAGGAACCAGAAGCCGAGGAAGTAAACCACCTGCGGGCAGTTCGTGATCCCGGCGTAGAACACGGTGATGAAGATCCCGAACAGGGCGTTGAGTCCGAAGTGCTCCTTGCCGAAGTCCCTCCGCGTGAAGGCGGTCATCATGGTCGCGTGGGACACGATGAGGGCGTAAAGGACGTTGAAACTGTCGCTCATGCTCGGACGTTCGGACTGATGCTCGTTGCGCATGATTCCCTCAGTTGTTAAGTGGGCGAAGTCGTCGTTGCATCCTGTCGTCGTTGATCGCGTAGGCCTCTATCCCAGCCTTGCACGCCGTGTAGAACGCCTCGAACACGTCGCGGTGTTCATCCTCGCGGTAGTTGTGGGCGACCATGTCCAGCAGCGCCTTGGCCATCGCCATCGCGCAGTCGTGCTTCAACCGTTCGTTCACGGCTCACTCCTGCTTGAAGGTGGTGAACAGGTGGTTCTGGCCTGACGCGAACGGCTCGCCGCTGCGGATCACGATGGCGTCACAGAGCAGCCCGTTGGCCGTGCCGCCCGTCCGCAGGCCGTTGATGAACACGTCCGGCTGGAGCGTGTCCTCGAACGACTCGCTGAAGCTCCCGCTGTACCGGGTCGGCTTCATCAGCTCGTCGTACATGTCCTGCTGCGGCGTCATCGAGCCGCCGATGAACACCTGCCGCGACCTGCCGATCAGCCCGGATGCCCACTTCGCCGTGTCGGCATCACCGAGGGCGTGGAAGACTTTCAGCCCGAAGTTCGTGAGCAGCACGTCGGCCTCGTGCTTCCCCCGATCCCCGTGCAGCACCGAGTAGTAGCTGTGGATGCTCTGCGTCAGGCTCACCATGCAGCCCTTCCGGCTGCGGCACTGGGCGACGAACGGCGCGTCGTGGCTGTTCACGAACAGGTGCGATTCGTCCTGCCAGATCGTGACGACGTTCGACTGGTCGGTGGCGTGCCTGCGGAGGATGGCCCGCTGCGTGAGGTACTTCCACCCCGCAGCGACGAACAAGCCGACATCCCCATACTGAGAGGGGGCCATATCCACCAGCACCCACTTACCCCGGAACATGTCCTCGGGCGACACGTTCGTCGTGGTGCTGACCAGCTCGCGGACGATCCCCTGATTGAACACGTGGAGGGTGTTGAACACGCCCGCCGTGATGCTCGACCGGGTGCGGTCGTTCAGGGCGGGGTACTCGTTCACCCACGCTTCCAACGCCAGCGTGAGGTCGTGCTTCTCGATCTCGGTCTTGGCGTTCTTCTCCGCCAGCAGGAGGCTCTGGTAGTGGAAGCCCGCCTGCCACTTCTCCGACTTCACCACGTCAGGCGTGGCCGCCATGCCGCTTATGAACCGGAGGAGGTCGGGCGCGGTCACCTTCCCGTAGGCGAGCTTGAGAATCTCCACCGCGTTGTGGATGAGGCGTGCCTGCTGGCTTTCCCAGAAGTCCCCGTCCTCGCCGCCCTTCTTGTCCGCCGAGCGCAGCGTTTCCCCGATGGTGGTGATGCAGCGGACGATGTTCATCGTCTGGCCGCCTGCCCGCATCTCCGCATCGATAAAGTTCAGCCGCAGCGGGTGGTCGGGCGAGAAGATCAGCAGGTCGGACTCCCGCCCCGCCGCCTTAAAAACTGACTCCCACATCGCCCGGTCCTCGGGCTTGGCCGCGAGGATCAACCCGCCGCTACCCGGAAGGCCGACGATGGCCTTGCCGATCGCCTTCCCGCTCGACGAGGTCTTACCACTACCCGTGCGTCCGAATATCGCCACCCCGCCGTTTAGCAGGTCGCGGACGGTAAACGGCTCGTCCTTCGTGAGCCAGAGCAGGACGGGGGACGTGGCGCTCTGTGGCCGCCTGCCGAAGCGTTTGCGATACCAGTGGTATCCGAGCGCCCCGTACACGCCGCCGAAGAACGTCAGCGCGTAGAGGTGATCCATGGTGATTTTCATGTGCGTACGGCTCCTCACACGCCGGGGCGGCGCGCTGCTTGTGGGTAACTGGGATCAATCTGTGTGTGCGCGGGGGTTGTGCGTGTCAATCGTCCGGGGCGGGTCCGCCGCCCCGCTCAATCTGTCACCGCTCTCCACCCGCCTTCTTCGCCTTGTCCCGCATGACCGCCGCGAACGTCTTGGCGTCGAGCCCGTCCTCGCGGGCCTTGCGGGCCTGGCGGCCGGCCTCGGCCAGGGCCTCGACCAGCTCGTCGAGGGACAACTCGCCACCAGCCACGGTGACGCTCACCCCCGACGGCAAAGGGCAGGCGATCCGCTTGACCCGCACCGCGTCCGCCGTGGCGGCCTTCCGCCGCTTGACCCGGGCGGCCAGGGCGTCCCGCGACTCCCCGGCGAGCTTGAGCCGGAGCAGTTCCCGCTGCTGGTCCGGCTCAGCCCGGCTGATTGTGTACACGTCGGTGATCCCGAGCGCCCCGGCCTCCATCGCCGATTGGACTTCGGGGACGCACCGCGACGGTGAGAGGTACTTGGTAACGGTCGGCTCCGACAGGTGCAGGTGGGTAGCCAGGTCCTTGTTTGTCCAGCCCGGGTTGAGGGCGAGCAGTTCGGCGAAGGCCTTCCACTTCTCCGCATCTTGCAGGTCCGCCCTATGGACGTTCTCCGACAACTGGGCCACCCGGACCTGCGGCTTCGTCAGCGGTTCGTCGATGATGAGTACCTGCAGTTCCACCAGGCCGACGAGGCGTGCGGCCCGCAGCCGCCGTTCGCCGGCGATCAGTGTGCCGTCGGGGCGAGCGAGGACGGGTTGGAGTTGGCTGACCTTGAGTGACTCCCCGAGCCGCCGCAACTCCTCGTCGTCGAAGTACCGGCGGGGTTGGTTGGGGTCCGGCCTGAACCAGGACACGGGCTTGGTCGTGAGCACCATCATCGTTGGCATCTCCTTTCGGGGCGGACGCGCGTCGCCCAGGCGCAGACCTTCCGCGACCGCGCCTTGGGCACGTTGCCGGGGTGACCGGTCGTCGAGTGGGTTGCGGGCGTACCCTCTGCGGGCACGTCGGAAGACGTGTTGACCGCAGAGCACATCGTGATTAGGCTGGTGGGTAACATTGTTTACCCACTGATGGGTAATGTAGATTACCCACTTTGGGCAGTCAAGGCGCAGGCGCAAAAACCGTGCCGGAATCGAGGCCGATATGTCACACAAGAGTCCAGCCCCGCTCACGCCCGCGCCGGCGGATCTGGAGCACCTTTACGCCTTCTGCTTAGACGGCCTCGGCCGTGCGGAGCGAGACATCAGGGCCGCAACCGACCTCCTACCGGAAGTCGGTCGGCTGCTCGCGGCCGTGACCGCGGAACCCCTCACGGCCAGCCATAGGAGTCAGCGGCTCGTGGCCTTGGGCGAACTGGTCAAAGCGGTCGGGATCTCGATCACAATCCCGCCGCTGGAGCACGACCTCAGACGCTACATCGCCAACATGGACGACTACGCAGCGGTCAACGCGACGGTCGAGAGTGCCCGGGCGTACCGCCAAGACGTGGTCAAAACCGTGAACGAACTCCTGAGGGGCAAGGAGTTGTCGATCCGTCACCCGGTGACCGGGCGGCCGTGCGTGTTCGTCGCCATCTCGGACGACTTCGGGGCGAAGTACTCTCTCCGCGACAAGGAGACTGGCAAGAGGTCCCTCACCTGCCGGACGTTCGAGAAGTTCCACAGCGTCTCTCTCACGAGCGAGACCGTCGAGCGGATCCGGCAGGGATGGGAGTACTCCAAGGGCCTCGCGGCCGGCGACCCCCCCGGGCTGTTCCGTCCCCTCGGCAAGCCGGACCGGGACCAAGGGGAACGGCGGAAGCGGAGGGAAGACGGGTAAGGCCGCGCGGTCCCCGTCCGGCGAACACGTTGCCCGGGTGGTTGACAAACGCGCGGCGTTGTGGCTTACCTTGCGGCTCAACCACAACCGCCCGAAGGAGGCCGCCATGTCCAAACCCGCCCACAAGCTCCGCGCCGGGGTCCTCACCGTCACGATCTGGAAGAACGAGTCGGCGAACGGCCCGTGGTACTCGGCCACCCCGTCCCGCAGCTACAAGCAGGGCGACGACTGGAAGGAGTCCGACAGCTTCAGCGAGGCCGACCTGCTCGTCGTGGCCAAACTGCTCGACCAGGCCCACAGCTGGATCCTGGAGCAGCAGCAGGCCGACCGCGCCCAGGCCGCGTGACCCGCTGACATCATTTCCTCCCCGGGGCCGTGAACACGGAACGGCGTGTTCACGGCCTTCCGTGCCCCCGCCCGCAACCACAGTGACGCCCGCCCCGCCCCATGTCCCGCAAGCCGGCCGCCCGGCAACTCACCATCTTTGACCTCGACGACTCGACCGGAGACGCCCCCGATGCAGTACAAGACCCTGGCCCTCGGCATGATCCAGTCGCACCCGACCCTCCACCGCCACCTTCGCCGCACGCGGCGACTGATGCCGGCCCTGGACGCCCACGCGACCGACCTGCGGGCGGACCACCTGTCCCGGATCGACCGGCTGACCTGGTCGAGACCGGACCTCGACCCGCCGTCCCGGACGGCGGTCGCCCTGGAACAGGCCCTGCTCGACCTGCAAGCCCGCCTCTCGGCGGAAGCTACGCTGCTCGCCCACGACCCCTGACGCCTGCCGCCCGATTCCTCCGGCGGCGCACCGGGCCGTCGTTGTTCGACGACGCGCCGGGGCCCGGTGAACCCGAGCCCAAGCCGCAGCCGCCACCCCCGCCCGCCGCTCACGCCCCGGTCACTCCGGAAGCCGACCCCCGGGTCGCCGCCGGTGAGAAGGGCAAGGCACGCGACATCCTGGACGCCGTGCGAGTGCTGAAGGCCGTCGAGGCCGACGGCCGCGAGGCCACCGCCGACGAACGGGCCGCGCTCGGCCGCTTCCCCGGGTTCGGCCCGGTCGCCCGGTCCCTGTTCCCCAACCCGGCCACCGCCCGGTACAAGGACGCCTCCTGGCAGGCGCTCGGCGAGGAGTTGCAAGGGCTCCTCACGGCGGACGAGTACGCGAGCGCAAAACGCACCACCTTCACCGCCTTCTACACCTCTCCGGTCGTCGTCGACGCCCTGTACGCGGTGCACGACCGGCTCGGGACCCCGCCCGACGCGCTGGTGCTGGAGCCGGGGTGCGGGTCGGGCAACTTCCTGGCGCGAGCAGCCGCCGGCATTCGGTTCGTCGGCGTCGAGCAGGACTCGTTGTCCGGCCGGATCGCAAAAGCCCGGTTCCCGGCCCAGGACGTCCGGATCGAGGGATTCCAGGACAGCCGGCTGCCCGACGGCGGGTTCGACGCGGTCGTCGGCAACGTCCCCTTCGCCGACGTGAGATTCGACTACCGCGGGCACAAGTTCGCCCTGCACGACTACTTCCTCGCCAAATCGGTCGACGCCCTCGCCCCCGGCGGGGTGATGGCGGTCGTCACCAGCCACTTCACCCTGGACAAGCAGAACGCCGCCGCCCGCGAGTACCTGTCGGACCGGGCCGACTTCCTCGGCGCGGTCCGCCTCCCGTCCGACGCCTTCAAGCGGGAGGGGACGTCCGTCGTCACCGACCTCGTGTTCCTCCGCAAGCGTGGCCCGGGCGAGCCGGCCCGGCCCGCCGATCCCGACTGGCTGGCCACCGACACGGTGGACGTCGACGGGGCGGAAGTGGCTATTAACCGCTACTACCGCAATCACCCGGAGATGGTGCTCGGCACGCTCAGCCGCAAGGACACGCTCTATGCCGACGGCTACAGTGTGGTCTCGACCGGCGACCTGGCCGAACAACTGGCCGGCGCCATCCGCCGCCTGCCGGAACTGCCGCCCCGCGCCTCCGTCGCGGACGACCGCCCGGCCGCGGCCCGGCCCTTCGTCGCGCCCCCGCCCGAGCGGCACGTGACCGAGGGGAGCCTGTTCGTCGGCGACGACCGCCGGATTTACCAAATCGAGAGCGGCCAGGCGGAGCCGGTCATCTACGGCGGGGTGAGCCTGACCGCTTCGACCACGGTCGGCCGCCGGGTGGCCGGGCTGGTGGGCCTGCGCGACCTCGCCCGCCGGGTGCTCCGCTCGCAGAACGAGGGCTGGCCGGAGGACGCCCGCGAGACCGCTCGCCGGGACCTGAACCGCGCCTACGACGCCTTCGTCGCCGCCCACGGGCCGGTCAACAAAACGACTTTCACGCCCGCCGCGAACGGCGGGGTGGTCCGCCACACCCCCAACCTGGTCCGGTTCCGGGACGACCCGGACGCCATGCTGGTCATGGCCCTGGAGGAGTACGACGAGGTCACCGGGGAGGCCAGGAAGGCCCCGATCCTGCTACGCGACGTTGTGGGCCAAACCCCGCCCGTCACCCGCGTGGCGACCGCCGAGGACGGGCTGCTCGTCTCGCTCGACCGCACCGGGGCGGTGGACCTGCCCCTCGTCGCCGGGCTGTACGGCAAGCCGGTGGACGCCGTGGTCGCGGAACTCGGCGACCTGATCTACCGGGACCCGGCCACCGGCCGGTGGGAGCCGGCCGACGCCTACCTGTCCGGGGACGTGCGGGCCAAGCTCAAGGCCGCCGAGGCGGCCGGGCCGGCGTTCGCCCGCAACGCGGCCGCCCTGCGCGGGGTCCAGCCGGAGGATGTCCTGCCCGGCGACATCGACGCCAACCTCGGGGCCCCGTGGGTCCCGGTCGAAGACGTCAAGGCCTTCGCCGCGGACCTGTTCGGGGTGCCGGCCGCGTCCGTGGACGCGAAGCACCTGCCCCGGGACGCCGTCTGGACGCTGGACGCCGGGTACGCGGCCGAGCGGTCGGTGGCCGCCACCGCCGACTACGGCACCGCCCGCGCCAGCGGCACCTGGCTGCTGGAACTTGCCCTGAACCAGAAGACGCCGGTGATCTACGACCCCGACCCGGGCGACCCGGACAAGCGGGTGGTGAGCCCCGAGGCGACGCTGGCCGCCAAGGAGAAGCAGCAGCGGATCAAGGACCGGTTCAAGGCCTGGGTGTTCGCCGACCCGGACCGCACCGAGCGGCTGGTGCGGGTCTACAACGACGCCTTCAACAACCTCCGCCCCCGGCAGTTCGACGGCGCGCACCTGCACTTCCCCGGGATGACACAAGCCCTCCGGCTGAACCCCCACCAGGCCGACGCCGTCTGGCGGGGCATGTCCGGCGGCAACACCCTGCTCGCCCACGCCGTCGGGGCCGGCAAGACGTTCACCATGGCCGCCACCGGCATGAAGTTGCGACAGGCCGGCCTCGTCCGCAAGCCGATGTACGTCGTCCCCAACCACATGCTCGAGCAGTTCGGCCGGGAGTTCCTCCAGCTCTACCCGAACGCCCGCCTGCTCATCGCCGGCCGCGAGGACATGGGCCGCGACCGCCGCAAGCTGCTCACCGCGAAGATCGCCTCCGGCGACTGGGACGGGATCGTGGTCACCCACTCCGGGTTCGAGCGGATCGGCATGTCCCGGGACTTCCAGGAGGGGTTCCTGCGCGAGCAGATCGCCGAGTACGACCGGCTGCTGGCCGACCGGGCGGCGGCAGGCGGGTCGCGGGCCGGGCGGAACCTCATCAAGACGATCGAGAAGCAGAAGGCCGCCCGCGAGACCCGGCTCAAAGACCTGCTCGCCGGGGACAAGAAGGACGACGGGCTGGTGTTCGACGAACTCGGCGTCGACCACGTCTTCGTCGACGAGGCGCACTACTTCAAGAATTTGGAAACCGCCACCAAGATGGAGCGGGTGGCCGGCATCCAGACCGGCGGCAGCGAGCGGGCGTTCGACCTGCTGATGAAGGCCCGCTACCTGCACCAGAAGCACGCCGGCCGCGGGCTGTGCTTCGCCACCGGCACACCGGTCAGCAACACCATGGTCGAGCTCTACACCCTGCAACGCTACCTGGACCCGGACGGGCTGGCGGCCCGCGGGATCGACCACTTCGACGCCTGGGCGGCCACGTTCGGGGAGGTGGTGGAAGCCATGGAAATTTCCCCGGACGGCGCGTCGCTGCGGCCCCGCAGCCGGTTCGCGAAGTTCGTGAACCTGCCCGAGCTCCAGCAGATGTTCCGCCGGTTCGCCGACGTGCAGACGGCCGACATGCTCGACCTGCCGCGGCCCGCCCTGGAGGGCGGCAAGCCGCACGTCGTGGCGTGTCCCATGTCCGATGCCCAGGCCGCGATCCAGCAGAAGCTGGTCGAGCGGTACGAGCGGCTCCGCAGCCAGAAAGTCGACCCCCGCGAGGACAACGCCCTGGCCATCACCACCGACGGCCGCAAGCTCGCCCTCGACGCCCGGCTGCTGGAGGCCGGTGCCGCGGTCGAGCCGGGCTCGAAGGTGAACGTGCTCGTGGACAACGTACATGCCGTGTGGCAGCGGACAGCCGCGACCCGCGGCACGCAGATGGTGTTCTGCGACCTGGGCGTGCAGCCCACCGCGTGGGGGTACTCGGTCTACGACGAACTGGTCGACAAGCTCGCCGCCCGCGGCATCCCCCGCGACCAGATCGCCTGCGCCGGCGACGCCGACACCGACGCCAAGAAGCAGTCGCTCTTCGAGCGGGTGCGGAACGGTTCGGTGCGGGTGCTGATCGGCTCCACCCAGAAGATGGGGGCCGGCACCAACGTGCAGAAACGGCTGGCCGCGCTGCACCACCTGGACGCCCCGTGGAAGCCGGCCGAGGTCGAGCAACGCGAGGGACGCATCCTCCGCCAGGGGAATACGAACAAGGAGGTGGCCGTCTACCGGTACGTCACGGAAGGGTCGTTCGACGCCTACATGTGGCAGGCGCTGGAGACCAAGGCCCGGTTCATCGGGCAGGTGATGACCGGGCGGGTCGGGGTCCGCCGGGCCGAGGACGTGGCCGGCCAGGAGCTGTCCTACGCCGAGGTCAAGGCCATCGCGTCTGGCAACCCGGCGGTGCTGACACTCGCCGAGGCCGACGCCGAGGTGCAGCGGCTCTCGGTGCTGCGGCGGAACCACGCCGACGAGCAGTACACTGCCCGTCGGAAGACCCGCGAGTTGCCCGAGATGATCGCCCGGCAGGAGCGCAGGCTCGCCGACCTGGAGGCCGACCGGGCAACCGCAGCCGCCGGTGACGGGGGCGTAGTCGTGATCGCCGGCCGGGGGTACGGGTTCTCCGAGGCTGTTCCCGTACTCGGGCGGACACTCGACCGCCTGCCCGACAACCCGGACCGCACGCGCATCCTTACCCTCGGCACCTGCCGCGGACTGACCTTCGGCATCGAGCGGCACCCGGGCGGTGCCGCGTCGGTGTATTTGGAAGGCCGCACGGTGCGGCACGCCGACCTGTCGCGGGAGGCCCAGGGCCCGCGGGCGGTCCTGAACGCCGTGACCCGACTGGCGGAGTCCTACGACCGGGACTGCGACCGGGTCCGCCAGGACCTCGCCCTCACCCGCACCCAACTGCGGGACTACGAGGCCCGGCTCGGCCGCCTGTTTCCCCAGGCCGAGTATATCGCGTCCCTGATCGACCTGCGTGATCGCCTGAAGACCGCGCTGGCCGCGCCGCAGACCCCGGACCCGGCGGACGCGCCGACACCAGCCGCGCTGGCCGAGCAGATCAAGGCGATGCAGTCGGCCCATGCCGCCCGTTCCGAGCCGCCACCACCGGTCGCCTCGCCCCGCCGCGCCCGCGACGAACACCCGCAGGGAACTCCGAAACCCGTGACTACCAGCGGCTCGGAGAGCCCTCAACCCGATCCGGACAGCCGACCGGGTGACGCGGACGGGGCGAGCCCGGACGCCGGGCCGTCGTTCGCCGAGCGGGTCACGGCTCGGAGGCAGCGAAATGTCCAGCGGCCGCTGTTCTGACCCGGGCGACGCGGTGACCGCACTCACGCCGCTCCGTGTTCACGACGACACGACGGTACGGCACGCATTCAGGCCGGCAACGAACTGCCCGGGTCAGTGGCTGGCCGCGTTCGCCCTCTCCTGCTGCCTCCTGCACGTCCCCGCGACGCACGCGGAACCCCCTCCCGCCGGGGAGACGGGGCGGGTGGTCGGAGTCGCCGACGGCGACACGATCGTCCTGGGCACTGCCCACGGACGGAGGCGGGTGCGGCTGTTCGGGATCGACGCGCCCGAGTCCGGCCAGAGGTTCGGGACCGAGTCGCGGGCGGCCCTTGCCGACATGGTCATGGGGAAGACGGTGTCCTTACGGGCCTTCGGCACCGACCGCTACGGGCGAGTCCTCGGGGTTGTCCGTCGCGGGGGCACCGACGTCAACCTGGTGATGGTGCGGCTCGGGTGGGCGTGGCACGCCGTCCGGTACGACAGGCGTCGCCCGCTTCGGGACGCCCAGAGGGCAGCCCGGGCGGCGAAACGCGGGCTCTGGGCCGACGACCGGCCGGTTCCCCCGTGGAGCTGGCGTCGCGGCGAGTTGGAGGCCGAGGTCACGAGTCGCCTTGCGCGGTAAGGTGCGGGATGTTGACGCCGGTGAGGCAGTCGGCCGGAAGCCAGTCGCCGGGCCGAATTCCCTCCGCCGCCGAAAGGTCACACACCCGGTACTCGCAGCCGATCCGCCCCGGCGCGGAGGCCCGGCGGTCCAGGTAGTGGCGGATGATGTCGCGTACGACCCCGGCGTCGGCGTCCGAGTGGACCAGCGTCTGGCCGGCGAACCCGGCCCGCCCGAACCCGATCGTGACCACCCACTGGCCGAACAGGTCGCGGCCGAGCCGGACCTCGTACCAGCGGTGGTGGTTGCGGTCCGGGTTGTGGGCCTCCAGGCGGAGTCGCAGCAGGCCGTCCATCAGCCGCCCCCGGGCGACGGGTTTCGGTGCTTCCGCAGGTACTGGTAGAGCGTCTCCCGGCTCACCCCGGCCTCACGGGCGAGGGCGGCCTTGGACTCCCCGGCCGCCGCCCGGGCGGCCAGCGCGGCGGCCTGGTCCGGGGTGAGTGAGCGGGTCCGGCCGCGGTACACCCCCCGCCGCTTGGCGGCCTCGATCCCCTCCCGCTGCCGCTCCCGGATCAGGTCCCGCTCGAACTGGGCCACCGCCCCGAGCATGGTGAGCAGCAGTTGCGACATCGGGCCGTCGTCGCCGGTGAAGGTGAGCGCCTCCTTGCGGAACTCGACGACTACGCCGCGGCCGGTGAAGTCTTGCACGAGCCGGCGGAGGTCGTCCACGTTGCGGGCCAGACGGTCCATGCTGTGGACGACCACCGTGTCCCCCTCGCGGGCGTACTTGCGGAGCTCCCGGAGTTGCGGGCGGTCCGTGTCCTTGCCGGACGCCCGCTCGACGAACACCCGGTCCAGTTCGACGCCGTCGAGCTGGCGCTCCGGGTTCTGGTCCCCGCTGCTGACCCGGACGTACCCGATCCGCTGCCCCTTCCCCGTCATTGCGAGGCCTTCGGGCGGGCGTCCGCCTTCAGGTCGCGGTAGAAGTTCTCGTGGCTGCCGACGGACAGCAGGATGATCGCGTCGTGGCCCGGGGAAAACTCGTAGGCCAGAAGGGTGAGCTGGTTCACCAGCCGGAACTTGTACACGCAGACCCCGGCCAAGTCGCCGGCCTTCGCGTCACCGGCCGCAGGGTTCGACAGGACGTGGCGGACCGCCCGGTCGAGATCGGCCTTCTGGTTGGCGTGCAGCCGCTTGACGCGCTTGCGGAAGCCCGGAGTCGTCCGAACCTGCACGGGTCAGCCGAACTCGTAGTCGGCCAGGTCGCCCGCGGCCGCGTCCCGCCGCGCGGCCTGGACCTCGCGAATGAAGCTAAGCGGGAGGTCGGGGTTCTCCTCCGCCAGCTTGCCAATGCGGGACCAGTATTCGATCTGCTTGGGCACCGACCGGCTGAACAACTCGGCCGCCCGCCGCGCCTCGTCACACAGTTGATCCGATAGTTTTACCGATTGCGACATAACTGACCCTTCCGTGGCGATTGGTAGTATTTGGCACCATTCTGCCATAACTCGCCTCGCAGCGCAACCATCACACGGATCTCATCGAATCCTGATGTCTGGAGGAAGCGGCCCTTGTCAAGCAACGTCATAAACCCCGGCGGACAGATGTCAGGAAACGGCCGCGACGACCAAAGTTGACACGGGGCCGCCGTCCGCCGCAGTCTGTCAGTCTGGGGTGTACCTTGGCTTGACCGACATGCGGCAGCCAAGCGGGGACGAGATCGACCGACCAACGGACTTCGCCCAAACCTCTGCAACGCGACGTACGGCGAGTCGCGGCCCTCGTCGTATTTGGCGGCCGCGCAAGTTCTACTCGGAACCATAGATCATGGATCAGAAGTGGTTTGGACGACCCGGCACCTTTGAGGTGTCTCGAATGAGCCGGGCCGAGTGCCGACATGCTCATTCTGCCGCCACGGCGGCCAGAATCGATATCTATTTTTATGCAGAATAATACATTGCACTAAGTTCTATATTCTGGTTACTATTGTGTTTATGCACTCGTTATATACATTGTTATGTCCTCGGGATATAGGGCTGGTCGGCCGCCCGCCAGCACCGGTGGCTCCGCGCCTGCACCGGGCGAGAAGATTCGCCGTTCTGGCGCTAGTGATGATTTGGCCAATCGCCGCCGAGGCCGCGGGGACGTGCGACCCCGGGCTGTCGTGTGGCGGCGGCAACGTTTGCGAATGTCCCTCGGGCCACGCGTGGGACGGGACGCAGTGCTTGGCCGGCTGTGTCGGGCCGGATGGAACGGCCATCCCGTCTCAAACCGGCAGATTTTACTACTCCAATAGCTCAAGTGCCGACTGCACCGCCATCAGAGAATTTCGTACCTGCACGAACGGCACGCTTTCGGGGTCGTACACATTCCCAAGTTGTACGAGCAACGGCGGGGACTGCATGGCTTGCCACTCATGATGGACCAGAGACAACCACCAAAACGATTTTCTAGTATATCACACGCTTGTGCGATGGGACTGATCGCGTTGGCCTCGCTGACACTGTTGGCCTGGGCGGACGCTGTCGCCGCTGCGCCCAGGGAGGGGCCGTCGTGCCGTGCCGTACGGCAAGCCTGCCTCGCCGCCGGGTTCGGCGGGAAGAAGGGCGTCGGAGCCGGCGTGTACGCCCAATGCCTGCGACCCATTCTACTGGGCCAGCCTGTGACCGGCGTGACGGTAAAGCCCGAGGACGTGAACGCCTGCCGCACGCGGTTTGAAGCGAAACACGCGGCCAGTGGTGGTAAGGGGGGAAAGTGACGTGACGGACAGGACGTTGAAGCCCCTTCGCCAGGGCGGTTCGGATTGTCGGACACCTGTGCTTAGGCACGCGAGGAGAATGGCGTACAGAAAAACGAAGTCGGGTGTCCACGCGGCGTCGGGAGGCCCGCTCCGGATTGCTGTCGTTGGGGCGGTCGTCGCCTTCACTTTGGGCACCGGCTCACCCGCGCTCGCAGACCCGTGCGGGGCACACGGACAAGCCTGCTGCTTGGCCAACTGCACCTTCAACGGCCAGACGGTGAGCCACGGCTCAGGCGTCACCGCCTACCAGAGTAACGATGTGCCTAACGGTCAAACCTGCCAGTCGGAGACCCGCACCTGCACCAACGGCACTCTGTCCGGTACCTACACCTACCCGGTCTGCACCGTCTCGTTCAGCCCGGCCGCAGACGTGCACTGACGCCCGCGCGGCCCTGACCCGGCACGCAGTCGAGCCACCGGGCGCAGGCCCAGAGATACAGCCCGAAATACGCCACATATGAGTAGAGCAGCCACGGGCCGCCAGCGGCATGATACCGTTCGATCTCCCGGTAGACGGCCGGCGACCGGCCGCAGGCGTCGATCAGGTTGGACGCGTACACCACGAGCGACGCCATCCGCCGGGCGTTGATGAGCACCACCCCAAAACCGCCGATCAGGATCGCAACGACGGTCGCGACGGTTCGTGCCGCCCGCCCCGGCCGTGAGAGCAGCATCGCCGCGAACAGGGCGGCGAAGTATAGCACGGTGATAAAGTCCCCGCAGTCCCGGACCACCTCGACCTCCCAGGCCGGGGTTCGGACGAGGACGGCTCCTCCCCACCGCGGGTCGTCATACCTCCCGGTCTGAGCCGGCCAACCGGCGGCTCGCACCAGCCACGCGATCAATTCGGTGAGCGGCATACGGTACGCCCGCCAGAGCGGCCCCGATAGCCAATGCTCGGCATAGGGCAGCAGGGAGACCAACAGCAGGGCGGTCAACCGGGGCCGCCGGGCGGCCCGCCGCGCCAGTTCGCCGACCGGGACCGTGGCCGCGACCGCGAAGCACAGGGCGGCGAGCCGGCCCGCGTCCTTGCCGGCCGCGACGTGCCACGGGTGATGGCCCGGTGTCCCGGCGAGGACCATGAGCGTCGCTCCGGCCAGGCAGAGGGCCAGCGCCGCCGGTGACACGCGGAGCGGGAACGGCTCACCCGCAGCCCGGTCCAACATCCGGACATAAAGTAGGAGCGGCAACGTCCGGCCGGCAAGTTGGGCGACGGCCAGCGCCCACTGTGACGGGTGGTAGAAGTGGATTTGCGCCAGGATCAGAAGCTCGGCGGACGCCATCGCCAGCGGGAACAATCCGTAGCGCCAGAACCTACGCTCCGTGAAGCATTCGACGGGTACATGGCGGGCGGTCGAGGAAGCCAACCGCCGGAGCTGCCGCCGTACCTTTGCTGGGTGCGTCAAAATCGGCCAAAACATGGCTGTCAGCGCCGCCCAGGCGAAGAACGAGGCGATGAACAGGTCGAGCGGCGCGAGGATCGGGGTGATGTCGACGCCGTGCGGCCCGTCCTTGTTCGTGACCACCAACCGCAGCGTGTTGTCGCCGGAGTGCAGGGCGTCGCCGACGTCCAGCGTGTATTCCTGCGGCCAGCAGGGCTTTACCGTGGCCAGACCGCCGAAGTCCCGCACCTCGGCCCCGTTCACGGCGACGGACTCGATGCACTCGTCCTGGGCGATGCGAAGCGACGACGACGCCATCGGAGGGCGGGATACGACCGCGTCAATCCGGAACACGACTGCCGCCGTCGCCGCGGTCTCCTGGAACGGCAATTCGATCCGCCGCGGCGGGAGCATCGGACGGTCGAGGTACGACACCTTGGTTTCCCCGACGACCGGTCGGCCGAAGGCCACAACGAACCAGGCACCCGCGGCACAGGCCGCCGCAAGGAGAAGTCTTCGGGTTCGGGTCGGGGCGGGGCGGGGCGACGGGCGTGGGGGCATGACTCGGACGGCGTTGGCGGACGGGACAACGCGTATCACACTGCCCGCGTGAGCGCAAGCGGCCGCCGAGGGGTTACGCGGCGGCCTCGTGAAACTCGGCTCTGGCGCAACGCTCAATGCACCAACACGTCACCTTGAGAAAGGAGGGGCCTGGGCGGCGACCCAGGACTTGAGGTCGGCGTGGGACTCGAACTCGGCCACCTCGATGGCGTCGATGGTCGGCCCCCGGTCCCCGACCGCCCGCAGTTCCGCCTCGTCCATCTCCCGCACCCACAGCACGCGGTGCCGCTGGAGCCCCTGGTCGGTCAGGTTGACCGACCCGCTCCCGACGGCCGCGTCCAGGTTGCTGCCGCGGATGAGCACGAGCGTCACCAGGTCGGCGGTGTACTTGAGCAGCAGGCCGACGGACGGGTTGTACCGCCACCCTGCCAGGTGCGAGTACGGCAGCCACTCGCTGTCCCCGTCCCGGAACCGCAGTTCCAGCGCCAGCGCCCGGTCCCGGGTGCCACGCAGGTAGCCGAACGCCGGGCAGGCGTCGGTCTCGGCGTTCTCGGCCGGGGCCGACATGGCCGCCACGCGGTCCTGGAGGAACGAGGGTCGGCGGAGGGTGTCAGTCAGTTGCTGCGGGCCGTTAGCGGTCACGGGCGGCCTCCCGGTCGGGTGTCATGGTGCGGTGGGCGAGGTGGGCGGGTGGTTGGTGGGTTCGCGCGAAGGTAGCAAGCCGGTGCAAAAACGCAACGTGTTTGCGGAGGCGGGGGCGCAGCGGGGGTTTGCCGGCGGCCTCCGCGACCGCCGTGGCCGACGCCGACTCGCCCGGCCGGGACACGGCCTTGAGCAACTCCCTCTTGTCGTCGGTGAACACCAGCGTGCGGTCGGTGCCGCGGGAGACCGACACGTAGAACTGCCGGCGGTCGGCCGCCGCCAGCGACTCGCCCGCCTCGCCGATCAACACCGTGTTCACGGTCCGCCCCTGGCTCGCGTGGCTGGTGACCACGTACCCGTGGGCCAGGTGCCCGAAGTCGCGGGCCACTACCCACCCGTGATCGACCACAAGGTCGCCGGCCCGCGTGAACCCCTGCACCGTGAGAAGGGCCCCGTTGGCCAGCTTGTGCTTGCCGTCCTTGGTGGTCCCCCGGGCAGTCACCCGCAGCCGGTCCCCGACGGCCACGGCCAACGCCCCCGGCCGGTAGACCTCGAACCGGTCGGCCGCGGCCACCGGCGGGGCCTCGCCCTCGGCCAGCACCAACCGGTGGCCATTCGGGTGCCCCGGGGCGTTCTGGTGGAACCGCAGCAGGTCGCCCGCGGAGTAGTTGACCGGGTCGGCCTTCTCGGGGTCGGTGAGCCGGGCCGGCACCCAGGTCGGGACCACCCGCTCGCCGGTCAGCTTCCCCTCGGCTTTGAGCGTGTCGCGGACGGCCCGCTGGATGCGGCCGCCCTCGGCGTGGGTCGGCGACACCACGATGGCCGTCTTGTGCTCGCCGTTGGAGTTCCGCTCGGCGACCGCCTTCAGGTACTCGGCGGCCAGCACCCGCTCGCGCTCCCCGTCGGGCACCTCGCGCACCCAGCCGAGCCGGTCGAGTTCGGTAAACCCCTCCCCCACCCGCCCTTCGCTGAGGGCCGCCGTCGCCTTCTTGTAGTCGCCCTTCTGTCGGAGGATCTCCGTCACCTCGGCCACCGGAAGCCCCGCCCGGTCTTCCAGAAGGGCCAACGGCTCGCCCGCCGCCACCGCCGTATGCTGACGACGGTCACCAACCAATACGACACGGGCGTCCACCGCGGCGGCCGTGTCGAACAGCCGGTTCATGTCCCGGGTGCCGAGCAGGCTCGCCTCGTCCACGAGTACCACCCCGCCCGCCGCGTGCTTCTGCATTTCCGTGTCCACCAGAAAGCGTGCCACCGTGTCGGCGTGGGCGAACCCCGCCTCCGTCCGCAGCACCCCGGCCGCCGGCGTGGTCGGGGCCAGGGCCACGACCGGGCGGCCCGCGGCCTCCAGCGCCTCGCCGAGTTCCTGCTCCAGTGTGGTCTTGCCGGTGCCCGCGGCCCCGCGGACGAGGGTCACGCGGTCGCGGCTGCCGAGAACATGGCGAATCGCCTTGCGCTGCCCCGCGTTCAGCCAGCCGCGGGAGACGGGCCGGTCGGGGTCGCCGAGCGGGCGGTACCGCCCCCGGCCCTTTCGGGCGAAGGCGAGCAGCCGCCCCTCCGCCGACAGCATCTCCGGGGTGGTGACGAGCTCGCGGCCCTTGACCGTGCCCCGCACCAGCGGCCGGGCGGCGAGTTCCTTCTTCACCGAGTCGAGCGTGGCCGCCCCTACCCCCCGCTTCAGCGCCTCGGTGAGCAGCTTGCGCTCCGGTACCGCCGCCTCCCGGGCGAAGACGTGCCCGATCGCGTGCTCGACGGCCTGCCGCTCGCCGCCGGTCACCCGCTCATTCGGGCGGGCGGGACGGAAGGCCTTGCCCAGGGCCCGGCGGTCGTCGTCGCACAGTCGCCCGAGCCACTCGCGGCGCAGCTCGTCCCGGCTGAGCCGGTCCGTCTTCTTCTCGCGGGTGGTGGCCCCGAGCTCGGCCTTACGGTCCGGGTCGGTGATGCCGAGTTCGTCGGCCAGTTCGTCGATCTGCGCCGTCCGGCGGGAGAATTGACGCACGACCGCCTTGGGCACGCCGGCGATCTCGAAGTCGTCCCGGGTCCGATCCAGCGCGTACCCGAGCTCCTGGAGGCGGCCCGCCAGTCGCACCCGAAACGCCGCCTGGAAGTACGGGGCGTCGCGCTTGAGGTCGCGGAACTGCCCGGCCTTCCACTGCCGCTCTTCGGCGTCAAAGGTGGCGTTGAACACGAACATGTGGGCGTGCAGGTGCGGGTCCGGCACCCCGTCCACCGGCCGCGACGTGGTGTGAACGTACTCCGCCCACACGAGGTTGCCCGTCGCCCGCTCCGCGTCCCGGCCGCCCTTGCGGACCCGCGCCTTGGCCTCGGACTCGATCTCCTGCATGGTTTCGGCGACCGCGCCGCGGAACGCGGCGAGGACGTCGGTGTCCCCGGTCAGGCCGTACAGCAACGACACCGACTTGGGCACCGAGAAGGTGAAGTCATACCCGACGGTGCGGTCGGTGCGGGTGCGTGCGGTGAGCGGCCCGCCGGTCCGCGGGTCGAGGTTGTCGCACAACCGGTCGAAGGACGCCTTGTCGACGGTGCCGGCGAGGCCCAGCATCTCGGCCGCTCGGCCGCCCCAGCCGCCGACGATCTCCTGCCCGTCGGCGTAGTAGTCGGCGGCGGTGAAGTAGCGTTTGGCCTGCTGCGGGTTGGTCTGCTGGGTGATGCGGAGCATGCGGCATCATACCCTTGCCTCTGGAGGGGTAAATCACTTCTTGCATGCACCATGTACCCACCCGTCCCGGGGTGACTGACAATGCAGTGTCACCGCCCTGCGAGAGACATCCGACCCCAACCCGCCGGCCCGCCGCCGCCGCTACGGCCGGTGCCCGACACATCTCTTGCAGGTGCTTGTCCGGACAGTTGGGTGCGCCCCGCCCCCAGGCGCGAAGCTGGTCCGGGTTGCGAAGCGCCCGGGGGGCGGGTCCGGTGCCCCGTCACCCGACCAAGCGTTTACCAGGCGTTAACCGTTTCCTGCCAGAATCGTTGACGTGCCTTAACAAATCATGAGCCCGCGTGTCCGATCCGTCCGATCCCCCAGCCTCCGTTGTTCCCGATTCCCTGCGGCCCGATCTGTTGCGGCGGGCGACCGAGTTCATGGCCCACGTCCGGGAGGTCCAGAAGGGGAGCGGTCGATCCCTCTCCGGGGCCGCGCGGCTGCCCGACGACACCCTGGCCCGACTGTTGGACGCCTGGGACGGGAGTCGACTGCTGTCTGCGCTCGGCTCACCGCCAGACCCGCCGGTGCCCGCGTCGGTGCTGGGTGCCCTGTTCGAGCGGTTCGAGGAAATGTGCCGCCGCCGCAAGGTCGTCTTGCCCGAGGAGCTACGCCCGGCCGTCTACCGCCTGCTCGCCGCCGAACTGGCGGTGAACGCCGCAACCCTGGGGGGCGACCCCGCCGACCTCCTTCCGGCCACGGTCTACGCCGGAACCCTGGACGGGCTGCCGGGAAGGTTCCCCGAGTTCGCCGACACGCCCGGGGTGTTCCGCCAGGCGGCCACGCGTCTGCCGTCCGATCCCGTCGGGTACTTGACCCGCGCCCGGGAGGCCATCGCCCGCTTGTCGGCCGACGAGCGGTTCGCCGACTTCCGGGACACCCCCTACCTTTTCCGGGTCGTCGCACTGGGATTCCCGGGTGACCCGGAGGGACAGCTCGAACGGATCCGGACGGCGACCGAAAACCTGGCCGCGGACGAGCGGTTTACCGACCTCCGCGACACCCGTTACGTCTTCCGGTACGCCGCCGTCAACTTCCCGAGCAACCCGGCCGGGTATCTCAAGGGCGTGCAGGCCGCGGCCGCCCGGCTGGCGGCGGACGAGCGGTTTGCCGACTTCCGCGACACCCCGGGCATTTACCGCACCGCGGCCGTCCGAAACCCGACGGACCCGGCCGCGTATCTGGAAGGCGTGCTAAACTCGGTCCGCAGACTGGCGGCGGACGAGCGGTTTGCGGAATTCCGGGACACGCCCGGGGTCTTCCGACAGGCCGCGACCGATGCCGCCTCGGACCCCGAGGGCTTCCTGATCCGCGCCCAGGGGGCCGTCTCCCGGCTCCTGAAGGACGATCGGTTCGCCGACTTCCGCGACACGCCCGGACTGGTCCGCCAGGCCGCGTTCTCCAGCCCGTCCTCGCCCGAATCCTACCTGGCCCGTGCCCGCGAGGCCGCCGCCCGTCTGGCGGCGGACGAGCGGTTCGCCGACTTCCGGGACACCCCGGGGGTTTACCGCCAGGCCACGGTCCGAAACCCGTCCGACCCCGAGGGCTACATGGCCCGCGTCGTCCGTGTGACGGCCGGGTTAATGGCCGACGAGCGGTTCGCCGGGTTGCTCGACACGCCGTCGGTGTTCCGGCGGGCCGCCGTGAGCTACCCGACCGACCCCGAAGCGTACCTCCTCCGGGTCGTCGCGGCCGAATCCCGTCTCGCCGCCGACGAGCGGTTCGCCGACTTCCGCGACACCCCCGGCATATTCCGCCAGGCGGCCGTCCAGTACCCCACCGACCCGGGCGGTTTCCTCGAACGGGTCCGGGCCGACACCGCCCGGCTGACGGCCGACGAGCGGTTCGCTGCCCTCCGCGGCACCCCGCACCTCTTCGTCAAGGCCGCCGCCGGCTACCCGTCCGATCCGGACGGGCATCTGGCGAAGGAACTCGCCCGCCGGCAAGCGACGGCACGCCCGGGCAACGGGACCGACGACCGAACGCGGTAATCGATTCGCACGCCCCCCGGCGCGAAGCTGGTCCGGGCTGCGCAGCGCCCGTCGGGGCGGGCCCTTTTTGACGGCATGCCCGACAGGAAGGCCGTGATTCTCATTACACCGCCATATACCCGGATTCCCACATTCACGACGACACGACCCCACGCCTTCACGACCCAACACACCCCTCACGGTGATCGCGGGACGCCCTCGGAAGGGGGTAATCTCTCGTGGTCCGTTCGGTGAGGTGTTCCCTGGGCTGCGTTCCCCGGTCCCGTGTCGGTCCCCGACCCCGGCCTGTTAGTCGGCACGCCTAAAGCCGCCGCCGGTCCGCGCAAGCGGAAAATCGGTTCCCCCTGAAGGTCGCCCCCAATTTTCCGCTTGCCCGGTTCGCTGTCGCCCCGGCCTGCCGCGGCTTTGTCCGGCTGCCATCAGGCCGCGATGGTCGCGGCCGAACAACCGAAGCGAAAGGAAGACCCCATGTCCACCACCACCGAACCCGCCAGCAAGACCCCCACCCACATCGCCTACCAGGTCCGCGACCGCAACGGGCAGAAGGGGTTCTGGACCCGCATCGGCTCGGCCTGGCCGCACGCCGACGGCAGCGGGTTCAACGTCCAGCTCGATGTCGTCCCGCTCGACGGCCGCATCACCCTCCGCGTTGCCACCGACAAGAAGGACTAACCCTTACCGGGCGGGGCACCTGCCCCGCCCATCTCCACCCCCAACGAAAGGACAATTCCATGCAGAACCCGACCGAATCCGCCCACGCCCTCGCCCGCCTCCTCGACCTGGCCGACGCCCTCTCCGCGGGCATCGATCCCGACTTCGACCCCGGCTACGACGACCTGGAGCGGGAGTTCCAGGAACTCCGCCTCCGCCCTGGCCACTTCGAGTAAGGAGGGCGACGAATGACCCGACACCTCACCCTCAACCTCGCCGACGTCCTGGAGCGCAAGTACCCGTCCGGGTTCCACGTGCCCGCGGACGTCGAAATCACCACCTTCCTGGAGTTCGCGGACGACGACTGGGACCACACGATCGACCTAGACGCCCTGCTCGAAGCCGAGGACCAGGTCGCCTCCCTGTGGTCGGTGGGCGACGTCCTCGAACGCCGCCCCGACCTGACGCCGCAGCAGGCCTGGCTGGCGCTCGTCACCGCCCGCGACGACTTCGCCAAGGACGCCTGCCACCTCGACTTCCTCGAGTGCACGGCCAACGGGCTGTTCCCGGTGGGTGCCGACGCCAAGCTGCGGCTGAAGACCCGCGTGGCGGCCCTGCTCGCCGCGGTCGAGCGGCTACCCGACGACGGGTTGGCCGACCCCGCCCGGTTCGGGGCCATGGCAGCCCAGATCGACGACCTGGAGAGGGCGGTGACCGCCCCGGGAGGCCGCCCGTGACCAACACGAACTGCCTCGAAGGCGTCTGGTGCCCGAACTGCGGCCAGGACGAACGCTTCACGATCACGGCCCTCGTCGACTGCGACGTGACCGACGACGGGGCGTGGGCGACCGACAACAGCCACTACGATTGGGACGGCGACAGCCCGTGCAGTTGCCCGCAGTGCGGCCGCCACGGCAAGCTCCGCGAGTTCCGCAAGCTGCCCCCAGACCCGGAAGGCATGAACGACCGCCGGGCCGGGTGGGCCGGGCACGCCCTGGCCGCGTTCGCGGACCAGACCGGCACCGATACGGGGGATGCCGTGGCAGACCTTCTGTGCAACCTGATGCACCTGGCCGACCGCCAAGGCACCGACTTCGCAGCCGACCTGGACCGCGCCCGCTCACACTACGATGCCGAAACCCGACCCGACGAAGACGACAGACACCACCCTCACCCAAAGAAAGGACTAACCGCATGATTCAACCGACCTCTGCCACCGCCAACCCGTTCTACGCCGCCCGCGTCCGTCGCCTTTCCGCAGACACGGCTATACGACGGCATGACTCGCCGCCATCACGCTCGCACCGCATTTCCACGCGCACGACGGCACAGAACCACGACGCCCCGCCGGGGTACGCCCGCCTGCCGCTGGCCCCGCGCAACGCGAGCCCCGTCCCGCACCTGACCAGCCTCTACCACTTCCACCGGGCCGGCGATTACGGCGACCGGTCCTGGCCGGGCAACTGCGGCGGCAACCTTATCAAGGACCTGCTGCTCTACTTCCGGCCGGGCCTCGTGTTCGACCCGATGGCAGGGTCCGGCACCTGCGCCGACGTGTGCCAGGAACTCGGCGTCCCGTGCGTCTCCTACGACATCCACACCGGGTTCGACGCCTGCGACCCGAACGGCTTCCCGCCCGAAGGCACGTTCGACTTCATCTGGGCACACCCGGCCTACTGGCGACAGAAGCTCTACGCGGACGACCCGCGGGACCTGTCCCGCGCACCGACACTGGACCACTTCCTCCGCCGCTACGGCCAGTTCCTCCGCAACTGCTCGGCGGCCCTGAAGCCGGGCGGCAAGGTCGCAATCCTCATGGGCGATTACAGCGACCGCGAGGAGGGATTCGTGCCGCTCACCTACCACACGAAACGCCTGGCCTTCGCCGCCGGCCTCGGGCAGTGTTGCACCGACATCATCCGCTTCAGCCACGGCGCGAGCAGCTCGAAGAAGGTCTACCGCTCGGCCTTCATCCCCGGCCTGCACGACACCTGCATGGTCTTCGAGAAGCCGGCCCGCCGAGCGAACGGGAAGGAGGCCGTGTGATGACCGGTCCCGTCATCGAACTGACCGAGGACGAGTTTGACGCGGCGTACCCGCTCGTCCCGAACCACATTAACCCGACGGCCGGCTGGGCCGTCTGCGACGCGGGCCGCGGGCGGCGAACCCGACTCCGAAGCGACTCGACGACGGGCGTACCGGCTCTACGAGGAGCGCCTCGCGCGGGAGCGTATGGCCGAGGACTCGTAGCACGACGATGCCGAAGGTCCCGCCCCGCGACGCAGGACCGCTTCGGTCCGCACCCCGCCCGAAACGAAAACGCCCGCGCGACCCCGGAGGGGCGCGCGGGCGAATTCACCGCCAGCACCTGCCGCAGGAGCCGCAGTTCGTGCCCTGCCCGGCTCCCTTCGGGGTTTCGTGCGGGCACACCACGGTGAGCGGCACCGGCTCGCGCCGCAGCCGCGGGACGCGGAACAGCAGGTCGGCGTCCGCGGGCAATTCGTCGCCGACCGTCTGAAGGGCCGCCACCCGCGCCCCGTGGGGGAGCGGGTCGGGCGGGCCGGTCTCCGCGTCGGCGGAGAACCAGACCCGGCAGTTCGGCTCGGCGGCCAGCAGGGAGAGCACCGGGGCGACGTCCGGCACCCGCCAGCTGCGGGTGTAGCAGTAGAACCGCACCCCGGGCCGCCGCCGCACCACCTCCAGCCACTTGGAGGCGTAGTCGGCAGAGTAGAAGTCACCGCTGACGTGGATGCGAACCACGATGGCACCGGTGCGGCGGATCTCGTCGACCATGCGGTCGGCGAAGTCCGCCCGGTGGCTCTGGCGGAGGCACCACCCGAGCCGGTGCCGGACCGCGCGGGTGCGGAACCGGTTTCTGGTGGCGTAGCACACCCGCTCGCAGACGGACGACCGTCCCGGGCAGGTGGAAACGGCCGGGAGGTCGAAGTGGCAGATCGACCGGCCGAGTTTGCCGTTGCCCATAGCGAGCAACGAACGCGGACTCCCCATCACTGTGTACCTGGAAAAGGGTGCGGCCGCGGGTGGTTGACCACCCGCGGCCGCGGACGTGAGCGTGCCCGGCGGAACGACCGACGGAAGCACGGGGCGGAGAGGAACGGCGAGTCGCCGAAACGGGCGGGAGTTTAGCGCGGCGGGCGGCGCGCGCAAGTGAAAGTGAGTGAGGGGCCGACAGGCCGTTCGGGCGGCGGGGCGAGGGGCCGTGGCGTGGCAGGATACGTTGGCAGATCGGCCAGTGGCGGGTGGGGGGGGGGCACGCCAAGTCGGGTCGCCGGCTAATGCACTTCAGGGGCAGGCGTCTTCCCGATGCTTCGCTTCGGAAGAATTTCCCCGGGAAACTCCGGGGGTTAGCCAGACCGCTGACTCCGGCGGGTGCCGGGTCGTGGTTCCGTGCCGTCGCCTTTCCGTGTAGCCGTGACCACGGCGCGGCGTGTCGTCGTGGCAGATAACTGACTGACTTCTCACCTCTGTCGGGGCGGTTCCGTACTCACGGAAATCCGTGCCCACGACGTCACGAAGCGCGGCAGGGAAGGCGGCGAGACCGACCCGGTTGACAGCCCCGTCGGCGTGCGCTACCGGTTCGCCTTTTCACCACCACAGAGGAGAAGGCCACCATGCCAAGAAAGAAACGCACCCCCGCCCCCGAGACCGTCGTCACCCCACCGAGCACGGAGCCTGTTGCGGCCGCCGAGCCGTCCAGCCCGACGCCAGCCGAAGCGACCGGCCCCGAACCCGACGTGTTCGACCGGGCGATCGCCGCCAGGCAGGCCGAGCAGACGAGGGGGGATGAGCCGGCACCGGCACCCGGGCCGGACGCACGAGCCGCAGGCGTGCAACCGGGCGAGCGCACCGGGCCGTTCCAGCCGGACCCGTTCGACTTCTACTCGGTCGCGCTGACCGACGTGACGGACGGCCCCTGCGTCCGCCTGTACCGCAGCCGGCGGTACAACCAGGTGGCCATCCAGTTCGACGAGAAGCCGGAGCTGCCGGTCCGCGAGCGGATGCACGACGAGGGCTACCGGTGGCGCGAAGCCGAGGGCGTGTGGACCAAGCAGCTCGGCGAGTACCGGGCCAGCGGGCAGCTCGCAGCCGAACGCCTGGTCACCGAGCTGGCCAACGCCATCCGGGCCGAACGCGGCCTGGCCCCGGTCGGGCAGGCCGTGGGCGCGTAAGGCCGCCGCCCGCTCGGAATCCTCCTCGGGCTCAAGCGGGCCGGGGGAGGACAGCCAGGCCCGCCTCTGTCGCGTTTCGCCGCGGGGGACGGACGGAACCCCCGCGACGAAACACTCCGACGGCGACGGCGAGCAGCCCGAGGCGGGGTGCCGCCTGGACGGCGGAGGGGGCGCAACAAACCGTTTGACTGACCCGCCGAAGGCCGTGTACACAGGGACACGGAAAGTCGTAACGCAGTCAACCCAGAAAGCCGCAGGAGGCCCATGCCCAAAGTGATCGCCGTACTGAACCAGAAGGGAGGGGTGGGCAAGACCACCCTGACCGTCCACCTCGCCACCGCCCTGGCCCGCGCCGGGGAGCGGGTGCTTCTCATCGACGCCGACCCCCAGGGGTCCGCCCTCGACTGGTCCGCGGCACGCCCCGGTGACCCGCTGTTCCCGGTCGCCGGCCTGCCCAAGCCCTCGTTGCACAAGGACCTGCCGGCACTCGCCGCCGACTACACGTTCGTGCTGATCGACGGGCCGCCCCGGGTGTACGACGTGGCCCGCTCAGCCATCCTGGCCAGCGACCTGGTGCTGGTGCCGGTCCAGCCGTCCCCCTACGACGTGTGGGCCGCCAAGGAGATCGTCGACCTGCTCGGGGAGGCTGCGGTGTTCAAGCCGACCCTGACGGCCGCGTTCGTGGTCAACCGCAAGATCGCCAACACCGCCATCGGCCGGGACGTGACCGACGCGCTGGCCGAGTACCCAGTCCCCGTGCTCGAACCGGCCGTCTGCCAGCGGGTGTCGTTCGCCGAGACCGCGGCCGGCGGCCAGACCGTGTACGACCTGCCCACCGACGGCCCCGCCCGCCGCGAGATCGACGCGCTGGCCGCCGAAGTCAGGAGGGTGCTCGCATGAAGAAGGTGACGTTCGGGGCACGACCGCCCGCGGCCGGCAAACTGGCCAACCCGGACGACTGGGTCGCCAACACGGCGGAACCGCAGGTCGCACCGACCGCGCTCCCGCCCGGGACAACGCCGGAAAAGATCAAGCGGCTCACCATCGACATCCCGCTGGGCCTGCACCGCCGCGTCAAGACCGGGTGCGCCCGCGAGGAGCTGGTGATCGCCGACGTGGTTCGTGAGTTCCTCGACCAGCGGTTCCCCTCCGACCCGGACGTGGCTGCACGGAAGCCCGGCGACACGGAATCACGTTGAGTCGTGTCCACGGAAACACGAATCGCGGCGGCGCACCGGAAACGGTCAGGCGAACGGCCGCCTCGAACGGGTCGCTCGACTTTGCCCTTCGGCCGGTCTAACCTCCGCGCATGACCTCGCCCCCCAGACTCCAGCTCAGCCCGACGCAGCGCAAGCGCCTCGACGCCGCCACCGCCATCGCGACCGACCGCCCGGACCGGGTCGACTTCCTGCACACCGTCCAGTGCCAGTGCGGCATCCCCTACGTGAACCCGGGTGAGGGCGTCCGCGAGTGGGAGCGCAAGCAGGGATTCACCACCCTCCGCATGGAAGCCGGGAGCGCCTACGACCCCGACACCGGCAAGTTCGTGCAGCTCGGGCTGCCTTACGGGGAGAAGCCGAGGCTGGTGCTCATCCACCTCGCCACCGAGGCCATCCGCAACGGCACCCCGGTCGTGGACGTGGAAGACTCGATGACCGCGTTCGCGCGGGCACTCGGCATCCCGGTCAACGGCCCGCACCTGCGGCACCTGAAGGACCAGCTCTCCCGGCTCGCCGCCGCGACCGTCCGCATGGGCATGGTCGAAGGTGGGCGGAGCGTCCAGGTCAACACCCAGATCGTCAGCGCCTTCGACCTCTGGTACCCGACCGAGCCCGGCCAGCGGGTGCTCTGGCCGTCGACGGTGCGTCTATCGGCGGAATACTTCGCCAGCCTGGAGCGGCACGCCGTCCCGCTCGACCGCCGCGCCGTCGGCGCGCTCTCCGGCTCGGCGCTGGCCCTCGACGTCTACACCTGGCTTGCGCAACGGCTGCACCGCATCCAGCCGGGCCAACCGCAGTTCATCCCCTGGACCGGGGTCTACGACCAGTTCGGGCAGGGGTACGCCCGGCTCCGCGACTTCCGCCGCCGGTTCCTCACGACACTCCAACAGGTCGCGGCCGTTTACCCGCAAGCCCGCCTGTCCGCGGACGACCGCGGCCTGACCCTGGAGCACAGTCCGCCGCCGATCGCCGGCAAGCCCGACCAGTTGCTGATCGGGTGACCCGGAACTGGAACCGCCCTGCAATCGGACAGAAACACCTTGCAGAAGTGGGGAAGAGTGTTGTCGGCAGGGTGGGTAGCCGCGTGAGCGCTTCGCGTCAGAAATGACGGTTTGCTTGCGAATGGCGGTGGTGGGGCGCGAGATCGTCCGATGCCCTCATCCTGAATGCCATCAAAAGGTGAGTTATCCACAGGCTTTGAGGTTATCCCCGTTATCCACAGAAAGCCGCCGATCAACTATAGGTGTTAGTTATAGGTATATATAGGTTTGCGCGACCAAGTGTACGTCAAGACCCCGCAGTCTTCCGTGGGGCGGCGCGACCAACTGTACGCTCCGGCGCGACCAACTGTGCGTGGATAACTTTCCGTGCGCGACCAACTGTGCGTGGATTACTTGCCCCGCGACCAAGTGTACGTTCCAGAGGCCCTCGCGGTACGCCATGTCAATCAGCTCTGCTCAGCACAGATTGATCCGCGTTACGCCGGGTAAAGGGGATCAATCTGTCAGGTGTCCGACTCGGCAATTTGTCCGTTTCCTTGAGTGGCAGGAAGCCAGACAAGGTCTGCAAAACGCCTGCCCGGACCCTCCCGTTCGATTCCGGGATTTTCGGCGATAGTTATTGCCTTCCGCTGCCGATTTTAGTCAATACGTAATCTGCGGCGGCGGGGGTTGCGGTACGGGGAATGGGTCATGCGGCTAGCAATGGCGATCATCGTGGCGGTCATGTCGGTTGTTCCCGGCGGGCCGCTCCGTTGTCCCTGCCAGCTCGCGGTCCTCTCCAACAACCGCATACCGACCGCCCAGCCTTCCCAGTCGACACGTCTTGCGGCTGAAGCGGAACGATGCTCGACTAAACACTGCCCGTGCAAGTCGCACCAGACACCCGTTGACCCCGAGCAGCCGGTCGAGCGGCCTCCCGTTCCGGGCGCGCCGTGCGGTCACTGCCCGAATCTCGATCTCGGCCTTCCCGTTGGCAACGGCGACCGCCTCCAAACTGACCGCGACACCGCCGACGTCACGCCGGTCCCGTTCGCCCGCGATACGCACGTATTTTTGACCGCCTGCCCAGACACGCTGGTCGATGCCTTGGGCCCGATCACGTCGTTGGCACCCGACCGGCTGCGGTACTGCCACTCGTTTCGCTGCTAGTCCCAACCCGCTGCCGACCGCCCGTTTGCCATTTTCTACACGGGTTTCCCCACACACAACCCCAGCCGATTCGGGCAGGGCCGGAGAGCGACATGCGAGATTCCAAATTCCATCACGGTCGGCGTGCGTTCGGGTGGCTCGCGGGCGGTGCCCTAGGCATCGCTACCGTGGGGTGCGCCACCGCACCTTACGTTCCCACCGACCCGATGCCGGTGGCCGCTGCCCGGCCGTCCGCGAGGACTCCTGCATCGGCCGTCGGCCCGGTCGCCGTGGTGGCCGCCGTGCCGCAGACGGACGTTGTCCAGACGGCCCACGCGGACCCGGCCGAACCGGCCGGCGAGAGCCGGAAATCGCTCCCTCAGCCGAGAAAGAACGAGGAGCCGGGCGAGAAAAGTCCGGCCAGCGCCGGGGAAGCACCGGTGCCGGTGGCCGGTCCGGTTCGGGTGGACGAACTGGTGCAACTCGCGGTCGGCCGGAACCCCCGGCTCGGACGGGCCACGTTCAACATCGACGCCGCCCAGGGGCGGTTCACCCAGGCCGGGTTGTACCCGAATCCGACGCTCGGGGCGAGTTTCGACGAGCTGGGCGACCGCACCGGCCCGGCCGGGGTCAACACCGTCCCGCAGGTCACGCAGGAGATCGTCACCGGGCGGAAGCTGTCGCTGTCACAGGCGGTGGCTGCACGAGAGGTGGACCAAGCCACCCTCGACCTCCTCCGCGAGCGGTACGGGGTGATCGGGTCGGTGCGGTCGGCGTTCTACGACCTGTACGCCCTGGAGCGCCGGATAGCCGTCCTCGACGAGTTGGTCAAGCTCGCCGGAGACGCCGTAAAGACCGGGCAGTCCCTGCTGGATGCCAAGCAGATCGCCCGGCTCGACCTCGTTCAGCTCGAAGTGGAACTCGCCCGGTTCCGGTCCCAGGCCGAGGCCGCCCGGCGGGAGGTGCCCGGGGCACGCAAGCGGCTCGCGGCGGTCGTCGGCGACCCCCGGCTCGCCGTTGGAACTGCCGACGGCCCGTTCGAGGAAGTCCCCAAGTATGACCCCAGCCGCGTCTTGGACGCGGTCCTGGCGACCCACCCCGAGGTGCGGTCGGCGCGGGTGGGGGTGGACCGGGCGCAGGCCGCCATCCGCCGCGCGGAGGTCGAGCCGATCCCGAACCTCACGCTCACGAGCGGCTACGTCCGGCAGAACCAGAACCGGTCGAACGACTGGATGGTGGGGGTGAGCGCCCCCATCCCGGTGTGGAACCGCAACCAGGGGAACATTCGGGCCGCCAAAGCCGAACTCGGCGTGGCGGTCCAGGAGGTCGGGCGGGTCGAGAACGACTTGGCCGACAGGGTGGCGACGGCCCTCCGGGCCTACTCGGCCGCCCTCACGCTGGCCGAGCAGTACCGGACCGACATCCTGCCGAAGGCGGAGGAGACGTACAAGCTGTCGCTGGAGGCGTTCAAGGGCGGGCAGTTCGAGTACCTGCGGGTGATTCAGGCGCAGCGAGCGGTGGCCGAGGCCCGGCTGGAATACGTCCGGGCGCTCGGGGAGGCGTGGCGGGCGGCGGCCGACCTCTCGGCCCTACTCCTGGAAGAGTGGTGGCCGGGTCCGGCCCCGAAGGCGGCCGGGCCGGGGGCGGCCCCGGCTCTCCTGCCGGCCCCCCTGCCGGTGCCGAAGGGTAAGGGGTAAGGGCCGCGTCCAACCCCGTTAGTATTGACCTCCCAGTGGCCGGTGAGTAGAGTACTTAATCTGGAGAAAGTCCATGCTCGTGCGGCTGCTGATCGCGGTGCTGATGCTAACGGGTCCAAACCCCGTTCGCGTCTGCACCTGCGCGGCCTCCGACGGGCTTCCGTCCCCTTCTTTCCAGACAATCTCGGCCGCTGACACTTCCCCCTCGGGGAAGCGTGGGTGCGGTTGCCGCAGCGAGTCACACCGGGATACCGCGAGCGCGGCGACCGAAAGAAGCAACCACGACCTTGCGTGTACTCGGGGCGGCCACCCTGACTCCGGCCGCCATCCGCACCATCCGGACTGCCCGGCCGTCGTCTCGCCGGCCGTTCTTTCGGCCATTCCCCCGCCAACCCCCGACGCGCCGACGGCTTGCGACGTTGGCGTCCCGATCCGCTCGACGGCGGCCTTCCGCGAACCCGCACGCTTTGTGGGCCGATTGGAACCCGGCCGCCGCATCCGCCCGGTTCCCCTCTACATCTCGCTGCTCACCCTTCTGATCTAACCCGGCCCCCGGGTTTCTCTCGTTGACCCGCGGACTCTCCGCGCCGGTCACCGCCTACCGTCTCGTTCTGTCTCGTCCGTTCCAGGGTCTCCTGCACAGGCGCTCCCGCGCCGGCGAGGTTCTTCCATGCGTCCGAAACGCATTCTCTCAACCGTCGTCACACTGGCCGTTCTCGCCGGGGCCGGGTTCGCCGCGTACCGCACCCAGGACCGGTGGGTGCCGCACGTGTTCCCGGCCAAGGCCGCTAAGTCCGGGGACGCGCACGCCGAGGCCGGCAAGGCCGACGAGCACGGGGCCAAGGCGGTGGACCGGGTCAAGCTCTCCCCGCAGGCCCAGAAGAACCTCGGCCTCGATGTGGATACCCTCACCCCGCAGGAGTACTGGCGGACCATGCTCGTCCCCGGCGTCGTGGTGGACCGGCCCGGCGAGAGCGACCGGGGCGTGACCTCGAAGGTCGCGGGCGTGGTCACCGCGATCAAGGCCCGGCCGGGGGACACGGTGAAAGCCGGCGACCCGCTGTTCACCATCCAGCTCGCCAGCGAGTTCCTCCAGAGCGCCCAGACCGACCTCGCCAAGGCCGCGCGGGAGGCGGAATTCGCCGCCGCGAAGCGGGACCGGATTGCCGCGCTTGTCAAGCAGGGCACGCAGTCGGGGGCGGTGCTCATCGAGGAGGAGAACCAGGTCAAGCGGTACACCACCCAGGTGCAGGCGTACCGCCGCCAACTCCAGGTGTTCGGCCTGACCCCCGACCAGGTGAACCGTGCCGAGAAAGGCGAGGTCATCACCGAGGTGACGGTTTCCGCCCCGCTCGCCACGCCGACGACGCCCGCCGTTTCGACCGCCGTTAGTCATTCGGGCGACCGCGGGGGAGAAGAAACCCCGGCTGCCGTGCCGCTGTTCGAGGTGCAGGAACTCAAAGTCACGCTCGGCGAGCAGGTGACGGCCGGGCAGACCCTGTGCCTGCTCGCCAACCACCAGCGGCTGTTCGTCGAGGGCCGGGCGTTCAAGTCCGAGGCCGACGCCCTCGCCGCGGCGGCCGAGAACAAGACCCCGGTCCGGGCCGAGTTCGCCGACGAGACGCCCGGGGCGTGGAAGCCGCAGGGGCCGCTCACGATCCACCACCTCTCGAACCAGGTGGACCCGGCGACCCGGACGTTCGCCGTCTACCTGCCGGTGGACAACCAGCCGCGGACGTTCGAGCGGGACGGGAAAACCCACTTCGTCTGGCGCTACCGGCCGGGCCAGCGGGTGCGGCTGCTGATGCCGGTCGATAAGCTCGTCACCCTCGCCCCGGACGGCAAGACGGAACTGCTGCCGTTCGTCCTCCCGGTCGGGGCGGTCGCCCGCGAGGGCGGAGAGGCGTTCGTGTTCGTCCAGACCGGGGACGTGTTCGTCCGCAAGCCGGTGCGCGTGCTGTACGCCGACCGGACGGACGTCGTGGTCGCCAACGACGGCAGTTTGACCGAGGCCGAGTTCGTGGTGCGGAACCAGGCGGCCGCCCTCAACCGCGCCCTCAAGGCCCAGGCGGCCGGGGGCGGGGGCGGCGACCCGCACGCCGGCCACTCCCACGACTGACCGGCTCGACCCACCGCAGCGGAGTAACGACCCCATGCTGAACGCCGCCATCAAGTTTTCCCTCCGGCACCGCCCCCTGATCGTGGTCCTGTGCCTCGTTGCGCTCGGTTACGGCGGCTACCTCGCCACCCAGATGCCCATCGACGTGTTCCCGGACCTCGACCGGCCGCGGGTGGTGGTGATGACCGAGTGCCCCGGCCTCGCCCCCGAGGAGGTCGAGACGCTCGTCACCTACCCGCTGGAGTCGGCCCTGCTCGGGGCGACCGGCGTCCAGGACGTGCGGAGCCAGTCCGGGTTCGGGCTGTCAGTCGTGTACGTCGAGTTCGGGTGGAACGTGGACATCCGGACCGCCCGGCAGACGGTCCAGGAGCGGCTCACCACCGTGTCCGGCGACCTGCCCGAGGGGGTCCGACCGCAGATGGCCCCGATCAGCTCGATCATGGGCCAGTTCATGATCGCCGGGATGCGACGGCAGCCCGGCCCGAAAGGCGGCGAGCTTTCGGCCGTGACCGGGACGCCGTACTTCGCCGAGCGCGTAGCGGCCGCGGGCGGTGCGGACCCGGGCCTGTTCGTGTGGAAACCGACCGACCGCCGCAACCCCGCCGCATGGGAACCTATCCCCGTTACCGCGGTCGCGTGGCAGGCTGTGGCGGCCGACGGCTCCCAGGCCCTCCGGGCGTCCGTCGGCGGACAGTCCCGTGAGATCGTCTTCCCGTCCGACGCGCAGCGGCAGCTCGCCCTCCGCACGCTGGCCGACTGGGTGGTCCGGCCGCGGCTCCTCAAGATCACCGGGATCGCTCAGGTCATTACGATGGGCGGCGGGCGGAAGCAGTACCAGGTGCTGGTGGACCCGGTGAAGCTCGCCGAGTACGGCGTCACCCTCCAGAACGTCGAGGACGCGCTGCGGGCGAACAACGTCAACCACACCGGCGGGTACTCGGTCGCCGGCGGGGCGGAGACGCCGATCCGGGTGATCGGCCGGCTCGGCCCGGACCCGAAGCAGGTGGCCGCCGACCTCCGGCTCATCACCGTGAAGCCCCCCGACCGGCACGAGCCGGGCAAGCCGCTCGGCCGGCCGGTGCTGCTCCAGGACGTGGCCCGGGTGACCGAGGGGGCGCAGGTCAAGCGGGGCGACTCCAGCATCAACGGCTACCCGGCGGTGGCGCTCACCGTCACCAAGCAGCCGCACGTGGACACCCGGGCGCTGACCGACGCGGTCAAGGACGCGCTCCGGGATGTCGAGGCGTCGCTGCCGCCGGACGTGGTGGTCGAGTCCGACCTGTACCAGCTCCGGGACTTCATCGACCGGGGCGTTTACAACGTCGGCGAGGCGCTCGTCGTGGGGGCCGTCCTGGTCCTGATCATCCTGTTCCTGTTCCTGATGAACGTCCGGACCACGTTCATCTCGCTCACCGCCATCCCGCTGTCGCTCGCCCTCACGGTCCTGGTGTTCAAGCTGGTCGGCCTCGTCACCGGGGTCGAGCTGTCGATCAACGTGATGACGCTCGGCGGGATCGCGGTGGCGATGGGCGAGCTGGTCGATGACGCCATCGTGGACGTGGAGAACATCTACCGGCGGCTCGGCGAGAACAGCCTGCTGCCGAACCCGCGGGCGGCGCTGCGGGTGATCTACGAGGCGAGCGTCGAGATTCGGTCGGCCATCGTGTTCGGGACGGCGCTGGTCATCCTCGTGTTCCTCCCGCTGTTCGCCCTGTCCGGGATCGAGGGCCGGCTGTTCACCCCGCTCGGGGTCGCCTACATCGTGTCGATCCTGGCCTCCCTCGTGGTGTCCATCTGCGTCACCCCGGTCCTGTCGTACTACCTGCTCGCCCGGTCGGGTGCCGCGCACCACCACGGGGACGGGATGCTGCTCCGCGGGCTGAAGTGGGCCGGGGCGTACCTGATCCGGTTCAGCATCCGCCGGCAGGTCGTGATCCAGGTGTTCACCTGGCTTTTGGTCGGGTACTGCGCGTGGCGGGTGACGACGATCGGGGCCGACTTCCTGCCGCCGTTCGACGAGGGGAGCGTCCAGGTGAACGTGACACTCCCGTCGGGCGCGTCGCTCGACGCCTCGAACCAGGCGTCCACGCTGGTGGACGCCAAGCTCCGGTCGCTCCAGAAGTCCCCCGCCAACCCGGACGGGGAGATCCTCGCGTTCCTGCGCCGGACCGGCCGGGCCGAGATGGACGAGCACGCCGAGCCGCCGAACGCGAACGAGTTCTTCGTGGTCATCAACCCGGAGAGCGGGAAGTCCCGGAAGGAGATCATCAGCAAGCTCCAGACCGAGGTCAAGGACGAGGTGCCGGGGGTGGACGTGGAGGTCGAGCAGCCGCTCGCCCACCTGATCAGCCACATGATCTCCGGCAGCACGGCCCAGATCGCCATCAAGCTGTACGGGGACGACCTGGACACCCTGGAGAAGATCGCCAACCAGATCAAGGCGGCCATCGCCGGCATCCCCGGCGTGAGTTCGCTCGCCGTCGAGCCGATGCGGAAGGTGGACGAGGTCCACGTCAAGCTCCGGCCCGAGGCGCTGGCGTACTACGGGGTGGACCGGGCGTATGTCGGGAACTTCGTCCAGGTCGCGCTCAACGGCGAGATCGTGTCCCAGGTGGTCGAGGGGCAGCGGCGGTTCGACCTGGTGGTCCGGCTGGAGGAGCCGTACCGGGCGGACGTCGCCAACCTCGGCGAACTCCGGCTCGACCTGCCCGGCGGGCGGGAGCAGGTGCGGCTCAAGGACCTGGCCGACATCACCCCGCCGACCGGCGGGGACGCCGGGGCCAACCAGGTGAAGCGGGACAACGTCCGGCGGCGGATCGTGATCCGGTGCAACGCCCTGGGCCGCGACCTCCAGGGCGTCGTCGGCGACATCCGGCGGATCGTCGCCCTGGACGTGCCGATGCCGGAGGGGTACTTCGTCGAGTACGGCGGGCAGTTCGAGAGCCAGGAGCGGGCCACCCGGCTGATCGCCGTGCTGGCGGCGATGTCGCTGGTCGGCATGTTCTTCGTCCTGTACATGCTGTTCCCGTCCGGCCGGATCGTCGCCCAGATCCTGATCGCCGTCCCGACGGCGTTCATCGGCGGGGTGCTGGCGCTCGTCATCAGCGGCCAGACGCTGACCGTGGCGAGCCTGGTCGGGTTCATCTCGCTCGGCGGGATCGCGGCCCGCAACGGCATCCTCCTCGTCACCCACTACCTGCACCTGATGCGGCACGAGGGGGAGAAGTTCGACGAGAAGATGGTGCTGCGCGGCAGCCTGGAGCGGCTCTCCCCGGTGCTGATGACGGCGCTCACCGCCGGCATCGCGCTGATCCCGCTGGTGGTCGTCGGGCAGGAGCCGGGGCGGGAAATCCTCTACCCGGTGGCCACGGTCATCCTCGGCGGACTCATCACCTCGACGTTCTGCGAGTTTCTGATCCGCCCCGGGCTGTTCCTGCGGTTCAGCGGGACCGCCGCGGTGGCACTGGCCAAGGCCGACGAGTCGGCGGACGGGTTGGACGACGCACCCGCCGCGACGCACGAGCCAATCCCGCTGCACGTCGCGGCGGGTGACGACGGAACCACGGCCCACCGCGGGCCGTGAGGACGAGGTGTTTCTCGGTTTCCACGGGAGGACGCGACGATGCGCACGATGTTCGGACTGGCCCTGGTCGGGCTGATCGGCGGGCTGGCGGCCCCGGCGGCGCGGGCGGACGACCACAAGGGCCCGCACGGCGGGATCGTGGTCGAGTGGGGCGAGGAGGAGTACCACCCGGAGATCGTGGTGGACGCCAAGGCCGGGACGGTGACGGTGTACGTCTACGGCACCCACGACGACCTGCACAAGAAGAAGTTGAAGGCCATCGACTCCAAGAGCCTGACGCTGGTGCTGAAGACCTCGCCGGCGACGACGGTCAAGCTGGAGCCGGCCCCGGAGAAGGACGACCCGAAGGGGTCGTCCACCAAGTTCACTGGTAAGCACGACGTGTTCGCCAAGGACATGAAGTGGGAGGGGACGATCAGCGCCAAGGTCGGCACCAAGCCGTACTCCGGCGACTTCAAGCAAAAGTAACGCGGGCACGGACGACCGCCGCGTCGCGTGGGCGACTACGGGCGGCGGTCGGTCCGGTCCGACGAAACTCCCGACACCCGGCGGGGTTTATACGTGTGGTTTTGATGGTGCCTTCGGACATGTTGTACCGCCTCATCAACCTCGTGTTGGCCGTCCTGATGCTGATGCCCGCCGGCATCTGCACCTGCGACGGGGGCGTTATTTCCTGTCCCGACCACCCGGTCCATGCCCCGATACAATCGCTGGTCAGCGTCGAGACCGGGCCGGCGTGTGCGCATTCAGGAGCGTTTGCCGGGCCCGAGAACGGCCGTAGTTCGCAGTCCCACCACTGTCCCGCACCCCGGCCGCACCAACCGTCCTGCGGGGTGACAGCCCCTGATTTTCTCCCCGACTCTTCGGCGTCGGACATCTCCGCCACGCTGCACGTCATCGACTACGCCGTCGTAGTCGAATGGCCGCCCCCGCTGCCGAACCGGTCGGACCGCAGCACGGCCTTCACCCCCTCGCCCGCGTGGCCCATCTACCTGGCCCACTGCGTCCTCCTCATTTGATCCGTTAGCCCTTCCATTCGGTTCCCGGCGCAGCGACCCGCTCGTCGTTGCCGCCACCCGTCCCCGTCCGAACGAAAACCACCCGGCACATCGTACTTCGGCCCTGCCGTTGTCGCGGTGCCCCAAACGAGCATCCGGCCCGGGGGAAGTCCCCGGTGTCGGCTCATGGCCGAGCGAACCGGGCCGTTGCCCCGCACCCGGTTCCTTTTCACGATCGCGGGGCAGGAGTACGACCATGCGGAAACTCACACTGTCCGTCTTCGGGGCCGCGGCCCTGATCCTGGCGTCGGCGGCGGCGAATGCCGCCCCGCCGGCGAACAACAGCCACCAACTCGACGCCTCGTTCGCAAAGGCCGACAAGAACAAGGACGGGTTCCTGGACGCCGAAGAACTCGCCAAGTCGTTCCGGGGGCCGAACGCGAAGGTGATCGACGACAAGGTCGGGTCGAAGGAAACGCACCCGGACCACGCCTTCGTGGACGCCTGGGACGCCAACAAGGACGGGAAGGTCAGCAAGGCCGAATTCGAGAAGTACGAGTCCAAAGTGGTCGCCGCCGCCAGGGCGTCGGCCAACCGCGGCAAGAACTACACCCGGGCCGGGCGGGCGGGCTACCGGGCACCGCAGCGGCACCGGGGTTCCGCCGGGCGGGGCTACGGTACGAACCCGTACACGAACATGCTGCGGAATCAGCAGCGCGCCTACCAACAGCAGCGGGCGGCGTACGCCAATTTGATGCGGTACGGCCGCTACTCCCCGAACGTTCGCGGCGGCTACCGCGGCGTCCAGCGGCACCAGTACAACGGCCGGCGTCGGTAACCACCCTCGCGGATTCACAACCTTCGGGCGGGGTTGCCCATCCCCGCCCGACTTTCTCGAAGGAGACACCATGAACCGAGCCGCGTGTGCGGTGCTTGTTTTCGTCCTCGTCGCAGCTGCCGGCCCCGCCCGCGCCAAGCGAGCCGACGACGCCGACGTGAAGGAACTGTTGGCGAACCTCAAGAAGCCCGACCCCGATGAGCGGCGGAAGGCGGCCGAGGCCATCTGCGAGTTGTGCAAGGACGGGGACGGCGACTTCAGCGGGGCCATCCCGGTGCTGGTCGACGCCCTGAAGGACAAGGACGCCGTCGTCCGCGGCGAGATCGCCGAGTCCCTGGGCTTCATCGGGCCGGACGCCAAGGCCGCGATCCCCGCCGTCCGGGGGCTGCTCAAGGACGCGATCCCGGAGGTGCGGTCGAAGGCCGCGTTCGCCCTCGGCGGGTTCGGGGAGGACGCCAGGGCGGCCGTCCCGGACCTGATCGGGCTGTTCAAGGACAAGGACGAGCGGGTGCGGGCGTCGGCCGCGGCCGGGGTGGGGGAGATCGGCCCGGTGGCGAAGGCGGCGATCCCGGGGCTGATCGGGTTGCTCAGGGACATGGACCCGGAGGTGCGGTTGAACGCCGCTTCCTCCCTCGGGTCGTTCGGGGCGGACGCGAAGGCCGCGGACAAGTCGTTGATCCCGCTCCTCAAGGACCTCGACGAAGGGGTTCGGGGGCAGGCGGCCGAGACCCTCGGAAAGATCGACGCGGACCCGAAGTTGGCCGTGCCCTCGCTCACCACCGCCCTGGCCGACAAGCACCCCGGCGTGCGGGGGGACGTGGCCCACGCTCTGGCCAAGTTTAAGGACGCCGCCAAGCCCGCCGTCCCGGCCCTGACCAAGATGCTCAAGGACGCCGACCACGGGGTCCGGGTTCACGCCGCCGAGGCGATCCACGACATCAACGGCGACACGAGACTGGTGTTGCCGATTTTGATCGAGGGGCTGAAGCACGAAGACCCGTTCGTCCGCGGGGACGCGGCACACACCCTCGGCGAGATCGGCCCGCCGGCGAAGGCCGCCGCCCCGACGCTGAAGGCTCTGCTGAAGGACGAGAACGCCGGCATCCGGGTCCACGCCGCCGAAGCCCTGGTGAAGGTGGACAAGGGGGCGGTGAAGGAGGCGATCCCGGCGCTGATCGAGGGGCTGAAGAGCGACGACAAGACGCTCCGGTCGGAGGCCGCCGAAGCCCTCGGCGAGATCGGGCCGGACGCCAAGGAAGCCGTCCCCGCCCTGACGCCGCTGGCGAAGGACAAGAACAAGGATGTCCGTAAAGCCGCCGCCGACGCACTTCGGAAACTTCAAGGGAAATGACCCGGGAAGTCGAAGGGAGATGGGCACGTTCGGGTTGACACGACGGGACGAGCTGGATAACCGTCTGCTTCGCAATGGACTAGTGCCGTAATTTTCTAGCGGGGAACGGTCGATGTTTCGGAGGTTGGTGGCACTCTACCTGATCGTCGCAACACTGGCGGGGCCACGGCTCTGCCCGTGCTCGGGACCATGCGCCGCCGCGCCGAACGCCCCGTCGATCCCGCAGAACAGTGTTCCCCGGTCGTGCGGTTGCTGCAACACGTCACGCTCGACTGCAACCGCTTCACAAGTACCGGGGCAGCAACGCCCCGACCTACCCTCGGCCCCCTGCCAGTGCCAGTGCGGGAAGCAGGACACGGCGGCCACCGTGAGGGCGGTCGGTCGGGCGGTCAAGTCGTCCCTGGAACACGACGGGTTCACCGGCCCCGTTCACGCCTGCGGCGTTCCGTACTCGGCTCCGGTCCAACGCGCCTTCGGTGTCGGCCACCGCTGTAATCCCCCGTTCTACACGACCGACGACATCCTCTACGGCTTCCACCGGCTCCGCTGCTAGTCCCACTTCTCGCGTTTCGCCCCGCCTCCTGCGGGGCCGAAGTCCCGCACCACGCTCCGGTCCCGAATTCGTCGCTCCACCGTCCCCAGGGATGGTCGGCGACCACTCGCCCTCAACACACGAGGAATCGCTGATGAATACGCTGTTGTCGCGGAGCGGTCGGGCCGGCCTGCTACCCGCCCAAAGCCCGCCGTGCGTCCTGGTCGTGGACGACGAAGACGCCCTCCGAATGATCCTGACGCGGGAACTCCGCAAGCGGGGGTTCGACGTGTACTCGTCCGACTCCGGGTACGAGGCGGTGGAGATGTACTGCCGCTCGCCCGTCCGGGTCGATGTCGTCTTGATGGACGTGAACATGCCGGGGACGAGCGGGCCGGACGCACTCGACGCGATCCTGGCGGTGGACCCGTCCGTGCGGTGCTGCTTCATGACCGCCGACCTCCGACCGGGAAGGCACGCCGCACTCCTGGCCCGCGGGGCGGCTGCGGTCTTCGACAAGCCGTTCGCTTCGGTCAAGGACGTGTGCGAGACGCTGAAGCAAATCGCGGATCAGACGTTCGGCGAGTCGGACTCGGTTGTTGGAGGGAGCGTTAAATGGACAAGCTGATCCAGGGGCTGCGGCACTTCCGCCAGAACGTGCTGTGGGAGCGGAAGGAACTGTTCGAGCGGAGCGCCCGGGGCCAGCGGCCCCTCGCCCTCCTCATCACTTGCTCCGACTCGCGGGTGCTGCCCGACACGCTCATGCAGGCCGACCCCGGCGACCTGTTCGTCTCCCGGAACGCCGGCAACATCGTCCCGCCGGCAGACACCCCGGGCGGGGAGGGGGCGACGGTCGAGTACGCCGTCACCGCCCTGGGGGTGACCGACATCATCGTGGGCGGCCACTACCGCTGCGGGGCGGTCAAGGCGATGCTCGAACCCGCAGAAGCGAGGGACATGCCGAAGGTGGCCGAGTGGCTGGCCCACGGCTGCGACGTGCGGGCCGACGTGGAACGGGACCACCCCGGGGCGGCGGGGGACGAGTTGTGGGACCGGGCGGTCGAGCGGAACGTGCTGGTTCAACTGGACAACTTGTCGAAGCACCCGGTGGTCGCCGCCGGGTTGGCGGCCGGCACGCTTCGGCTGCACGCCTGGGTGCTGCGGTTCGAGTCGAGCGAAGTCCTCGCCTACGACCCCTGTTCGGCCACGTTCTCCCCGCTTCTGGACATGCCGGTCGTCCACCCCGCCTTGCCGGCCCACGGCCCGGATCACGACACGAAACCGGACGTGCCGTTCGAGTCGCCGCCCGAAGCCGCCCGCCCGGGGTGGGCATCCGTCTTGCGGCACGACCTTCCGGCCTCGCTGGTGGTGTTCCTCGTCGCCCTGCCGCTGTGCCTGGCCATCGCCAAGGCCACCGGGATGCCGCCGGAAGCCGGGATCATCACCGGCATCGTCGGAGGGATACTCGTCGGGCTGATCGGCGGCGGCCCCCTCCAGGTGAGCGGCCCGTCAATCGGTCTGATCGTGATCCTGCTCGACGTGGTGCAGAAGTACGGGCCGGAGCGGCTTAGTTTTGTCGTGGTGCTGGCCGGGCTGATCCAGGTTGCGGCCGGTGTCCTCCGGCTGGGGCAGTGGTTCCGGGCCGTGTCCCCGGCCGTCGTCCTCGGGATGCTCGCCGGCATCGGCGTCGTCCTGTTCGCCCAGCAGTTCCACGTCCTGGTGGACGACCCGCCGACGAAAAGCCCGGTCGCCAACCTGCTGTTCATTCCCCAGGCAGTATGGTGGGGAATCGCGGACAGTCACGACGCCCACCCCGAACACCGGGAGGCGGCACTGATCGGACTGATGACCCTCGCGGCCCTCCTGCTCTGGCCGCTCGTCGCCCAGGGCCGATTTCGGTCGGTTCCGGTGGTATTGGTTGCCATCGTGCTGGCCTCCACCGTGACCGCGGTACTCGGTTGGCCGATCCAGCGGGTGACGTTCGAGGGGCTGGCGTCCGCCGTCCGGCCGCCGGACCCGGGTGGGTTCCTCGGCATGGCGTCCGACGGCGCGGTCTGGCTCACGGCCGCGACCGTCGCCCTGGTGGCCAGTGCCGAAACCCTGTTGTGTGCGGCGGCCGTCGATCAGATGCACCGCGGGCCGCGGACGCGGTACGACCGGGAACTGACCGCCCAGGGCGTTAGCAACACGATTCTCGGTTCGCTCGGGGCGTTGCCCATGTCCGGGGCGGTCGTTCGGAGTTCGGTCAACGTCCGGGCGGGTGCCCGAACCCGCTGGTCGGCAGTGTTCCACGGCGTCTGGCTCCTGGGGTTCGTGCTGCTCGCCCCCGGCCTGCTGCGGCTCATCCCGACCGCCGCCCTGGCCGCCATCCTGGTGCTGACCGGCGTCCGGTTGATCGAGGCCCACGCCATCCGGGCGTTGTGGCGGGAGAGCCGGGCCGAGGGAGCGATCTGCGTTATCACCGCGGTCACGGTGGTCGGTGTGGACCTGCTGGCCGGCGTGCTGCTCGGGGTCGGGCTGACGGTGGTCAAGCTGATCCACACCTTCTCACGGCTGCGCATCCGCCGCCGCGGCGATCCGGCGAGCGGCCGGCTGACGCTCGTCCTGGAAGGGTCGGCCACGTTCATCCGCCTCCCGAAACTGGCGGCGGCGTTGGAGAAGGTGCCGCCGGTCATCACCCTGCACGTCGATCTGATGGGGTTGAGTTACATCGACCACTCGTGCCTGACCCTGCTCATGAACTGGGAGAAGCAGCACGAAGGAACCGGCGGAAAACTGGTTTTGGACTGGGAGACGCTGCGCGCGAGGTTTCACACCGCCCGGCCCCGGCCCCGCGTCGAAGCCGCCGCGCGAACCTCCGAGCAGGCGGTGGGCGTATGAACGCCGCTCACCGTGCGGACGCTCGGGCGGGTGCCGAACCGCCGGCCGCGCTCGTCTACTCCCTGTTCTTCCTGTCGGGCGTTGCCGCGCTGGTCTACGAGGCGTCGTGGTCACGGTTGGTCGGGCTTGCGGTCGGCCACACGGCCCAGGCGGCGGCGCTCGTCCTGGCGGCGTACTTCACCGGGCTGGCAATCGGTCAGTTCCTCGGCGGCCGGCTCGCCGCGGGGGTGCCTCCCCTGCTCGGGTACGGCGTGGCCGAGCTGGTCGCGGCGGCGTGGGCGTGCCTCGTCCCCGCACTGCTGGACTGGGTCGGCGCGCCCGCCGGGCCGGGCGAGCGGGAGTGGTTCCGTGACTCGGCCGGCGGGCGAGCGGCGTTGGCGTTTTTGATCCTGATCCCGGCCACGATGCCGCTGGGGGCGACGTTACCAATGGTCGTCGAGGCCCTGGCGGGCGGGGCCGGTTCCCGGCACCGCGGGGCCGTCGCCTACGGTCTGAACACCGCCGGCGGCTTGGTCGGGATCGTAGCGGCTTCGGCGGTCCTGCTGAACGTCGTCGGGGTCCGCGCCAGCGGGTTCCTGGCCGCCGTTCTCTCGGCGGCGTGCGGGTTGACGGCCTGCGTGGTGGCCGTCCGTCGGGGCGGACTTTCACAATCAGACAGGCCGGGTGTCACCGGCGGGGAGAAAGTCGGTGCTTCGCGGCCGTGGGCGGTCCTGGCGGGAGTCTCCGGGTTCGGCATCCTGGGTCTGGAGGTGCTCTACACGCGGATGTTCTCGCTGATCTTCCACAACAGCACGTACACCTTCGGGGCCGTCGTGGCCGTCTTCCTGCTCGCCCTCGGCGTCGGTGCCGCTCTCGCCGTCCGGCTGGGACGACGGTACACGCCACAGCGGATTGCAACAGCGTCCTTCTCTCTAGGCGGCCTGGCCCTGGCCGTCTCCGTCGCCGCCTTTCCTCGACTGACGGGGCTGACGTACTTCTCGTTCGGCGAGACGTTCGCCGCATACCTCGCCGGTGCGTTCGGCCTGGTGGCGCTGTTCGTGCTGCCCCCGGTCGCGCTCCTGGGCATGGCCCTCCCCGCCGCCATCCAGGCGGCACCGGGCGGCCGGGCGGTCGGGCGTGTGACGGCGGTGAACACGCTGGCCGGGGCGGCGGGGGCGATCGCGGCCGGTTTTCTTTTGCCGCCGCTGCTCGGCTTGTGGTCGGCGTTCGGGGCGTTCGTCGCATTGTTTGTAGTCGCGGGTGCGATTCTGCTCATTCGGGGCGGAGGCACCAAGCTTGCCGCCGCCCTGGTCGTGACGACAAGCGGGCCGACGGTCCTGATCGTCGCGGGGCCGCTGTCCTCGGATCGGGACGCCGGCGTCGAGCTGGTGCGCCGGTGGGAGAGCGCATACGGGTGGGTCGATGTCGTCCGCACCGGCCAAGGCGACGCGCTCGCGGTACGCCAGAACCTCCACTACCGGCACGGCTCGACGGCGTATGCGGTTCGTGAGTACCGGCAGGGGCGGCTGCCGCTGCTGCTCCACCCCCGGCCCGCCGAGGTCGCCTGCCTCGGGCTGGGGACCGGGTTGACGGCGGCCCCGGCGGTCGCGGACAACGACGTTGAGAAGGCCGTCGTCGTCGAGTTGATCCCCGAAGTCGTCGAGGCGGCCCGGCTGCTGGCGGCGGCCAACCTCGGCGTGGTCGATCACCCCAAGGTCG
>CAZKIQ010000024.1:0-80460 GCA_964552815.1 uncultured Alcaligenaceae bacterium | reverse complement strand
AACCGGAGGAAGGTGGGGATGACGTCAAGTCCTCATGGCCTTTATGTCCAGGGCTGCACACGTGCTACAATGGCGTGAACAAAGGGACGCAAGACCGCGAGGTGGAGCTAATCCCAAAAAACACGCCCCAGTTCAGATCGTAGGCTGCAACTCGCCTACGTGAAGTCGGAATCGCTAGTAATCGCGGGTCAGCAACACCGCGGTGAATGTGTTCCTGAGCCTTGTACACACCGCCCGTCAAGCCACGAAAGGGAGGGACGTCCGAAGTCGCCTCGCGGCGCCGAAGACGGACCTCCTGATTGGGACTAAGTCGTAACAAGGTAACCGTAGGGGAACCTGCGGTTGGATCACCTCCTTTCTAAGGATGTATCACACAAGACCGCACACTTTAGCCAGAGTGCGAGTCTATCATGTTCCCGCCTTCTATCTCTCACCAACCGACTTGCCAAGATATTGGACCCCGCTGGCTCAAACCGGCGGGGTTTCTTTTTTTACGCTCCCATGGACAACAACTTCCTCGATTTCCTCCGCTGTCCCCTCGATCCCGAGCGTGACGCTCGCCTCCGTCGGGAGGAGCAGGATCTGGTTTGCGCCCGTTGCCAGGTCACCTTCCCGTGCCGACAGGGGGTGCCGATCCTCGATCCGAAATCCGCGGAATTACCCGGCACGATGCGGGAACTGTCGCAACTTCCCTGTCGCAAGCAGCGAAATCGCCGGGGATAGTCAGTCGTTTTTCTCCGACCGAAAGTCCGCCTCCCGGGCCGCAATCCTGGCGAGAAACCGTGCCTTCTGCGCCGCGCTCAACTCATCCACGAACCGATCCCGAACTGCTTCAATCCAGCGAATCTTCCGATTTCCATAGTCCGTCGCCACCCGAAGCAGTACCGGGCCCTGGTGGGCGAACGCTCCGCGAAGTCCCGCTTCCAACTCCGCCGCCGAGGGTATGTCCACGAAGGCAACTCCGAAACCCTGGGCGATGGCGGCATAATCGATCTTCGCCAAAATCGTGGCCGTCGTCCTGCGGTATGCAGGCTTCTGCAGCATCTGCATGTAGTGGTAGGCTCGGTCGTCGAGCACCACAAATTTCACGGGTAAACCTTCGCGGGCGGCGGTGCTGATCTCGGGCATCGACATCAGGAAGCAACCGTCGCCGGTGAGGGTGGCAACGGTACGATTGCAGAACGCTCGCTGGGCTCCGATGGCGGCACCGGTCGACCAGCCCATCGACTGGTTGTCAACGGGGTTGAAGTAGGTCCGCGGTTTGTGGACCTCGAAAAACTGGGCAGCGAGGTGCTCGGTCACGGACACGTCGGTGAAAAGGATCGCATCTTCGGGTAAGTTTCTCCGCAACGCCGCGACAACCGCAAGGGGGTCGACGCCACACTTGCCGGCGGGGATATTGCAAAGCTGTTTCCCGCTGTCCGCCTTGAGTTTGCGGATTCTGGTGGCGAGTTTGGCGTCTGCCGGCCGGCGGAGGCAGTCGGCTCGCTCCAGTAGTTTGGCGAGGAATACTCCCGCGTCGGCGTGGACGCAAACGTCTGTGGCGACAACTTTTCCGAGATTGCACGGATTTGCGTCTACGTGGATGACGTGCTTGAGCTTGGGATTGCCGTAAAACCCCGTCGAAACCTCGCTGAATTTCACTCCAACCGCGAGGAGACAGTTGACTCCGGAGTGGAGCGGGTGGAGGCGGTCGCGGGCAAACGCTTTTTCGGCGACCTCGGAAGCGTGCGGGCCGTACCCCCACCCGACGGCGAGGGGGTGGCAGTCGGGAATCGCCCCGCGGCCGGAAACGCTTGTCGCGACAGGGGCTTGCAGCATCTCGGCGACGGCGGCGAGTGGCTCGCCGAAATTCATGCAACCATAACCGCCGTAGATTCCCACGCGAAGTTTTGGGTCTCGCAGGAGGGCCACGGCTTTCTCAAAGGCGATCTCGTCAAACGGCAACCCGGCTTCGGCAGTCGGCGGAGAGCGGAACTCGGCCACATCGATCAGAAGGTTGTACGGAATCACGACCGCTACCGGACCTGGTTCCCCGGCCATCGCGGCGGCAAAGGCGGCACGAATCGCTCCCGGAATCTGGCGAACATCCGAGACCGGGTAGACACACTTCGTCACTGGTTTGAGCAGGGCGACCGTGTCGAGGGAATGCACCTGGAAAGGCCGGTATTTCTCGCCATTGGCGACATCGCCGACAACCGCGACGATCGGTGAGGAGTCGAGTAGTGCTTCCCCGAGTCCGGTCAGGGCGTTGGTGACTCCGGGTCCGGGGACCACGCACAGGACCCCGGGTTTTCCGGTGGCCCGGGCGTACCCATCGGCCATGCATGCGGCGGCAAACTCGTGCGATGCCAGCAGATACGGCACTCCGCGGGCTTTGAACTCGTCCCAGATTTCGTTTTCCTGGGCGCCGGGGATCCCAAAAACGGCGGTGGTTCCCTCGGCAAGCAGTGTTTCTGCGACGGCTCGGGCTCCGGTCATTTTCCCGACGACCCAGCCGGCGGGTTGGCGATGTTTCGTCATCGGCCCGGCGGAAACCGAGGTCTGCGTCAGTGCGACCGCTCCCCCGGCGACGGCACCTTGCAGCAACCCGCGACGGGTCAGTGGCCAATCCATGGTCGTTTCTCCCCAGAGCGAGGTCGCGAGAATCTGTATCGGCCGGGGAAGGCTTGCAAGTTTGGGGAGATCGGGCGACGGCCAAAGTTGCAGCGGTGGCCAGGTGGCTTCAGACTCGTGCGGGGGCTTGTCCTGACACCTGGGATGGTCTACTATTCGCTTGCCTCTGCGGTGTTCGTGACGAACCGTGTGCTTTTGGCGGACCTACAATCACCTGCTTTGGAGACCATCCTAAAATCTGCCTGGTGCATGCAAGCCCTCCTCCATTTTTCACGAATGGAACCGAAAGAGTGGGATCCGTAAGCCAGGCAAGAGGTTTCCATTTCAACAAGCGGGTTCCCGAAAGCGGTTCAGACGGCACAGGTGGAGGTTTTTCTATTTTTCCCGACTGAGCTCGTCCGGCGGGGGCGTCTCGAGCGTAAGTTGTTGACTGAGTAGCCCCTGCAACCCACTTCGTCAGCTCTTTTTGAATCTCGTCTGAGCTGATTTTTTCGCTTGACCTTCAGGGGCTCAAATTTCGTGATTTTCCGAAGCCCTGAGAAATTAGCGACTTGCGGCGATCCCCGAGTGACAATCCTGTGCCAACGGCTTCTCGGTTGACTCCCTCGCTGGAGGCGGTAACCTACCCCGCACTGGGCGACCGATTGGCGATTCCCCAGCGTTCGCGACTCGGGCATCACCAGACACACTGGCGATTCCGAGACGCAAACAGCAGGGTCGCCGGACCAATTGTCCTCGAGGGTTCGACGGGATGTGTGAGAACCGTGCAATCCGCACTGCACCCCCAGCTCTCCGTCCCGTGTTGAACTGGCGTACTCGCCATCTCCGTCGTCTCGACCGATGATTTTTTTCGGCGGGGCGTTTTTCCTCTCCATGCCCTGCCACCGATGACTGCCGGCTGCCCGGCTCGCGATATCGCCTCGATCTTTGACGTGACCACCGACTTCGCCCCCCCCTCTGGGGAATCTCCCGCTGGTTGGGCAGATGTGGCGAAGTCATTCGGAACCACGGCTCGGCCGACCGCTTCGCGCCGGAGGCATGGATGTCTCCGGGTCGCCGCCAGGATGCGGCACATTATCAGACCGGTGAGCGGAAATCGCTTCCTCCGCTTCCACCGACGCGAACCGGAACAAGTGCCGGGCCCGTGGGGGCCTGACCCCGGCAGGATGCCAAACAGGCCATGTTGACGCTGGCTCGATCGAAGGATTCGATCGAGCCAGCACCTCACATCCTGACTTGCCGATTTTCTCATCCTGAGGAGAACTGGTGAGTCGCTTCGCCCATCTCAGTCTCGTCGGAGCTACGCTACTTCCTCTTGGATGTGGCCCGATAAAAGAATTCCGAGACTCGGTTGGCCCACCACGTCCCGGACGAATGCTCCCAAACGGTCGCATTAAATGGGACTTCTGGGGGAACCGGTACGTCGAGCCGTACACCAATCGGCCTCCCAGGGAAAATCCTCAGCCGGAGGATGATCTCACAGCAAAGGATCGAACGAACCCTACTGTCGATTCTGACTAAGCCACTGTCGTTCGTGCCGCTGTTCGATCCATCCCGTCCCAAACCCATTGCAAATTCTGGAACTCCTGGGACTCTGGAAGGTCTGGAGCGGGGAAATCTCCCCAATCGCCAGGTCGTTCGGAGATTCTCCCATTCCCCCGTCCATCAATTCGCCAAGTGACTTGCCCGACCCTCGCTATCAGGCGGGGATCGCGTTCTTCAACGCCGGCGACTTTTTCGAAGCTCACGAAGTCTGGGAAGATCTCTGGCACGAATGCGAGCCGGCCGATCGCCGGTTTTTCCAGTCCTTGATCCAGGCGGCCGTCGCACTCTACCATTCTGGCAGGGGGAATGCGGAAGGGGCCGACCGACTTCTCGCTCGGGGTCGGCAGAAATCCCGCGACTATCCAATGATCTACCGCGGCCTCAACCTTGTCACCTTCTGGAACGCCGTCGCCGCCGCGGTCGCCGGAACCGCACCCCCGCCACGCATCGAACTTCTTCCCCCTTCCCCCGAGGAACCCGCACATGACTGACGAGGAACGCCTCGAAGGGTTCGAGGGGACCGTCAAGCTCTTCCCACTCCCGAATCTGGTTCTTTTTCCGACGGTCGTGCAGGGGCTGCACATCTTCGAGCCGCGATATCGCCAGATGACCGCGGACGCCCTCGCCGGGGACCGCATGCTCGCGTTGGTGCTGCTCAAGGAGGGCTGGGAAGAAACGTACGACACGAAACCCGAGATCGAAACGGTGGCGTGTCTGGGGAAAATCACGCACCACGAGGAGCTTCCGGATGGGCGATACAACCTCCGACTTCGAGGATTGACGCGGGTTCGCCTCGTCGAAGAACTCTCGACTCCTAAGAAATACCGCACGGCCCGGGTCGACGTTCTATCCGAGGTCGTTCCGGGGGACGTGGACCACCTGATGCAGTTGCGACGGCGGCTCTGTGAAGCAGTTCTCGCACGTTTCGATGCGTCAGGTCAGGCTCACGGCCAGCTTCGAGAGTTGTTCCAGGGGGACATGCCGCTCGGCCAGTTGTGCGACATCCTCGCCTATGCCCTCCCGGTCCCGTTGCCCGTGAAACAGGGACTCCTCGCCGAGATGCAGGTCGACGAGCGGGCCAAAGTGATGATCCAGACACTGGCGGAGCCCCCAAAACCGGTCAACCGACCGTTCCCCCCGAGCTTCAGTGCCAACTGATCGGAAACCCGCTCCGCCCCCTTTCCCGAGGATGCAATGGAAAAGCGTGCCAACGCCGTGACGTTCAAGGGCAACCCGACGACCCTGGTCGGACCCGAGGTGAAAGTTGGCCAGAAAGCCCCGGAATTCAAGGCTCTCAACAGCAGCCTCGGAGCCGTCACTTTCGCCGACACCCCCGCGAAGGCACGCCTCTTCAGCGTGGTCCCATCCCTCGACACGCCGGTTTGCGGTGTGCAGACGAAGAAATTCGAAGAAAGCCTCGCCTCCCTCGGCGACAAGGTGGCGGCCTACACGATCAGCCTCGACCTTCCGTTTGCCCAGAAACGCTTCTGCGGCGCAGAAAACGTCCAGAACATGGCGACTCTATCCGACGTCCACAACCATTCTTTCGGCCAAAACTGGGGCGTGCTCATCGAGGGACTTCCACTCCCCCTCCTCGCACGCTCCGTCTTCGTCGTCGACAAGTCGGGCACCGTGACCTATGTCGAGTACGTGCCGGAAGTGACCTCCGAGCCGAAATACGACGCTGCCCTGCAGGCCCTCAAAGCCGCGGTGTAATTCGAGAGACCCGAGGCCGCCCCGGAGATGTGCGATCGGCAATAACTTCGGTGAGCAACCGTGAAACCGCCCTCACCCGCGGAGTCCATTTGGACACCGCGGGATTTCGCATTTCCCCTCGACACGTCGGTAGAAGTCCTCTTCCGAACGGTGTGGCGAGACTCCCTGGACCGACCCGGATTCGCTTTGCTTCTTCCGCCGACCCCGCTCGAAACCCGTGCGTGTCGGGAAATCGTCGTCCGACTGGCGGAGGAGTTCGATCGGTTGGCCCAGGCCGCTGGTTACTCACCGCTCGCTTTCGAGCGGCTCGGCCGTTTCGATCAGCAGGTTACCTCGAAATTCCACCGCGACGGAGCACCTGAGATCTCCATCCTTTTCCTCGGGTACGAGCCGACGACTGTGAAGAGCCGATTATTAGTCGCGGATGCGGAAGCAGCAGCAAAGCGAGAGGGAATTGGGCTCACACAGTTCCTGGCAGCAAACAATCCAATGTTCTCCACCGGGGAGAAACGACTCCAAGGCTATACCACAGAACTGATTTGGCCTATCGAAACGGGGGCCATCGTGATTCTGAACAATTCCCTCTTCCCGGATGACTCCGCGCCAAAGCGATTGCTCGGTGTGCTGCACAAGGCAGAAATTATCCGACCAGATCCTGCAGCAACCCGAGTCATCAATTCCGCTGGGCTCACCACCGCGAACAGCGGGCGTGTGTTGATGTCCGAGGATTTGGAACGATTCCGAACCCGCGCGGATCTGGATTGATTGACGGTGGGAAGAAGTGAAAAAGCATCACGCGTATAGGGAAAATCCATTTCTATTCAGCCCGTGAAAGATTGCCCAAAGATTTCATGGAATCGTTTTGCAACGGTTTGGAACGCTTCAATCAATACCGGGTCAAACTCGCCCTGACTTTCCTTGGTGATCACCCGCACCGCAGAAAGATGATTCAACGCGGGGCGATGAGCACGTCGACTTCGCAACGCCTCATATACAGAGGCAATGGCAACGACGCGAGCCGAAAGAGGAATCGAAGTCCCTGCAAGACGCTCCAGATAGCCAACGCCATCCCACCTCTCATGATGGAACTCGACAATCTCTTGGGCGATCACCGCTTCAGGCGCCCCTTCCGCTAATTCTTTGAGGATTCGCGCGCCAGTGGAAGTATGGCTTTGAAAGACGGCAAGCTCGTCAGCATCAAGCCGACCGGGTTTTTGAATAATGGAAGTCGGAACCGCAAGAGTCCCAATATCATGTGCTGCCGCCACGGATGAAAGAATAGAGACATAGCTCGGGTCTTTGAGACGAAGATACTCCCCCTTCTCCGGAACCGCCTCCGCAAGAGCCTCAATATACCGACCCAGACGAGTCGAATATCCCGGCAGATACTGGCCAATCTCCTCAAGCAGACGCTGGGCGACAAGGCTGATCGTCGCCGCGGGCGAAAGCGGGTGCGACTGCTTCCCGGATCGCAGCTCAGAAAGTTTGACCTCAGCGTGTTGTTCACCCCGTTGCGATGCTGGCTTCCGACGATTGAGCAATCCCACGGCACGAGATCTTAAGGTTGCAGGTGTAAACGGCTTCTCAATGTAATCATCAGCGCCCGCAGCAACTAGTCCCGCGAGAGCCTCCGGGGGGAGTTCGCCGGACATAACCAAAATCAGCGGTTGTGCATTTTGCGGAAGATCCTTTCGGATTCGCTCTAATAGTTTGTTGCCCACCTCGCCGGGCATATTAACATCCAGGGTGACCAACTCATAACCGCCGCGTTCTAGCTTCTGCCAACCTTCCACGCCATCCACAGCCTCTTCACACTCACAGTTAGCAAGAGCGCTACGTACCACTCGACGGATAAGGCGATCATCATCAACAATCAGAACACGCGGGGCATGTCTCGGTTCTAAAGTTGTTGGGACTTCAGATTTGCGAACCCATCGCACAAGCCCGGAAAGCGTTGAACTCAATGCTTTCGCAGATTGATAACGATTCGCAGGATCCGGTTCCGTCAGCTTGGCAACGACCTCTGCAATTTCAGAAGGAACTTCAGGCCGCACCGCTCGAACATCCAATTCTTTAGAGGCGAGGCGGACGCCAAGGTCTTGCAAGACATTCCCGGTTTCTGGAAATGGTTCTTTGCCTGTCAGGGCGAAATACATGGCAACACCAACACTAAACAAATCGGCTCGACCATCCACCAGGTGAGGCGATTGAATCTGTTCGGGGGCCATGTACCCCACCGTACCGAGCAAGGTCCCAGGCTCGGTGTTTCTGTTGTGAGGCTGCAAAGCCAGCCCAAAATCAAGAAGCTTCGCCTGGCCGTCAGGAGTAATGAGAATATTCGACGGTTTGATATCGCGGTGAACCAGGCCGTGGCGGTGAGATTCGACCAGTGCGTCGCAGATCTGTTGGAAATATTGGCAAACTCGCAAGGTTGGAATATGTCCGCTCGAACGGACGCAGTCGTGGAGATCACAACCGGGGATCAATTCCATGACATAGTAATCCCGTGGTGTGCCCCCCGGTGTGACATGTCGGCCAGCATCAAGACAGCTAACGATGTTTGGATGTTGAAGCTTCGAAACTGCCCGGGCCTCAGCGTAAAATCGGTGCAACAATCTCGGATTTGATGTGATGCTCCTTGCCATGACCTTGATTGCAACCTGCCGACGCAAATGGAGATGTTCTGCGCGATATACCGTGCCCATACCCCCGCGACCGATGGGCTCAAGCAGACGATACTGACCCAAAATCAGATCCGATTCACGGCCTTTTCGAACCGAGTCCGCTTGAAAATCCGTCAAAAGACGTTTCCCGACCAATCGCTCAAGCAACGAATCGGAATGGGTGGAATTCATGATATAATTGCGAACATCCAAAGTTGTTTCTTCCCATTCTTCTGGCAAAAGAACCCATCCATCAAGAAGACGAGTCAATAACGCCGCGGACTGGGGATCCCGATTCGCCGGGGGGGGGGGCAGAACGACAGAATCACTCAGCATGAAAGAATCGTCGAGTGACATCTCATTGGCCCTTGAAAATCGAATCGAATCACTGGCGACGCTAACCGCGCGGTCGATAAACGGTGGTTTTGCCGATTGCAAGTCGCTCGTAGGCGTCGTCAAGATTCCATGTGGTTTCCGCCCCGCCAAGATACAAGTATCCATCAGGTCGCAACCAACGTCGAACCTTCCCGAGGACAGATTTCTTGGTCCCCACATCAAAATAGATCAGAACATTGCGAAGAAAGACAATGTCGATGCCAGGAAGATCAGGTTTATCAGTCAGAAGGTTTAAGGAAGCAAAGGTGATCATTCGGGACACATCGTCCTTGACACGCCACTCGACGCCTCGGCGTTCGAGGTATTTCACTAACATCGTGGCTGGCAGGCCACGATTGACCTCAAGTTGACTGAAAACTCCCGCTTTGGCTTTGGCTAGAACATCAACCGCCAGATCTGTCGCGAGAATGCGAACATTCCAGGTTGATAGTTGAGGGAAATACTCCCGAATCGACATGGCCACACTGTATGGTTCTTGACCTGTCGAACAGGCTCCACACCAAATGTTGATGCGCCGATCGGATTCTCGACGCTTGATAATGTCTGGCAAAACCGTTGTGCGGAGGGAATCAAATGGATGTATATCTCGAAAAAAAGAGGTCTCATTCGTGGAGAGGGCATCAACAACTTTTTGCACCAACCGCTCGTCACGACTGTCTCGCAGACGAGTGACGACATCCTCCGCAGAACTCATTCCAGAAGTTCTAGCTAGCTGCGACAAGCGGGTTTCTGCAAGATAGACTTTGCCCTCCTCGAGCACCAGGCCCGATCGCACGCGAACCAAATCACGGATGTATGAGAAGTCAGTCAGAGAAAGCGTCATTGAATCCTCACATGCTAGCTGTGGTCAAGCGAGTCTGTCAGTACCTAAAAGGAGTGATACGGCCGCGTCTGGCTCGCGCAATAATCTCGGGAGCCACAGAAGATAATGGAAGAACTGCATCCGCGAGTCCACCTCGAACAACAAATCCTGGCATTCCCCAGACCACGCTCGTCGGTTCATCCTGAGCCAAGACCTGACCGCCCGCAGAGTGGACGAGACGACATGCGTCAAACCCATCTTTACCCATGCCGGTAAGTATAACCGCCAAGGTGCCAGCGCCATACACTTCGGCGGCCGAGCGAAACAACACATCCACTGAGGGCCGGCAGGAGTTTTCCATTGGCCCATGATGAAGGCGCAACACTACTTCGCCAGATTCCCGTGAAAGAATGGTATGAGACCCGCCCGGCGCGATCCATATGCTTCCAGGCCTGGGGCGATCGCCGTCGGACGCTTCCATGACCGGATGGTTGCTCAGTGTTGCAAGTCGTTCTGCCAGTAGTCGCGTGAAAACTGGGGGCATATGTTGTACGATTACGACTGGAACGGGGAGGTCTTTTGGCAAAGCAGGAATTACGGCCGCCAGGGCATTTGGTCCGCCTGTTGATACGCCTATAGTTATAATGTCCACTTTCGATGTTCTCGGACGAGACTGAAGTGAAGGTAGCGTGCGTACCCCCGAGAGCGGCACAAGGGGTGGATCGATCTTGCTTCTGAATCCGCATAGCGTCTTGATTTTCGGGATTAATTCTTGTCTGATTGCTTCTTTCGCGGCTCCGATACTTCCGACATTGGATGGCTTGGTAACATAATCCGACGCTCCCATCGCTAATGCATCCAGAGTAGCGGTCCCTCCGCGAAGAGTGAGCGTGGAGAACATGATCACAGGCAAGCGGGGGTACGATTTTCGAAGTTCCCGCAGAGTAGCTAAGCCATCGAGTTCTGGCATTTCGACATCGAGAGTTATAACATCTGGTGCCAGTTGCGGCATTCGATTCAGAGCAATGCGACCATTTGATGCCGACCCGACTACTTCGATATCGGGATCTTCTGCTAATCCATCTGTAACCATTCTGCGCACTACTACCGAATCGTCAACGACCAATACTTTGACTTTGCCTCTAGGCGTCATGCCGTGACCCCGATAAGTTCCAGTTTTCCGAGGATGATATCCTCGGTGAACGGCTTCATAACGAATTCGTTTGCGCCGGCTTCTAAAGCCTTCAGAACTTGCGAAGTCTCTGATTCTGTCGTCACCATTACTACTCGAACAAGGTTGAATCGCGAGTCCGAGCGGACCGCCTTCACAAAATCGATGCCTGTCATTACTGGCATATTCCAATCAACCAATGCAACATCTGGAGGGCCAATCTCGTTGAGTTTATCGAGTGCCTCTCGACCATTCCCGGCCTCGGCAACTTGAAATCCGAGGTTCTGCAGAATCGATCGAAGAATTGCCCTCATGGCTCGAGAATCATCAACTACGAGTGCAAGCATGATCCCCACCTCTGTGCGTATTCATCTGGGTCATTCTGATCGGCTATTCGGCCTCGATAAATCGTCATTTCGGTGCTCCAACACTAAATCTGGAAGTGCCAGATATGTCGACCAGGCTTGTCTGTGGAATTCCTAGGCAGCACTTTGAACCCATACTCAGAACGCGTCGTACACTAGAATGAAAGCACTTTGTCGGTATTCAGAACGAGTAGCAACCTCCCATCGAGTTTGAAAGCTCCGCGGATGAGCGATCGTGCCTGTCCTGTTAGGGTATCCGGTAATCTTTCGAAATCTCCCGAAGAGACAGCAATCACGTCGCCAATCTCATCTACAAGCAGGCTAACTGCTCCTTCATCCGAGCGGACTACGACGTTCATGGGTTTCTTGCCATACGACCAATCTGGAAGCCCGAGCTGCCTGCGAAGATCGAGTGCGAGAACAATTTGGCCTCGGAGATTAATCAATCCGCGTACCACATCTGGTGCAAGTGGGACATGAGTTCGATCTAGATACCGAATCACCTCTTGAACCTTCTCGACCTCGATTCCCACAAATAAGTTGTCGAGGAAGAAGGTGCAATATTGTGCTGTGACGCCAATTCCCCTGCTCATGCGTGTGCCTCCTCGAAAATTTCTGGGACCGTGGCTTGCACGATGGCCGGGAGGTCGAGTAGGTCAGTCACGCGCTTCTGAACAACGGCGGACCCGATCACCCCGGCCCGGCGCCCCGGCGTGTCGAGTTCGACAGCGGCTTCCACTATGTCCAGAATCCGATCGACAATGAGTCCCACGCTTCGGTCCTCACTTGTGTATACTACTACTTGCAATGTTCCTTCTTCCCCCTGGTCCGTTGAACATCCCAGGGCATCTGCCAGTCGAACCAGCGGCATAATTCGTTCGCGGTATTGCACCACTTCTCGTCCGTCGCAATCCTCGATGGTTCCCGTCTCAATTTCTTCCAGTCTTGAAACAAGGTCCAATGGTATCGCGACTCTTCTTGAGCCAACTCCCGCAAGGAGGAGGTGGCGGAAAGAACTTTTATTTGCCGTCCTGGCTTCGCGATCTGTTGCAATCCGTTGATTCCTTGACTCGGATTCTGCTAATGGCGCCAGTCCGGGTACATCCAGGATCAGTGATACCCGTCCGTCTCCCATGATGGTTGCACCCGCAAAAGCGGAGATGGATTTCAAGTGTTTTGACAACGGCTTCACCACAATTTCTTCCGTATCGTTCACGCCATCTACAACGAGCCCGAACGATCGCTCGTCTGCCCGAACTACTACAATATTGACCGCTTCCTCTGGCGATCGATCGGGCAGCCCGAGTTTCTGGTTCAGGTCAACCAGGGGGAGCAGTTGCCCACGGAGCCGGTAAACCGGAACCTTGTGAACCCATTCGATCCCCTTGCGAGCCTGCTCTCTTTCGAGGCGAACCAGTTCGACCAGGTTCACCTGAGGGACGCAGTATCGGTCACCACCTGTTGTCACAACAACCGCCGGAATGATCGCCAATGTTAGTGGGATCTTGATCTTCATCGTCGTCCCGTGTCCGGGTCGGGTCTGGAGATCGATCGATCCTCCGATTCGCTCAATGTTGGTTTTGACGACGTCCATTCCGACACCGCGACCGGATACGTTGGTTACGGTTTCGGCGGTTGAGAATCCCGGAAGGAAGATCAGGTTCGTGACTTCGCGGTCGGTCAACTGGGTGAGCCGATCCCTTTCGATTAGGCCGCGGGAGGCGGCCTTGTTTCGCACTTTTTCGGGGTCGATTCCACCACCGTCGTCCGTGATCTCGATGTTGACCTGTCCCCCCTCGTGGTATGCACGTAGGCTCAGTCGGCCCTCGGCAGGTTTGCCACGGGCGACTCGGACTTCCGGCGACTCGATGCCGTGGTCGACCGCGTTCCGGATCACATGGGTGAGCGGGTCCTTGATGGCCTCGATGATGGTTCGGTCCAGTTCGGTGGTCTGGCCTTCCATCTCGAGGCGGATCTGTTTTCCGCACTGGTTGGCCAGGTCCCTAACTACTCTTGGGAACCTGTTCCAGATGCCGCCAATCTGTTGCATGCGAGTCTTCATGACGCCCGCTTGCAACTCGGTTGCAATTAGATTCAGACGTTGCGATGTCTGGGTCAGCGCTGGGTCTGACCTTGCCTGGGTGCACTGCAACAACTGGTTCCGAGCCAGAACAAGTTCCCCGACCAGGGTCATCAACTTGTCGAGCAACGTCACGTCGACGCGAACATTTGCCTCGGAAATGACGGATTGTTGCCCTGTTTCCGTGTTGCAGGTGCCCTCAGTTTTCGTGGAATGTGGCGCTGGCAATGGAGCCGGGGCGGGTTCTCCACGCATGTAGCTCCGAGCCAGTTCCTCGGTGGTCATGCTGGGCCCCTGGACCTGGGTCTGGACCTGGGTCTGGGTCTGGGTCGGCGTCGGGTGTGAGACCTGTTCCATCGGTTTCGTCGGGGTCGTCGGAACGGCCTGATGCACCGGCTCGGGCAAGGCCTGTTCCTGCTCTGCCAACCGGGTCAGGGTCTGGGTGAGAAGGGTGTAGTTGCCGTCCCCTTCCACCGAGGTTGTTTCGATTCGGGCGAGCAGTTCCCGGACGACATCGACCAGCGCCAGGAGGGCAGAGGTAATCTCCGGGGTCAGAACCAGTTCTCCGTCCCTCAGGCGACAGAGCAGGTTCTCGCCGACGTGGGTGACAGATTCGAGCTTGGAGAATCCGAAGAATCCGCAGGTCCCCTTGATGGTGTGGATGGTGCGGAACACACTTCGAAGTCGGTCTTCGTCGCGGGGGTTTTGTTCGAGGGCCACGAAATCCTGGTCGAGACGATCGAGGTTCTCGTAGCTCTCGACCAGGAACTCGCGGACGAGGGGGTCCACGTCGGTCATCTGCATCCTCGGTGTGGGGTGGTCTCAGGTGCCGGGTCGGCGGGCGGATGGGTGGCCGGAACGGGCCTTGACCAGTTTGAACCAGCAGTTTCCGTTGTCGCTGGTCAGCGCCATGCGGGAGGTGCAGGCGTCCGAAGGTGGGAGCAGTTCGACGTCGTGTCCTCGGGCGACGGTGGGAAGCGACATCTGGGCCTTGATGCCCTTGGCGTCGAGGCGGGCACAGATGTCACCCGCGATGACGTTGGCCATTTCGCCGACCATGTCCCCCATGTCGGGGCTGCCGAAGGGAATGTCGAAACCGGCGAATTTCTTGGCGGCGAATACGGCCGTTTGCTCGGGCAGGACGATGGCGAAAGACCAGACCTGGTCACCGAAGAACGAGATTACCCCCATGATTCCGGCACAGGGTGAGTCTGTTCCGGCTGGCGATTTCTCGGCCAGGTTCAACCCACAGTAGGTGGAGAAGAACTCGGTCGCGGCCTGGCGGACCGCATCGCTGATGGGGGAGGGAAACACGGCGGAAGGGGCGGCGACGGTGGCAACACTCACGAGTCATCTCCTGAAAGGTTCGGGGTGAGAAAGACAATCGGGTGAATCTCATCCGAACAGGGAGGAGAAGAATCCACCGCTGGCTGCGGCTTGTGGTTCGGCGGCCTGGGTTTCCAGGGTGTTCATCACTTTCTGCAACTTCACCTGCAGATCTTCCGGCGTGAAGGGCTTGCAGATATAGGCTGTCGCACCGGCTTCTTCGAGGGCTTCCTCGATCTTGGCGACGGTTTTTTCGGAGGTGACCATCACCATGGGGATGCGACGGGTGTCGCCCCGGGCCCGGGCCCGGCGGACGAAATCGACGCCGGTCATGTTGGGCATGTTCCAGTCGACGAAACAGATGTCGATGTTGGCGGGATCGAACTTGGTGAGGCCGTCCGCACCGTCCTCGGCCTCGACGAACTCGAACTGGGCGAGCCGTGCCTGTCGCAGGTTTTGCATCACCATGTTCCGCATCACGCGGGAATCGTCGATCACCAGCGCCCTCAGTTTCAACATGTCTTCGTTCCTTGGATGGCTCGGTTCGGACCGGGGCTCGCCCGAAAGGGCGGACCCGACAATCGATTGGGTTCGTCCGAGTTATCGGGGACGGAACTTCGCGATTTGCTCGGCGAGGCATCTTTGTGGTCAATTCGCAAACGGAGCCGGCTCAGCGTCGATGATGGGGGGAAGAGAGTTTTCGACTGCCTTTGGCACCCCCGAGTCGACTGCCACCCTTCCTGGTTGTCACGCAGTTTCTCGAAACGGGGTTGCCACACGAATCGGGAAGGCCAAACGTGGTAGTCATCGTCGGTGGAATTATCGTCATCGGGGCAGTTCTGATCGGCTTTTCCATGGCCGGCGGGCACATCGAAGCGCTGATCCACCTCTCCGAACTCGTGACGATCGGCGGCGCGACACTGGGTGCGCTCGTGATCATGTCGCCGATCAATGTGCTGAAGGATCTCATCCGCGGGGTGATGCAATCCTTGAAGGGGTCGCCTTACGGGAAGGCGGCGTGCGTCGATCTGCTCGGCCTGTTGTTCTCCATTGCGAGAACCGTCCGGGTGGAGGGGGTGATCGCCCTCGACACGCACATCTCGGATCCTGCGAATAGCAACCTCTTCAAGCAGCACCCCAAGGTCAGCGGGAATTCGCACGCGTGCCACTTTTTGTGCGATTCCCTGGCGCTAATCGTGGATGGGCCGGTCGATCCGGCGAAGCTCACCGGCTGGATTGACGAAGAAATCGAGGTCATCGAGCGGGAGCACCACGCGGCGTGTGGGGCACTGGCGAAGACGGCCGACTCCTTACCCGGATTCGGAATCGTCGCGGCGGTCTTGGGGATCGTGGTGACCATGCAGGCGATCGGCGGGCCGGTCGATGAGATCGGTCACAAGGTCGGGGCCGCCCTGGTCGGAACCTTCCTCGGGATCCTCATGGCGTACGGCTTCTTCGCACCGCTTGCGGGCCGGATGGAGTCGCTGGGCGAAGAAGAGATGATGTTCCTGCGGGCGATCCAGACGGCAGTGGTTGCCCTCAACGAGGGGGCAAGCCCACGTGATGTGGTCGTCCGGGCCCGGCGGGTGATCGGGACGACGTGCCGGCCGACTCAGGCGGAACTCAAGCAGTTGTTCGGATAACTTCCAGCGGAGGAGCCAACGTGGCCGGTAAGGGGGGCGGATCGTGGAAAGTCGCCTACGCGGACTTCGTGACCGCGATGATGGCGTTCTTCCTCGTGATGTGGATCGGGGCCCAGGATGTCAAAGTCCGGCAGTCCGTGGCGAACTATTTCGTCGATCCGTCGGGCGTGACGAAGAAACCCGCCACGACCGGGGCCGTCTTCAACTCCATGACTTACGGAAGCCTTCCGCAGGCGGAGGCGCTGGCACTGAGCCGGGGCAGACAGTCGTACTCGGCACCGGGCGAGCCGAGCCCGACCACCAAGATCGTCAGCGATTCGATCCACACCGACGAGCGACAACTCAAATATTGGCGGGAGAAGGCCCAGACGATTCGCGCTCAGGCGGGCCGATCGCCGGGGGTGGTCGAAGGGAAGGAATCTCCGGATGAGGCGGCGATCAAGTTGCTCGCCCGCCAGCTTCGCGAGGAACTGACCGCCTCGGTGCCGCTCGAACTCACGGGAATGTACCAGGACCTGATGTATGGGTCGCTGGGGACGGTAAACTGGAATGAGCTTGCGGAGGATCTGCTGGCCCGGTAGATCCTGCGGGGTGTCTTGCCATCCCGTCTTCCGGACGGTATTGGCAGGCGAGATTTTGGGCGAGATCGGCTGTTCTGCGGGGTCGGAGGGATATCGTGACTCTTCGAATTTTCCGGTGGTTTCTGCCGGCCTGGCTGGGAATGGTGCCGTTCGCGGCAGGGTCGGACGCCCCGGCTCCGTCGGCGAATTCGCCGGTAGTCCCTGCCCCGCTCGCCCCTGCTCCGGTCGTTCCTGCCCCGGCTCCACGGCCGTTGCCCAAATCGACGACACTCCCTCCGCCGCACGGGAGCCCGTTGAAGAAGGAACTGGCCGGGCTCGTCGCCGACCGCGAGGAGTTGAAGAAGGACCTTCCGCTCGATTCGACGACCGCCGAGCGGGCGGAGTTGCGGGCCCAGCTGGGCTTCCTCCTCAAACGGCTCAGCGAAGCCCCGCCGCCGTCGATGACGAGCAAGTCGCCTTTCCCTGCCCCCAAGCCGAAATTTGACTTCCCCACGCCGGAGAGCGTTCTCGACGGGATGCGGCTGGCGCAGAATCTCTTCCGGGACGACGAGCTCGACGCCGCCCTGCGGGCATTCCGGCTGCTTGACACCTCCAAAATGACCCGGGAAGATCGGGCGTTCGTGATGTACATGACCGCGACCTGCCTGCGGAAGCTCAACAAACCCGCGGAAGCTTCGATCATCTACCGGGAAGTCGCGGACGCCAAGGATGACGAGTACCTCGCGAACTGCGCGATCTGGCAGCTTTCGCTGCTCAAGTCGACGCAGGAACTGGAGCAACAACTTGAGCAACTTCGCGCCCGATCCAAACCCCGCTGATTTTTCCCCATCTTCCGCTGCGAGCCGGGAAATCGGGTTCCCCTCTGGCAACAATTCTGGGTTAGAATTCGATTATGTTGTGCAGGCTGCGGAATCCGCCCTGGCGGAGCTGGGGCATGAGTTTCCCCGCGGTGAAGTTCCACCCGAGTCGATGGCCCGGCTGACGCTGGCCGTCCAAAACTTCGACCGCCTCGCCCGATCGGGCGAACTTCCTGCCGAGACAATCGAGTCGACGGCCCGGAAGTTGGTGGAAGGAATCCGGGAAGTCGCGTCCCGGGCCACGGCCTGGATGGAAGCGACGGTGCCGACACTGGACGCATGGAGTCAGCGCGAACAGGTTCGACGGGCCTACATTCCTCGGGGGATGTGACAGCCATGCCCACCGCCGACGCCATCACGACCATCTCGACCTCGGTTTCCGCCACCGCCGCGTCTGCAACCGGTCGCGCCACGATCGGAGCCAACGTGGCCACAGGTGCGGATTCTTTCGGAGCAGTGCTGGATCGAGCCGGGGTCGCTCTTTCCCAGCGGGACGTCCTCGAAACGGATGCCGTGGCTGGGGCAATCGCGGAGAATGTGGTCAACGATGCAAGCCTCGCTTTCGCGGGGGTTGCAGCGTTTCCCCTTGCTCTTCTGCAGACGATCCCTGGCTTGTTGCCAGCGGCCGTGAATCTTTCGCAAACTGCGGACGAAGCCGCATCGGCGGCACTTCCAGAGATTGAAGCGGATCCCACGGACGAGGCCGCGGCGACAACGACCGCATCGCAGTTTGTGGATCCGTTTGCGTTCTTCCGAAACGGGACGCTCTCCGTCACGACCAACCCAGCCTCGACCAATCCGGTCACGACCAACCCCAGTCCCGGCAATTCCCGGGAGGACTTCCAGACCCCGGCGTCGGGCACTTCGCCTGGCACCGATTCTTTTCCGTCGGTCGTGCCCCAGGCAGAGGGAGCGGAAGTTCGAGGGATTCCCGCGGCAGTGGCGGACGCGAGTTCGCCTCACCCCCGGCGGTTGCCGACGGTCCCGCCCCAGGTGCCGATCGTGACGGGCCTGAACCCATCCACGATTCCGCCAGAACTGGCTCCTACGGAGCCGGGAGCGAACCCGGTCGCCGCGATCGCGAACGTGTCCGGGCCCCGTCCGGTCGCGCCGGTCGACATCCGCACCACCTTCCCGGACCGCCTGGCCGCCCTGGCGAACCAGGGAGAAGTTGCCGCGGCGACGGTCGCATCTTTGAACCGTCCCGCTGCGGGCAATTTTGCCACGGACTTTCGCGTCCTGATCGGGCAGGTTGCCTTATCGGGAGGCTCGAATTTCACTGCCGACTCGACCGATTTCGCACAATCGGTCGTCGGTTCCGAACCATCTCGAAGTCCGGTCGAACTTCCCGACAACTCGACGACTCCTGGGACGGGCGCTTTCGCGACGGCAACGCTTCCCGTCGCACCCCAGGTAAGCGAGGTTCCGGGAACCCCAGCTCCAACACCCCCGGCCGGCTCTTCGCCGCTGTCGCCCGCCGTCCAGCTTTCGGAGGCGATCGCGGTCCATGCCCGGCCGTTGCACGCGAATGAGTCCGTGGAATTCCGGATGCGGCTCAATCCCCCGGAACTGGGCCGGCTCGACATCCACCTGAAGTCGTCCGGCGATCGAATCGACGGGCACCTGATCGTGGCCAACGAGGCGATCCGGGGGATGATCGAGAGTCAACTTCCGGAATTGCGGCAACGGTTGGAGGCGGCCGGCGTCACAGTCCACAATCTCGACGTGTCGACCGGCTCGAATTCGGGGCAACAGCAGAATCCGGACGGCCGACCGTCGCCCTTTTTTCAATTTGACGACCCGGCCGCACCGATTTTACCTCGGACCCGCATCCGCAGCGGAGTCCCGAGCGGTTCCGGCCGACTTGATGTGACGGCGTAATTGCACCGTTTTCCCGAGGTTTGAGATGTCCAGCGTTTCCGCCCTCTCCGGATTCGGCCAGGATCAGCTTCTGCAACTCCTCGTTTCCCAGTTGCAGAACCAGGATCCCCTCGACCCGGTGAGCAACAAAGATCTCATCGACCAGGTCACCTCGCTCAACACGCTCTCCGGAATCCAGTCGCTCAACGCGAGTTTCGCCGAGTCGCTGAAGATCCAGCAACTGTCTCAGGGTACAAACCTCGTCGGCCGAACCGTGGAGTACAATACGCCTGGATCCACGACCAGTAGCACCGGCGTTGTCAGCTCTGTCACCGCCCAAGACGGAAAATTCGTCCTTCTCGTGCAAAACGATCGCGTCGGACTCGATCAGATAGTATCCGTTCGCTAAAGCTCCAGCCAATCTCGCAACTGGATCCTCACCCCGAGAGAATTCATCGATGGCACTTACTGCCCTCTTCACCGGGTCGACCGGTCTCCAGGCCAACTCCTCGGCCCTGGACGTGGTGGGGAACAACCTCGCGAACTTGAACACGACGGGTTACAAGACCCAGCGAACGCTCTTCAAGGACCTTGTGTATCAGACCCTGAACCCCGGCTCGGCTCCGAGCGGGTCGCTGGGGGGCACGAACCCATCTCAGAACGGGTTTGGGGTCGCGGTTGGCTCCGTCGATTCGCTTTTCCAACAAGGCTCGATCAACCCGACGGGTCGCTCGCTGGATGCCGCGATCCAGGGGGCCGGGTTTTTCGTGGTATCGGATGGCAGCACAACGGCGTTTACGCGGGCCGGTTCCTTTGCCGTGGACGCGGCCGGGTTCCTGATCGACCCCAACACCGGCTTCCGCGTCCAACGGACCGGCACCGTGGGCGAAGGAAATGCCGTCACCCCTGGTTTCCAGGTGACTGGAAACAACGACATTCGCGTCCCCTTCGGAGCCGGGGCTCCCGGCGTCCAGACTTCCACCGTCAACTTCCAGGGAAACCTCAGCAGCACCCTGGCGGTGGGGCAAAGCACCACCACCGCAATCCAGGTGTACGATTCGCAGAGCACTCCCCGCGCCCTCACGGTCACCTTCACGAAAACGGGTGCGAATGCGTTCGACGTATCTGCCCAGATCAGCGGCGGGACGGCCAGCATCACCACCCCGGGCGTGACCTTCGACACGGCCGGCCTGCTGGTGAACCCGGGGACCCTGGCCGTGGATGTCACGGGGATTGCCGGAGCCGCCGCCCAGACGATCACGCTCAACCTGGGAACTCCCGGCCAGGCGACCGGGTTGACCCAGTTCGGGGGAACGTCCACCGCCGCCGCCGTCACCCAGGACGGAAGCGGATTCGGAACCCTCACCGATGTCTCCTTCGACAACAACGGCAACGTCCAGGGTCAGTTCAGCAACGGGCGTACGATTCCCATCGCCCAGTTGGCCATCGCGGGATTCAACAACGAGGGGGGCCTTCTCCGCTCGGGGAACAACTACTTCCTCACCTCCGCGGCATCGGGCGAAGCGCTCATCGGCACCGCCGGATCTGGGGGGGTTGGCACTGTCCAGGGTTCCGCCCTCGAAGGGGCAAACGTCGACATCGCCATCGAGTTCTCCCGGTTGATCATCGCTCAGCGGGGGTTCCAGGTGAACGCCCGGACGATCACTGCTGCGAACGACACCTTGCAAGAACTCGCCAACATCATCCGGTAATTTCGGCCAGGACTGGCTTCGAACTCAACGCGACCGGGGGCAGTCAAACACCCTCGGTCGCTGCATTTCCGGGCTTTCTCTTCACTTCCGAGCACGTCAAGGCAGGCAATTCCGCGATCCGACATTCGATGAGTCTCTGGAGGCGCAGCGGGTTGCCTCGCACGTTTCCCATCGGGAGGGGGTGCACCGTGGAAGTTGCATCCGTGATGTCGATTCTCGTCAACACCTGGCCTGTCGCAACCGAATCCGCACCTCCGCGGAGCTTCGTGGCGTTCTGGGGATCAGGCGGAAGCCTCGGGTTCTTCGTGACGTGGTTCCTCGGGATGTGGTCGACGTGACTGGCAAATCTTCTCTGACTCGAAATTCGGAGACCATTCGATGGGCGAGTTGTTGCTGACCTCCGCGGTTACCTTTGCGATGTGGTGGGTTTGCTCCCTGGTTCCCGGCAAACCGGGTCGGTGTCCGCGATGCGGGGCGAAGGGCCACTCGACGGACGAGAATGGGGCCTGCTGGACCTGCGGCCGGTGCCAGCACGAATGGAACGAAACCGATTGATCCGTACGGGTTCCCAGGAACTGGGTCATCGCAACCCGGCTGAAGCGGCGGTCTCGTCGGCAAGGGAATCGGCGAAGGGTTCCGAGAGTAGCACAATCGACCGCAACCCGCTCGCGTCGGTCGTGACGGCCAGCGAGTGCCCCTCGACCGTGAGCAGGTGCACCGCGCTGCGGCGATCGAGCGAAAGCGAACCTTCCCGGCGAATCACATCCGGAGCCGCATTTCCCGTCGGAAACCGCGGCCGGTTGAGCCGGCTGGCGAACCACCAGAAACCCCAGCACATCCCGAGCAGTACCACCGTGATCGCCACCAGCCGGATCACCAGGCCGAGCGGATCCGGGGGTGCCGGGGCGGCCGGGGCCGTGTAGGTCAGGTCCCCCGAGGGAAGCGACGTCGCCACCGCAAAAAGGGTCGCAATCACTGACCTTTCCCCCGGGGCGGAAGCAGATTCTTGATGCGAATCGCGAAATGGTCATCGACCACCACCACCTCGCCGGTCGCAAACGGAACCCCGCGGACGGTCAACTCGATCGGCATTCCAACGGTTTCTTCGAGTTCCACCACCGACCCGGGGGCGAGCTTGAGGATGTCCGCGATCGGCATGATCGTGTGGCCGAGCTTCGCGGTGATCGTGATCGGAACGTCGCGGAAAGAATCGAGCGAGGACCCCGAGGGAACGGCGGGCTGCGGGGTGAGCTGGCCGAACTCGGTGGGACGCGCCACCACCTCCCCCATTTCCTCGGGAGGGTTGGCGGGCTCCGGCTCGGCGGTGGATGACATGGATACGTCTCACTTCGAATGTCGCGTCAGGATCGGCCGGGCTGCAGTTGATCAGTCCAGAACGGGACCGTGAATCTGGACCGCCGCACGGGTTCCAATCGCTCCGGGCCACACCTGGAATTTTCGCTCCCCCGACACCAGTCCGTCCAGGGGCTCGGTCACCTTCTGGCGGAGAACCACGATGTCCCCTGAGCGCAACCGGCCCAGATCGCGCATCGTGAGTTCCGCGGAACCGAGAACGACGGAAAGATCCACGGCCATTTCCCGCACCAGAGCCTCGATGCGAAGCCGGTCGGACGGCTCGCCGACGACCGTCTGCCGGGGCGGGTTGGCGAGTAGTTCCCAGGGCCCGTGCCGGGTCAGCACGAGGTGGATGTCGTGTTCCCCGAACGGCGTCGTGATGGAGAGTTTCGCGGCCACGACCATGTCCGAGCCGGGCCCCCGCCAGCCGGCCAGAACACCGCCGGGCGTCCCGGGGGTGGCGGTGATCGAGTCTGACCCGGGCCAGCCCCGTTCGAGGGGGTCGAGGAACAGTTCGCGGAAGAGGTAGTCGACCAGCGGCGATTCCAGATCCGTCAGGTCCCGGTCGGCCGGCAGAGCATCCGGGGTTTCCCCGAGGATCCCGGCGAGCAGGCCGAGGAACACCGGACGACGGATCGCGAGCAGAACCGAGGCGTGCGGGATGGTGATCGGTAAGGCGATGGAATCCGACGGAAGCGCCAGGAGGGCCGCGGACGCGGAGACGGTGTCCACGGACCCGGGTTTGATTTCCGTCGGATACGCCAGCAACCGCGACCACGGAGCGGCGGCACGACGGGAAACGGAAGCAAGCCACCCGGCGATCTGGCGTTCCAGATCACCGGGTGGCGGTGCGCGAAAGTCAAACGCGGACGGGGTCATTGGACGACATATTCCTCGAACAACACGCCCTTGAGGTGGCTCCCCCCCTCGGGGAACATCACATCCTCGAAGAGTTCGAGAATCTCCCGTTGCAACCGGTTGACGCCCGTGGTTCCACTGACGTCCTTGAGGCTCTTCCCGGCCAGGTGGCTGATCAGGCGGCTCTTCGCGGCCGCCTTGTGCTTCGCCACCCGCTCCGTCACTTCCTTCTCCGATTCCGCCGTCGTCAGGACCGCAACCTTGACCCGCAGGTAGCGGGTCATGCGGTCCTCAGACAGGTTGACGACCACATCGCCGAACGGAACCGTTGCGGTCGCCTCGGAGTGGGCGTTGCCGTGGCCGTGGCCCTTGTTCTTCGACTCGCCGCCCGCCAGCATCGCCTTCACGTCGACGAGCATGGGCACCGCGGCCCCCGCAGCTATACACAGGACGCAGAAAATGAGGAAGCCCAACTTACTTTTCTTCCGCGGGGCGGCGGGGGGTGCTGCAGACATGGACTGGCTCCGTTGATGTCATCGGGTAGCCCGCGTCCATGCGGATAGGAATTTCGATTCAGGGGCACTTCGAGCACGCGGGCGTTGGCCCCGTGCCGGGCGTCGGAAGGGCGATCCCCTCCATTTGCAGTCCCAGCAGGGCGACGACCACCTCCCGGCAGATCGCTCGCTGGAACAGGGCCGGCGAGTCCAGCGCCAGCTCGTCCGCGAATCCGTCGTCCTTCGCGATCACGTGGTTGCGGATCCACGGCGGCCGGGGGCGAGGACGCTGGCGGTAGAAGGTCCGCACGCGATCCGCCACCGCGGAATCGGTCGTGTCCCACAACCCATCCACCGATGCCACCACTTTCGCGTCTTGCGGACTCACCGCCTGGATCACGATCCCGATCCGCGGCCGGGGGTAGGGCGAGTAGAACGACACGGTTCCGTGGATGATCACATCCGCCCGCGTCATCCTGGCGATGTCGAGCATCACCGCCTCATTGAACCGGCCGCCCACGCGGACTTTCTTCGCCAGGATCGCCTGGTCGTCTTGCGGGGCGGATACGATCTCGAACCGCCCCATTTTCTGGAATTCCGACGCGAACGCGGCACGCACTTCCTCGCCAGCCTGGGTGTGCTCCGACTCGTTGAGGAACGAGAGGATCACCACCCGGTCGACGGTTCCCCAGTCCCAGCCGGGAAGGTGGTACTGGGAGAAGGTCGGCTCGCTCGGCGGCGGGAGTTTCCGCGCCTGGACCTGGAGCAGCCGATGGCATCCTGCTGCGGCCGCCGCGGCAAGGCTCGCGAGCCCAAACGTTCTTCGCGACAACTCGATCACGGAATCTCCCTCCGCCCCGGGGGAAGGAGGAGTTTTTCGAGCACCGCAATCACCGCCTTCAACGTCTCGATGTCTTCCTTCTCGACCTGCTGCAATCGCACCCGGAGTGCGGTCAATTCCGCCCGGAGAGCCAGCAATTCCGCCCGCGTTTTCGTGATTTCCGTCGTCGCGTCCTCGACATCCCGGACTGCCTCGTCGAGGGCCTGCTCCCGGGTCACTGCAACGGATTCCAGTTGCTTGATTCGGTCCAGCAGGACTCGGTTCGCCTGGTTCGAGAGCTCGATCTCCCGGGCGAGCATCACAACCCGGTCCGTCGGCACCTCGTTGGGGGCGAGATTGAGGATCGCCCCGGTTGCGGTGGGGAAGTTCCGGATGTGCGGGCTCGTGGCGTTCGGGCCGACCCCCGCGGGCATTCCGGCGTTTGCCGGGGATTGTGAGGTCGACTGTGTCGGCGAATTCCCGCCCGTGTTCGGCTGTCCTCCGGGTGTTTGCGTCGGTCCGCCGGGGGCGGTTGGCGTTGCCGGTGTCGTCGGCAGGGGTAGCGGCGGCACGTTGACCGTCGGCGGCCCGGCTGTCGGACTCGGGATTGGCGGAAGCACCGTCGGAACCGCGGGAACGGTCGGCGAGATCGCAGTCGCCTGCGTCACGCCGGATGATGCGGGTCCGGCTCCTCCGCCCGGGGAGGCCGCACCCGCACCACCCGGAGAAACTCCACGGTTTCCGCCTGAGCCGGGAGTACCCGAGGAGTGAGTCGCTCCTGTGGTGCCAGGATTATCGGTGATGGACTCGATCGGTTTGCCCGTGTTGGCGGAATCGCCCGGGCGGAAGAAGCGGTTCGAGACGCACCCGCCCCCGGCGATTGGCACGCCGAGGCTCACGATCAGTAGCAGGATCCGCGGGGTCACCGTCACACTCCATCCATGGAGACGTTGGTTGTTGACCGACCGGGCCGGGAATCAGTTGTACTCGCACCGGATGCGGAAGCGGGCCTCGCACACGCATGTCACGTCGATGGCCAGCACCACGCCGTCCTCGGTGATCAGAGAGATTGTGGGCTCTCCGGTCTCGCCTTCCGTGCGGGGTCCGCCAATGCGAACGACACGGTCGCTGACGCGAACGCGTTCCGCATGGATGACGGGTTTGCAACCGCCCAGACCGTCTGCCTGATCCTGTGCCATGTCGCCATCCTCATGCTGGTTGTCGGGCCGGATATCGAGTTGTCAGGGTTTTTGTCAACCCGGAGTGGAAGTGGCCATCAATCCGCCCCGTTCGCGGTTGCGGAGAATCTCGCCGAGTTCGAAGGTGGCCTTGGTGAGCAACCGGGAAACGCGGGAGACGGAGAGGCTCAGGATGGCGCCGATTTCCTTGAGGCGAAGTTCTTCGCGGTAATACAGCGTGACGACGAGCCGCTCTTTGGGGGGAAGTTGCTCGATCGCGTCGCCGAGTTGCTGGATCGATTCCCAGCGTTCCATTTCCGCGTCTGGGGGTGCTTCGCTTGTGGCCGGTTCGAAGCCGTTGCTGCCGTCCGCGTCGGCAGGTTTCTCGTACGACACGGTCCGGGCAAACCGCTCGGCGGCGAGGGTGTCGCTCACCTCGTCGACGCTCATGCCGGTTTCCGCGGCGAGGTCCTCGACCGTCAGTTGTTTGCCGTTCAACTTGCGATACGCCTTCCGGATCAGCGTGATGCGTTCCAGAACGTGCTGGGGAAGCGGGGTGTTTCGGCGAAGTTCGTCGTAGATCGCGCCGCGGATCCGCAGGTAGGCGAATGTCTTGAATTGGGCGTTCCGGTTCGGCTCGTATTTCCCGGCGGCTTCGACCAGCCCGAGCACCCCGGCAGAATGGAGGTTTTCCAGGTCGGTTCCATCCGGCAAACCGCCAACGATCCGCCCGATGACGTGTTTCACCAACGGCAAGTGCGACGTGATGAGCGCATCCCGCCGCTGCTGATCCGATTGCTGTTGGTAGGGCTGGTAGGTCTGCGTCATGGTGCGTGCCTTCGCTCGGGAAGAAACTCAACGTCTCGACTCACTTCGTCGTCTTCCAACCTCTGACCTATTTCGCTCGCGAGGGGTCCAGGATGGCCCCGACTGTGGAAGAACCGCTCGCCAGATCTTCGGGCCGGATGATCGCCACCGGTTCCATCAGGAGGTCCGTGGGGATTTCCTGGTATGCGACCACCGAGAGATCGTTCAAAGCTCGTGATAGAGAGTGTCGCAGCGCCCGTCGCAAACTGGAATCGCAAAGTAGGGCAACTTCGAAGCCCCGGCTGGCGGCGGTTCGCATCTCGGAGGCGAGCTTCAGCGTCAGTTGTTCCAGCCGACCGGGGTCGAGGCCAAGCTGGTGCCCCTGCACGGCCCGGCGAAGTTCGATTTCCAGCCGCGGATCCAGAACCAAAGCCCGGATTCGCCCGGACTTGTCGCGGAACCGATCGACCACCGCTCGCCCGATGTCGACCCGCACCCGTTCGACGAGTTCCGAGACATCCTTTGTCGCCGATGCGTGTGCCGCCAGACTTTCCAGGATACGCGGAAGATTCGAGATCGGAACCCGCTCTTCCAGAAGTCCGATCAAAACGCGGTGGACCGACGCCGCCGGGAGGAGCATCGGAATCAGTTCCTCGACCACCGCGGGCGAAGTCTGCCGCACCTTGTCGAGCATCGACTTCAAATCGTCGCGGCTCAGAAGCTCACTTGCATGTCGGCGGACGATTTCCCCGAGATGCGTGACGACCACGCTGGTTGCATCCACCACGGTAAACCCCGCCATTTCCGCCTGATTCCGATCCCCCTCGGAGATCCACCGTGCGGGAAGCCCGAAAGCGGGTTCGCGTGCGGGTTCGCCAGGGAAACTCATCCGCGCAGTTCCCCCCGCATCGATTGCCAGCCACAGATCGGGCCGGACGGTTCCGCTGGCGACTTCCCGCCCACTGATGAGAACGCGGTAGGCTTGCGGCTCGAGTTGGATGTTGTCCCGCACCCGAACCGTCGGCACCCACAAGCCGCTCTGCTTGCCGAGGTCCTTGCGAAGCCCGCCAATGCGGTCGATCAGCCCCGGCCCCCGGCGTGCCGTCACCATCGGCAGCAACGCAACGCCGAGTTCGAGCCCAATCCGATCCGCCTGAACGAAATCCTCCATGTACGCCTCGACGGAGGGCGGCCCCGCTGGCGCTTCCGCATCCGGCTTCGCCGCCGTCAGCGGACCTCCGGGCGGCGTCGTTCCCGCCGGTGTACCCACCCGAGGCCCAGCCAGCTTCCGGGAGAGGTAGAAGAGCCCGCCCCCCAGCACCGCGAAGGGCAGGAAGGGCATCCCCGGCACGACCGCCAGCCCCATCACGATCAGCGACGCCAGCCGCACCGGCCCCGCCGCCGTCGACACCTGCTGCCCGATTTCCTGCCCCAGACTGCTCTCCGAGGTCGCCTTCGTGACCAGCATCCCCGAGGCGGTCGCGGTGATCAGGGCCGGAATCTGCGTGATCAGCCCATCCCCGATGGTCAGAATCGAGTAGGTCCGCAACGCCTGGGCAAACCCCTGACCCCGGGTGAGCCCCATCACGATTCCGCCGATGAGGTTGACCGCGGTAATGATGACCGCCGCGATCGCATCTCCGCGCACGAACCGGCTCGCCCCGTCCATGGTGCCGTAAAACTCGGTCTCGCGAAGGAGTGCCGCCCGCCGCCGTCGCGCTTCCGCCTCGTCGATCAGCCCTGCGTTCATCTCCGCATCGATCGCCATCTGCTTCCCGGGCATCGAATCGAGCGTGAACCGCGCCGCCACTTCCGACACCCGACTCGCCCCTTTCGTGATGACCACAAACTGGATCACGATGAGAATCGCAAAAATCACCATCCCAACGATAAGGTTCCCCCCGACGACAAACTGCCCGAAGGCGAGCACGATCTCGCCGGCGTTTCCGTTGAGGAGAATCAACCGGGCCGTCGCCACGTTCAACGCGAGCCGGTAAAGCGTCAGCAGCAGCAACAACGATGGGAAAGTCGAGAATTCCAGGGGTTGCCGCACCGTCAAAGACATCAGGAGAAGCAGGATCGTTGCGGAAAGGTTGATCGCCAGCAGGATGTCGAGCAGAATCGTTGGCAACGGAACCAGAAAGACGACGAGCAAAATCAGCATCGCCACCGACAGGAACACCTCGCTCCTGGGAAGTTTCAACGGTGACGGTGTGAGGTCGGCCATGGCAAATTTCTGATCCGATCCGGAGATGGTACGTTAGCCTTGCCGCGTCGGCGGGGCAACCGTGAGACTTGGCTCCCGAAGCCGATACACAAACGCCAGAATTTCCGCAACTGCTTGAAAGAGCGCCTGCGGAATCGGTTTCCCCTCCTTCACCCCGCTATACAACGCCCGCGCAACGATCGGCCGCTCCACAACCGGAACCGCATTCCTTCTCGCCATCTCCGCAATCTTGAACGCCCACCGGTCCGCACCCTTCGCGACCACCACCGGCGCCGCATCCTTCGCCCCGTCGTACCGCAATGCCACCGCGAAGTGCGTCGGGTTGGTGACGACCACGGTCGCTTTCGGAACCTCCGCCATCATTCGCCTTTGCGATCGCTCACGTTGAATCTGCCGAATTCGGCCCTTGATCTGCGGGTCACCGTCTTCCTGTTTGAGTTCGTCCTTGAGTTCCTGTTTCGTCATTCGGAGCGATTGCTCAAACTTGTACCGCTGATACAGGTAATCGAGAACCGCGACCAGAACGATTGCCGACGCAAGATACAGGGCGAGCCGCAACACGATGGCCCACCCGGTATACGCCGCCGCAGGGAGAGAGTGCCGACCCAGGGCGAGAACTAGCCCCGATCGCCCTTCCAGCACGATGTACGCGACCACCGCGAAGGCGATCACCTTGAGGATTGTCAGCCCTGCCTTCACGACCCCCGCGAGCGAGAACAACCGCTCCAGCCCGGTCGCAGGGTTGAGCTTGTCGAAGTTCGGCTCAAGCTTTTCCGTGTGGATTTCGAACCCGACCTGTACCACACTCGCGGCGGTTCCCACGGCCAACAGAATTGCAAAAAGAGGCCCCAACGCGGCCAGCATCCTCACCACGGTCTGGGCGATCAAATCCTGGGCAGAAGCAGATCCAAATTCGGGGTGGAACGCGTGGGGCAAGTCCTCACGAAACACCGCCCACATGGCCCACCACAACCCTGCACCGGTCGCGTTGAGGCCAATCACCCCGGCCAGGGTCACCACACCCCCAACGAGTTCCGCGCTGAAGGGAACCTGCCCCTGTCGCCGGGCCTCTTCCCTACGACGTGGGGTTGGGTCCTCGGTTTTCGATTCCGGGTCATTGTCCTCAGCCACCAGTCCCCTCCAGGGCAAACGGGGCGAACTGTCCGGTTCGGGCCATGATGACGGCCAGAGCGCGAACAAGTTCTGGTGCCAGGAACAACCCGCCAACCAGGGCCACCACCACCTGCAAGGTGAACCCGATGGAATACACGTTCAACTGGGGTGCGGCCCGGGCCATGAGCGCCAGGCTGACCGAGAGCAGAAACAGGCACAGGGCCAGCGGGGCCGCAAGAAGTAGACCCATCTCGTACGCCATGGCCAATCCGGACACCATGGGTCCGGCCTGGGGAACCATGGTCCCACCCAGGGGCAGAGTATGGAAACTGGAATGGAGAATACCCAGGACCACGTGCAACCCGTCCCCAACCAGGAAGACCAGTCCCGCCACCGTCTCGAAGATATGGGTCAGTGGACCGGCTGATTCGGTCCCGGTCGGGCCGGCCTGAGGGGATACGTTCAACCCGATCTGCAAGGTCACAAATTCCCCTGCGACCCGGGCTGGCAACAGGAACAGTCCGAAGGCCAGGCCCATCGCCGAGCCGATCAACGCCTCGCGAACCAGGGCGATCGCATACACCAGGGGGTGCGGGTCCGCCGTTTGCGAAACCGGTGGAAGGGCCGCATTTCCCAGGTAAAACGCGGTGAGGACGATCGCGAACCCGGCCCGAACCACGCGGGGCGTGTTGCTCGCGGCCAAGGGCATCACGGCGGCAAACGCACCCACCCGGGCAAGCACCAGACCGGCGACAATGACTGCGACCGGGGTCATCCACCGCCCCCCACACTGGCTGCGTATCCGATCATCCGCCGGGCAAACTCCGCAGCCTGTTGCAGAGAAACCCCCAATGTCGCCACGATCGCCAGCCCCACCAGAAGGATCCGCGGAACATAGCTCAGAGTCTGGTCCTGGATGCTCGTTACCGCCTGGAAAATGCTGACCACCAGGCCGACGACAAGGCTGACCACCAGCGCCGGCATCGCCACCAGGAGCGCGATCAAAAACAGTTCCTGGGTGATCTTGATGACCTGTTCCGTGCTCATCGGGGTCCTCCTCGGTCGGTTACCCGTAGCTGGCCGCGAGGGCATGAGTCACCAGGTGCCAGCCATCGGCCAGGACAAAGAGCAAGATTTTGAACGGTGCCGAGACCGTCACCGGCGGCATCATCACCATCCCCATCGATGTCAGGACGCTCGACACAACAAGGTCAACCATCAAAAACGGAAGATACACACAGAATCCCATGATAAATGCTGTTTTGAGCTCACTTATGACAAAAGCCGGGACAACCGTCAGGAATGGTGTGTCTTCCGCCGTTTCGATGTTCTTGTTTTCCGAAATGTGGATAAACAACGCCAAATCTTGCTTCCGGGTCTGGCGGAGCATCCACTTCTTGTGGATGCCTGTGCCGATCCGCACTGCCTCGGTCGGGCCGATTTGTTTCGCCAAGTAGGGTTGGATCGCCTTCTGGTCGATCTCCGAAAAGACCGGTTGCATGACGAACAGGGTGATGAACAGTGCCAGCCCCGTGACGACCGAGTTCGGAGGAACCTGCTGGGCCCCCACGCCCTGACGGACGAAGGACAGGACGATGACAATCCGCGTGAAACTCGTGAGCGTGACCACCGCAGCCGGAATGAATGGGATCAACCCAAGCAGGATCGCGATCTGCATCGGACCTGAAAGTTGTTGCAGGTTGACCGCATCGGGACGGTTCAACAGGTCGGCAAAGTCCGCCATCGGGTGCTCCCTCGGGGTCAGGATTGCTTGGGAATCCGGGCGAACAAGGTGGTGATCTGGGTTTCCGTCGGTTTCGTCTGGACTGGCCCCCGTGGTTCCGGGAACGGCCCGGGAAGTTCGACGAGTGCCTTGACTCCGGTGTGGTCAGTGCCGATGACCAGTCGGCGGTCGCCGGCGCGAACCAGGTAAATCAGCGTGCGGGCGTCCACCTGGTGGCCCGCGAGAATCTGCATCGTCCCCGGCAGAGCGCCGTCTGGCTTGTTGACCAGCCACGACAGACCGACGATCACCGCACAGACGACCGCCATCGCAATCGCGAGGCGGCCCAGGGTAGCACCCAAACTCGGGGATTGGTCCGACTCGCTGGGCTTGGCCATCGGCACTGCCTCGGTCGTCGGCGCAGTCGGGCCGAGCCGCGGGACGAGGAAGCCAACCACCAGGACCAGGATCCCCACGCCGATCAGGCCGGGGGGAACGCGAGTTGGCGGCTTGGTGGGAGAGTGCGTGGCCATGACCCCTCGGTGTCTAGTGAGGCTGGGGAACCTCCTGACCGGTTGAGGGGATAACGGGAAGGGTCTGCGAAATCAAGAGCGTCAGGAGAGTCCGGCAAGATCCGGGAGTGTGAGTGTTGCCGGGGAAGGGTCAGGGCGTGGAGGTGGACTTGGCGGGCCGTTTGAGAAGCCGGAGCTTGTCGAGCATCTGGGCGGCGAGGGTGGTGTCGGGAATTTCCGCGAGGACGCGGGCGGCCTGGCGTTCCTTCATGCGGCCGAGAATTTTGACGGCCAGTTCCAGTTTCCCGGAATCGGCCAGCTGCTGGATGATTCGGGCGGCACTTTCCGGGGCCATGGTGTCGTACATTGCGGCCATTTTTTCGATGTTCTTCTGCTCGATCGCGTCGAGGTCGGCCTGCTTTTTCTCAAGTTCGACGAGTTTCACGCTGTTGTCGCTGGCCTTCGCGGCTGCGGTTTTGACCTCGGCGGCGACGAGTTTTGCAAGAGCATCGTGGGCTTCGCGCTGGGTTTGGAGATCCCGAAGGACGAGGTCCATCTGGGCCTGGCGACGCTCGATGCGGGCTTCGCGTTCGCGGAGTGCGAGCACGACACTGGGGTCGGCGACGGGAGTGGACTCGGATTTGTGAGCGGTCTTCTCGATGGATTTGTCGGGTGCGTGCTTGTCCGCGGCGTGTTTGTCACCTGACTTTTCGGTGCCGTGCTTGTCCCCGGTGTGCTTATCGTCCGATTTGCCGGCCTTGCCGTCCGCGGCGGTGGTGGGCGTTTCCGTTGCCTTGCCGGACTGGTTCAACCACAGCGACATCCCGGCGGATGCGGAGAAGAGGACGAGAGCGATGACGGCCATCTGGATGGTCGATTTCATGACATCGTCCGGGACAGGGTGCTCTCGCGGTTCGCCATCCACCGGCGGAGGCCGACCTCGTCGAGTTCGTTCTGGACCGCGACCTGGTTCTCGCGGGACCAGACCTCCCATTGTTCGGTGCGGAAGGTCGAGAGTGCCTCGATTTCCCGGGCGATTTGCGAGTAGGCGTCAGCGGCGGCGGCTAGCGATTTCTCGGCGAGGGTCAGGTCGTTTTCGGCCTCGGAGATCCGCCGGGCGAACTGGTCGCCCGACGTCGAGAGGGAGGACCATTGCACCGGGGTCATGGCTCGTCCGACGGTGGAGGCGATCCGGTCGGAGTGGCGGGCGAGTTCGGATTTGCGTTTTTCGAGGGTTTGCTTCGCCTCGGCGACGCGGGCCCGGGCGCGTTGTTGTTCCAGATCGGCAACCCGTTCGAGTTGCCGCTTCACCTGGAGAACGCGGTCGAGTGGGAAATCGAATCGCTTCACGGTCGGAATCCTGTGCGAGCAAATCTGGGGTGCAAGGTATTCCCATCGGCTGGCTTGGTGTCAAGCCCAGGTCAACGGGGCATTCCCGTTCCAGGATCGGTCAGTACGGCCAGGCGTTGGCGATCTGGAAGAGCCCGGTCCGCGTCTTTTCCATTGTCGAAGTTTCGCCGACATCTTGCTTCAAAAATGCTTCCACGCGGGGCATCAACTCGATGGCCTTGTCCACCTGGGGGCTGGAGCCGCGGACATACGCCCCGATGCGGATCAGGTCCTGGACTTCCGCATAGGTCGAGAGAATGGCTCGAAGTTTGCGGGAAGCGAGGAGGTGCTCCTTGTCTGAGACGTCCGACGCGACGCGGCTGATGCTTCGGGAGATGTTGATCGCGGGGAAGAATCCGCGCTCGGCAATTTTCCGGTCGAGGACGATGTGGCCATCCACGAAGGAGCGGACCGCGTCGGCGACGGGTTCGTCCATGTCGCCACCGTCGACGAGGACGGTGAGGAGGGCGGTGATTCCGCCGACGGACGCGTTGCCGAGCCGTTCGATGGTGTTGGCGAGGAGCTGGAAGACGCTGGGCGTGTAACCGCGGGCACTGGGGGGTTCGCCGAGGAGGAGGCCGAGTTCCCGCTGGGCGATGGCGAGCCGGGTGAGGCTGTCGACCATGAGGAGGACGTTGGCACCGTTGTCGCGGAAGGCGTCGGCGATGGCGATGGCGGCCTGGGTGGCGCGGACCCGCATCAATGGTGTCTGCTCGCAGGTGGCGACGACGACGGCGGACTTGTCCATCCCGCGTTCGCCGAGGCAATCTTCGAGGAAGGGTGCGACTTCCCGCCCGCGTTCGCCGATCAGGGCGATGACGTTGACATCGGCGTTGGATCCTTTGGCGATTTCGCCGAGGAGGGTACTTTTGCCGACGCCGGAGCCGGCGAAGATGCCGATACGTTGGCCGCGGCCGCAGGTGAGGACGCTGTCGATGGCGCGGATGCCGGTCACAAACGGTTCGCGGATCCGCCGGCGATCGAGGGCGGGCGGGGCGGGGCGGTTGACCGGGTGCATGGTGCAGCCGGAAAGCGGGCCGTGCTCGTCCAGCGGTCGGCCGAGCCCGTCGATCACCCGTCCAAGAACGCCGCGTCCGACGGGGATGGTCAGGCCGCCGCCTTTTCGCAGCACCGTCATTCCGGGTCGGAGATTGTCGGCTTGCTCGAAGGGGACGAGGTGGGCAACGTCATCCTCGAATCCGATCACTTCGGCCCGGATTGGCGGACCTTCCGAGGGAACGATGGTGCAGAGATCACCGAGTGCCGCCGAGATGCGGCAGGTGAGCAATTGACCCGTGACACTCCGCAACCGGCCCCCGGTCTGGTAGAGGGGCGTCTGCGTGATGCTGCGGTTCATTGCGGAGAGGTCAAGTCCGAGCATGGGCGAGACTCCGGAGCAGTTCGTCGCGAATTTCTTGCAATTCCCGAGTCACATCCGACAGAAGCATGGATTCTTTTCCCTCGACCTGACACTCAGCTCGGGCGAGGGACGCATCGGGAAGGACTTGTGGGTCCGATTTGTTCGGCAACAACGGTCGGCCTCCGAGGCGTCGGGACAACGTCTCCAGATCCGCAGGGTGGAGTCGGATCGTCAGAGGTCCATTTTCGCCGAGTTGTGACACCATGTCACGAACTTTCGCCTCCAGAGGGAATTCTCCGGAGACGACGCGTTCGTGGAGGAGGCGGGTGGCGATGGTCATCGCGAGCTCGACAGCGGCTCGCTGCCAGGCCTGGAGGCGGTCAGATTCTTCCCGGCGGAGGCGGGCCACCTCGGCACGGATGTTTTCGAGCAGAATTTCCAGGTTGTTTCGCTCGAAAGAACCCGTCGGAGCGATGATTTCGGATCGAGGTGCGCTCACCGAGGACTTTGGAGTCGCGACGGACACGGGTGCTGGCGGAGCCGGTTTCGAGGCAGCCGGAGGCGGCGAAGGTGTCGAGACACGCGCGAATTCGAGTGGAGTTCCCGCAGGGACGACCGTCGCCCCGGAGAGCGGCGCGGCGAAGTAGACCGTGTATTCGAGACCGCTCTGAGACCGATTCGATCCACGGAACCCCGTTGGGGTGTGCGCGGAGGACCGGAACTCCGGTTGGGCGCCCGGGAGAGGTCGCATCAAAATCCTCTGTTGAGTCGGATCTTCGGCACGCGGAGTCGTTCCGCGACGCTGGCGAGGAAGAGCCGAGTTGGAACACCGCGAGTCAGGCCCGGCGGAGCGGTGCCGGGAGAATGTGTTGCAGAATTCAATATGGTTCGAAAATTCCGTCTCTGCACAGGAAATCTCGTGGAAATCATGAGATTTTTGCTCACGAGGGGGAAGCGAGGATCGCGGTTTCATCGTCGCCTCCGGGCAAAGATCACTCGTCGATCACGATTTTGCCTTCTTCCTCGTACTTCCGCATCAAATTCAGCACGTCCGTTTGGGCGTCTTTCACTCGCGACTCCGATACCGAGCCCAGAAGTTCGCTTTCCTCTTCCAGAACCGCCCGGGAGCGACTCGACATGTTGTTCGTGACCTTGGTCCGCACCGCGGGGTCGACCCCCTTCATGGAGAGAGCGATCTTTTTCACGTCTAGCTCGGTCAGCAGAATTTGCAACTGGCGATCCTGGACCTTGAGCAGATCGTCGATCCGGAAAAGCCGCTCGCGGATCAGGGCGGCGGTGACGGGGTCGATCGCTTCGAGCTTCGACAGAACTGGAATTCGCTCGGAACGTGGCAGCGCCCGGAGCATGTCCGCAATCTGCGTGATCCGCTCGTCGCGGGTCGGTTCCACTGGCAGGGTGCCCAGTTTCTTGGCTTTTTCTGCGACCGCGGCGGCCAGGCGGTCGAGGACGATCGGGTTGCGATTCCCCGGCCGCGACAGTCGCACGGTCACCTCAGCGCGGAGGTCGGCCCCGAATCTTCGCATCACAAGCCCGGAGGTCTGGCTGTCGAGGCAGGAAAGGATCATCGCCACAGATGCGGGTTGCTCCGCTTCGAGTACCCGGGCGATTTGCTCCGCCGGCATCCCCTTGAGCTCGTCGATCGGGTTGGACGCCGGCGGAGAAGCCGCGCCACCGCCTGACCCGGAAGCGTGCGATCCGGACAGCGAGGCGGCCCGCTCGGCGATGCGGTACAGGTCGAAGAATTCGGTGATCGCGTTGTCGAGCTGGTCGTCGGCCGGTGGGGGGGCGTCCGGAGCAGGCGGGTTTCCTCGGACTTTGTCCGCGTCGTTTCCGAGCCGGTCGAGGACAAGCGCCGCCACGTCCGGGGGAAGAACCCGGAGCAGCAAGGCGGCCGTTTCCTGACCAGGCGTCTCCGCCATCGACTTCTCCTCGCCCCTAACCACTCGTTGCAGGCGATTTTACTTGCCCGGGACTCCCAGCAGCATCCGGAAAACCTCGGCAGCACGATCTGGCTCGGATTTCACGAGCGTGGTGAGGCGTTCCAGCTGGTCCCGTCGCCGATCTTCGGGGGTCGGCGTGGGCGTCGCGGGTTCCGGAGCGGGGGCGGGTCTCCGCCGACGGAACAGGACCAGGGGTATGATCGCAGCCGCAAGGGCGACCGCCACCGCGAAACTCAGGTCCCGGGCCAGGCTGACGTACGCCCGCATCCGCTGGATCTTGGCCAGATCGTCGTCGGGTTCCGGAAGCGCAATCGGAGCCGCCATTTTGACGTTGGTGAGCTTGATTTCGTCGCGGCCGGTGCGGAAGCCGACGGCCTGCTTGATGATGTCGGTGGCGTCGGCGGGGCTGATCGCGGCGGCTCCCTCCGCGGCCGGCGACAGATCAGCCAGGACCGCCACGGTCAGGCGGGTCACCCCGCCCATCCGATCCTCGAGCTCCCGGGTCGAGCGGGAGACGAGATAGTCTGTGGAAATGGTCTCGTCCTGGGATCCGCCGCTGGCACTGCTGCTTGAACCGCCGGACGATCCTCCGACGCGAGACACGTTGCTGACGGCCCCGGCGACACCGCGAGCTCCGGCCGAGGTCGACTTCGAGTTGGTCAATCGCTCGGCGACGACGGCCCGTTCTTCGGGGTAGAAGGTTTCCCGGCGTTCCCGGACTTTCTGGAAGTTGATGTCGGCAGAGACGCGGACAATCGCCCGACCATTGCCGAGGGTGCGGGCGAGCATCTCCTCCGCCTTGGCGGCGAGGTAGTTCTCCAGTTCCCGGCGATACTCCATCTCGTGTGCGGGGAGGTCGGTTTTCTCGCCGAGGTGCGGGTCGGAGAGGAGCCGGCCGGAAGAATCGACGATCGTCACGTTCTCCGGCTTCAAGCCCTCCACACTCCGCGAAACCAGCGACACAATCCCCGCCGAGGTCGCCCGGGTCAGCGTCGCACCGGGGCGGAGCTTGAGAACCACCCCGGCCGTCGGGGCCTTCTGGTCTCGCACAAACGGGGTGGGATCCGGCCGGGCGATCAGAACGCGGGCGGTTTGCACCTGCTCGATCTGCATGATCGATCGGGCCAGTTCCGCCTGTAACGCCCGCTGGTAGTTGACCCCCTGCGCGAATGGGGTCATCGTCAGCGAGGACTCGTCGAAGAGTTCGTACCCTTTCCCACCTTTGGTCGGCACTCCCTCGGCGGCGAGGGCGACGCGGGCGGCGGCGAGGCGGTCCTCCGGTACGGTAATCGCCGTTCCGCCCGCTTCGAGCTTGTACGGGATGCTGAGATTGGTCAGGCGGGAGGTGACGGCCCCGGCGTCTTCCGGGGCGAGATCCGCGTAGAGGGTGCGGTACTGCGTGGTCGGGGCGAGGTAGAGTCCGACCCCGATGGCGAGGAGGATCCCCACTCCGACGGCGATGAGCGCGACCCGGCGAGCGGTGCTGAGGTTTCCCCAGTCGCGTCGGAGGTTGGCCAGGAATCGGGTCAGCGGTTCCATGTCTCACCTGTCGGTCCCACGCGGGTGGAACCGTTCTGGCCGATTCGTGACTCGAGTCGGCCGGCCGTCACACCTGCATTCTCGTCACTTCCTGGAACGCCTCGGTCAGCCGGTTGCGCAATTCGAGCATCAACCGGAAGGAGACGTCGGCCTGCGCCACGGCAATCGAGACCGTGTGCAGATCCTGGGCTTTTCCGGTGGCCAGGTCAGCGATAGCGGCGTCGGCGGCCACGTTCGCCTGCTGCACCCCGGAAAGCACCTGATTCAGAACCCCGGCAAACCCTCCGGCTGCCGGCTGGGCCTGCTCCAGCGGAGCGGGACCGGCCAGCGGGGCGAGGCGGGCCAACGGGGTCAACGGACCAATCGGGTCGCCGCTCATACGCTAGCCCCTCAGAAGGGTCAAGGCCTGCTCGTTCATCTGCCGGAAGGTCTGCATCGACCGCAAATTCGCCTCGTACGCCCGGGCCGCCGTCACGAGGTTCACCATCTCGATCGGGAGTTGCACGTTCGGCATCCGGACGTACCCCTCCGCGTCGGCGTCCGGATGGCCGGGCATGTAGATCCGCGGCAGTTCCGACTGATCCTCGACGAGTTCGACCGCCCGGACGCCGCGAAGATCGGGGATTCCGCCGGGTCGTGTCTGGTCGCCGAGAACCTCGGCGAAAACGACGTCCTGCCGGCGAAACGGGCCGCCGTTGGCCGACCGCGTCGAGTTCGCGTTGGCGACGTTGTTCGCGATGACCTCCATCCGGTACCGCTCGGCGGACATGCCCGAGCTGCTGATCCCGGCGGCGGCGAAGAGGGAGTTGAAGGACACGGGTTTCCTCTGGTCAGCGGCCGGCGATAGCGGCCCGTTGCTGAGAAATTCGGACCGCCAGAATCTGGGCAGCGGCCTGGTACAGAAGCGCGTTCTTCGTCAAATCGTTCATTTCCCGGTCGATATCGACCGTGTTTCCATCAACCCGCTCGGGTCCATCCGCGACAATCACTTTTGGGGAAATCACCGGCCCGCCCGGCGTGGGCGTCGCCATCGCCTTGGCGAGGTCCGACTCGAACGTCACCTCGAGCCGGTGGTAACCCGGGGTGTTGACGTTGGCGACGTTCTGGGAGATCACCCGCTGCCGCAACCCGGCCGCGTTCATGACCTGCGCCAGAATCGCGTTGCTCGAAAGTGTCGGATTGGTGGGATTCATGCCAGACGTATCGACGGGAACCGGGGTAAACTTTACCGCTTGTGCAGGTTCGACGGTGCGACCTCGCGGAGATTCGCCGGTATGAGTTCGATTCCCGTCACGTTCGGGGCACCCACAGCGACCGCGGCGGCGAGCCCGGTTGCCTCTGTCCGTATTGTTGCAGCCAACCTGACTGCTCTACCAGTGGGAGAATTGCTTCGGGCCAGCGTGACTCAGGTCGGCGGCGGAGAGGCGGCGGTTTCCGTCAACGGTCAGACGGTGACGGTGCGCCCCCCGGGCGGGTTGCAGGTCGGCGGCGAGTTCCTGGTGCGGATCGCCGCCACGGGTCAGAATCCGAGCCTCGAAATTCTCGGCGTGATTCCCCAGAATCCAACGCAGAAGGGAATCTCAATTCCAGCTTCGGAGGGCACACCCGGCACAGTGTCGGCGTCGATTCTGGCAGCCGCCGGGAAAGCGGGGAATCCTGGAACGAGCGTGTCGGCCCCGATCTCGGTGCCGACCGCTGCTGGGGCGGCTTCCCGTGGCGTGACTTCTCCCGTTGGTGCCCCTCTCGCGGGATATCCTGCCGTTCCCGGGGCCGGACCCGGGTCGGCTGGGGTGGCCGTGGCCGACGTGATTTCGAGTACACCGGACGGCCGGGTTCTGGTGCGGGTCAACGGGCAAGAACTGGCCGCCTCCACCTCGGAACCGCTGACAACGGGGGGCCGGTACCTCGTGCAGGTGCAGTCGGGAAACGCAGGACCAGTGCTGCGTCCGCTTCCTCCGACGGCAGGTGCCGATCCGCTTCCCGTCGCCACGGCGGTGCTGCGGTCGACCCCGTCCGCGGACCTGAGTTCCCGCGTCCGACCGCTCCTCGCGGAGATTGCGACCCCGACCCAGCCGGAAGTTCGCACGGCGGCGGCAGGTGTCCGCGAAACGGTGCAGCGACTGCTTCCGGAGGCACCGCGACCGCTGCTGGCCCAGGAAATCCAGGCACTTGTGGAAGACGGCGGGCTTCAGTACGAAGCGAAACTCGCCAGTGCCTCCGTCGCAGCTGGACCGGGAACCGAAAGACCCCGGGGTACCTCCGCCCTTTCCGGGAAGCCAATGGCTTCGGAGAACGGGGACCCGGCCCGACATTCCGGGGAACCGACGGCCACCCGCTCCACCGGAGACCTCAAAGGGGACCTCCTCCGCCTCCTGGATGTCGCCCGGACCCTCGGAGAGCCGGCAATATCGCTTCCCGTTTCCCGGGAAGTGCTGCAGGGAATCGAGTTCCAGCAGGCCGCCAACATCGTCGCCCAACAGACGCAGACGCCGTACTTCCTCCAGATCCCGGTCCCAGACGGGGAGACCTGGACCACCGCGAACCTGACGCTCGACCCGGACCGAAACCCGGGAGAGGACGCAAGCAACGGGGAACCGTCCGCTTCCTCGGGCAGTCGCGGGTTCCGGATGATGATGCACGTCGCGTTGTCGGAACTTGGGGAAACCTGGGTGGAGGCGGGGTCTGCGGGCGGGAGTTTCCGGGCGGTGTTGTACCTGGAAAACGCCGACGCCCGGGACCGGGTTCGCGGGAACCTCGAAGCGCTCCGGGCCGAGTTGCAATCGGGCGGATTTGGGGAAGTTCTGCTCGATGTCCGTTCGAGCCGGGATCTTCCGGACCGCCACCGGGGCCAGGCCGCCGCCACCCGGGCCGGTCGACCGGGCGGAATCAGCACCTTCGACGCGAGGGCATGAGGTGAGCCAGAACCCGCCGAAGAAAGTCGTCGCCCTCCGGTACGACCCCGCGTCCGACTCGGCCCCCAAGGTGGTCGCGAAGGGGAAGGGGCTCGTCGCGGAGCAGATCCTCTCGCTGGCAAAAAAAAACGACGTGCCGGTACGGGAAGATGTCAATCTGGTGCGGGTTCTGAGCGGGTTGAAGCTCAATCAGGAGATTCCGCCGGAACTGTACCAGGCCGTGGCGGCCATCCTGGCGTTCCTGCACCGGGTCAACCGGCCGGCGGGGTGACGGGTCGGTGTGCGTCAGACCGTTCGCGGGCTGCCAACGAGCCGCATCCACACGCCGACGCGTCCTTCGAGTTTGAGCCGCATCAGGTAGCCCATCGCCAGGCTGGCCGCGTCGTCCGGTCGAACCAGCGCATCCGCGACGTGCACCGCGGTCAGGGCCGTGAAGGTGTCTCCTGGGCACTTTTCCGGGGTATGGTGCCAGGCCACCGCCTCCACGACGCGGTCCGGCAAACCCCAGAGCCCGAGCAGGTACGCTCCCACTTCCGCGTGCGTTCCGCCAAGAATCCGCTGCTCCGCTTCCGCGACCGGTAGTTTCTCCGATTTCACGAGCGAGAGAACTTCCCGGTACGGCCCCGGAATCTGGCTGGCGAGTGTGAGCTGGCCGATGTCGTGGAACAACCCCGCGAGCGTCGCTTCGCGCACAACCCAGTCCGGCGCCCCCTCTTCCATCGCGATCCGCCCGGCAAGGTCGGCGACCCGCTGGCTGTGCTCCCAGAGGGCCTCGATCGAGAACGGTCGGATCGCCGCCGGGTTGTACTGGGAGAGAATCCCCGCTGCCATCACGAGCGCCTTGGTGAGTTCCGCCCCGAGGATGTACACCGCCTGCGTCGGGGTCGTGGTCGGCCGACGCAACCCGATCACCGCCGAATTCGCCATCTGCAACAGCTTCGCCGCTATCCCGACGTCCTGCGAAACCAGTGATCCCACGGATGCGAGCGAGAAATCGGGCCGCTCGAGCTCGTCGATGATGCGGGCGTACAGGGCCGGTAGCGACGGCACACTCCCGATCCGCCCGACGATCGCCGCCAGCGACGGACTTTGCAGATACTCCCGCAGCGAACACGCTCGCTGGATCGCGTCGAGGAGATCCGCTTCCGTCCAGGGTCGGAACAGCACGCGATGCACAAGATTCGAAATCCGCACAATTTCGAGGCGATCCCCCTGCATGGCGAGGGCGATGCGGATCACATTGGGGTGCCGCCGGCGGGTTTCCGCGAGGAGATCTTCAACGCTGGTCAGCCGGGTGTCCGCGACCAGCACATCGAACGGTTGCTCGGCGAGAGCGGCGCTGGCCTGAGTCACGCCCGGGGTTACCACAAACTCCCACTCGCGAGCAACGGGGCCAAGCTGCCGCACAATCGCGGGCACCAGGGCTTCCTCGTTGGTTGCGAACAGGACCCGCCGGGCCATCTCGTGGTCCCTGAAAAAGAAATGTCGCAGACAGAGTGGAGTCTACAACATGCCCCGATTGCGGGACAAGTTGGAACACGAAATCCCGGAGTCGACACCTCCTTCGCGGTTCCGGACGCAATTCCCGAATTTCCACTTCGATAACCGAAAGCAGGCGGGAAGAAGTTTCACCCGCCCTACAGTCTGAAATCCACCACACGAAGGATACTACGATGGGTCTCGTCCTCACGAACAACGTTGCGTCGCTGACTGCCCAGAACAACCTGAGCAAAACCAACACCAACCTCTCGAAGTCGCTGGAACGGTTGTCGACCGGCCTGAAGGTCAACCGCGGTGCGGACGGCCCCGCCGCCCTCGTCATCTCGGAAAAACAGCGGGCCCAAATCTCCGGCCTGAAAACCGCGATCGACAACACCAACAAGGCCGTCTCCCTCGTGCAAACCGGCGAAGGGGCCCTGAACGAAATCAACTCCCTCCTCGGCAAGGCTCGCTCGCTGGCCCTCGACTCCGCCAACGGCGGGGTCAACAACACCGACGCCTTCAACGCCAACCAGGCCGAACTTTCGAACATCCTGAGCACGATCAACAACATTGCCACCACCACGGAATTCAACGGCAAGAAACTCCTGGACGGTACCGGTAGCTCGAACAGCCTCAGCAGCACGACCGCTGGCGTCTCCTTCTCCGGCTCCGCGGCGACGAATCTGTCGGCGGCCTCTTACACCTTCAACGTGACGACCGCGGCCGCGGCCGCCACCGTCTCCGGCGGGGCCCTCCCCAATGCCACCCTGCAGGCCGGCGACGAAGGGGACGTCACCATCGGCGATGGCCAAAACGCCGTCACGGTCAACCTGGCCGTCGGAGATGACATCGACGCGGTCGTCGGCAAGATCAACACCGCGTTCCGCGACGCCGGCGTTTCGACGATCACCGCATCGAACAACGGCGGGCAACTTGACCTCACCGCCAGCAACTTTACCTCCGACATCACCGTCGGCGGCACCGCAGCAACCCTGACCGCGATCGGCCACGCTGCCGGCACCACCACCCACACCGACGCCGTCCTGACCTTCACCGACTCGGGCAGCAACACGGTCAACGTCACCGGGAAGGGGAACAAGTTCCAACTCACCGGCGAACTCGCGGACGTCTCCCTCACCGTCTCGGGAGCCGCCAACGCCGTCGGCAGCTTCACCGCCACCCCCAACGCTGGCTTCACCTTCCAGATCGGGGCCAACGCCAACCAGACCGCCAGCGTCAACTTCGACAAGGTCACCACGGATTCGATCGGGAAAGTCGCAGGGAACAGCCTCGCCGACGCCGACGTCTCCGACGCGACCAAGGCCCAGTCCGCCCTCGGTCTGATCGACCAGGCGATCTCGGATGTCTCGAACTTCCGCGGTCGCCTTGGGGCATTCCAGGCCAACACCCTCGAATCGAACGCGAACAACCTTCGCACGACGCTGGAAAACACCACGGCGGCGGAGTCCGTCATCCGCGACACCGATTTCGCCTCGGAAATCGCGAACTTCACCAAGCTCCAGACCCAGCTTCAGGCTGGCTCCACGGTGCTGGGCAACGCCAACCAACTCACGCAACAAGTGGCCCAGCTTCTGCGTGGCTAAGCGACCCGCTACCCCGTCCCACTCCCGTCGGCGGCAAGGGGGCCGCCGACGGATTTTCTCCTCTCGATCCTCTTTCCCCCACGGTGCCTCGTGTCCAGTCTCGGCGGCGTTTCCTCCACCGGCCTCAACTTCAGCGGCCTCGCAACGGGCATCGACACCACCAAAATCATTGATGGGTTGACGAAGCTCAATCAGAAGCGAATCGACACTCTCACGGCTCGAAAAGACGACATCACCGCCCAGCAGAACGTCTACGCCGGTCTCCAGGCTTCTCTCTACGACCTGCAATCCAAGACCAACTCACTCGCACGATCCATCGCCGGCGCTTTCGACGGCCGAACCGCTTCCACCACCGATTCCAACGTCCTCACCGCGGTTGCGGGAACTTCCGGCGTCACCGGAACCTACTCCCTCAAGGTCGAGTCGCTCGCCACCGCCAACCAGATCGCCTCCGCCGGCTTCTCCGACGCCAACGCTCAGATCAAGGAAGGATCCCTCACTCTCCAGGTCGGATCGGGAAACGCCACCACCATCACCGTCGATTCCCGGAACAACACCTTGCAGGGCCTCGCCGATTCCATCAACTCTTCCGGCGGAGACATCAAGGCGTCGGTCATCAACGATGGTTCCGCGAACCCGTACCGGCTGCTCCTCTCCTCGACGAAGCTCGGCTCGGCGAACGCGATTGCCGTCACCAACAACCTGACCGGCGGCACCGGGGCTGACATCGACCCCACCGCAACGACTGTGCAAGCCGCCAGTGACGCCAAGGTGACACTGGGTTCCGGTAGTGGAGCGGTCACCGTTTCTAGTGCCTCGAATCAGGTCACCAGCCTGATCCCGGGTGTGACGTTGAACCTGGTCCGGGCGGATGCGAACCCCGTCACCCTGACTGTCGCCAACGACACGGTCTCGGCAACGAAGTCGGTGCAGGATTTCGTGTCGGCCTACAACGGAGTTGTCGACTACATCCAGGATCGCTCGGTGTACAACAAGGACACGAATTTTGCCGGCCGGCTGCTCGGAGACCGCACGGCCGCCGCACTCTCCAACGACATTGCCGCCGCGATCACCACCACGATTCCCGGTCTCAACCCCAACGCGAATCGACTCTCCAGTGTCGGTATCTCCTTCGACAACAAGGGACGCCTCCTCCTGGATTCCGCCAAGCTCGGGCAAGCCCTCTCCGGGCAAAATGGTGTCGGCCCCGCTGACGTCAAACGACTCTTCGGGGTCACCGGCACCTCGGACACCCCCGGCGTTTCCTTCACCCTCGCCACCGCCAGCACCAAACCCTCGGGCACGACACCATACGGGGTCCAGATCACCAGCCCCGCCACCCGGGCCGTCGTGACCGCCTCCGGGCCCCCTGCTTCCACCGTCACGATCTCTCCGCCCAACAACGCCCTCCAGATCAAAATCAACGGGGTTCTCGCGAGCGGGCTCACACTGGATTCGGGAACCTACACCCCCGATTCCCTCGCGGCGATGCTGCAGAAGAAGATCAACTCCAACACCGCCCTCAACGGGAACCTCGTCTCGGTGGGGCTCGATTCCGGCGGCAAATTGCAGATCACTTCCCAGACGTATGGAAGCAGTTCGCAGATCTCATTCCAGGGTGGTACCGCCCTTGCTGACCTCGGCTTCTCCGGGACCGAGACCGCCGCCGGAACCAATGTCGCCGGTCAGTTCCTGGTCGGAACCGACGTCGAACAGGCAACCGGTTCCGGGCAAACGCTCACAGGCAAATCCGGGAACAAACACACCGATGGTCTCCAGGTGAAAGCCTCCGTCGGGGCGGCCACCACCGCGAACGTTTCCGTGACTCAGGGACTGGCAGGCCGACTCAACGAGGTTCTGTCCAAGTATCTGGATCCCACCAACGGGCGAATCGCGACCACCACGAAAAGCCTGCAAACAACCTTCGATTCCCTCGACAAAACCATCACCAAGCAAAACGATGCCCTGACCGAACAAAAGAACCGTCTGACAACCACTTTCGCTGCCATGGAAACCGCGGTGAATAACCTGAAGGGACTTCAATCTCAACTGGCTTCCTTCACAGTCTTCAAATACTCCAACTAACCCCACTGAATTCCGAATATGAACGCGTACCTCGCTTACCGGAAGCGGGAAGAACCCGCCGGGTGGACCCGTATCGACTTGCTTCTGGCCCTCTACGACAAGGCCATCGAGCGGCTCGATCTGGCGGCGAATGCCCTGAAAAGCGGCGATTCCTGGACGGCACTTCCCCAACTGGCCAAAACCCAGTTGATCGTCTCCGAGCTGGCCTCCGGCGTCCGCCTGGACGTGGACGAGGAACGCGGAACCAACATGATCCGGCTCTACGAGTTCGTCGCCAACGAACTCAGCCACCCTTCTCTACAGGGCATTGCCAGTGCCCGAAGCGTGCTTCAGATCCTCCGTGAGGGCTTCGAGGCCGTCCGGGAAGAGGCCAACGCCCTGGAGCGATCGGGGATTTTCTCCGCCGCCGACAGTCTCCGGATGATGCAGGCGATCGCCTGAGAAATGCCATCCCCGCCGCCCCGCGAACCCCTCTCGCGGGACCGCCAATCTGGGCCGAGAATTTTCTGCAACTCCCGCAATTTCTCCTCGATCTACTCCATAACTTCACCTCTCTCCCTGCCCGAGGAAGTGGAATGCCCACCCGCGTCCTCTTCGTTGACGACGACCCCGCCGTCTTGTTCCGACTCGAACAATCCTTCCGCCCGCCCCTGAGCGAGTGGGATGTCCGGTTCGAGCAAGGTGGCCCGGCGGCGCTGGCCTCCCTCGCCCTCAACCCCGCGGACGTCATCGTCACCGATGTCCTCATGCCGGGGATGGATGGCGTCGTCTTGCTCGGGGAAATTCGCCGACGGTACCCGGAGATCGTCCGGATCGCTTTGGTGGGTTCCGGCGACGTCGGGATGCTCCACCGTCTGGTGCCGGTCGCCCACCGAATCCTGGCGAAGCCCTGCGAGGAGATGTCGCTCCGACTGGCGATTGCCCGGGTGACCTCGCTCCGTTCCACGCTGGGCCGACCCGATCTGGCCCGGGCAGTGGGTCAGGCGAAATCCCTTCCCTCGATGCCAGCAATCTACGCGGAACTGGCGGACGCACTCCAGCAACCCGATTGCTCGCCAGTGAAGGTGGCCCAGATCATCGGGCGGGATCTCGGTCTGGCGGCGAAGCTGCTGCAACTCGCGAATTCTGCCGCCTTCGGGACCCGCATCCACGTCGTCGACCTCGTGGACGCGGTCCGCCGGATGGGCACGGTGATGACCCGGAATCTGCTATTGGCGACGGCCGTCTTCTCCCGTTTCGACCCGGCGAAGATCGCTCCGTTCTCGATGGACACGCTCTGGAACCACAGCCTCGCGGTGTGCGATCGATCCCGGAAACTGGCCACCGAGATGGGCCTTTCCGGCTCGAGCATTGCCGAGGCCGCCATCGGTGGGCTGATGCACGACGTCGGCCGACTCGTTCTCGCCTCGCTCGACCCCGCGGAATATCGGACCGTTCTCGCACGCGTCGAATCCGAGGGTTGCCCGCTCGTCCAGGCGGAGCGGGAACGCTTCGGGTTCTGCCATGCCGATATCGGCGGGTACGTCCTCGAACTTTGGGGACTTCCCGCTGCCGTCGTCGAAGCGGTGGCCTGGCACCACACCCCGGACGACGAGCCAGAAGTCGGGTTTACTCCCGTGACGGCAGTGCACCTCGCGGAGGCCCTCCTCGCTCCGGACGAGGCGGGCGTGAGCGAAGCCGTCCTGGAACGCCTCGATCTTCACGAGCGGTTCGCCCGGTGGGCCGGCGAGTGCGATGGCGCCGCCGCCCCGATCCCCGCTGCGACCGCCGTCTGAGGCCGAGTGTCAGCGAGAAGCGTATCCTTTCCCCTGGCCGACGGAACAGGACACGGATCTTCCTCTGCTGCGGATGCCCCATGAAAGCCGAGATTGTGTCGATCGGGACGGAAATCACCACGGGCCAGAACCTCGACACGAACTGCCAGTGGCTCAGCCGGCGACTGGCGGAAATTGGCATCCCCGTCGGCTTCCACACAACCATCGCCGACGACCTGGCCGACAACATCGCGTGCTTCCGGATCGCCGCCGGACGGGCCGACCTCGTCATTTCCACCGGCGGTCTCGGGCCCACGCTCGATGACCTCACCCGCGAAGTTCTCGCCACCGTCGCCGGCGTCGGGCTGGTCGAACACGCCCCATCTCTGGAGCACATCCGCGAGCTCTTCCACAATCGCGGCCGGGAAATGCCTGACCGTAACCGCGTGCAGGCGATGTTCCCCGCCGGTGCGGAAGTCGTTCCCAACCCCGCCGGCACCGCACCGGGGATCTGGATGCGAATCGGCAAGGCGATCTTCGTCGCCCTTCCCGGCGTCCCCTCCGAAATGTTTCGGATGTTCGAGGAAACCGTCCGCCCCCGCCTCCTCCAACTCGGCCTTGGCGGCGGCGTGTTTCTCGAGCGAAAGATCAACACATTCGGATCCGGCGAATCCGCTGTCGAGGCTCTTCTCGGCGACGTCACCCGCCGCGGGGCCGTTCCCGAGGTCGGAATCACCGCCGGCGACGCCGTCATTTCCCTGCGAATCCTGGCCCGAGCCCCGTCCTTGCCCGAAGCCCAGGCGATGATCGCACCGGTGGAACAGACGATCCGCGAACGCCTCGGCGACCTGGTCTACGGTTCCGACGCCGAGGAATTGCACGATGTGGTCGTGCGGATGCTGACAGAGCAGACGAAGACCATCGCGACGGCGGAGAGCATCACCGGCGGGCTGGTTGCCCACCGGCTGACGCTCGTTCCCGGGGCGTCGAACGTGCTCCTCGGCGGGGTCGTAACCTACACGGACGACGTGAAGCACCGGGAACTCGGCGTCTCGCGGGAAACCCTGGAGCAGCACTCGGCCGTCAGCAAGGAGGTCGCCAAGGCGATGGCGGAGGGCGTGCGTCGGCGGTTCGCCAGTGACATCGGGGTGTCAACGACCGGCTACGCCGGCCCTGGTGCCGGCTCGGACGGCACCCCCGCCGGCACCGTCTACACGGCGGTCGCCACCGAATCCGGCACGACCGTTCTGCCCTTCTCCTGGCTGGGAACCCGGTCGGAAGTCCAGAGCCGCACCGCGAAAATGGCCCTGAACCTGGTGCGGTTGAAGCTCTTGGGCCGCTGAGTCAGAACCACATTTGCGCCCGGATCCAGAGCAGATCGTTCGACTGCCGACGGGTCCCGGTCTGGCGGTTGATCACGACGGGTGAGCCGAACCCGGCGTGCTGCCAGTCGAAGTAGAACTTGAGGTACTTGTTCGGGTACCAGTTCCATCCGAGGTCCAGAATCGTGGCCTTGTTCGTGTAGTTGTCCCGATCCGCGAGGCCGTCGTCGAACACCTCGGAGCCGGTGCGAAGCTGGCTGACCCGGGCGAATGGCTCGATTGCACCCGGGCCGCGTTGCCCGCTGACGGGGTTGAACGGTCGCAAAGGTTCGACCGGGCCCCGCTGGGTGATCTGCTCCCCGGTGAGGAAATACGCCGCCGTGATGTGGAATCCGCTGACCGGCACGACGGTCCTTTTTCCGTCTTCCTTCAAGAATCCGAAATCTCCGACGGCCCACTCCGTCTCGAGTGACCATCCGTTGACATACCACGCCGCGTGCAACGCCCCCTGTCGGCGGATACCGTCAGCGTTCACGCCCGGGAAAAAATCGAGAAAGACCGCCGACGCCCCCTGCGCCGCTTCGTCATTCTCCGACGACTGTAGCGAAGTCCGCAGCGGGAGCGGCTCCGCCGGGTATTGCTGATCGCCGATCGCGAACGATCCCCCGATGTTGAAGTGCTTCAACGCCGGAAATCGCTCGGATTCCTTGAACGGCAGCGTGTTGACATACCCGACCAGATCGCGAGTCGTGTTGGTGTCCGCGAGCCCCGCGACCTGGCCAGAAAACCAGCCGAACGCATACTCGACCCGCTTTTCCGCGAGTTTCCCCCAGATCATGGCCCCACCGGACCGCGACAGTCCGAAATTCAAAGGGTACAACCCCCGTTCCGGAGCGATGAAATATTGCTCCAGGTGGTCGTACCACGCATAGCTGTAGGGAACGATGAACCGTCCGACCTTGACCTGAAATTGCTCGCAGGGTCGGTAGTTGATGTTGGCATCGAGGATGTCGAAGGTTCCCTCGACGCTTCGCTGGATCGAAACCTCGTACTCGAACGAGCGGGTAACCCGTCCCTCGAAGTAGGTTCGGATCCGCGGAAAGTAGATGCCGCTTCGCGCCGGGTCCTGATTTCCTGGGAGAAACAGCTTCCCGTCCCCCTGCGTCAGGATGTGCAGCCGGAGCAGAAATTCCTCGTCCGGAGTCGAGAACGTCACCCCTTCCCCGACGGATGCCCGCAGGGGAAGCGACTCGGATTCCGGGAACAGGACGTGGTCGCGTTTCCGCTCGCCGACCCCGGAATTCTCCGGACTCGTCTCGGCAGTCTTCGCAGGTTCCTCCGCCCCGATCCGGCCCGCCAAGATCGCGAAAAGGAGCGTCGCCAGCACGACACGCATCGGATTTTCCCCACGGGTGGTTGGGGAATATCGAAGTCGCACAGAACTGTCAACGCGGGTTCCGATTGACATTTCCCGCCGTTCTTGCCCGGTCGGGAAGTCTGTAGAATGATGGGTGGTTCCTCCTCTCCGGGGGTTGCCTCGTATGATCGTCGGTCAGCAGATTGGCCCTTTCCTCGTCGAGAAGGAACTCGGCAGCGGGGCGATGGGGGTCGTCTACAAGGCCCAGTTCGAACGCGAGGGGCGGACCGTTCCCGTCGCGTTGAAGATCATTTCGCTTGGGTTGCTCGGCAACGAATCTGCGGTCGCACGATTCGAGCGGGAAGCCAACATCCTCAAACAGCTTCGCCACCCGAACATTGTGCGGCTGTACGCGATCGGGAAGTACCGAACGACGCCGTTTATTGCGATGGAATACATCGATGGCGACCCGCTCGACGCGATCCTCGCCCGCCGGGGTCGAATCGACTGGGAGCAGGTCGTCGAGTGGGCCAAGCAACTCACCGCGGCCCTCCAGTTCGCCCACGAAAAGGGCATCATCCACCGCGATTTGAAGCCCTCCAACCTGATGCTCACCCGGGACGGCACCCTGAAACTGATGGATTTCGGGATCGCGAAGGGAAACGACGACATCGCCCTGACCGGAACCAACAACACGATCGGCACCGCCGCCTACATGTCCCCCGAGCAGTGCCGGGGGGAGAAAGATCTCTCCGCGAAGTCCGACCTGTATTCCCTCGGCGTCGTGCTCTACGAGCTCCTTGTCGGCCGGAAACCGTTCGAGGGGGAAACGACCGTCGACATGTTCCTCAAGCACGTCAACGAGAAACCCGTCCGCCCCCGCCGACTCGTCGCAAATCTGCCCGTCTGGCTCGACAATCTCATCCTCTTCCTCATGGAAAAGGACAAGAACCTTCGCCCGATGGACGCGGCCACGGTGGGGCGAATGCTCGAGGAAATCGAGCAGAAGGTGCAGAACCAGCAGAGTGTCGGGGCAGAGGTCGCCAGCGTTCGCCGGGCCGACCGACCGGGCGCGGAGGATCCCCTCGACGACGAGGATCGCGACGCTGCGAAATCTCTGCGAGCGGGGAAGAAACGCAAGAAACGGAAACAGACCCCGCTTCTGCAACAAGGCTGGGTCGCCGTCGTGGGGATCGTGCTTGTCCTCGGGGTTCTTGGGGGGTCCATCTACTTCGCGACCCGTGCCCCGAGCCTGGAATCCCTCGCAGCGGCAATGGAGTCGGCCCCGACACCCGAGGGGAAGCTCGAGATGGCGACGACGATGTTGCGAACCTACGGCGGTTCGACGTCCCCGCAGGTGGAGAAGGCCCGCGAGGAGTTCCGGCGCCAGAAAGCCCGCGTAGTCGAGGAGCAACTCACCAAGCGGTTCCGCAACAACTTCAAACTTTCCGAGGGCTTCGATCCCGAGGCGTACGCCAACACGATGCTGGCGATGGCGGCGGAGCGCGACGGAGATCTCCGCCGGGCTGCCGAGCTCTGGTCAGCCGTCCGCGAGCGGGTGCCGGTCCCGGACGTCCCGAGGATGATCGCAGACGAGGACTACGCCCGCGGCGCCCCGCTCCACTGGATCGCCGATCGCCGATTGCAGGAGATCAAACAGGACGTCCCGGGACGGGAAAACAAGCTCCGCGAGCAACTCGAGCGCGAGCGGCTCGTCGAGAGCAACCGCGTCTACGACACGAAGAACCCGGAGGGGCTCGCGGTTCGCGGGCTCCGCTTCGAGCAGTTCGGCGACCGTGCCCGGGCCCGCGCCGCCTGGCAATCCCTGGAGACGATGACGGAAAAGGATCCTGACCAGCACATCTGGTATCTTCTCGCGACCTCGCACGCCTTCCTGATTCCCCCGGGCTCGATCAAGGAAGTGACGGATCCCGGGGAACGGGTCGCGAGAATCGAGAAGAAGCTCGATCTGCTTCGGCAACAGGCAGCGAGTGCGGAGCAGGCACCGATTCCGGATGTCGCCCGCCGGGATGTGCGGATGGGCTGTCGGGAGATCGTGGCTCTCTACGAGGACGAGCCGGACCCGCAGATCAAGCCGCTGGTGGGCGAGGCGAAGAAGTTGCTGGGTACGATGACGAAGTAGCCGCTACCGTTTTCCGTCCCAGTGCGGCGGACCCGAGTTTGGGCCAGAGTGTGGCGGGGCGGAACGAGAACCCTGGATTTTCTTCAGGAAATCGTCACGAAACTTGGCCCGTTCCCGGTCACGAGGATCCCGCGGCGTCGGTCCCATCCCGGGCGGAGGGAACTTCCCATCGAGAATCGTCGCATCTTTCTCGAGGTGCCCACGTAGCTCGTACTGGTCGTCCGGAAGGTCCGCACTTTCCACGAGCGTGAAGGTGAGCGTGCCCACTGTCGTCCCGTTGATCTGCCGGGTCAGGATCGCCTTGCGGATCACCTTGGTCTCCGGATCGAGATCGAGGGCGACGTGCGAGAATTTGGGGTTCGGATTCATCGGATTCGGGCGAAGCTGGGCCTCGATCCGGATCGGCTCGCCGGGCTTGGTTCCGCCCTCACGGCGTTTGAGGTCGTAGCCTTGGAGCAGATCTCCGAGGGTGCTGACGACGCGAAGGCTCATGAGGTCGCAGTACCGCTGCACGGGTTCCCCGACTTCGCCAGGATCGTACTGGAGCCCGCGCTTGGGGCCGAGTGCGATCCAGAGTTTCCCGGACCTGTCCTGGCCCCATTCGAGTTTGTTCCCGAAGTGCCCCTTGGTGCTGATCCAGAACTGGTCGCCGCGGGTCCACAGGCGGGAAGATTGCACAATCGGCTCGAGTTTTTCTTTCCGCAACGGGGCGGGGTCCCACTCGGCGACGACGGTGTAGCAGCGGTCGGTGGGAACGGCGTGGATTTCCCGGGCCTGCTCCACGAGCTCGGCGGCAGTGGCAGTCTGGGCCGTCGGGGTGGGGGCGGACAGGAAGAAGTAGAGCAGCACCGACGCGGCGACGGCGGCGCCCGACATCGCACCGCTGGCCCAAACCACCGCGAATTTCCGCAGGTTCGAGCGGGTTCGAGGGGCAGGATTCCCTCCAGCTTTCACCCGCGCCAGCACCGCATGGGCGTCCACCTTCGCCGCCTCGGAATCGAGGTGTCGGCGAACCGCCTGGTCGATCGGATGTTCCTGTTCCGGCATCATTGCGAAGCCTCCTCACCCATCAGCGGGGCGAGATACGCGGCGAGGGCCTGCCGGGCCCGGTGGACGAGCACGCCGGCATTGGTCGGGGTCACGCACAAAATCTCGGCGATGTCTTGCTGGGTGTGCCCCAGGCTCTTCAATTCGAGTGCGGCCCGTTGTTGGGGCGGCAGGGTCGTCAGTCCCGCCGCGATTCCGTCTGCGAGTTCCTGGTGAGCGAGACGATCTTCGGGTGCCGCCGCCGTCCGATCCGCGGGATCCTCGGCTTGCTCGACCCCGTCCTCGTCGGTGCGGACGAGGCGGAAGAGCGATCGCCGACGGGTCCGGAGGTTGATGCAGGCGTTGCTGATCGCGGTCAGCAGGAGCTTCAACCCATCCCGGGGAAGGTCGTAGACCTCGGCTTTCGCGAGGAGTCGACAGTAGCAATCCTGCACGATGTCGTCGGCGTCATCCGGGTTTCGCAGGAGTGATCGAGCGTACGCCACCGCCCGGGGGGCCGTTTCGAGCACCCACGCATCGAGGTCATCGGACGCTCGACCGCCGGCCACGCCTGACCCTCTCCATCCCCTGAGAATGGAAACACCGCGATCGCTGGAATGTTACCGGAAATTTCGGCGGTGTCGGAGTCACCAGCCGGGTGGGGATTCGACCCATCCGCAGCGGCTGCCCCAGCCTCGTTTGACCCAGCGGGCGAGAAGTTCGGTGCGGGTGGAGACGCCGAAGTGGCGGAAGATCAGTTTGACGTACTGGTTCACGGTGTGCCGGCCGATCCCGAGTCGGGCCACGATGTGCTTGTCCGAGTCCCCCTCGAGCAGGCACCGCAGAACCTGGCGGACCCGTGGCGGTAGGACGGCCGGGGACGGTTCGAGGAACCGAGCCAGCGGCCCACTGACGAGTGGAGTCAGGGCCGCGTTTGCTTCCGCAACGATCGATTTCTGTCGCACCGTGAAATCCGGCTCTCCCGGGGATCGCACCGTGACGATCGCGGAAACCCCGCCAACGTTTGGCCCCCGCCGGTAGCACATCAGGATCGCATCGCCGCCGGTTGGCTCGTGGTAATCGCGGTAGTATTCCGAGCGATACCAGGCAGCGTCACCGATCAGGTCTTCCCGGGTCAACGCGATGCCATTGGATTCATCGCATTGTGCGAGGTACTGCTCGAAACAGGGGTGGAAGCCCGCGCCCTGGACGAGGATCTGCCCGGCGAGGCGAGCGTACCCTTCCGGGTCGAATCCATTTTCCCAGCCCCATCCGATCTGCCCCCCCTGGATTTCCGGGAGGAACGGTGTCAGATCGGGCGGGGGAGTTCCGGGTTGCCGGCGAATCACGCCCAGTAGCGGACTGGAGAGCGAGCCAACGAGGACGTTCCCGGCTCCCAGATATGTTCCGAGTTCCCTGGCGAGGTGGTAGGCCCACACGCGTGCATCGTCGCCCAGGTCCCTGCAGTCCCCGAGGACGCGAGCCAGGAACCGGATGTCGTTCGCCTGCAGCCGGGCCGATTTGGACATCGTGTTCCCGCAACCGTGAAAATGTCGTCACTCCCTAATTTGAGGGAGTGGTTCGGCTCCTTCAAGATCGGTAGTTTCACCCTGCAGTCGAATTTGCCGGTTCCCGTCCCCGGCCGCCGGGTCGGTCGAAGCACGACGTCGGGTGGAGAGACCCGGGGGTCAGTGCCGACCGACCCGGTTTGTTTTCCACGACCTTTCCAACGACCTCACCACCTCACCTTACCTCTTCTCGTTCCACTCGGGATTGGTGTAGCGATCGGTGAGAATCCGCTTTCGCGCGTCGATTTCCCGAGAAGTCCAGGACGAGGGTGCCAGATCCCAGCCTGTTTCGGAGGCAAACTCCGGGGTGGCGGCGTCGACCACTTCGCGGTCGGTCAGGGGAATCCCGGCCAGTTCCGCGATTCCCGGCAGTTCCGGGGTATGCTCGCTGCGGCCCAGCAGAATCGTCCCGTGCTGCAACAACGCCCCCCGGTTCTTTCGCTGGGCACTCCCCACCACCTTCGACCCGGCAACGAGCAGGTCGGCCGGGGTCTGGTGGAGGAAGCACAGGAAGGGCCCGAGTTTCCGCTCCGCCCCGCAAACGACCCCCTCCGCACGGACGCCGAACCGCGAGAAGACCCGCTGCAGAATGTGGTGCATCCGGCACGACCACGGTTCTGCACCCCGCGATTGCCAGGGCTCGCCGGGCGGCAGGGCCAGCGAGTAGGTCACCTCGTACGGCGAATGGTGGAGAATCGCCGCACCCCCGGTTGCCCGGCGAACCCAGGGCAGCTTCGACAACCCCGGCGACTGAAACCGCTCCGCGGAAGGCTGGAAGTACCCCAGAGAAAGCGTCGGCTCCGACCACGCATAGAACCGCAGCGAGGCCGTTCCGTCGACGGCAGACTCCAACATCGCCTCGTCGGCAGCCATGTTGGCGGGGCCGGGCAGCGTCTCAAACGGAAGCAAGCGAATCGTGGGCATGCCTGAATTCTACGCAGAATCCTCGGGGAAAGTCCCACCGAGCCGTGTCCTCCAGACCCGCGGGTGTCCCTGTTGTTGGGGCGTCTGGGAGGGCGAGGCTCCTGCCGAGCCGCGACATCCTCGGCTTCTTCGGGAGGGCGAGGCTCCTGCCGATCCGCGACATCCCCGGCTTCTTCGGGAGGGCGAAGCTCCCGCCGAGCCGCGACATCCCCGGCTCGGCGGGAGCTTCGCCCTCCCGTCAGATGGAGCGATTTCGGGCGGGAAGTCCGGCTCGGCGGGAGCTTCGCCCTCCCGAAGAAGCCCATATCTGCAGGTACCTCGGGGAAAGCCCCGCCGAGCCGAATCCCCCAGTCCCGAGAAGACTGGCCGAGTCGGCGGGGAATCACGAGCATAGAACCATCCGCGAACTCGGACGGACCTGTCGAGGTGGAACCGTATGGATGCGATCATTCTGGCCGCCGGCAAGGGCACCCGCCTTCGCCCGCACACGGAAACGTGCCCCAAACCGCTGCTGCCGGTGCAGGGGAAGCCGATCCTGGAATGGATCGTGGCGGCACTTCCGCCGGTCGACCGCGTCTGTTTCGTGGTCAACCACCTCGCCGGGATGATCGAGGAATTTCTGGAGCGTCAGAACCTCGTCCGACGGTGGACGGTCGTCCGCCAGCCCGTGCCCCGCGGCACCGGCGACGCACTCATGAGCTGCAAGGGGAAGCTGCAATCCGACCGGGTCATGGTCCTCAACGGAGACGATATCATCGGCCGGGCGGACCTGGCGAAGCTCGCGGAAGTGCCCATGGGAATCCTCTCGCACCCGGTGCGGGACCCGAAATCGTTCGGAATCCTCTTCCGGAAACCGGACGGAACGCTCGAGCGGATCGTCGAGAAACCGGAGGGTCTGACCCCGCCGCAACTCGCGAACATCGGCGGATACGTGTTTCCCTCGGAAGTCTTCGACCTGACGCTGCCCCTCTCGCCTCGGGGGGAGTACGAGATCACCGACGCGGTGGCCCAGCTTGCGGAGAAGCATCCGTTCCATGTCGTCGAGGCGGGTTTCTGGTTCCCGATCGGCACCGTTGAGGCGTGGAACGCATCGCAAACCGCCGATCTTTCCCCGGCGAAGTGACCCATCCCGTCACGGGGCGATGCGATAGACCCGGTATGCGGGGCCGTCGACCACTTGCATCAGCCGTCGCGAATGCACGGGCGATCCCGCGGGCAGCACGACGTGCGTGATCCCCTCGGCCACGATCTCGCCGACGATTCCGCTCGCATCCCAGTCGGCGGTGCCGTACCACCGTGCCGCCTGGGTCACCCGGCGATGCCACTCCAAAACTTCCGCGTCGCGGTACGGAATGGACTTGTAGTCGATGTAGCACGCCCCCCCGCTGCCAAGCCGGAACCGCTGCAACTCGAAGATGGCCGGGCGGTCGCTGGATTTGACCGGGACAAACGTCATCGAACCCGTCCCACGGGAAGTTGACGGCCTGGGAAACTCCGTCGGCAGAAGGTAAACATTCCCCGGTTGCCGGGTCTGGGCGATGTCCCGAATCAGCGTCTCTTCCGCGGCCGTCTGCTGGTACCCCAGATGCTGCGAGTACACCGGCCACGCCCCCACCGCCGCCGCGATCCCGAGCAGCGAGGAACCGGCGAATAGAAGGCTTCCCGGAAATCGCGATTGTGCGAAGCTCGCGAATCGGACCAGCACCACGGTCGTCGCCACCGGCACCAGAACCGCGGAGATTCGCCAGGGAAATAGCAACGCGAGCGTCGCGTTCCCCGTCGCCAGTTGCAACCCGGCGAGCAGCGTCGCCACCGTCGCCGCCACGGCCAGCACCGGAAACAGCGGCGTTCCCCGAAGCAGCAGGATCCCCAGCCCGATCCACGCGAGTTGCAACCCCGCGACGACATCGAGCCAGCGGTTGACATCCGCATGGTGGGGAATCCGCTGCCAGGCGATGATCGCCTGCGCTTCCGCGAAGTTGGCCGGGGAACTCGGGGCAAACTGCACCAGCACGTACGCGATCACCGGCACCACCCCGAGCAGCGCGAACCCGCCCGTCCGCACCGCTTCCCGCATCCGACCCTGCAGGGCGAGGGAAACGAGCATCCCCGCGACGAGCAGACCGGCCGGCAAGAGGTACGTCGAGTGGAACCAGCACGCCCCCGCCGCCAGCAAGCCCGCCGCCACCGACCGTCCCCGCGAAAACGCCGCCAGCGACGTCACCAGCAGCACCCCAAAAACCGACGGCTGCAACCCCGGCCCGAGAAGATACTGGTTCGCGACCCCCGCCTGGAAGTACCACGGATAGTCGGTTCCCACCAGCCACACCGACCCCGCACGCGCGATCGCCGCGTGGATCACAACCAACCCCGCCGCCACCACCGCTTGCCCGCCGAGCGTCCCCGGGAACCGCGGCAGCCGCGACGCGAGTTCCCACAGGCTCAGGAAATACAGCAGCAGCACCGCGAAGAACTCGACGTGGAGCGGCACCACCCCCGCGAGTCGGTACCCGCTCGCCACTCCCGCGGAAAACACCGGCGTCGGGTCCCGCGTCGTCGCCAGCCAGTCCTTCCCCAGGTCCCCGTACCCCGCCTCCGCCAGGCCGTGGAGCAGGTACTGATTCTGGTTCGAGTAGAACCCGATCGGCTGGGTGTGGGCGACCGCGAAAAGCACCGCCGCCACGAGCGGAAGCCAGGAATTCGAGCGGGAATCGTCAGGTGTCATCCCGGCATTTGACGAAATCGCGGCATCCACGGACAGATCCAACGGTTGACGCCCGACTCACGGTCCGAGATTCCGCTGGATTAGGATCATCGCCGGCCCAACCATCATCACGAAAGCGAGCGGAGCAATCCCGAGCAGCAGCCAGCACGCGGAGATGCCGACGAGCGCGAGGATGCGAGCCGTCGACCGGCCGTAGCGTTGCAACGATCCAAAGATCCACCAAAACCCGGCGAAACTCCCACACGCCACGAAACTCATGATGGTCAGCGATGCCGTGAGCATCTTGAGGCCCATCTCGTCGGTCCACAGCAGGCGTAGGAAGTTGGGCTTCGCGACACCCAGGTACGTGGCCAACCCCATGAGCAGGAGCCAGGGAACGAGCATCACGAGGGCCGTGGGCAGCAACGGCCGGGGTTCGCGCTCCCCGATCTCGGGCTCGCTCGGCATCGGAACTTCCTCCCGAGGAAATCACACACTCAGGTGGCCCAACGAGAGCAGGCCGTAGTAGGTGTACTCGCAATCGAGCACGTCGTCGGCCCAGGTCCCGTGGAAGCCGCCGCGACTGGTCCAGAGGGTGTCGATGAAATCGAGACAGGGTTCGCGAATGGTTTCGAGCTCGGCTTGCATCCCGGCGAGGGCATGCAAGGCGGTGGCGGTGCTGAGCAGGTCCGGAAGTGGGGCGATCGGTGTGGCGAAGAATCCGCCGTCGGCCGCGTGCCGGGACAGGAGCCAGTCCGCGAGTTCCGGGGGAACTGGTTCGCCCAGCTGCCGAAACAGTGTGACCGCCGCCGCCGTCGCCGGGGTCAATCCGAGCGGCACGTCGGCCTGATTCGCAAACCCGCCGTCTTCCGCCCGAAGTTGCTTCACCCGGTCGATCGTGCTCGCGGGGTCCGGCAGTTCCCGCCCGAGATCCTGGTAGGCACCCAGAGCCAGGAAACAACCGTAGACGGTCGCATCCGCGGCTCGGAATGCGTCGATCCGTCGCAGAATCGCGTCGGCGGGAACTTCCGCGCGGAACTCCGCTGGAAGGTTGGCCCAACACCGGGCCAGACACGAGAGATGCACGAAATCGAGGGCTGACCCGTCGCCGAAACTTCGGAGGTAACCGGCCACCTGCGACACGGGCAGGTCCGCTCGCAACGCGGCGAGCCCCTCCAGCCCAAAGACGGTGTAGTACAGGTCGCTATTTCCGGCGCGATCCGCGAACCCGCCGTCCGGGTTGAGTTGGGACCGCAGGTACCCCGCCACCAGGTCGGCCGACTCACCGAGCAGTTTCGGCGCGAGCCGGGCCACCTGCAGCATTTCGAGTCTCGAACTCACTGCACCAGCCCCGAATTTCGACCTGGAAGATCTTGGAAAGCACCCGCCGCAACAACCCCTTGAGCGTCGGATTGGGAACGTCCCGCAATGCGGATACGGCCTGCTCCTTGTAGGATTCGAGCAACTGCTTCGCGCGGTCGGTGGCCCCGGTCAGGCCGATCGCATCGCGAACCGCCGATGCGTCGACGCCAGCTTCCCGTTTCCACGCGGATTCGAGCAATTCCCGGTCAGAACCCTTCGCCTTCTCGAACGCGAGGGCCATCGGCAACCCCGGTCGGCCAGCGGAAACGTCGTCGACATCGTCGAGGTCGTCCCGGATCTGGTATGCGATACCCAGGGCTTCCGAGTAGGCTGTCAGAACGCGGTGCAGGTCGGCGTCGATGCCGGCGTACGCGGCCCCGAGGCGGAGCGCGACCTCGAACGCGGGAGCGGTTTTGCGGCGGTGGATGTCGAGCACTTCCAGCGAAGTCAGCGGTTTCGGCGACTTCGCCCACACCAGCTCGGCCCCCTGCCCGAGGCATAGCTGGCGGTGACCATCCGCGGCGATCTTGACCATCGCTCCGCGGACGGCCGGCGGCGCGTCCGCTTCCGCGATGAGCCGATACCCCTCGCCAAGCAGCAGATCGCCGACGTTCAGGGCAACCGGAATCCCGTGCTCGGCGTGGAGCGTCGGCTCGCCGTACCGCAGGTCGTCCGCGTCCTCGATGTCGTCGTGCACGAGCGACGCTTTGTGGAAGCACTCGACCGCGATCGCGAGTTTCTTCAACCCCACCGGGAAATCCGTGAGCGAGGTCTCGTCTTCCTCCCCCTCCGCTCTCCGCTCTTCGCCCTTCGCGACCGCTCGCCAGGCACACGCCGCCAGGAACGGCCGCCAGCGTTTGCCTGCTTTCGCGAGCCACGCCCGGCCGATCTGCTCGGTTTCCGATTCCGCGGGGCCCATCAGCTCTTCGAGGGATTCCGGGGAGAACCACGTCTCGACTTCCCGGCGAACCGCGTCGAGGTCGAGCCGATAGGTACGGTCTTCGCTGGAGAGGTGGAGGAAATCCCACACCCACTCGACATCCACGCCCGTGTCCTTGCAGTCGTCTTGCAGCAGGGGCACCGCGACGCCGGGGATGGCGGCCGACTCCATGTACGGGAACGCTTTCTCGAGCACGGACAGGCACGAAACTCCGAGAATCGCGTCGATTTTCCCCGTCTGGATGATCGCCATCACGAGGGCGGACCCCTCCGCGACGAGCACCGCGTACCCGAGCCGCTCCGCCTCATTTTGGAGATCCTGGATGGTGCAGAGCCCACACTGCTTGCAGAGGAGCCCGAAATCGTCGAACGGGGCCGGGCACCGGTCCTCGACGCGGAGGCATTTGGGAAGGAGCAGCAACCGGCGTTCGTACGGCACCGTTGCGAGGGCGTCCCGGTTGGCCTCGGCGTTGACCACGACGGCGACGTAATCGCGGTATTTCGGGTCGAGCCCGGCCCGCTCGATCAGCGCTTCCGCATGGGTCCGCAGTTCTTCGAGCGACAGCGGAATGACCGGTTTGACGTCCGCGACGTACCGCTCGGCCAGAACCCGCACCGATTCGCGATCCTCCCGGGTGGGGGGAATCGTCTCCTGCGTCGGCCGACCCGACTGCGTCGGCACCGAACGGGGAAGGGTGAGGAGGGAAACGGGCATATTTCAAATTCCCTGTTCCGAAGTCGGGAGACCGACGGTGGGGTGGAGATCGTTGTTCGCCATCACCCGGCTTTTCCGATTACCTGGGGAGTGTGGCCCATCTTTCGCAATTCGTCCAGGACGGCGTCGACGCGGCCGGGGCGGACGAGCAACGCCCGCTCGGAAAGTCGGCCGACGATGTCGGCGGCGAGCTTCTTTCGGGCGAGAACCTCCTCTGCAAGGACCGCGTCCTCCGTCAGAATCAGACTCACCCGGCGATGCAGTTTCGCCGGCAAACGCGGGGCAGGGGTCATGCGGTCCTCGGCAGTTCGAACTTTATCGCTCACTTCCCCAACGCTTTGTTCACGGCCGTCGTCCAGATCTCGTAGCCCTTCGGCGTCATGTGCAGGCCGTCTTTCACGAACAGATCCGGGATCGGTTTGCCATCGGTGCCGAGCATCGGGGAGACGATGTCGATGTAAGTCAGCAGGTCGTTCTTGGAGCAGACCTCCTTCACCATCGAGTTCGCCTCCTTTTGCGTGTCGAATTTCGCCCACCGCTTCAGGCTCGGCTTCACCGGGATGTACAGGATCTTGCACTTCGGCAATTCCTTGTGCACGGTTTCGACGAACTTCTCGAAGTTCGCCCGCACTTGCTCGGGTTTCTGGCCCGCACCGATGTCGTTGTCGCCGGCATAGAAGACGATCACGGACGGCTTGTGCACCAGCACCAACCGCTTCGCGAAGTGGATGCAGTCCTCGATTTTCGACCCGCCAAACCCCGCGTTGAGGTACGGCTGGTCCGGGAACGATTTCTTCAAATCCCACAGGCGGATGCTGGAGGAGCCGTAAAAAATCACGCCGCCGGGGGATGCGTCCCTGTTGCGGTTCTCGATGCCGGATACTTCCTTCTCCCACTTTGCGAATGCGTCGTCCGCGGCGACGGCCAGTTGCGAGACGAGGAGAAGTGCGAGGCAAGCGGGGAGACGGAACATGCGGTTCTCCGGGGGAGGGACCAACCCAGTTTACCGATCGCCGGGAATCAATCCAGCATCCCCGCCGCTTCCTTCCGGAGCCGGTTGAGGACGCGGGATTTCGCAATCCACACGGCGTTCGGGGAGATCCCGAGTTCAGCGGCAACTTGTGAGGCGGGGGCACCATCGAACGTCAGCCGGCGGAACGCCTTCCAGGTCGTTGGCTCGAAGTCCTTCTCGATCACCTCAAGGAACTTCGAAACGACGTGCCGATCGTGGTCGGTTTCCCACTGCCGGGTCAGGTCGCTGTTCTCGTCTTCGAGCTGGGCGAGATCGTCCAGGAAACCCGCATCTGGAACGTGCTTCTGGGATCGCCAGAACGTGCGGACGCGGTGGACGGCGATGACCCGCAGCCAGTGTCGGAACGCCCCCGTACGGCCGTTGTGCTGGAAGTTGGGGACTTCCCGCACGAGTACGCCGAGAACTTCCTGGACAAGGTCGTCGACGTCGGAAGGCTGGAATCGGTAGCGGGCCAGCCAGCCGCGGATCAGCGGGGCGTAGACGTCGACGAGTTCCCGCCAGTCGGCGTCGGAGGCGGACTTCTGCAACCGCATCAGCAGGCTGTTGGAGGTGTCCGCCATGGGTTCGAGATCCGGGTTGTCGTGCCAACTTTCTCTGTCGAACTTCCGGCAGGCCGAAAAGTTCGGGCGGGAGGCGAGTCAGCGGCAGGGTATGGCCGGGCGGGTCAGAGTCAACAGACCTGATTCGCTCCGAGGCGGGGTGATCCGCGGGGGTGACGAGCCTGCCGACGGGCATCCAGGATGCCGCCGACAACTGCCGCGGTTCCGAAAAAGAGCCAGGCGAGGACGTATTCCGGGGCACAGAACGGGTATCGACATTGCACCACCGCCGCGGCGACGAGGCAGAACCCGGTCGTGCCGGACAGCAACGACATCAGCACGGCTCGCCCGGGCCGTCCGCCTCGACCAGCAATGGAGCCGGTCAGTCCGCAAACCATCCCGCCGACGAGGAACGGTGCCGCCGCCGGTTCCAGAAACGCGACCGGCCATGCGAGCAACAAGAGAGCACGCATCCAAACCGGAAGCCCCAGAAACGGTGCGGTTCCCAGGAAGAGATTGACCAAGCCGAGCGTCGCGATGACCGGCACGTTCCGGCCCAGAACCGCGAGCGTGGGCACGAGCAGAAACGCAATCAGGCCGCGAACCAGGACATCCTCGGGGTGCCGGCGGGTCCAGTCGGCGAACTTTTCCCAGGGAGTTGCCCACCGCGCATGGACGGGTTCACCCGCCTGGAACCGGCGAAGATCCGCCAGCAACTCCCCCGCCGTCGGATACCGCTCGGATGGTTTCTTCGCCAGGCATTTCCGGCAGATCGCATCGAGATCGGGCGGAACCTCGGGAAACTCCCGGGAAAGGGGTGGTGGGACGTACTCGCGTACCCGATCCAGGGTGGCGAGGAGGTCGTCCGCCTCGAATAGTTCCCGGCCGGTGAGCAACTCGTAGAGGATGACGCCGATGGCGTGGACATCCGCCGCCGGGCCGGCCTCGTGCCCCTCGCCCGCGGCCTGTTCCGGGGCCATGTACCGCGGCGAGCCGAGCAGCACTCCGTCCGGGGTCGCTGGCCGACAACCTTCCGACTCGTACTTCGCGAGCCCGAAATCGGTCACCTTCAACATCGAACCGGTGACGAGAATGTTCGCGGGCTTGAGGTCGCGGTGCACCACGCCCTTGTCGTGCGCGTGCCCCACCGCCGCCGCGATTTGCAAAATCAGCTCCACCGCCCGGTCCGGGGAGACGCGACCCATCACCTGATCCAGGCTCGGCCCGTCGACATACTCGATCGCCAGGAACGGGGCGCCATCCATGTCGCCCGACCCGTAGACCTGCACGATCCCGGGGTGGGACATCCGCGCAAGCGAATCCCCTTCCTTGCGGAAACGCGTCCGGACACTCGGACCCGCATCCGCACCGGCGAGCAAAACCTTGAGCGCGACCAGGCGGGTTGGCCAGTGCTGCCGGGCGAGATAGACAACGCCCATCCCGCCCCGGCCGAGCTCGCGGAGCACCGTGAAGCCCGGCACGCTTTGCGGCGCGATCGGCGAAGTCGATGGCACCGTCGGAGCTCCGTCCCCGCTGAGGATCGTGCAACCCAGCGCGTTCGAGCGGACCGTTGGCAGGCCGGCGGGTGGCGTGTCATCGCGCGTTCGCCCAGGATCGTTGTCTGGCGGCGCATGCGAGTCGGGAATGATCATGGTCGCACAGTCGGAGGGGGTCTGGCTCCGCACGGAGATGGTCGATGGGTTGCGTGCCCTCGCTGCAGCTTTTCCCGACGCCGGAATCAACCGGGCGACGTGGAAAAGGGCGAGAGGAAACAACAACCACACTGCGAGAACGACCACGAACCGTGGCAGCGGAGCGATCAGGGCGACGTGACAGACGACTGGAGGAAATCTAGTTCACATCGGCAGGGCTCGCCACAGGGATTCCTCGAAGTTACGGCAGAACCGGAAAAGTGTCGGAAAACCCGGTGACGTGGCCCCAGAAATTCTTGGCTCCCCGCAAATTTCGACGGAGGTGATCAGCTTCCGACCTTCTGCGCTTCTGCCAGGCCGCGAATCCGCTCCAGAACCCGTCGGACTTTCCGATCATAGGATCCGATCTTCCCCGCGATTTCCTCCGTCGAGTACCCCTCGATCCGGAGCTCCAGAATCTGCCGATCCTTAGCCGGAAGTTGCGACATGAACGTCTCGAATTGATCGATGAGTGCAACCTCCGTTTCTGGTGTCGGTCCGGCCGCCATCGCCTGGAGGAGCATCTCGTTGGCGTTCTCCCCGTGCCCCGCCTCCGCGGACGGATTCCGCTTCGCCGCCCGATGGAACGCGATCTGCCGCAACGTTTTGTGCACGGTGATCCGCACGAGGAGCTTGAAGAGATCGTCCTGATCCTCGAATGTGAATTTGTCCGCCTTCGCCCGGCCGAAGAAAGTGCGAAACGCGGACTGCACCACGTCCTCCGGGTCGACCCGGCTATTCATGCGAGCGCCGATCCGCTTTTCCGCGAGCCGCAGCAATTGCTCGCAGTACTTGTCGAAAAGCTGGGTGGCCGCGGTTTCGCTGCCGGCCTTGTACAGGTCGAGAAGATCGCGGTCGTCGGCCGGCAGGGGCATCGGAGTTCTCCAGAATCACGTTGACCAAGTATCGCATCAGTCGAATTCGGGCGAAAGTGAAGCTTTTCCAAAGAATCCGGGAAACGGAGCCGTGCCGGCCAGGCTCGGGGGGATATCTCTTGAGTTTCCCGCTTACCCCACTGCCTCGAACTTCCCGGAAATCGCCCAGCTTGACCGGCCGGCAAACTCGCGTGTCCGTATCGGCGGTTTCTGAAGTAGAATAGCGACCAGAATTCGCCCTGTGACCGCCCCCGACCGTCTCGGATCTGGCCGATGCCGAACGATGCGTCATCCCTCTCCGCCGCCGAGTGGGCCGATCTCGAGGATCGGGCCGACCGCTTCCACGCCGCACTGCGAGGTGGTCCGGTCACGGACTGGGAGCCCTTTCTGGGGTATCTTCCCCTCCGTCTTCGAGCCGCCGTCCTCGCCGAGCTCGTGATCATTGACCTCGGCCACCGCTACTCCAAGGGGGAATCCCCCCTCGTCGAGGAGTACGTCCGGCGATTCCCCGAACTCGGACCGACCGAGCGCGTCCCCGGCAAGTTGCTGCTGGAAGAACTCCGCTGCCGTCAGAAGTTCGGCCCCAAACCCGCTCCCGGAGAATACCACGGACGGTTCCCCATCCAGGCTGCCGCCCTCGGCGACGCACTCGATGTCGTCCCCACTTTCGACAATTCCTCGGGAATGATCTCCAACCAGACGATTGTCCGCGACGAATCGGAAGACAGCGTCGTCGTCAGCGCGATGAAAATCGAGGGGGTGATCGAGAAAAACGACCAGGAACCGTCCGGCTCGGGGCAGGGGTCGGCCCTGATGTCCGTGAATTCCCGCTACGACCTCATCCGCATCCTCGGCAGCGGGGCGTTCGCGGACGTCTGGCTTGCCCGCCGGGCACCGAGCGGCATCGAGGTCGCCGTCAAAATCGTGAAGCAGGCGATCGACAAGAACGCGGCCCAGCGGGAACTCGGCTCCCTGGAACTGATCAAGAACCTCCGCCACCCGTACCTCCTGGCGACGCTCGACTACTGGGTCTCGAAGAGCAAGCTGCACATCGTGATGGAACTGGCGGACAGCACCCTCCGCACCCGGCTCAAGCAGTGCATCTCCGAGAGCCTGCCCGGGATCCCGCGTGAGGAACTGCTCCCGCTCTTCGCGGAAGCCGCGGAGGGGCTCGATTTCCTCCACTCCAAGTCGATCACCCACCGGGACGTGAAGCCGGACAACATCCTGATTCTCAACGGGCACACCAAGGTCGCAGACTTCGGGCTCGCCCGGCAGCAGGACGAACTCATGGCCAGCATGAGCTTCGCCGGCACCCCCATCTACATGTCCCCCGAGGGGTGGAGCGGACGCGGCGGGCCGGCGAGCGACCAGTACTCGCTCGCGTTTGCCTACGTCGAGGTCCGGCAGGGCGTCCCGCCGATCAAGCCCGCCGCATTCGCGGACGTCATGTTCGCCCACATGGAGGGGAAGTTCGACTTCTCCGACATCATCCCGCCGGAGGAGCAAGCGGTTCTCCGGAAGGCTCTCGCGAAAGAGCCAGAGCTTCGCTACCCGACCTGTGCCGCCTTCGTGGAAGCCCTGGCGGATGCATGCGGGTCGTCGTTTGTGATCCGCCGATCCCGGAAGCGAAGTTCCGGCCAACTTGCGGTCGAGGGGATCGCGTCCCGGGTAACCGGAGAATCACCCGTCTCCCAGCGATCGGGCCTGATGGAGACTCAGATACCCCGCGGGACACTCGGGGAAGGACTGCGTCCCACGGCGAAGATGGCTGTCCCTCCGCCACCGGTGGGCGAGGAGGAACTCGTCAATCTCAGCGCCAAACCGGATTCCGAGTGGCTGGGGGGGAAATCGGAGTCGGCGAAGAAACCACCGCGATCTCCGCTTCCGATCTTCTTCGCCGGGCTGGTTGTGGTCGGGATCCTCGCCGGCGGTGCCATCTTCCTGGTCCGCGGCACCGGGGATTCCGTCGTCGCACCACCACCGACAACGGCTGCTCCCACAACGGAACCCGTCGACCCCGGAATGGTGTGGCTCCCGAAGAATGCCCAGCCAGCCCCGGACGCCAAGGTCGTCACCCTGGCGACCGGGCAACGGGTCCACTCGCAGATCGTCTTCCCGAACCTCGACGCGAAACACCCGCCGAAATTCGTGCTGATTCCAGGAACCGGTGCGGACGGTGCCCGGGTCCCGCCGTTCTACATCCTCGAAACCAAGGTGTGGAACGGACTCTACTCGGACTTTGCCCGGAACCACAACAAGTCGGTGCCGGCAGGAGATTCGCTTGCCCCGGTGACGGGTGTGACGGCAGCGGACGCCCAGGCGTTTGCCGAGGAAACGTTCGGCGGCACGCTCCCTTCCGCGAGCCAGTGGGACCACGCCGCCGGCTTCTACGATCGCCGGGGAATGGACGCTCCCACGATGACCGGCGGGTTCCCCAAGGTGCAGCGAGCGACCCCCGCTCCGATGTTCCCCGTCGACCCCGCCTCCGACGACCACAGCCCGCTCGGCATCCGCGACATGGCCGGCAACGGCCGCGAGTGGACCCGCACCCCGCTCGAACCCCGGCAAAACACCGACCTCCGCATCCTCCGCGGCCGCAGCTTCACCCTCCGCAGCCCCCTCACCTACGGCACCCTCGCCTACGAGCAGAAGGTCCCCCAGACCCAGTTCCCGACCGTGCCGAGCCCCTACACCTCGTTCCGCGTCGCGATCGAGATTCCCGCGAAGGAGAAATCCCCGACCCCGTGACCGGAACCCCGCGGACTCACTCCCCGATGGAACTGGCCCGGCCCGGGAGTGGGTACTGACCGTAGAGGTTGTACGCTGCTTCCACCATCCCCAGGTTCCGGTAAACCGCCTGGGCCCGCGTGTTGGCCCGCTCGACGTACAACCGCAACCCGATCACCTCCGGATTCGCGATCGCCTCCGCCCGGATATGCTCGAAGAGTGCCCGGAAGACCCCGCCCCGACGCGCATCCGGTCGAACGTAGACACTCTGGATCCACCAGAAGAACCCGTTCCGCCAGTCGCTCCACTCGAAGGTGACGAGCATCTGCCCGACGACTTCGCCGGCCAATTCCAGCACGGTGTAGAACCCCTTGGCCGGATCCGCGAGCCCCGCCCGGACGCCGGCGCGAAGGACCGACTCATCGAGACGGATGTGCTCCGTTTCCCACGCCATTTCCCGGTTGAAGCGGACGATCGTTTCCTCGTCGGCCACCGTCGCCCGGCGGATCCTTGGCTGCATCGCGTTGCCTCGAATCAAGGTGTCGGTAAGAAAGTTCTGCGTTCCAGAGTTCCCCGCGGCTTCGATACACGCCCGCTCTGGACAGCGCTGGACACGGTGGAACCCGGGAATCTCACATGGATCTGCACCAGTATATCCGGGACATCCCGGACTTCCCGAAGCCGGGCATCCTCTTCAAGGACATCACGCCCCTGCTGGCGGACCCGTCGGCGTTCGAGTACACGATCGCGAAGCTGGCCGCCCGCTACCTGACGGTGGAAGTCGACGCCGTTGCAGCCGCCGAGGCCCGGGGTTTCCTCTTTGCGGCACCGCTGGCGCTTGAATTGCACAAGCCGTTGGTTCCGTTGCGAAAACCGGGGAAGCTGCCCTACCAGACCCACAGCATGAAATACGACCTCGAATACGGCTCCGCGGAACTGCACATGCACATCGACGGCGTCAAGCCCGGGGCGAAGGTCCTGATGGTCGACGACCTACTCGCGACCGGGGGCACGATGGCCGCGGGGTGCAAGCTCATCGAGCAGGCCGGCGGAAAGGTGGCCGGCGTCGCCTTCCTCGTCGAACTCGCCTTCCTCCAGGGCCGCGACCGCCTCGCAGGATACGACGTCTTCAGCCTCCTCACCTACTGAGTTGCCTCGCGTTCCCGCCAACCCCTTATTCCGAGACTTCCGATGGCATCCGACGATCGCTGGAACGATGACCGAGACCGGGACGACCGCTACCGCGACTATTCGAGCCGGGATGAGATGGCCGTCGCCAAATCGAAGGTCCTGGGCCCCGCGATTGGGTTGATCGTCTCGGGTGTCCTGGCTCTTGGAATGAGCGCCTGGGGGTTCTACCAACTCACGCAGCTCAACGCCGAGTTCCAAAAGGTCAACAAACAATTCGAGAACGATCCGAAGCTCAACGCGAAGCAGAAGGCCGAGGCACAAGGCTTCATGCAGCAGTACCAACAAGGCGTGCAAACGGCCGGGCCGGTGCTTTACGGCATCAACCTGATCGTCGGCCTGATCGTCATCTTCGGCGGCGTGCAGATGATGTCGCTGTCGAGCCGCGGGTTCGTGATGGGGATCACCATCCTCTCGATGATTCCGTGCCTCAACGGCTGTTGCCAGTGGATGGTGGCCTTGCCCTTCGCGATCTGGGGACTGGTGGCACTCTCCGATCCCATCGTGAAGGCCGGCTTCGCGGCGAAAGAACGAGAATCCGGTGGCATGTCCGGAACCGGAACCGGCCGGGATGATCGGTGAGGTCCGACCGGGAATGGCGAAATTCCCGTGTAGCCGCGACGCGATAGCGGAGCGCGGGCGAGCGCTACGCGATAGCGTCGCGGCTACACGGGGGAAGGCCACCCACATTCCGAAGCGGGGAGCGAGGGTTGTTTCAGATTCCAACTTCTCGAACCACTTGAAACTCTGGAACTTGAAACTGGAAACTCATCCCCGAGCCGGGCGAGCCCTCAGCACCTGCCATCCGAGGACAATCGAGGGGAACGCCAGTTCCGCGGGGTCGATCTCGTCGATCGTTCGCCACTCGATGGCTGCCACTGCGTCGAGTGCGGACGCCCGGTGCGGCTCGATCGCCGTCGCCGCGAAGATCAGATCCACGACGGGGTAGACGACCTCCCGGTAGGCGTACTGGTTTGTGCCGGTACACAGGAACGTCAGTTCCCGCAGTTCGAGCCCGACTTCCTCGCGGACTTCCCGGCGCAGACCTTCCTCGGCGGTTTCGCCGGCATCGATGAACCCGCCGGGGATCGCGAGCATGCCCTTGCGAGGTTCCTTCTCGCGACGGATCAGCAGCGTCCGATGTGATTCGTCGAAGAGGAAGACGCCCGCGGCGACGCCGGGGTTGAAGAAGAACGTGAGCCCGCAGGCCTGGCACAGGAAGGGATTTTTGCCCGGCGGCTCGGGTTGATCGACGCCGCAACGGGGGCAGTGGTGAAACAAATCCGGCGGTGCCGACATGCGATTTCCCAGTGTTTCGGTGCGGATCACATCCGCTTCGCCCCGAACTTTGCGGCCTCGCTTCCGAACGGGGTGAGCAGGAAGTTTGGCTCTTCCGGCTTGCCCGTCAACTCCACGTCGACGACGACCGCCTTCGGGTTGAGCCGGGAATCGGGGGACATTTTGTCACGGGCGTTATCGCTGGCCGTCACGTTTCCGCCAGGAATCTGGAGCAGATCCCCCGACACCCGGCAGAAGAGATTCCGCGTCACGGTCAGCGTCTGCTTCGAGTTCGCCAGTTGCGAGTCGAGCTGGACCCCGAATTTCGCGATGGAGTGGAAGGTGTTGTTGGCGATGGTGAGGGAGAACGGCACGTCGGATCCCCGGCCATTCCACTGGACGCCGGTATCGAAGCCTTCGAGCCGATTGTTTCGGAACTCGACATCGACGGTCCCCTGCACTCGGAGGCCGGTGCCCGCAGTGCCGACGAGGATTCCGTTCTGGACGACGAGAGCCCGGGAACTGGCTCGTTCCGGCCCCTGGACGGCGACGCCGGCGTAGTTGGAGGGATCGGTGACGGTTTTCGCGATCGATCGGAAATTCGTCAGCACGACCGGACGGGCCGGGTCGGTCAGGAGGTTGACGAAGCGGAACCCGCTGTGGCGGGCGTTGCGGACGGTGATGTTGTCGATTTCCGTTCCGGAACTGCCCCCGCTGACGGCGATCCCGGAAAGAGCTCCGTCCCCGGGTTCGATAACCAGGCCGGAAATTTTGAAGCCTTCGACATCCTGGACCTCGAGGACGGCGTTGCGGGGGCTGCCGCCGGGGGTCACCTTGGGGATCCACGTCACGGACTTGGCGGCGTTCCCCGCCTCGATGCGGATGTTTCGCAGCGACTTGTTGAGGCGAGTCGAGATCTGCAATGGCGCATCTTCGATCTGGTCATCGAGGAGGACAATCACCTCGTCAGGGCCGACTTGTTCGACGGCGCCGCGGAGGGTGGTGAGCGTGCGCTCCGGATCGGGGCTGGTGCCGGACTTCGTGACGTACCAGTGTTTGGGCCCGGTCGCATTGACCGGTGTCCCGCGGGTCAGAAAGACCGCAAGGCCGGCTCCGGCACCGACAAGCACCACGGTGGCGGCAGCTCCCCAGAGGAGCAGTTTTCGACGACCCGGGGGAGGAGCCTCGAAAGGCCGGGCGGTTTGGGGCTCCACATCCTCGAGATGGTCATACGGCGAAGTCGTGACCGGGTAGTCGTCCGCCCGGGTTTCTGCAGCCATCGGCGGCCACTGCCCGGGACGGGATGTTTCGATCGGGGTGTAGTGCACCGGCGAACCTGGCACAAAACTCGTCGGCGATGGCAGCGCCTGACGGGTGTCCGGGTACGGCGTCGGATAGGGCCTGGCCGCGCCGCGAGATGGTTCCGTCCGCGGTTCCGAGACGGGGTACGAGGTGCCCGCCATCACCGAGGTCGAGTGCCCCTCCCCCATCGCCGCCGGCTGAGCCTTCGCACCAGAACCCGGACTGACGCCCGGATGAGAACCGCCCGGATGAGAACCCGGATCGGGATAGTGCGAACCACCGCTCGACTGGAACGCCTTCGCCGCCGCGGCTGACATCGCCGCCGGGGAAAGTTGCGGAAGTTCCCGGTCCGTCGGAGGCGGGATCGGCGTCAGCACCCACTGCGCCAACGCCGCCATCAACTCCGCCGGCGTCTGGTACCGACGATACAGATCCTTCTCCATCATCCGGTTGATGATCTCGATCAGTTCCGGCGGTGCATCCGGGCGAAGCGTGTAGACCGGAGTCGGATGGCGGGTCTGGTGCCACAACAGTTTCTGGGCGACCGTTCCTTCCGGAAATGGCGGCTGACCCGTGAGCAGGAAGTAGAACGTCGCACCCAGCGAATAAATATCCGCTCGGATGTCCACGCTATGGCTGTCGAGCGCCTGCTCCGGGGCGAGGTAATCCGCGGTGCCGAGAATGCTCTCGTCGTACTTCTTCGTGAGCGAGTCATCCTCGTCGTTGAAGAAGCGGGCCAGGCCCATATCCAGGATTTTGACCACACCCGAGCGGTCGACGAGGATGTTCCCCGGCTTGATGTCCCGGTGGACGAGGCCCATTTCGTGGGCGTGCTGCAACCCCACGGCGGTGCCGTAGATGTAATGACAGGCCCGGATGTAGTCGAGCGGACCGTTCTTCTTGACCAGATCCTGCAGGTTGGTGCCGTCGACGTACTCCATCACGAGGAAGTGGAGACTGTCGTCCTGATCGATGTCGTACGCGCGAACAATATTCGGGTGATCGAGGGCGGCAACGGCCCGGGCCTCGCGGTAGAACCGTTCCAGGGATGCCGGATCCTGGGCCTTGACGGCGGGCAGCACCTTGACGGCCACCCGCCGACGCATCAACTTGTGCTCGCAAAGGAAGACCTGCCCCATCCCCCCGGCACCGAGCCGTTCGAGAACCTTGTATTTGCCGATGAAGAACCGCTTCCACTTCCCCTGGAGAAGCTGGTCGGCCTGGAAATAGGTCAGTAGCCCGTCCCGGACGAGGGTGCCAGCGAGTTTGCTCGGGTCGGTGGGTACGCCGCTCTGGGAGGCAAGTTTCTGGAGGTAGGACTTGAGGCGTGCTTCGTCGGCGATCCCGCTCCGCTGGACCAGCTCGAGAAACTCGTCCACCGTGGCGGGGGAAGGCATCGCGGGCTCCGGAGGAACAATGGGCCCCGAAGGAAGAGGCGGGCGAAGTCAAGTATAGGCCGGTTTCGCCCGACTGGTGCTGGAAATCGGAGGAGAGGTTCGCTTCGCGGAATCAGGGGGCCGTGTCGAGCACGGAAAGATCGAAGTTGGAGATATCCTTGACGGAAATCTCGTACCCGCCGACTTTCCGGGCCGTGATCAACCCGACAACCTTGATCTGTTTGTTTTTGAAAACCCGGCTGCTATCGGAGGTCGAGAAGGCGAAGCCCTTCTCCCGAAGCTTGGACGTCAACTGCCGCACGGCGTCGGGGGTGAGGGTGACCGTGACCTTGTTCGGATCGCTGCGGGAATCGGTGCTTTCGAGCACCACGCTGAGCGTGCCGCCGACGGACTTGACGGGGAAGGTGACGGACTTGACCTTGTCAACGTGTTGGGGCACTTCCTCGGCGGTGATCGTCGGGCCCTCGGCGACCAGTTCCCCTTCCTTGACCGTCGATGGGGATTTGCTGGAGAGTGCAAGGTAGCCGACGACCGCGATGACCATCAGCGAGAGCAGCCCGATCCCGATAAAGGTGGGGATCATCCAGGCAGGTCGGCCTTTCTTCGCGGGGCCGCCGTAGCTGCGGTTGAGCGACTGACTTTTCCGGGTGCTGCGGGGCGGGGGGATGACGCCCGGTGGAAGGAACTCGACGACGGAATCGGTCGGGGGCGGCTGGATCGGGGCCGCACCATTCTGTTTTTCTGCCCCCGCGGGGAGGGAGATGGGTGCGGTGGTCGAGGACCGGGCGGTCACAATCTCGGCCTGGGATGCCAGCGGATCGAGTGGTCCGGTGCCGGGCAAACTGTCCATCGCGACCGGGGGTCGCCCGGCCAGACTTTGCCGACCCGAGTTCGCCTGCCGGGCCGCAGAGAGCGGGTGCTTCGAGCTCGACGATGCCTTGCTCGGCCGATCGGTCGGACCAGCCAGGGCGGCAACGACCGGACAAAGTTCCGGCATCTCGTGCACCGGCGGCGGCGGAATCGGTTGCTCGTACCACGGAGCCAGCGCGTGGAAGAGATCGATCGGCGTTTGATACCGCTCGTTCGGGTTCTTCCGCATCATATTGTGCAGCACCGCGAGCAGTTCCGGCGGCACGTCGCGGCGGAAGGCCGCCACCGGCTTCGGCTCCTTGGTCTGGTGAGCCATCAACTTTTGCGCAATCGTCCCTTCCGGGTACGGGACCTGCCCGGTGAGCATGAAGTACATGCTGCCGCCGAGGGCGTAGATATCCGCCCGGATGTCGACGACGCTGCTCATCGCCTGTTCGGGGGCAAGGTAGTCAGCCGTCCCGAGAACCGCGTTGTTGTCGAATTTTTCGGTGAGGTTGTCGTGTTTGTTGGTGTCGAAGAACCGGGCCAGCCCCATGTCGAGAATTTTGACGGTGCCGGATCGGTCGAGGAGGAGGTTGCCAGGCTTGATGTCGCGGTGGACGAGGTTGAGCTCGTGGGCGTGCTGCAGTCCGTGGGCAGCCTGGGCGATGTAGTTTGCGCAGCGGAGAGGGTCGAGCGGGCCGTGCTTGGCGATGATTTCCTGCAGGCTGGTGCCGTCGACGTACTCCATGACGAGGAAGTGGAGTTGTTCGTACTTATCGATGTCGTATGCGCGAACGATATTCGGGTTGTCCATGGCCGCGACGGCTCGGGCTTCGCGGTAGAAGCGAGCGATGGCGGAAGGCTCGTCCATCTTTTCGACGGGGAGAACCTTGAGCGCGACGAGGCGCTTCATGAACATGTGTTCGCAGAGGTAGACGGCTCCCATGCCGCCGACGCCGAGGAGTTCGAGGAGTCGGTATTTTTCGGCGATGGTGAAGCGTTTGTACCGGCCGAGCTTGATTTGCTTGGCCTGGAAACGCGTGAGGAGCCCGTCGCGAACCAGCGCGGTGGCGAGCTGGTCTATGTTCCCGGTGGCGGCGGGGTCGTTCCGCAACACACCGAGTTCGGCCTGGAGCCGGTCATCGGGGACCAACCCGCTCTTCCGAACAACTTCGATGAATTCGGCAACGTTTGCGGGAGCCGGCATGGACCGTAACCCCTGTCCGTAACTCCGTCGGGTCGAACGTATTCAACGGCCGAGTGGAATGGTAATCATGATGGGAAGGGTTGATCGTGATCGCAAGCCGGCGCGGAGAATTTCTCCGGTTTTTGCTGCCCGCGACCTCGTCGATCTCCTCTCACCCCGACACCTGTACTTCCGGAGCCGTCCATGTCGAGTTCTTCGAATCACGGACTGACACTCGTCAAGGCGGTTTGCCCGCACGACTGCCCCGACACCTGCGGGCTCGTCGTATCCGTTGACCAAGAAACCGGGAGGGCTGTCGGGTTGCGGGGAGATCGGGATCACCCCTTTACCCGCGGGTTTCTCTGTCAAAAAGTAGCAAGGTATCTCGACCGCGTCTACCACCCCGGCCGGCTGACCCAACCCCTTCGCCGGGTCGGGCGGAAGGGGGAAGGACAATTCGAGCCGATTTCCTGGGCAACCGCCATCCGAGAAATCGCCGAACGATTCCAGGAGGTGGCCCGCTCGTCGGATGGCCCACAGGCGATTCTACCGTATTCCTACGCGGGCACGATGGGCAAAATCCAGGGTTCGAGCCTGGACCGCCGATTCTTCCACCGGCTCGGAGCATCCCTCCTCGACCGCACGATCTGCGCCACCGCCGGCGCCGCCGGATGCGACATCACCCTCGGAACCCGTGCCGTCACCGACCCGGAAATGACCGTCGCCGCGCGGTACATCGTCAACTGGGGCTCGAACACGAGCGTCACCAACACGCACCTGTGGTCGCTGATGGTGCAGGCGAAGAAGCTCGGCGCGAAAGTCGTCACCATCGACCCGCACCGGTCCCGCACCGCAGCCCGCTCCGACTGGTGGATCTCCATCCGCCCCGGCACGGATGCCGCCCTTGCCCTCGGCGTGATGCACATCCTTTTCCGGGACGGCCTGCAGGACCAGGACTACCTCGACCGCTACTGCCTGGGGGGAGCCGAACTTCGCGACCGGGTCTTGACCGAGTATTCGCCCACGAAGGTGGCCGGGATCACCGGGTTGCCGGTGGAAACGATCGAGCAATTCGCCGGCGAACTCGGGCGAAGTCAGGAGCGGTTCGGAGGGCCGGCCCTGATCCGCCTGAACTACGGCTTGCAACGTCACGGCGGCGGGGGCATGGCCGTCCGCACCATCACCTGCCTGCCCGCGATCACCGGCGACTGGCGGTTCCCCGGCGGCGGGGCACTGCTAAGCACCAGTAAAATGTACCCTTTCGACAACCACTACCTCGAGCGGCCGGACCTGATTCCACCCGGAACGCGGACGGTCAACATGGTCCAGCTCGCCGAGGCGTTGGCGGGGGAACTACCGGGCCCGCCGGTGCGGGCGCTCTACGTCTACAACTCGAATCCGGCGGCGGTGAATCCGGACCAGTCGAAGGTGATCCGCGGGTTGCTACGGGAAGACCTCTTCACCGTTGTCCACGACCAGTTCCAGACGGACACGGCCGACTACGCGGACATCGTCCTGCCGGCGACGACGCAACTCGAGCACTGGGACGTCCACCTGAGTTACGGGCACCTCCACGTCCAGGCGAATCCGCCGGCGATCGAACCGCTCGCGGAATCGAAGCCCAACACGGAGGTTTTCCGGCTTCTCGCCCGGGAGATGGGTTTCGAGCCGGAACTCTTTGCGGAATCGGACGAGGAACTTTGCCGGAACTCGATCATCGCCAGAGGAGGGTCTTTCTCACCGGCGGCCCACGCATTCGAGGGAATCACCTGGGATCGGCTCCGCACGGGGGAGCCGATCCGCCTGAATCTGCCTCAAAACTGGGCTCCGTTCGCGGAGGGTGGTTTCCCGACGCCATCGGGGAAGTGCGAACTCCTGAGCCCGCGGGAAGCCGCCGCCGGCCGGGACCCGCTTCCGCACTACGTCCCGCCACACGAGGATCCGCAAACCCGGCCGGAACTGGCAGCGAAGTTCCCGCTGCAGATGGTCTGTCCGCCGAGCCCGAGCTTCCTCAATTCCACATTCGTCAACGTCGATGCGTTGCGAGCCGCCGCCGGCGAACCCGTCGTGGAAATGCACCCGACCGACGCTGGCACCCGGGGCATTTCCGATGGCGATACCGTCCGAGTCCACAACGATCGCGGCGAGTTCCGAGCCCGTGCCGTCGTCGGCGACTCCGTCAGCCCCGGCGTCGTCGTCACCTTCGGAATCTGGTGGAACAAGTACACCCCCGACGGCGTCAACTGCAACGCCACCACCAGCACCGCCCTCACCGACCTCGGCGGCGGCGCAACCTTCTTCGACAACCTCGTCGAAGTGACCGCAATGACGGGGTGAACCAGCGAGGCTGGCTCGCTTCCCTTTCCCGGATTCGTGGAGTAATCTGTCGGTGGTTCCGTCATCGGGGGAATTCCCATGCGACCGGCGTATTTCTACGGCTCGCTCATTATCGCTGCCATCGGGCCGGCTCTCGGGGCCGGGTCGCTCGTCCTACTCGCCGCCCCGCCGCCCAAGTTCGAAGCCTTCCAGTCCGAGGAAGGGCGGTTCCGGATCCGGATGCTGCCGGACCCCAAGGTTAGTTCGACGAAACTCGGCACGCCCGCGGGGGCGATACCCCTCACGACAGTCCGGTCCGACGTCAACCGGGGCCTGAGCCTCGGCGTGACCTTTGCCGATTACCCCGAAAACTTCCTGGATCTGGATCCGAAAACAATCCTCGACGGCGTCCGCGATGGCCTCAAGGGGTCGGATGGGAAGGTGATTTCGGACAAGGATGTGAAGTTCGGGCTAGAGGGTAAGCAACTTTCCGCCCGGGAAATCGTGATCACCTCGGGGCGGAACACGATTCGCGTCCGCCTGATTCTGATGACGGGCCGACTCTACCAGATCATGGTGACCGGGTCCGATAGCCGCGCGATGGAGCAATTCGGGGACGAGTTTCTGGATTCGTTCGAACTGCTGAAGTGAAACGTGCCGCTTCCGCAAGTCATCCTGCGGGGTCGGCACTCTTGGCGGGCGGGGCCGGGGTAGTCGGTTTCTGCCCGTGGATCGCCTCGTACACCTCTTCGCGGTGGACGGGAACGTCCTTGGGCGCGACGATTCCGAGACGGACCTTGTCACCGCGAATTTCGATCACGGTGATCACGATGTCGGTGTTGACGACAATCGACTCATTCTTTTTTCTGGACAAGACGAGCATGGATGCCTAACTTTCGCAGCAAGGCGCTGCGTTCGGGGAGTTGCATCTCCTCCCACAATCCGGACCGGCCCGGCCGTGAGGCGGGAACGCTCGGCGGGCGGGAACGGGGCTGTCCGTCTGCGCACACACGGGCTCCAATCCACTGTAAAACCGGGTAATCTGGAGCGTCAAGCGGATTTCTTCCGGGAATATCAACTTTTCTGCGGGAACATCCGGACAACTCCCCTTCGCCTGCGATTCCGAACGTTCGGGCTCATGCTCGATTCACTCTTCCCGCTGAACTTGCAGAAACTCGTGAAGAGACTCGATCAATGCCTCGGGGTCGGCGGGTTTCGTGAAGTGCAGGTCGAAGCCGGCGTCCGCTTCCTCGGAGAAAGCTTTGTAGCCATCGTGGGCGGTCACAGCGGCAAGCAAAAGCGGGCGGTCGCCGGCCGTCTCGCGAAGCCGCCGGGCCAGTTCGAGCCCGTCCATTCCCGGCATTCCGATGTCCAGGACGGCGGCGTCGGGCTGGAACCACTTCGCCGCTTCCACTGCCGAGAAACCGTTGTGGCAGACCTGGACCTCCGCCCCGTAAAGGCGGAGCATCATTCCGAGCGAGTCGGCGACATCCGGGTTGTCGTCGA
>CAZKIQ010000023.1:79345-83228 GCA_964552815.1 uncultured Alcaligenaceae bacterium | reverse complement strand
CCAGTTGTCCGCAAAACCCGCCGCCGATCAACGAGAATCCTGGAAACTACTGTTTAGGGCCAAAGAGTACTTGTTCCAGTCGAACGGCGTGTTCGGCAGCCTGCTTGCCTTCCATTGTGCATCAAGGTAGTTCACGAAGGTGCGACACCGGGACAACCGGGTGGTGATGGGGTCCACGTCTAAGATACCCGCTTGGGTAGCCGGATCGAGGATGGGGGTATCAACGATCATCGCATCGACGTAGGCGAACACCCGTAGCAGCCGATCGACGTGGTAGAGCCCGCTGGTCGTTGGCCGAACTGTGTCCGCCGTCTGCGGCCCCCTCCGTGCGCCCGTCAGAATGAGCAGCTTCTCGTAGCACCTCTTGAGTGCCGCTTCGATCTGGTTCGGTGAGAAACCCAGCTTTTGACAGAGGGCGTACACCTCCCCAACGGGAACGAAGCCGCCTTCATTCGCCGCACCCTGACGAAGACCCAGCGTCCCCATGATCAGAATTGGGGTCAGGAAGTGCTCCCTCGGGTCGGGAGTCGAAATCTGAAACAAGTTAGCAATCAGCCGGGAGCGGGTGGGGTCGTAATGCACATGGTCGCCGAACACCACGGCCCGAACCATCTCGTGAAGCGGAATGGTGTACCCACCGTCCAACTCCTGAATCTCGGCAATCTTCTTGGTGTCAACGTGCCCGCTTCCGAAAAAGTCCCGCACGATGTCCAGCGCAGCACGTACGTTGCCGTTCGACAGGTTCTCCAGGCACGCAGTGATGTCTTCCGTCGTCTCCAGGGTGTTGATGAACGCTGCAAGGATGCTCCGAAGGACCGACACCTTGGCCGTGCCCGGCCCCACCTTGAACTCTCCGGCCGTGAGTGCCATGGCGTAATCCAAACGCTTCTTGATCACCGTGTCCACCCGTGGGGGTGCAATCGTGAACGCCTTCGGGTGGTACCCGCTCAGCACGTTCGACCGGCGTGATGTGTGAAAGGTCTCGGGACGAATTGTGACGAAGACGGTCATGTACCAGTCGGTACTCATTTCCTGAGCGATCAGGTACGCTTGCTCCTGGATTTCGGGGCTTCGCTGGTCCAAGTTGTCCAGAAACAGTACCACCGGCTTCTGGTGCCCCGTCACGATGTGCTTGATGGATTGCTTCAGGTGCTCAACCTGGTTGTCCTGCTTGGCCTTCAGGAACTTGTACAACTCGAGCCCGTACATCTCATGGTTGGATTCCTGAATCTTCTTGATGATGCCCGTCTCCCACTCCTCCACGTCCTTCTTGTAGACCCGCTCTACGAACTCGCTTTTCAGGATGTCAATGCGGTGGGTTACCTTCAGTTGTTCCCGGCACTCCGAGACGATCACATGCTGGAGGTCGTCCGTCAGGGTCGCCTTACTTCCAAGGTCCAGGTAGATGGGCAGGGCCTTCTTGAAGAACTCTTTGGCCTCTACCTTGATCAGGTTCCGAATGAAACTCGTCTTGCCCGCCCCTACGTCACCCAGCAAGAGGATCGGACGGCGTCCAATCCCCTCGCCGAGCAGATCTTTTGCCTTCCCCTTGTCTTCGATGACGGAGTCGGTGACCGGCCCCGGGTCGGCTTCGTCCACGAGTGCGGCGTACCGCTGCCGCAGGATGTCCTTCGTCTCCAATGAGTACTGCGGCAACGCCCCGCTCGTGCAGTAGCAGTTCCTCAGGTACTCCTCTTCCTTCTCGGGCTTCTTGATCAGGTCTTCCAGCACCAGTTCGACGATGATTTTTAGGTCGGCTTGGTAGGTGTCCCCCTTCCGGGAATGATGTCTGCGTTCTGAGCTGAATCGAGTGGAAGATTCGTCGCCTCGCGTCGGCAGCGTGTGCTGCTTGCGGGAGGATGGACATGGCTCGAGAACGAGACGATCTGCACACAAACTTCACGCTTCCCTCACACCCCGGTGGGCGGCCGGGTGGAGCGGAGGAGCGGCCGTGCCGCGACGACGCGGAACCCGGACGCCCACCGGGAACACCTCACGACCTCCACCCCGCCGAACCACAAGCCGAGGTCGCTGACCACTGCGACCCCATCGACGAACTGCTCGATGGTCTGCCGCCGCCACTGGCTGGTCGAGGCCGGCGACCTCGCAACCGTGGTCCTCGGCCACTGGCTCGCCCCACTTCGCCGCCGGCCTTCTCGCCCGAGCAGCGCATGCTCATTCTGGACGCCTGGCGTCGCAGCGGACTCCCCGCGGGGGACTTCGCGCCCCTGGTCGGCGTGTCGTTGCACACCCTGTATGCCTGGCAGAAGAAGTTCCGCGAAGAAGGGCCGGCTGGGCTGGTCGACAAGCCCAAGGGGGGACCAGTCGGATCAAAAGTTCCTGAAGCGACGCGGCGGGCCATCCTGATGCTAAAGGAGCAGAACCCGGACTGGGGATGCCAGAGGATTTCGGATGCGTTGATGCGTAGGCCAGGGTTCGCCGCCAGTGCCACCGCGGTCGCCAGGGTCTTGCACGAGGCGGGGTACCAGGCGGACGAGGTGCCGACCAAGCCCCACCAGGCCAAGGAAGTCCGGTTCGAGCGAGCCAAACCGAATCAGTTGTGGCAAACCGATCTCTTCACGTTTATTCTCAAGCGTCAGAATCGCCGTGTCTATTTGGTCGCTTTCATGGACGATCACAGCCGCTTTCTGGTGGGATACGGTTTGCACGCGAGTCAATCAGCCAGTTTGGTCATCGAAGTGTTCCGCGCCGCCGTCGGTGGGTTCGGAACACCCGAGGAAGTTCTGAACGACAATGGGACCCAGTATGTGACCTGGCGGGGGACCAGTGCCTTCCGCAAGGAACTGGATACTTTGGGTGTGAAACAGATTGTGGCGTCGCCGCATCGTCCGCAAACGCTGGGGAAAATCGAGCGATTCTGGGGAACCTTGTGGCGAGAATGCGTGGCGACGGCGGTGTTCGCCGACCTCGGTGATGCCCGGGTTCGGATCGGCCATTTCATTGACCATTACAACTTCCATCGGCCGCACCAGGGGATCGACGGATCGGTGCCGGCTGATCGGTTCTTCGGGGCGGAATCAGAGGTTCGCCGGGCGTTGGAATCACGAGTCCAGGCCAATGCCCGCGATCTGGCTCGGAACGGGGTGCCGAAGTCGCCGTTCTATCTGGCAGGCCAGGCCGGGGGTCGTGGCTTCAGTGTCCACGCGGAAGGGGAACGGGTGATTCTGACCGATGCCGAGGGTCGGCGGGAGATCGACCTGGTTCCCCCTGGTCCTGACCCAGTTCCGACGCCGAGGCCGGTCTGCCCCCAGGGTGTGCCAACAGGTTCGGATCGACCTGGGCCTGGTCCGGAACCAGGTTGTGAGGAACCCCCATCGCCAGGGGCCTCGCACCTGGACCGGGGTCTGGACCAGGTGGAAAGGGGTGGCCCGTGACGAGCCCGACCCAGCCTGGTCGCCCCGGGAAACCGGGTCGGCGGGTGAAACCCGGTTCTCCCAACCCAGGGAACAAGGATGCCAAGCGTGTGGCGGCGGTGGTGCTAGACGTGCTGGCCGGGGTGCGGACCCCGACCCAGGCGGCCGGCACCCTGTCGGTTTCGCTGCCTCGCTACTACCAGTTGGAAGCCCGGGCCCTGGACGGTCTGATCGCGGCGTGCGAACCGCGGCCGAAAGGTCGGCAGGTCGATCCGTCGAGCGAAGTCGCCCGCCTCAGACGCGAAGCCGAGCGTCTGCGTCGGGACCTGGCCCGCCAGGTTCCGACCCAGCAGCTAGTTCCGTCCCAGGAACCAGGTCCGACCCGGGAACCAGGGCCGACCCAGGAACAGGTTCTGTCCCAGGAACCAGATCCGACCCGGGAACCAGGTCCGACCCGGGATCTAGTTCCGACCCAGATGCCTGGTCCGACCCAGGAAGCAGGTCCGAGC
>CAZKIQ010000023.1:0-79245 GCA_964552815.1 uncultured Alcaligenaceae bacterium | reverse complement strand
CAGGAACAAGGTCCGACCCAGGAACAAGGTCCGACCCAGGAACAAGGTCCGACCCAGGAACAAGGTCCGACCCGCCGCGGTTCGGCCCACCAGATGCCACGCCGCCGGCGAGAACAGACTGCCCGGAAACGGGCCGTTTCCTTGTCGCAGATTCTCCGCCAGCAGGGCTGGACCTACAAACGCATCGCCCGATACTTGCGGATCGCGCCGCGGACCCTTGCCCGCTGGCGAGCGGATTCCCGACCTGGTCCCGTTCCCCTGGGTCGCCCGGTCACGCGATCCTCACTCCCCGTTCGCACCGAGATCCTGCGAACGCTCGACGAGTGCGGGCCCGGTGTGGGTGTCGCTCGTCTTCGGGAGCACTTCGCCAACGTGACCCGTTCCGAACTGGAAGACCTGGTTCGCCGTTACCGGGTGGTCTGGCGGGAACGCAATCGCGAGCCCTTGGTCCGGTTGACCTGGCATGACCCTGGCGCGGTGTGGGCGATCGACTACACCCATGCACCCGTCTTGATCGATGGGCAGTTTCCCTACTTGCTGGCGATCCGCGACCTGGCATCTGGCATGACCCTGGCCTGGCACCCTGTCGCTTCCGCCACCGCCGATGAAGCCGCGGCGACCCTGGCCCGCCTGTTCGCGGTCCATGGTGCACCCCTGGTGGTGAAGTCCGACAATGGGTCGCACTTCACCGCTAGCCAGGTGACCGAGTTGCTGCGAATACACCAGGTCGCCCACCTGTTGTCGCCGGCGTACTACCCGCGTTACAACGGGTCGATCGAGGCCGGGATCGGGTCGTTGAAGTTGCGAACCGACCAGGTCGCGATCCGCCAGGGCCACCCGGCCAAGTGGACGCTCGACGACCTGGCGACAGCCGTGGCGGAGGCGAATAGCGGAGTGCGGGATCGTGGGAAGCGGAGCATCGAAGAGGTGTGGGACTGTCGCGAACGAATTGGCGATCGGGAGCGTGCGGCGTTCGTGATGCAGGTTGCGTCAGGAATCGCGGGGCTCGACGGTTGCGAATCGTCCGAAGGGGGATAAGGTGTGAACGCGGTCGCGTACGTTACGCGATCCGCCTCGCACTCGAGAAGTGCGGGTATTTGACAACGCAGAGGCGACGGATTCTTCCACCCATTCCGCGAGCGAAACTGGACAGCTTTCCGCGGTAGGCACAATGGCATCATGAAGTGGCATTCGGCCCCGCACCTGACTATCGCGCCGACATGAAACTCATCCCCGATTTAATTAACGACGCATTCCACCATACTGGTTCTAGATCACTGTTGGACAGGGAATTAGGACTCGATAGAGGAAACCGATAACGGGGCAAGTCAGCTATGAATAATAGATACGACGAAGCAATGTCGCGAATTCACTCGCGATATGTTCCAGGTGCCGTTCCGATCACCGAAGCGGCAGTGGTTAAGTTTGAAAATGAGCTGACCCACTCACTTCCGGTGGATTATCGGCATTTTCTGTTGAAATATGGATTCAGTGCTGGAAAAGCCTACACACACTACGGTGAGCTTGAGTTTCCTCATATTCCGATTCGAGATAATCATGTCGGAATCTTTTACGGACTTCAGTCCACGACATCAAGAAATTTAGATGAGATATGGCGACTATATTATGGCACCCCTATGCCAGATCGCCTCTTGCCAATCGCTTCGTCAGATGCGGGTCAAATCTGTTTGTCTTTGTTCGGACTTGACGCCGATCACATATACCTGTGGCATCTGCATGAACTCGAGATTCAAGAGCCAGCACTGATTGCGTATTCGTTTGATTCCTTCATCCGCTCGCTGATAAGCCTACAATGAAACAGTTCGTCTTTAGTTAGACGAGCATCGGGTGTCAGTGGATCACATCGATATTCTCTCAACCGGGACAAGGCGCTCAAGGGTGCGGCGATCGGGGCGGTGGCGGGGTTCGCCGGGGCGCTGACCGGGGTCGGGATGGCCGGGGTGCTGGCCCGGTTTGGCGGGTCGGCGCTGACGCTCGGCGAGCAGATGCTGATCGGCGGGGTGAGTTCGGCGGCGGGTCAGGGGACGGCGATGGCCTTCGGCGAGCAGAAGGACTTCAACTGGACGTCGCTGGCGGCGTCGTTCGTGGGCGGCGTGTTAGGCGGCGCGATCGGGATGGTGGCGACGCGGAGTCTGATCACGGCGGACGGGGCGGTGAAGTGCGGGACATCGGCGTTGACGTGGTTCGGCCGGCAGGGGGCGGCGGGGTTCACGGGCGGGGTCGGGGGCAACCTGATCGAACAGGCGGCGGCTGGCGGGGAGATCAACCTGGGGGACGCCCTGGTCGCGGGCGGGATGGGTGCGGTGACGGGTGCGGCCGGGGCGGCCCCGGAGGAAGGTTCTGTTCGTCGAGCGATTCGAGACCGAGCCGAACAGTTCGAGTCCGCATGCAAAGTCCCTCGGGGTGCCGTTCGAGTTGAACGACACCTATGCTCTTCGACCCACGAAACGATCTTATCCCTCGCGTCGATCGAGAGGGTGCTAACGCTCAGTGTATGTAGGGAGTCATGATTCCGCTTCAGGCCATGAGAAATCTCGAATGAGATATCCCCTCGCGATTCAAAGATGAAACAGGGATTGCGGCAGGGCGAGATGAACCTTCTCGACCGGAAGAGAAATTGAGGCCCACACAATCGCGCCAACCCCGGCTTTTGGTGCGACCGGATCCGTTCTCGGGAATGCCCCAGAAACCTGCCAGGAATGTGGCCGACCCGCCCACTGCAAGACGACCCTCGGTGTCGGCTCCGACTGGTACGAGTAGATCACCGAAAATCAGGCCGTTGTAGAAGAGGGCCGTTCCCCGCGAGGCAGGAAGGTCCCGCTCGTCCAGACGTTCGCAGAGAGGGCGGAACAGCGGCGACCCGCGAGCCGACGGAGAGGGCGAAGGCATGGGAGATTCTCAAGGTGGGCGCGTCCGGAACTCTGGACCATGAACAAATGAATTTGCAGATCCCATGCCGGCAGTTTCTTTGTCAATGGGTCAGAACCGGGTGATGCCGGTGATGCCAGACGATAGCAGAGGGAGTCTCGCCCTTCCGAGGTCGCCGAAATCGCTGGAATATCCGGATTGCCGGAAGCGTCTCGACAAACCGGGAACCCGAAATTCCCGGTTTGTCGAGACGCTTCCGGGGTTTCGAGGCTAACACTTCTCTTGCGGAGGTTCGGCTCGTTCCGATTCGATACCCCAACGGTCCGGGCTGTGACTGAGTCTCTTGCCTACTCCTTTGCCCAGTGTCGACGGATCACCCGCTCGGCGAAGAGTTCCTTCCCCATCTCGTTCTGGTTCCTGCCGGCCTCGAAACGTCGGGCAATGGAATCGCTTTATGCGTACTTCCGTTTGACGGACGACCTCGCCGACGAGCCGGGAGCGGGTCGGGTGGAGTTGCAGAAATGGCGGGAACGCACGGTTTCCGCGTTGGCTGGGCGGTTCTCGCATCCGATCCACCCGGCGTTGCACGACTCGGCGAAGCGATACTCGATCCCGACCCAAGAACTGCTCGCGGTCATCGACGGGGCGGAATCGGACCTGGGTGAGCGACAATTCCCGCGGTTTTCCCCGGAACTCGAAACCTATTGCTACCAGGTGGCCGGCGTCGTCGGTCGGGCGTGTGTCCGGGTGTGGGGCGTCCGGAACCCTGCCGATCTGGAACTGGCTCTGGAATTCGCGGTCGCCGCTGGCACCGCATTCCAGATCACCAACATTCTCCGCGATTTGGGGGAAGACCTGACCCGCGGTCGGGTCTACCTTCCGGAGGAAGACCTAGCCCGGTTCGGGTGCCCACCCGGTTCCTGGCAGAGCCCCGAATTGGCCGGGAAATTCCGAGAGTTGATGTCGTTTCAGATCGCCCGGGCCCGGCAGTTCTACGATCGCAGCGAGCCACTTGCGAAGCTTCTGACCCGGGAAGGACGTGCCGTCTTTTCCGTCATGACCGGAGTTTACCGCCGACTTCTGGACGAGATCGAGCGTCGGGATTGTGACGTCTTCTCCCGGCGCGTTCGCATCTCGAAATACACCAAGGCTCGGATTTTTCTCACCGGTTGGCCCGTGAAGTGGGGGTGGATGTGACGACCTCGGTGGTCGTGATCGGGGGCGGGCTCGCCGGGCTGTCGGCCACGGTCCGGCTGGCAGAGGCCGGGTTGCGGGTGACCCTTCTGGAATCCCGGCAGCGACTGGGGGGTCGGGCGTCCTCCTTCGAGGATGCCGCCACCGGGCAACTGGTCGACGCCTGCCAGCACGTCACGATGGGGTGCTGCACCAGCTTCACGCGATTTTGCGAAACTGTCGGAATCGCCGGCTTTCTGGCGCGTGAGAACGCGTTGATGTTTCTCACCCCCGATGGCCGGTCGAGCCGATTCGCCGCTGACCCCTGGCCCGCCCCCTTTCACCTCGGCCGGGCTCTCGCGTCGGCACATTACCTGACGAGTGGGGAAAAAGTTCGCGTTGCCGCCGGGCTGGCCGCCCTACTTCGCGAGCCGCCCGACACCGACCCGCCGTTGCTCGACTGGCTTCGCACCCACCGCCAGACGGACGCCACCATCACCCGGTTCTGGGCCGTCGTGCTCACCAGCGCCCTCAACGAGACCATCGATCGGCTCGGGTTGCGGTATGCCCGGAAAGTGTTTCTCGACGGCTTCCTGCGGACCCGGACCGGCTGGGAGGTGTCGATCCCCCGGGTTCCGCTCGGCCGGCTCTACGGCCCCGAACTTCGCGGCTGGCTGGATCGGCACCGCGTCGAACTCCGGGAAAACACGGCAGTGCGGAAAATCGAGCCGCGACCCGAGCGACCGGACGAGGTTGGCACCCTGCTGCTCCGCGACGGCTCCCGCCTCACCGCGGACCGCTACGTCCTCGCGGTTCCGTTCGAGCGGGTCCTCGATCTGCTACCCGATTCGTGGCAGGGCGAGTCGTACTTCGCTCGAATCGGGAAGCTCCAGCCCTCCCCGATCACCAGCGTCCATCTCTGGTTCGACCGGCCCGTCACGGTCCTCCGGCACGCGGCCCTGGTCGACTGCCTCGGGCACTGGATCTTCAACCGGGGAGAAACTTCTCCCGGCGAATTTTACCTGCAGGTTGTGATCAGCGCATCCCGTCAGCTCCGGGACCTGGGCCGAGCGGAGACGGAACGACGGATCGCCGAGGAGGTGTGGAAACTCTTCCCGATTGCGAGATCTGCGAGGATTTTGCGGGCCCGCACCGTCACGGAGCACACAGCGACATTCTCGGCAGTTCCGGGGGTGGATGCGTTCCGGCCGAATCAATTGTCACCGATTCGTAACATGGTCCTGGCCGGCGACTGGACGCTCACCGATTGGCCCGCGACCATGGAAAGTGCGGTTCGAAGTGGCGAACTCGCCGCGGGTGCAATACGTACCCGCCCGGATTCTGATTGCGATTCTCCCGCTCGCGCGTCATCCTGAGATCAATCTCCACACGCTGCCCATGGAGTTTGTGATGATCCGACTCGCCGCGAGTCTTCTCGGCATTCTCGTCGCGGGGGCAGCCGTCTCCGCGGCCGATCCGGATCCCAAATCGCTGATTGTTCCAGAATCCGACATCTCTGAGGCCCGCGAACTCGTCAGGAAACTGGGGAGTGCAATCTACAAGGAGCGCGAAGACGCAACCCGGGCCCTCCGCGAGATGGGTCGCCGGGCCCTCAGCGTGCTGGAAACGGGAATTGACGACCCGGACTCGGAGATCCGCCTCCGCTGCGAAATTCTGCTCCCGGCCGCCGAGGCGGACGATTTTGAGGCTCGCCTCGCCACGTTTCTCGCCGACCGCGATGGAAAGTTCGAGCACGAACTCCCAGGCTGGAAAGAGTTCCAAACCGTCGCCGGTTCCGGAAGCGAAAGTCGAAACCTGTTCACCGAAATGCTCCAGTCCCCGAACAACCGCGAACTGATCTCGGGAATGGCCATCGACAAGGCCGAGCTCGCCCGCCGCCTCGATGCCAGGAAGGTCGAACTCTACGCCAAGATGTATCCACGCACACCAATCAACGGGAAGTTTGAACGTTACGAGCCGACATTGCAAGACGCGGTGCTGTTTCTCTTCCTGGAGACCGTCCTCGGCGACAAAAACGCCAACCCTCGCCTCGGCCCGGTAAGCGTCTACACGCTGGTCAATCGACCGCGGGTCAAAAACGAGCTCGGCACGAGCAAGTCCGCACCGACGATCCGGAAACTGATCGTCGCCTGGGCCGAGTCCCGGTCCACCGCCTATTCTCTCCAGCAGGCGATGAACCTCATCGGGCAGTTGAAGTTGAAGGAAGGCATGGGAGCGGCGGCCAAGCTGATCAAACTCGAGGGTGCGACCCCGCACCAACGCCTCGCGGCCGCCACCGCCATCGCCCGCACCGGCTCCGCCGAGAACGTGACGCTTCTGAAGCCACTCTTCGAAGACAAGACCGTCTTCCGCTTCAAGGTGGGGGCGGTTGGCGAAATCCGCGTCCAGGATGCCGGCCTGGCGATGGCGATCGTCCTGACCAACCAGGATCCGAAAGACTACGGTTTCAAGCAGCAAAACGTCGGTCTGCCGCCCGGAGATGCCAAATTCTACCCGTACAGCCAGTGGTTCGCCTCCGAGGAGGACCGCAAGGCCGCCTTCGAGAAGTTTGCCGAGTGGGAATCGAAACAGAAACCGACCGAGAAAAAGTGACCTGTCGAACCGTTGGAGAGCCCCGATGAGCCGCCTCGTTGCTGGAATCGTTCTGATCCTCGCGGCGACCGCAGCCCCCGCTGCGTCGCCGGACCCGAAATCCCTCGAAATTCCAGCGGGCAAACTCACCGCGGCCCGGGAACTCGTCCGCCAGCTCGGCAACGATTCCTTCCGGGACCGCGACACCGCGAGCCGCAAACTCTCGGAAATGGGCCGCGAAGCTCTCCCCGCCCTCCTCGAAGCCGTTCGGGAAACGCTCGATTCCGAAGTCCGAATGCGGTGCGAATTCCTCCTTCCCAAGGCGGAATCCGAAGACATGCGGGCGAAAGTCGAGGTCTTCCTCGCCGACACCGACGGGAAATACGAGCACGATCTCCCCGGATGGGCCAAGTTCAAGGAAATCACCGGCAACGATAAATCGGCCCGGGAACTCTTCGCGGAAATGATCAAAGTTCGAGACAACCACGAATTACTGATCGCAACCCGATATCCGGGCGTCGATCTCCAGAAAGTCGTCGATTCGCGGAAACGTCAGATCCAGTATCGAATGCAACCCGCCGTCTACACTCCCAACTTCCGGCCTCAGATGCCGACGCTCCACGAGGGTGCTGCCATCATCCTTGCGGAAGTCATCGCCCCGGAGCGAGAAGACGGCTGGCAGGGCGGCTGGATCTACCACACGCAAAACTTCTTCTACCAGATCCCGGACTTCCAGCAGGCCGCCCGGGGACAGGGAAAGTACGGCGCGGCACTCAAGAAACTCGCCGAAAAATGGATCGAAACCCGGGACGGATCCCAGGGGTTGAACGTCGCGGTGAACATTGCCCAGAACCTCAACCTCGGCCAGGCCGTCATCAACAAGATCTACATCAAGATGCTCTACGTCGAAGGGCAAAACGCCCAGTGGCAGCGACAGCAAGCCCTGCAATACATCGCCCGGACCAACGCCAAGGAACACGTTCGCGGCATCACCAAACTCTTCGATGATTCCACCCTCCTGATGCAGGCCGTAAAACAGCCGAACTTCTCCCAACCCGAGGTGCTCGTTCGCGACTACGCCCTCGTGGTGGCGCTGCAACTCACCGGCCAAAAACCGACCGATTACGGGATGAAAGTCACTGAAAACCGACGCGGTTACGTCCAGGACATGGGCAAGTACCACTTCCCCGAAGACAAGGACGGTAAAACCGACACCGCCCGCGACGCCGCCTTCGCGAAGTGGAAAGACTGGGCCGAGAAGAACCTCCCCGCGGAAAAGAAGGACGACAAGCCCAAGTCGGAATCGCCCAAGAAGTGAACCTCGCGGGATCGCTGGCATGGCGATCCCGACCTTGTAACGTCCGCACCGACCAGCACCGAGAAACCCGATGCTCCCCGTCAGCCTACTTCTCGCGGTCTCTGCCTTGTCGGCCAGCCCAACGGCTTCCCCGGATCCGAAAACGCTCGCCGTGCCGGAGGAGGAAGTCGCCCAGGCGCGGGAACTCGTCGTGAAACTCGGAAGTTCCCTCTTCCGTGACCGTGAGCGTGCGTCCGAGGAGCTTCGCAAGATGGGCCGGCGTGCCATCCCGGCTCTGACCACCGGGCTGGACGCGGACGATTCCGAGGTTCGCCTCCGATGCGAGGTGCTTCTGCCTCTGGCGGAAGCGGACGAGCTCGATGCCCGGACGGCCGCATTCCTCGCCGACAAAGACCTGAAATACAAGCACGATCTGCCCGGCTGGGAAAAGTTCGTGGCCCTGACTGACGGGGACCCGGCCACCCGCCAGTTCTACGCCGACATGCTCCGCAACCCCGCCTCCAGGCAGATTTTCTCAGGTTTGTCGAAGGGAAAAGAAGAGTTCGCCCGCCGACTGACCGCTCGCCAGTACCAGATCCAGCAGGCGATCTACCCGCGGTACGACGTGAACGGAATTCGGGTCAACGCCTCGGAAGTCGTTTCCCCCATCGATTTCGGGACGCTGATGTTTGGCAGCATCCTGAGCCAAGCCAACAAAACCGACGTCAAGAACCCGGCCACCTTCAACTGGCTGATCAACATGCTCTACCAGCCCGCGTTCCGCCAGGCGATCGAGGGGCAAAAAGAATCGGCCGTGCTTCGCAAACTCCTCATCGGTTGGTGCGACACCTGGACCGACGCCAACGGGCTGCAGATGGCGATGTACGTCACCCAGAACCTCAATATGAAGGAATCCGCCCGATACGCCGAGAAAATCGTCCGGGCCGAGGGGGGAAATGCCTGGAACAAGTCGCAGGCATTGTGCAACCTGGCCCGGTTTGGCGGGAAGGAAAAACTTCCTGTGCTCGAATCCCTGTTCGATGACAAAGGGGCGATGCCACGCGGCGGAAACCAGGCAGCCATGGAGGTTCGTGACATCGCCCTGATCATGGCCATCACTGTCACCGGGAAAAAGCCGGCCGATTACGGCTATACCGTCCAGAACTATGGCGGCGAACTGAACGATCAAATGCGATACAACCCGTGGATATACACGATTGCCAACGAGAAGACCCGCGAAACCGCCTTCAAAAAATGGAAAGACGAGAAGTCCAAGGACGTTTCGAAAAAGTGACGGTCGTCTGAGCGGTCCCGAACCCCGACCTTGGCTTGAATCCGGGCGTCGGTTAGATACTTTCTGTGACAAAGCAACCCGCCGAGGGTCCGCCGTGGAGTTGCAGGAAGCCTTGTCGCAAATCGCGGAGATCCGGTCGCGGGTCGCGGCCAGCCAGCGATTTCGCGGCTACCGGGCGGTTCCAGTCGCCACCTCGGGCGTGCTCGCACTCCTCGCCGCCGCCGTCCAACCACTTCTGCTCGCGAACCCAGCCGAGACGCTGGTGGGCTACCTGGCCCTGTGGGTGACGACCGCGTTGCTCGGGGCGTCGGCGTCGGCGTCCGGGATTCTGCTTCGCTACAGGGCCGGGGCCGACTCGCCGCTGGCCCGCGAACTGACCCGATTGGCGGTTTCGCAATTTGCCCCCTGCATCGCGGCCGGGGCACTGGTGACGCTTGTGATTGTCCGGCATACGCCAGAAGTCGGATGGATTCTCCCCGGGATCTGGCAGGTTTTGTTTAGCCTCGGCGTGTTCGCGTCGTGCCGGCTGCTTCCTCGGGCAATCGTTGGGGTGGGCATTTTCTACCTCCTTTCCGGAGCGTTCACCCTCTCCGCAGGGCCAGACGTGGCGTTTTCCCCGTGGATGATGGGAATCCCGTTCGGAGTCGGGCAGTTGAGCGTGGCAGCAATTCTGTACTGGAACCTGGAGCGGGACGATGGCGACCTCTCCTGAGCCGCAAAACCCCGGCGAACCCGGGCAGTTCGCGTTCGACGGGCTCGATCGGGTGCTCCACGAGAAGGCCCGGCTGGGGATTCTCACCTCGTTGCTTTCCCATCGCGAGGGGCTCGTTTTCTCGGACCTCCGCGATCTTTGCGGCCTGACGGACGGGAACCTCAGCCGACACCTGACGACCCTCCAGGAAGCGGGGCTGATCGAGATCTGGAAGGGGCACAAAGGGAAGCGGCCGCAGACGCTGGTGCGGCTGACTGTCGAGGGAAAGACGCGATTTTTGCGGTATCTTTCGCTTCTGGAATCGATCGTTGCGAATGCGTTCGCGTCAGCTCAGCCGGAACCGGCGAAGGTGCCGGACTCGCCACCCCGTCAACCGTCGGTGGGCTTGCATCCGATCTGAGGTTTCTCTCGCCTCACGACTTTCCATTACATTCCAGCCCAGGCCCGAATTCGACCGAGTGTCCAGGGGACGAGCGTTCCCTCCTGCAGGCGTCGGCACGCTTTCCCGGCAAGCACCGCGGCATGGCGGGGAAGGTGCCGGAATCGCGTGTTACGGTCGAGGTTCCGCCAGAAGACGCGTTCCTCGTTTCGCGACTGGAGTTCGAGGATCCGCCGACTGGGCCGCTTCCCGTAAGAGGCGGACACGCGGTGACGGACGATCGAGGTGGGCTCGAACCAGATCGCGTGGCCGAGTTTGCGGATGCGGCAAGAAAGGTCGACGTCCTCGAAGTACGCCCCGAAGTCGGTGGGGAAGCCGCCGGTGGCGAGGAGCACGGATCGGCGGTAGAAGCCGGCGGTGGCCGACACTCCCCACACCGGGCCAGCGGAAAGGTCCCGGAAATCACCGAGTTTCCGGCCTTTCCAGCGTTTCCGAGCGAAGCCGCCGGGGTCGTACTCGTCGCCAGCGGAGTCGATGCGGGGGGCAGCGCATTGGTCGGGGTCGTGCTGCAGCACCAGCGGTGCGACGGCTCCGACGGCCGGGTCGGCGAACCATCGGAGGGCGGCGTCGGCCCAGTTGGCGGTCACTTCCGTGTCGTCGTTGAGCAACTCGACGACGTCCCCCGTGGCGGCTGCGATTCCCGTGTTGGCGACGATGCAGAACCCCGATCGTCGAGAGAGCCGGAGAACGCGAACGCCGGGGAATCGAGCCGCAGTCTGGGAAACGATCCCATCGCGGGAAGCGTCATCGACGACGAGAATTTCCGTGTTGGCCGGGGCGTGGGTGCAAACCGAGGCAAGGCAAAGCTGGAGCAGATCGGCCCGCGAGTGGGAGGGGATGACGATTGTGAGCGGCGGGGTCATTCCGCGCCCCCTTCGATCCGAGACTTCCAGATTCCTGGATCGCGACTGGAATGGAATATTGCGAGAACCTCAATCCTATCCGGATGCAGCCGGTAGAAAATGCAGTATGGAAATCGACGCACTACAGCTTTACGAATGTCTGCGAAAACTATCGCGTGCATTTGCGGATTCGCGGCTATGCCATCAAAAACAGCTTGAACGGCCGTTAGAAATTTCCGTCCCAAGCCAGGGCGTTGATTGTTGTACCACTGGAAGGCGGCCTCGAGTTCCTCCTCGGCTTCGAGCCGGAGGGTGACCGAGAGCTTCAATCCCGTGCCTTTGAGAGCAGGCGTTCCTTCACGGACTCCCAGGGGATCGTCCGCTCAGGATGAGCGATGCTGTCGGACAAACGGTGTTCGAGTTCTATTCGCTGAACCTCGGTGAGCGGAGATGATTCGGCGGTGCGGGTAGCGTGGTCCCAAATCGCCTCTGCAAGTGCGAGTTGATCTTCTAGGCTCAGCCGGTCGATGCCAAGTTGTTCGAGGTTAGGCGGCATTGCTGTTTCCACCGAATGGTGTGCCTGTTCTTTACTATCTCGACTGTGGCTGGGGGTGTCAACGTCTTCGCCGACTTCGCCTATGCATGGAATCCAGGAACCAGTTCAAACCAGCGCCGATCGATCCCGTGATGCTCACCCAAATCAACAAATCCGTGCACGTGAACATCACTCCGTTCGCCCGTCCTGGGCGGCGGCGATGGGGTCGAGGAAGCCGGCGGCATAGCGGATGCGGCGGCGAATTGCAGTGACGCGGTTCCCCATCACGTCACCGACCAGCGATCGCAGTTCGCGGTAGCAGCCGGCCGCAGAGGTCTCGCCACGCCAGCGGGCCAGCCCTTCCCGGACAGTTGCCTCGATCCAGACGAGCCCGCTCAGAAGTCGGGACTGCCAGCCGGGCCAGTGTTTCCGCGAGTACGTCAGCAGCGCGTGCCGGGTGACGAGCCGCAACGGGGCCGGCACCTTTCGGGCGTGCAGCGGGAAGTGGTGCGTTACCCGTAAGCTCGGCTCGTACCACACCGACCACCCGGCCGCCCGGGCTCGCTGGCAGAAATCGACGTCCTCATAGTAGAGGAAGAAGTTCTCGTCGAGCCCGCCGATCTGCTGGAAGCAGTCCCGTCGGACGAGCAGGCAGCCACCGGTGACCCAGGGAACCGCCTTCCGTTCGCTCAGCGGTTGGTGTCGGCACTTCCGGCGACTGCGAGGCAGGACAAGTCCGGAAACGGTGGAGAGCAGCGTCGGAAACGGGCCGCTGGAGGCTTGGCGGGTTCCGTCGCGGTGGCGGAGCTGGAAGCCGATCACACCGGCTCGCGGGTCGATGGCGGGCCACCGCTGGGCGGCGTCGAGTACCTCGTCGAGGAAGCCTTCCGGCACTGTCACGTCCGGGTTCAAGAGAAGAACCCATTCCCCGCGGCTGAGGCGGCTTCCCCGGTTGACAGCCTTCGCAAAGCCGGTGTTTCGGCCGTTGCGGAAGACGGAAACCCCGGACATTTTGCGAAGTTTGCGAGTGAGTTTGTTGGCCGGCGAGTGGTTGTCGACGATCACGACCTCGGCGGCACCCCGGCGGACGGCCTCGGATCGGCGAAGTTGGCGCGTGAGACGGCCGGTGTTCTTCCACTGGCAGAAATTGACGATGACGACGGAGAGTTGCGGCGTTTCGATCGCCACCCCACGGCGGGGTGGGCCGGGGCGAAGCCGAGGCGCGGACGGCGTCGGCAGCGGGGCGGAGGTTGCAAGCAAGGCCACGGCCATTGGGGTCCTTCCCGAAGGCTCGCCGGTCTGCGGGGTAAGCCGGGAAACCGGCACCGCCGCGAGAAGCGACGGACTATAGACACACTCCCGCCACCGATGCAACCGCAACTCCTCCGAACTTTCGCGAAGCCACCTGCCCGAAAGAGCACGCTTCAAAATCAGTTGGGAAACGACACACGGGTTTCCCAGGCCCCTCAACGATTCACCGTTCCGATCAGCCCAGAAGTTGTTTCTGCGAACTCCGCGTCCAGCGAGGTGGGGTCAACGCTCCAATACCCGGCCAGTTGAAATAGCCATTGCTCGGTGAGCGGGGCCAATCCCTCCGGCTCATCGCCGACAACGCGTGGCGGAAGTCCCGGTGTCAGAACCAGACCGAGATTCGTTTCTTCCTGGGTCGGCGAACCGATTTCCCAGACCAGTCCGTCGAGGGAACCAATCCAGGCAAACGCACGCGAAACCCGGCCGCCCCCGGCCCGTGCCCACACATAGAGGTCCACTTCCGGATGGTTGCAGAAGTACTGGACCTCCCGGAACGGAAGACTGACCCGTTCCAGCAGGGAGTCGAGTTGAAGATTCTGCCGCTCGGGACGTGGGAACAGCGGTGTCCCGAGCACCAACGTCCAGTCTCCGACCGGCGGGGTGACAAAGACTCCACCCCGGTGGGCCGACTCCAGTCCGTCTTTCCAGGTCGCGAGTTCGATGTCGTTCAACCCGATGGCGGCGGCCACTTCCTCGGTATCGCGAGTTTCGATCGCGAGCCACGCCATCTTCGGGCCGAACGGAGTGGGAAGATCGTCGCTCGCACCCGAGCGATAGTAGGTGAACTCGAAATGACCGGAAATCAATCCGACGAGCAATCCCAGAACCACTTCTTCGGGTTTAAAGTGTCCATCAGAATCGTTCGCCCCACTCGAGATTTCCGACTCCTCTGGTTCCTCGGCATGACCCGAAAGTCGCTCGGTTAGTACCTCGTCCGCTGCGGCAGAAGCTTCCGAGGACCATTCCCCGGTGGAGTCTTCGAGAATCAACCGCAATTGACGACTGGATTTCCCGGCGAAGTGGGACTTGATCGTCTCGACAAGTTTGCGGTTCACTGAAAACCCTTCAATGGGCACAAGAAGTCTGCTTCCGAACATTATCCCGAATACGACTTCATCGGGGAGGTTTGTCGCGGCCGGGAGACTCGCGGCGAGGCTCGCCTAGAATGGCGACATGACGCCGTTGGTGGAAGAACTGATCCCGTGCCCCGACCCGTGGGACGTCGCGCGAAAGCTGGCCCATCTTCCGCATCTGCTGTTTCTCGACTCCGCCGACCGCCACCCGCAACGGGGGCGGTACTCGTATGTGATGGCGGACCCAGTGAGCATCCTTTTCCGCCCAGCACCGCCCGACCCGACCGAAGACGTTTTCTGGGATGACCGCTTTGTTTGTGCGTCAGTTGCCCGACCGAATGTTCCCGATATGCCTCCCTTTCTCGGCGGGTGGGCCGGACTGTTTGGGTATCACACGGGGCGAGCATTCGACCGGCAACCGCAGCCAGCGACCGACGAATTCCTAGCCCCAGACATCGCGCTCGGCGTTTATGATTGGGTGATTAGTTTCGACCACGCTTCAGGCAGGGCGTGGCTCGTTTCTACTGGTATTCGGCCTGAAGATTCGCAGCTAGGTGATCGGACTGCTTGGGCAGAACACCGAATGCATCTCGTTCTGGACCTCCTCCACAACGGGCCTCAGCCCTGGCACGATCCTTTCTGGCACAGGTGGGGGAGCATGCCAGCCCCCGCAGACTTGAATCTCTCGCACCAGTACACTGTTCCGCACCTTACCAACGTCACTTCCAACTTCTCCCCCAGCGGCTACCGCGAGGCGGTGCGCCGTGCCATCGAGTACGTCCACGCCGGGGATGTGTTCCAGGTCAACCTCTCGCAACGGTTGCTCGCTCCGCTGACGGAACATCCGCTGGAACTGTATGGCCGACTGCGGAAGCTCAACCCGGCACCGTTTGCGTGCTACTTCGACGCCGGGGATTTTCAGATCCTGTCCGCGTCGCCGGAACGGTTCCTGCAAGTTTCCCCGGCGGGCGAGGTCGTCACGCAACCGATCAAGGGGACGCGTCGCCGGGGCATCACGCCGCAAGAGGACCTGGCGCTGACCCTGGAATTGGCGGAAAACGCGAAGGATCGGGCGGAGAATGTGATGATCGTCGACCTTCTCCGCAACGATCTGGGCCGGGTTTGCGAGTACGGTAGCGTCACCGTGCCGCGTGTGTGCGAACTCGAAACCTACCGTTACGTCCATCACCTCGTGTCGGAAGTGCGGGGAAAACTGCGACCGGACAAGACGCCTTTCGACCTCCTGCGAGCGGCGTTCCCCGGCGGATCGGTCACGGGCGCCCCAAAAGTGCGGGCGATGGAGATCATCGCGGAACTGGAACCGACCGCCCGCGGGCCGTACTGCGGCAGTGTCGGCTTCATCGGGTTCGACGGAGCGATGGACACGAATATCCTGATCCGCACATTCACGGCGAGCCGCGGCTGGGTGCAGTTCCCCGTGGGTGGCGGCATCGTTGCCGACAGCGATCCGAACCGCGAGTACGAGGAAACGCTGCACAAGGCCGCCGGGCTTCTCAGGGCGTTGCAGAAGTGATTCTGGAAGGACTTGTTACGACGAAAAACGCCGACGGCTCGCCGCACGTGGCTCCGATGGGCCCGCGAGTCGATGGGCCCGCATTCGACCGGTTCCTGCTTCGACCGTTTCCCACTTCGCAAACGTATCGGAATCTGTTGAAGCATCCGGAAGGGGTACTGCACATCACCGACGACGTTCTTCTTCTCGCAAAGGCGGCGGTGGGGAAACTGGCGAAGTTTCCGGCGTGTCGGCCCGCGGGGGTCGTGGACGGATTCGTGCTCGCGGATGCGTGCAGAGCCCAGGAGTTTCGAGTCGAGAAATTCGACCACTCGGAGGAACGCGTGCGGATCGACGCGACAGTTGTGCACACCGAAAAACTCCGCGATTTCTTCGGCTTCAACCGAGGAAAGCACGCGGTTCTGGAGGCGGCGATCCTCGCGACCCGGTTGCATCTCCTTCCCCGCGACGAGGTTCTTGCCGAGTTCCGCAAGCTCCGCGTCATCGTCGACAAGACTGGAGGATCCGCCGAGTTGGAGGCGATGGCGTTCCTGGAATCGCATCTGGAGGAGGCAGCCCGATGACCCGCGTCGTCACCGGCAGTCGGCTCCACTTCGGGCTGTTCCACGTCCCCGTCGACGGGCTCACCCACTGGCCGGACGGCACACCGGTGCGGAAATTCGGCGGCGTCGGGATGATGCTCGAGGGACCGGAAATTGCGGTGTCGGTGGAGGCTTCAACAACCGGGGAAGCGACCGGCCCACTCGCGGAACGGGCACTCGGGTTCGCCCGGCGAGTCGCTGACAGGGGGGTGTCACTGCGAGTCACCGTCGAGCGGTGTCCCCCGGAACATGTCGGGCTCGGCGTGGGAACCCAACTGGGTCTGGCCGTCGGAGCCGCGGTGGTAGGAGAACTGGGGAAAGCCCTGGATTTCCCAGGAATTGCGAAGCTCGTCGGACGTGGGGAACGCTCCGGCATCGGCGTCCACGGCTTCGCGAGCGGCGGGTTCCTCGTCGACGGGGGCAAGGTCGAGGGTGCCGGGATCGCGGCTCCGGTGTGCCGGCTCGATTGGCCGGCAGGCTGGCCGATCGTGCTCGCCCGGCCACGAGTGACAGTGGGGTGTCACGGCGACCGGGAACGGGCCGCGTTCGCGCGATCTCGCACGTCGGATTCCGCCATCCGCACGACGGAGAAACTCTGCCGACTCGCCCTGCTCGGACTCGTGCCCGCTCTCCGCGACCGCGATTTCCCGGGCTTTTCCACCGCCATCCTCGAGTTCAACCGCACGGCCGGGGAGCCGTTTGCCGCCGATCAAGGAGGCGTCTACGCATCGCCAGAATCGGATGCGTTGATCCGATTAATCCGCGATTTTGGCATCGCCGGGGCTGGGCAATCTTCGTGGGGGCCCACCGTCTTCGCGATCTGCTCGGACCCCGATCAGGCCCATTTTCTCGCGGGGAAACTGCGGGATTCTGCGGAAGTGACTGTCACTCGCGGGAAGAACTGCGGAGCGACTCACAGCAGGACTTGAATCGCGCCGACGAGCAATACGTCCGCCCCGAGTACGAGCAAGGTGCACGCGACCACGCTGTCGGTCGCCGCCTGTCCGACCCCTTCCGACCCGAGTCCTGCCGACATTCCCACAAAGCAGCCGGTGCAGCCGATCAGGGCCCCGAATACGAACGTCTTCAACCCGGCCGGAAGAACCTCGTGCATTCGCAGTTCGCGAAGGACGGCCGCCTGGTACGCGAGCCAGGTCGTGTGGCCCGCGACGGACTCAGCAAGGTAGCCGCTCCCGATGGCGATGGCCGCAATCAGGACGTGCAACACCGGCACTGCGAGAATGCACGCCAGCACCCGCGGCCCGACCAGGCGCCGCATCGGGGAAACCCCAAGCAATTCGAGGGCGTCGATCTGCTCCCCGACCCGCATGGAAGCGAGTTCCGCTCCGAGACTGGCGCCGGTTCTCGCGGCCACAATCAACCCGGCCCCGAGCGGTGCGAGTTCCAGCAGCACCGCCGCCGCCAGCAATGTTGGCAGCAACTCCACGGCACCCGCCCCGGTCCGCACGAGCACGCCCCGCGTGTGGATCCAGATCACGACCCCGAGAGCCAGACCGGTCACGACGGCGAGGGGTAGCCCGCCAACGAGCACGCCGTAGAACGGGCGGATCCACAGGGAAGGTCGCGGAATCGCGAGCAGAGCAGCAATTGCACCTCGGCCGGAGAAATAGGTCCATTCCCCGATCCGCGCCAGTTGATCGATCACGACGTCACCGCAGCCCAGGTCCAGTGTCGATCCGAGGTTTGCGATACGGTCGCGGGCGAAAACCCAAGCTGTGCCACGAGGGATTGAACTTCCGCAAGGGTCAGGGCCGCCCACAAAGAATCGCGAAACAGTTTTTTCTGATGATCATTCGCGCCAGCCGTGTACATCTCGACCAGACGTTCGAGCGTTGGCTCGTCGCCCGGTCGGAGCAAGTCACGCACGAAGAGCACCCCGCCGGCCCGGCAGACCCGAACCATCTCCGAGAACACTTCGTACGGGTCCGGAATGTGGTGGACGATGCTGTTGGAAATGACCGCATCGAACGATTCCGACGGATACGGCATCGCACGGGCGTTTCCGGTCGCAATCTCGATACGCAAGTCAAACCCTGCCTGGGCGACATTTTCCCGGGCCAGCTTCAACATCTCCTCGGCGGCGTCGAGGGCGACGACTTGCAGATGCTGGGTGGAGCGACACAGTTCGATGGGTATCTGCGCTGTGCCGGTGCCGACATCCAGCACATGGCCGGGCGAATCGGGTCGGAATGCCAGAAAATCGGCAACGAAAACGCGGTTGACAGTCGAGTGATCCATCGCGTCGTAATCGCGGGCTTCCTCGACCGAATCCATTACCTCGGGTTCCAGGCGGCGCGCAAGCATGGGCAGAAACTCATCCGGGTCGTCGACGATGGGCGAGATCCCGGCACCCGGGCGATGGGCGGCACGGTTGTCGTCGACACGTCCCCTAACCAGTCTCTCTAGTGCGCACAGCAAGGTTCGGCGGAGAAAAGTGCCGGTTCGTGAGAATTTGATGATTCTCGCGTGAATTGCTCCGCTCGACAGGCCTCGAGAAGGGCGATCCGCAAATCCCAGTTGTAGATCCCCGTCTGGTCCCACTCCAGAATCACCGCGGAGGTCGCGGGGTTGAGCCCGGCCACCCGCGTCAGCCAGCAAACCCCCGCTTCCTCGTTGAGATCTTTCGTTTCCGGGTGATTCCAGGCGATATGCGAGGCGAGGCAGCCCATAGGAAGGGCCCGGGTGAACATTCCGTGGATCAAAAGCGGGCTGGCCGATTCAAGAAGGGAAACAAGCCGGGACAATCCCTCGTCCGTCACGTGCGGAAGCCAGTGCGACCGAAACTCCGCGATCGTGGTCGGCGAGGGCATCGGCACGTCTCCCAGGGCGGATCAGGGGCGACTCGACCCCGCGAGATCGATTCCTGCTACGCCGGAATATTTCTGTCGCCACCTGAAATTCGGAGGCGGAGGGAAATTCGCGAAAATCCTGGAACGGGTGTGAGTTCGCCGAAAGGAAGGAGTACGGCAAACCCGTCACGATTGTTTCCGAGGCATCTTAGTTACCAGCTTTCGCCAGTGTCAAGGGTGTGTCAGTGGCGATCGGACCGGCGACGTTGTCTGCGACAGACCCCCCTCCCGGAACGACCGGGGTTTCCCCGAGTTACGGCGAGCGGCCAACGCCGAACTATTTCCGGAGAAATCCCCAGAATCTTGGGGCAGGCGGAGAAAAAGAAACAACGCTCGTCGTTTCGCAAGTCAGAACGAGCATGGCGGATGATTTAATGACGCGTCTTGCGCAATCGATGCAATCGTCAAAATTCCACACCCGAAAGCTCGGCAGGACATGAAATCGGGCCGGTCGGGAATTCCTCCCCCACCGGCCCGCATTCAATTCGCACCAATTCAGTCCTACTTCGCTTCCCCTTCACCCGCGCGTTCCGGGCGGAGCGACCGCACCCACTTCCCGGCCTGCCACATCTCGCTTTCGGCGATCTCTTTCAACTCCTTCTCGAGCTGCTCGCGGTAGTCCGTGCGGCTATTGGCCTCAAGCACTCGCCGGGTTTCCGCCCCGGTTGCGACCGAGTCATACAACTTCTCGAAAACCGGCTTGCTCGCGTCGCGGAACGCCTTGAACCAGTCCAGGGCCCCACGCTGGGCGGTGGTACTGCAGTTGGCGTACATCCAGTCCATCCCCTTTTCCGCGATCAGCGGGTAGAGGCTCTGGGTCGCTTCCTCGACGGTCTCGTTGAAGGCCTCGCTGGGGGAGTGGCCGTGCTCGCGGAGCACCTCGTACTGCGCGAGCCACAGGCCGTAGATCGCACCCATGAGCACGCCGCGTTCGCCGGTGAGGTCCGAGAAGACTTCCTTCTGGAAGGTCGTCTCGAAGAGGTAGCCGGAGCCGATCGCGACGCCGAGGGCGAGGGCCCGGTCGCGGGCCTTTCCGGTGGCGTCCTGGTGGATCGCGAAACTGCTGTTGATCCCGCGACCTTCGAGGAAGAGCCGGCGAACCGTGGTGCCCGACCCCTTGGGGGCGACCAGAATTACGTCGATATCCTTGGGGGGGACGACGCCGGTCTGGTCGTTGTAAACGACCGAGAATCCGTGGGAGAAGTAGAGTGCTTTCCCGGCGGTGAGGTGCGGCTTGATCTTGGGCCACATGTCCTTCTGCCCGGCATCGCTGAGCAGGTACTGGACGACGGTCCCCTTCGCGGCGGCTTCTTCCGGTTCGAAGAGGGTCGTGCCGGGCACCCATCCGTCCTGGAGGCAGAGGTCGTAGGCCTTGCCCCCCTTGCGTTGCCCGACGATGACTTTGACGCCGTTATCCCGCATGTTGAGGGATTGGCCGCGCCCCTGGACGCCATACCCGATGACGGCCACCGTCTCCGACCCGAGGATCTGCCGGACCTTGTCCGGTGGGTAGTCCGACCGCTCGACGGCGGTTTCGTGGTTCGAGCCGAGTACCAATTCCTTCATCGCGGCACTTCTCCGGGTGTGGCGAGGGTGAGGCGGGGCCGATGGACCTATCGCGAGGTCAACGCCGACAGGTTATCCCCCAAGTAACTCGTCGTCAAGAATCTTGACGACGAGTTACTCGGAAGTAAGTATTTCGTCATGGGAGAAGATTCCGACGCGATCGACCGGGTTCTGGAAGGCTGGCAGCGGGAGTTGCCGGGGCTCGACCCGTCCGCACTGGGCTGTGTCGGGCGGGTGATCGTGCTCGCCCAGCACCTCGAACGCAGCGTTTCCGCCGCGCTCGCGGCCCACAACCTCACCCTCGGCCAGTTCGACATCCTCGCCACGCTGCGACGGCACGGGCCCAAGGGGGGGCTCACCCCGACCAACCTCCTCGTCGGGGTCATGCTCTCGTCTGGCGGGATGACCGGAAGGCTGGACAAGCTTGAGGAACGCGGGCTCATCACGCGGAAAGCCGACCCCAACGACCGCCGGGGTGTGGTTGTCGAACTCACTGCCAAGGGGCGGAAGGTGATCGAGGCGGCCGCCGCCACCCGATTCGCCGAGGCGGAAGAGTCGCTTCCTCCGATCGGGGAATCCGATAGGAAGGTGCTCGCGAAGTTACTGCGGAAATGGCTCGCGAGCTTCGATGATTGATCGCGTTTGGATTCAGGATTCCCGGCAGACCTCCGCCAGTACCGCCATCCGCACCGCCAGCCCGTTGGTCACCTGATCCAGAATCACCGAGTTCGGCCCGTCCGCGACATCGGGGGTCAACTCGACACCACGATTGATCGGACCCGGGGCAAGGATCAAAACATCGGGTTTCGCGAGCTTCAATCGCTTCCCGTTCATCCCGAAGAGCTGTGCGTACTCCCCGACCGATGGGAAGAACGCACTCCGTTGCCGCTCGAACTGGACGCGAAGCAGGTTGACGACATCGCACCGGGGCAGCACCGCATCGAGGTTGTGAGTGATTTCGACGCCCCATTCCGCGACCTCGCTGGGGATCAGCGTTGTCGGGCCGCAAACGATCACGTTCGCCCCGAGTTTCCGCAGCCCGTGGATGTTTGACCGCGCCACCCGACTGTGGAGGATGTCCCCCACCAGGGCGACGGTCAGACCATCGATTCGCCCCCGCGCTTGACGGATCGTGAAGATGTCGAGCAGACCTTGCGTCGGGTGCTCGTGGGCACCGTCCCCCGCGTTTATGACGCGGACGTGCGGTCGGAGATGGTGCGTTAGCAGCAGCGGGGCACCCGCCGAGGCGTGGCGGACGACCACCACGTCGATCCCCATCGCCTCGATGTTCCGGGCTGTGTCGATGAAACTTTCGCCTTTCGCGGTGCTCGACCCGCTCGGGGAGAAGTCGAGGATGTCCGCCCCGAGCCGACGGGCGGCGAGGCTGAAGCTGAGCTTGGTACGCGTCGACGGCTCGTAGAAGAGATTCGCGACCACCTTCCCGCGGAGGTCTTCCCGTTTCGGCAGTTCCCGACCGACGCCGAGGAACGTCTCGGAGGAGGTGAGGAGGTTTTGAAGTTCGACCGTGGAAAGATGTTCGAGGCCGAGGAGATGTCGCATGGGGTGTCGTCCCGGGTCGGTTTTGACGAACTTTACCGAGCACCGGGAACGACGGCCAGTGTGAGAAGTCGGTCAGCGATTTCTCGGGCGGAACTTCCGGGCTGGTGGCTCCGACTTCGCCGGTCGATCCGCGATCAACTGGGTGATGACAAGTCCCGCGAGCATTCCGACCCCGAGGACCAGCCAGAATGCAACCGGCGAACGCTGCGACTCGCCCAATCCGTGGTTGAGGTTCATTCCGAAGACGGCCGCCAGGGTTGCGATCGGGAGGAATCCCGCGGCGAGCAGGTTCAAGCGGTATGCGGATCGCGCCATCCCCTGCGTTTCGCGCGATTGAATTTCCGCCTGCTGCGCGATCAGGAAATCGAGCCCGTTTCGGGCATCGTGGTAAAGCAGTTCCACCGAGCGTTCCACATCGCCGGCTTGGTCGCGGAGGTTGATGATGTCGCGATCTTCGGGGACTGCTTCCCGGGCGGCCTGGAGGGCAGAGTGGAGGTTGCGAGCAGCCCGCTGGAGGGGGGTGATGCCGAGGAGCAGGTCGTAGCAGAGGCGGGCGGTCGTCGCGTTCTCGGAGAGCCGTTCCAGTCCCTCGTAACGTTCCCCGTAGGCGTCCACCAGTCGGCGAAGGGCGAGCAAGCCGTCCGCGTGGGTTGACGCTTTCCATTCTCCGAACGGGTCGCGCCAGAACAGCCGAGCCGACCGAGTCGGTTGCCCATGCCCGGGCGGTTCGTGGAGGACCAGGAGCAGATGCCCGTCCGACTCCATGGCTCGCTGTCGCCCGGCCGAGTCCCCCAGGCGGCTGGCGAACACCTCGGGAAGGGACCACTCGAAGGGAATGAGAACCTTCATGACGACCTTCCGGGAAGAAGAACGACTCCTTTCCGAAATTCCAGACGCACCTCCAATGGGTGATGAGGTCGCTGGATCATCCATGGGTGCAGGAGGTAGTCTATCCAACCGTCAACAGGGAATTGGGGATTCCTCTGGAGTCTCACTCAATCTCAGGGGGACGGGTTGCCGGGGCAAGCACGGGTGGGTAGCGTTTCCCCATGAAATCGTGGCTTCGAACCGAAGATACGCTCGCGGTGCTGCTCGGATTCCTCGTCCTGGTTCTCGGCGGGGTCTCCTTGCTGGGTCCGGATCTGCTCGGCTGGGCGGTGACCGCGAAGACGTGGACCGACCCCGCGAAGGCGATCGCGCCGGCGTCGAAGGGGTACGCTTCCCTCACAGGGGCCGGGTCGCTGGTTGCGACTCTCGCGTTTCTTGTTGTGACTCTCTCGGCGGGGGCGGCGTTCCTGGGTGCATCTCCGGGGAAGTTTGCGGTTCGATTCGCAGTGCTGTTCCTGCTTGCCTTCGCGTGCTGGGTTGCCGGCGATTACGCCTACATCTCGGCGACGCCGGACAAGCTGCCGCCGGGGGTGGAGAGGTCCCTCGGGTTGACCGGGGAGGCAGGGTATCTTTTGGCACTCTTCTGCGGCCTGGCGGTGGGGAATTTTCTCCCCGGTTTCGCGGCGTGGTTGAAGGAGGCGGCCCGGTCGGAACTCTACATCAAGACGGCGATCGTGATCATCGGGGCGGGGCTCGGGGCCAAGGCGGCGGAGGCGAGTTCCCTCGCGTCGGCGGTGCTCTTCCGCGGACTGGCGGCGATCATCGAGGCGTACCTCGTCTACTGGGCGGTCGTCTACTTCGTCGCCCGGCGGTTCTTCGGATTCTCACGGGAATGGGCGGCTCCGCTTGCCTCGGGAATCTCGATTTGCGGCGTGTCAGCGGCGATCACGACCGGGGCGGCGATCCGGGCGCGACCCGTCGTGCCGGTCATGGTGTCGTCTCTCGTCGTCGTCTTCTCCGTCATCGAGATGGTGATTCTCCCGCAAATGGCGCGATATGCACTTGCGGATGAGCCGATGGTGGCGGCGGCGTGGATGGGGCTGGCGGTCAAGACGGACGGGGCGGCAGTCGCAACCGGGAACATCACCGCCTCCCAGTTTTTCCCCGGCGACGAGCAGAAAACCGCCCGGGACTGGATGATCTTCACCACCACCACCGTCAAAGTCTTTATCGACCTCTTCATCGGCGTCTGGGCCGTGATTTTGGCCGTCATCTGGGCCAAGTTCATCGACCGGAAAGGAGACACGGCGGGGAAAGTTCCGTTCCGGGAGATCTGGGAGCGGTTTCCAAAGTTTGTCTTCGGGTATGTGCTCACGTTTGGATTTTTCTTCGCGATCGGGCTGGTGGAACCGTCGAAAATCGTGGCCATGAAGAATGCGACGACGCAGGCGGACGCGATGCGGCGGATCTTCTTCGTGCTGACGTTCTTCTCGATCGGGATGGCCGCCAACTTCCGCCGATTGTGGGCGGAGGGGATCGGCAGGCTGGCGATGGTCTACGTCGTCTGCCTGTTCGGGTTCGTCATCTGGGTCGGGCTGGGGATCTCCTGGCTGTTCTTCCACGGCGTCGCCCCGCCGACGGTTCCGCTAGGGAAAGGGTAAAGGGAGGGCTTTGATGGAACCGGTGCCAAAACCGACGGACCAGGAAACGGCGGCGGAGCTCGCGAGGGTGGAGGCGGAGCCGTTGCTGCCGGTGGAGAAGAAGTTGATCGCGGGGAGCTTGCTTCTCGGGGTCGTTCTGCTCGGCGTGCTGCTGTGGGTTTCTGCGAGCTATTTCCCCGCGAAATAGGGAAATTCCGACCGGATTCTTCTCCAACTTCTCCGACGCGATCGCCGGGTGTGGCTCACATCGGATTCCTCGCGTACATTCCCCACAGCGGACATTCTCCCGTCCGCGTACGGAGTCCCCGATGACACGCGAGGAACTCGGGCGAATCTTGCGCGCCGCGGACCCGGCAGCGGTCCTGGTGCCGCAAACGGTGCTGGAACGCGTCGTCCAGAACGTCACCGGGACGTCCTGGATGGTGTGGCGGGTCCCGCATACTCACTGTTTCCTTGTCGATCGGGCGACGCTGTTTCTGCACGCGGAGCAGGAAGAGGTCGACGTTCCCACGGATCACAAGCTTCCTGACGACGCGGTGCTGCTGCTTGCCCGGCCGACCCCGGACGAGATGGGAGAGCCGGACGCGGAGTTGCTGCTGCGCTACTGGCGTCGGTTGTTCCACGTCGCGATGCACCGGGAACTCGAAGCCCGTCTGACGGGGACGCCGGCCGCCGGGTTGCGAGAACGGATCGAGAAAATCGGCCCCGCCGCCTTCGAGGAAGCCCGGAATGTCCTGGTCCAGGACGGATTGCTCCCGGCGAAATCGGACGAGCGATCCGCGTACATCGAGTTCGTCGCGGTCTACTTCGAGTTGAAATTCTTCGCCCCGAATTTGATCCCGGTTTACTTTCCGAGTCTCCCGCCACCGGCCATCGTGGAACCGGACCTGTCCCGGGACCTGGACGCGGCGACGCTGTTCGCGCAGACCCGGCTCAGCGGTGCCCCCGATCCGGCACCCCGCACCGACGACCAGGCGGACGAGTCGCACGACTACTACTACCGACTCACCCGGGGTGCCCAGCGGGCGGCGGAGAAGGGGGACGTCGTCGGGGCTGCGATCCTGCACACCCGGGCGGCGCGGGTCGCGCCGGCTTCGTTGACCGCCCCGGCACTCGCGGCGGCACGCCAGCGGATCTACGAGCTGGTTGGCCGATTGCAGAAGGTTCTCGGGCTTCCGGAAGAGGAGGCCAACGCCTGGCGGGGCGTGCTGCCATCGCTTCTCGACAAGGCCGACCAGGGGAACCGACCTGTCGAGGCGGCGATTCTCTTCGATCTCCAGCGAGCGTGCCTCGACAACGAACTTCCGACGTACACGCTGGATGTGGTGGAGTGGCTCCTTTCTGCGGGTCACCGACCGATTCTGCGGGAACTCGATGGTCAGCGGTTCGTGCGGGTTCCGGCTCACCTGCAGTCTGCGGCCCGGAAACTCGCAGGGGCACGGTTGACCGACGCGGCCCGGGGGACGCTGGCCGGACTGCTTCGGGATGCGCTCAACCGCAGCGAGGAGCGATTGCGGGAACGCTTCCGGCCAGTCCTGACGGATGCGTTACACGATGCGGGGCTACGGCCGACGGGCCACGCAGAGGAAGCGGCACTCGCCAAGACCGTGGAGGAGTTGCTCGACCGCATCTCGGCCAACGGCTTCCTCCACTTCGCGGATGTCCGTGATGCCATCGCCCGGGGGCAGGTCAAGCTTCCGGACTTGCGGGGGCCGGAGGAGTACCTCTACGGCGACCCGCTGTTGCGGCTCGACCGCCGACTCGCGACGCTGCTCGACGGGATCTACCGCCGGGGGGAGTTCTACACCCGACTGCTCGAGCGATTGACCGCGTTCAACTTCGGCACCGAGACGGGCCGGTGGATCACGCGGAACCTGACGCTTCCGTTCGGCGGGGCGTTCCTGATCGCGCAGTTCGTGTGGCTTCTGGTGTACGAGAATCGGCGACACAAGACGCCACCGGTGGATGCGGAGGTGGCGTCGGCGTTGGCGGGGCCGGCAGCCGTGCTGGCGCCGCCGACCTCGGACCTGTCGTTTTTCGCGGGATGGAACGAACTCTGGTGGTTTCACCTGATCTGGATCGCGGCCGGGTTCGGGTTCCTCACCTTCCTTCGGTCGCCGATGCTCCAGGCACTCGCCGGGGAACTGAGTCACGCGGCGTACCGTGCAGCGCGGTTCGTGTTCTGGGATGTTCCCGTCCGCTTGTGGACCAACCCGCAGATCCATGCGCTTCTGGTCAGTGGGCCGTTCCAGCTTGCGATCAACTATCTCGCGAAACCCGTGGGGCTGAGTTTGCTCGTGTGGGTGGGATTCCCGGAGGTCTGGCAGGCGGGGCCGCTCGCTCGAATTGGGACGCTTCTCGCGTCCGCGTTTCTCGTCAATTCCCGGCTCGGCCGGGCGATCGAGGTGCTCCTTCTCCAGGCTGCCCAGACGCTAATGGAGACGGTTCGTGTTGCACCGGCGATTTTCCGATGGATCAGCGACATCTTCCGGAATTTTGTCGACATCCTGGAATGGACTCTCGCCCGCACGGAGGACTGGCTGCGACTGCGAGGCACCGGCGGGCCGCTCTCGATCGCCGTCCGGGCGGTGGCGGGCGTGCTGTGGGTGCCGTTTGCATTCCTGCTGCGGTTCTACCTCGTCGTGCTCGTGGAGCCGATGGTCAACCCCTTGAAGCTGCCGCTCTCGATTCTTTTCGCGAAGTTCGTCTACCCGATGCTCGCGATTCTCGGGTTGTTCACGCTCAACCCGCTGGGGTCGCCGTTGGTCGAGGATCTCGCACCGTTTCTGTCGTGGCCGATCGCGTGGGTGCTCGTGATTGGGACCTTCTATCTCACCCCGGATGCGGTGACGTTCCTGTTCTGGGAAATGCGGGAGAACTGGCGGTTGTATCGCGCGAATCGGCCTGCATCCCTCACCCCCGCGGCGGTGGGGCCGCACGGGGAGTCGGTCGGATCGCTGCTGCATCCCGGGTTCCACTCGGGAACCGTGCCGCGGCTCTATTCCCGGCTGCGGGCGGCGGAGCGGCAGGGGTCGACCACCGGCGTCTGGCACGATGCCCGCACCCACCGGCAGGCACTCCGTGAAGTCGAGGAGAGTGTCCGCCGCTTCGTCGTCCGCGACCTCATCGCGCTCGTCAACCCGAGCCCGGCATGGGCGGGGCGTCGGCTCACCGCGGGCAGGGTCCACCTCGGAACCAACCGGATTCGCGTCGAGATTCTCCTCGACGGCACCGCCCCCGCCTGGCTCGAGTGGGAAGATCGGTCCGGCTGGCTCGTCGCCGGCTGGGCCGACCCCGGATTTCTCGGCAGCCTCCCCGACGAGCGGGCTCGCGTCCTCGAGCATGCCCTCGCGTACCTCTACAAGCGGGCAGGCGTCGATCTCGTCCGCGAGCAGGTGCAGGCGGAACTTCCCAAGCACACCTCCCACTTCGACTTTGTGAACGCGGGGCTAGTGGTGTGGTATGGCTCCGAGGACGCGATTCCTGTCCTCTACGACCTTGCCCACCGGGCGGACGACCTCCGACCGCGGACCACCGACAACCTCTCGCCGGCACCGGGCCCGATGCTCGACGCGGATCGGCTCATGTTCGGGCGGATCCGACTCACCTGGGCTAGCTGGTCCGAGACGTGGAAGGGAAGTCCGTCGGATCCGCCGGTGGTGTTGCTGCCCCCCCGAGAATCGCAGATGTCGCGGTTGCACCCCCAGCCTTCCGGTGAGTCGGCGGGTGCTTCGCTTGCGGTCGGGGCGGAGAAAGAAATGTCCGTTTCCCCACCAGCAGAGCCATCTTCCAACGGATACCACGCCACCAATGGGGAAGAGAAGAAAGCCGAGCCACCCGGCGTGTCGGCGCCCGAATCGTAGACGGTTCGGTCACTCCTTCCAGTTCCCGCTCGGCCAGACACGATCGCGGACGGGAGCGAGGATTCTTTGGACTTCCGCGACGAGTTCCTGGTCGAGCGGTTCCGTCATCGCCCGGAGGTTGGCAGCGAGCTCGGATCGTCGAGCGGTGCCGGTGATGGTGCTGGGAATCCGCGATTCCGCGAGGCAAAACTGCATCCCGAGGAAAGCGATGTCCGCCCCGCGTTCCCGGCAGAACTCGGCCGCCCGGGCACATGCCTCACGCAACTCCGGATCCGCGGGGTGCCACGCCGGCGGGCCCTGATTCGTCAGCAACCCCAGCGACAGCGGACTCGCATTGAGGATACCGACGCCGCGGGATTGCGCGATCGGGAGAAGGTCTGTTAGCAATGTGGTATTCTGCAGGTTGTAATGGGCGTAACTGATCACCACATCCAGATCACACCGCTCGATAGCCTGCTTCAACAAGCCCAGTGGCAGGCATGACATGCCAATGTATCGGCACTTCCCTTTCCGCTTGAGCTTTTCGAGTGTGGCCGCGGTTTCCGTGAAGATTGCATCGAAATCGTGGGCATATTCAATGTCGTGGGCGAGGAGGATATCCACGGCGTCGGTGCGGAGCCTGCGGAGCGATCCATCCAGGCATTGCTCCATTCCCGCGGGGGAGAAATCGAATGTATTGCGAGCGATGCGGCCGGCCTTGGTGCAGATGTAGGTTTTGTCCCGCCAGCCGGCTTGCAAGATCTCGCCGAGGATTTCTTCGGACTTCCCCTCGCCATAATACGCGGAAGTGTCGATGAGATTGATGCCTGCATCAATGGCGGCGTGCACGCAATCCGCGGCGTCGGCGACCGTCACGGGCCCATATTGCTGCCCGATGGCGGCCCCGCCTTGCGAGAGAATCGAGACCTTCAACCCGGTCCGGCCCAGTTCGCGGTATTGCATGTGAGCCTCTGGAGAAGAGGGTTACAGTTTCACGACCGATTTCTCCGCGATCGATTTCTCGCACGCCTCGATCAATTGCTGGGCCGTAATCGCATCTTCCAGGGTGCTCAATGGTTTCGCACCATGGCGGAGGCAGTCGATGAGGAAGTGCTTCACCTCATTGGTGATGGAGCCCTGATAGGCGGTGTAGGTTTGCGAGTGGACGAGGCCAGGTTTGATCTCGACGTGATCGCGATAGCTATATCGGGTGCTGCCGGCGGTCCCAATGACTTTGACCATGACAGTCCACGGATCGGCGGCGTGATCGTCAGCGGCGAAACTCGCACAGAAGTGCGCGAGGGCCCCATTGTGCAACCGCATCTGCACCATGGCGATGTCTTCTTCGGTGTATTCCTTGTAATGCAACGTCGCCTTCATGGCACACAATTCGACCGGCTTACCGACGAGATACAAGAGGATATAGGAGTGGTGTGTGAGTATCTGTCGCACCACACCGGGGTAACGCCTGGCCACTTCCTCCGGGTGGTGGATGTTATACATCACATAGGCAGACACCACCTTGCCGAGTTCGCCGGCCTCGACGAGTTCCTTGGTGCGAACCATGCCCCCCTCATACACATAGTTGTGGCCGGGCATGCAGACCAATCCCTTGGAATCCGCTAGCTTTTGCATCTCCGCAATCTCGGAAACGGAAACCCCGACGGGTTTCTCGACCAGGACATGTTTCCCCGCGGCAAGCGCCAACTTCGTGTAATCCAGGTGCGTTTCCAGGTTCGTGAGCACGAACACCGCGTCGATTCGGGGATCCGCGACGAGTGCTTCCGGTGTGGGGTAGGCTTCCACGCCAAACTCGGTTGCCCGCTCCGAGGCTCGCTGCGGATTGCGGTTCCAAAGGCCGACGAGGTGGGCTCCGTGCGTTTTTGCCACGGCCCGGGCGTGCAGAATGGAGATGTCGCCGGCACCGATGAATCCGACGCCGAGGGTGTGCTTGGAAATCGTTTGCGTCACAGGAGAGCCTCCGGGGGTCAGGCGAGAGTTGTATCCCGGGTCGGTTGGGAAACAAGTCGCCCGGCAGAAGGAGGCGTCTGCGGGAAGTCCCGTCAAATCGGGTCGGTTTGGATTTTTCTCGGTCGTTATCGGCGAGATTTCTGCAGTGGGGGATCCGATCCTGTCGGCAGGTCTGCTTGTCGGATCGCTCGCTTGCCGACGTGGGAAAGGTGGATAAGCTACTCCGATCGGCCGGTGGATTGGGGGAAAATCCGATCGAAACCGGCGATTTTTGCTCGCGTCCACGAACTGCCACGATACCTTGAGGTTCACCAGTTCCGGCGACCTCTCCCGGTTGCCGACTGCCGCTGAGTGAGCGATGCCATGGCCCCGTGGAACAGTCTGCTCGAACGGATTCGCCCCAAGTCTTACGGACGTCGGCAACCCGTCGTGCTGATCAACGGTCTCGCCGAGCAGGCGGAATCGTGGTTCCGCAACCGCAAGTTTTGGGCCCGTTTTTTCGACGTCCACACCCCGAACATCCTGGTCTACGACGGCGAGGCGATCCACGAACGGATCAGCGCAAAGGATCCGATCACGGTGGAGTACCTGGTCGGGGAACTTCACACCTACCTGACACGGTTCGTGCAAACGCCGCCGTACCACCTCGTTGCGAGCAGCCTCGGCGGGAAGGTTGCCGTCGAGTTTGCGGTGCGGTATCCGAAACTGGTCAACCGCGTGGTTTTGCTTTGCCCGTCGGGAATGGGCGACGAGGAACAACTGCCCGTGATGGAAGGCGTGGTGCGCGGCAACATGCACACCGTTGTGCGGAGCGTGTTCCATAAACCCCGGTTCGTCGATCGGGACATCGTCCGCTACTATCAATCTCAACTCAGCAGTCGGAAGTGGAAGACGGGCCTGATCCGCACGATTCGCGGCACGCTCGATTACACGGTTCGCGAGCAAATGAAGCAGGTGCAGGCACCAACGTTGCTCGTCACCGGTGAAGAAGACAAGGTGTGCGATCCGAAGACGGCCGCCGAGGCCGCCAAGGAGTTGAAGAATGGCCATTTCCTCTCGATTCCGAAGTGCGGTCACGCACCGCAAATCGAGAAGGCGTGGCTGATCAACCGCCTGGTCGTGCATTTCCTGACGTCGCCGAAGCCGACTGCGACCCCGAAGTGGACCCAACTTCTCCTCGCCAAACCCACCCGAGTTCCGAAATGAGCCTGAGCCCTGCCTCAACCGACGCCATCCCCGCGGAATCCGAGCCGGAGGCGTGCCTGCCGTCCGGCGTGACCCCAGTTGGTGAGCAGGTCCACGCCCACAACGGTCACGCGAAGCGGAGCGGCCCCGACTGGCTCCTGATGTGTCGGAAGTTTCTGAAGCACGGCACCTCGATCGCCACCGTCGCCCCCAGCAGCCGCTTCCTCGCCCGACGGATGCTCAAGGGCATCGATTGGGACACCGCCGAGTGCATCGTCGAACTCGGGGCCGGAACTGGGCCGGTCACGAAGGAACTGCTTCGCCGGGTGAAACCGCACACGAAGTTGATCATCGTCGAACTCGACTCGGATTTCTGCAAACGGCTCCGCGAACGGTTCCCCAACGCGGATATCGTCGAGGGGGACGCCTGCCACCTCGACGAACTTCTTGCGGACCGCGGCATCAAGCGCGTCGACCACATCATTTCCGGCCTGCCGCTTCCGAGTTTCCCGGCAGGACTTCGCGACTCGATCCTGGCGAGCTCCGCCAAGTGCCTCGGCGAAACGGGCGTCTTCCGGCAACTGACCGTCATGCCCTACGTGTACTGGCGGATGTACAAAAAGTACTTCAGCGAAGTGAAATTCGGTCTGGTTCCGCTCAACGTCCCGCCTGCCGGGGTGTACGTCTGTCGTGGTTACCGCAAGGCCCTCGCGACGGTGTGAGATCGGGAGATTTCGATGCGTGGAATCGGTCTGTTGGCAGCCATCGCTCTATCGATCCCCGTCGTTGCGGCGGATCCCGGGAAGCCGGGGCCGTACAGCTTCCTTGTCGCGACGGGGCCGGAACGTGGGAAACCGACCTGCTTCATCTGCGAGCAGGAAGACAAGCCCACCGCCGTCGTCTTTTCTCGCACGCTTTCCGAGCCCGTGGCGAAGCTTCTGACTCGGCTCGACGAGGAAACCGCCGCACGGAAGGATTCTGGCTTCAAGGCGTGGATGACGCAACTCACCGGCACCGCCGACCTGGATGCCCTCGCAAAATGGTCCCAGAAACACGGACTCAGATCGGTGCCGGTCGGGGCGTTCGAGGACGTTGACGGCCCGCCGGCGTACAAGATCGCCGCCGATGCGGATGTCACAGTCGTGCTCTTCGTGAAGCGGAAGATCGTCGCCCGATTCTCGTTCAAGGCCGGCGAACTCACCCCCGCGGCGATCGACGAGGTCGCGAAGTCGCTGCCGAAATTGTTCCCTGCGAAATCGCAGTGATCAGCGGCTGGCATTGCGGGCAGAAGTGCGACGCCCGCCCGGCGACCCGAACCAGTTCCATTTTCGCCCCACACGTCAGGCACGGCTCTCCCGCCCGTCCGTACGCCCGGAATTCGTCCTGGAAGCCGCCGCGGAGCCCGGAGCCGCCGATGTAGTCGCGGATCGTCGACCCGCGGAGTTCGATCGCGTGGGCGATCACCACGGGAATCGTTTCGCGAAGCTGGTCGATTTCCGCATCCGTCAGGGATTTTCCCCGCCGTTCCGGGTGCAAACCGGCCCGATGCAGAGCCTCGTCCGCGTAGATGTTCCCCACCCCGGCGACGACGGCCTGGTCGAGGAGGATCGCCTTCAAGGTCCGGGCACTGCCTCGAATCGCGGCTCGGAACGCCGTCGCATCGAGGGCATCCGGTTCCGGCCCGAGGCGCTCGGCGAGGAAATTCTGCACCGCGATCGCATCCGGAAACAGTTCCATGCTTCCGAATCGGCGTGTGTCTCGAAACCGGAGCTGGTGCGTCTCCCCGGCGAAATCGAGGATGACGTGGGTGTGGGTGGGAACCGCCGTTTCGGTGGTTGCGACGGTGAGCTGGCCGGTCATGCCGAGGTGGACCAGAAGGCGTGGCTCGCCGGCGAGTTCCACGACGATCCACTTCCCGCGCCGCGAGATCGCGGTGACGGTGGCACCGGTCAGGCCGGTTGCCCACGCCTTTTTCCAGGGTCGGCGAAGTTGCTGTTTCCCGACCCGGACGGCCGTGATCGTCTGACCGACGATCAACGGCCGGAGGTCGCGGACGACCGTTTCGACTTCCGGCAACTCGGGCATCGGCTCACAGCCCCTCTTCCTCGAAACCCTTGCGATAGGTCTTCCGCACGAACTGGTTCGCTTCCTTGATGTTCGTCACCTGCATCTTTTCCGTGTCCCACTCGAGGGTTTGCTTGGGGAACCGCGTGGCGAGGCAGCCGAGGAGGACCATTTCCGTCAGCGGGCCGGCGAATTCAAACGGAGCGGAGGTTTTGTCTTTTCCGCGAACCGCTTCGACGAACTGGAGGTAGTGGTCGTTGCCGCCGGGCGTGGGGAGCTTGTAACTGCGGAACTTTTCCTCGGGCAGCAGCACCGGAGCCGCAATGTAGGGAGAGTAGAGCACCCCCTCCGTGCCGATGTAGATGGACCCCTGGTCCTGGAGTTTCCGGTCGCCGATGAGCTTGACGACTTCCGCCGGGGGCCGACGCTTGCCGTTGTACCAGGTGAGGGAAACGGTGTCGGTGGTGTATTTCGTGCCGGGAAATTCGAATTTGACCTGCCCGTTGAGGCCCCAACTGGTGTCGTTGGGTGCGTCGCCGTCGGATCGGATTCCCTTGGGGTTGCCGACGCCGAGGGACTGGAAGACGGGGTCGAGGATGTGGCAGCCCATGTCGCCGAAGGTGCCGGTGCCGAAATCGAGGCGTTTGCGCCAGTTTCCGGGGTGGTAGTACTTGCCGCCGATATACGGCCGGTCTGCAGCAACGCCGAGCCAGAGGTTCCAGTCGAGGTTTGCGGGAACCGGATCGGTGCGGTCCGGTTTCGGGTTCGCGTCGCCCCAGTCTTTTCCGCTCCAGGAGTGGACCTCCTTGACCTTCCCGATCGCGCCGCCGTGGACGATCTCGACGACGGTCCGGTGGACGGGGTGCGAGTGGATCTGGATTCCCATCTGGGAGATGGTTTTCTTCTCCTTCGCGGCGAGGGTCAGCTGGCGGGCTTCGAAGATGGTCTGGGTCAGCGGTTTCTGGGTGTAGACCGCCTTGCCGGCCCGGATCGCCCGCATCGTCGGGGCGGCGTGAGTGTGGTCGGGCGTCGAGACGTTGACGGAGTCGAACTTTTCCTTCGCGAACATCTCGCGCCAGTCCTGGTAGATCTTCGCGTTCGGGAATTCCTTTTTCACCCTCGCGGTGCGTTCCAGGTCCACATCCGCGACGGCGACGAGCTTGAGGTTCTTGCTCTTCGTGAGGGAGCTGATGTCGGACCAGGCCATGCCGTCGGCCCCGACGCTGGCGTGGAGGACGGTTTCGGAGGGTGCGGCGTGGGCGTGGGCTCGCCATACAAACGGGGCGGCGACACCGGCGGCGATCGCGGAACGACGGGAAACTTTGTGCATGCTCGACCTCATGTTTGGAAGTGTAGACGCGAAGAGAAAGGGAGCGCGTTCGAATTCGCGCTCCGCTTCCGCGTCGCGGCTAAACGTGGCGGAAGGGGGGAATTACTTCTCGATTTTGCGGATCCGGATGTTCTTGAACTCGACGGCGTCGTTGTGGCCGCAGAACCCGAAGTAGCCCGTTTTGAGGTCTTTCCCGGGGTGTTCGCGTTTGCCGTGGAACTCGGTGACGGTGCTGAGGTCGGCGTCGAGGATGCGGGTGCCGTTGAGTTCGACCTCGATTTTCGGGCCCTTCACGGTCACGACCTGGTAGTTCCACTCGCCGATCGGTCGCTGGTATCCGCGGGCGGCGGCGACCATTCCGTACGCGGAGCCGTGAGCCTGGCGGGGGTCGATCCCCTTGTAGGCGTCGTCGAGAACCTGGAGTTCGCACATCCCGGAGTAGGCACCGTCCCCCTTGCCGGGGTAGCGGATGGCGAGGCCGTTGTTGCCGTTGGGCGGGAGCTTGAACTCGAAGGCGACCTGGAAGTCGGCGAACTCGTCCTTCGTGAAGAGGACGCCGCCTTTCCCTTTCTTGCAGCGGATCGCCTCGTCGATGATCTCGTAGTTCTCGACCGCCCCCTGCCAGCCGTCGAACGATTTGCCGTCGAAGATGGGCTTGAAGCTTTCCTCGGCTTTCTTCCGGAGCATGGCTGTCGCCTCGGCCGGGGGAATCTCGCGGAGGAAGATGTTCCGCCAGCGGATTTCCCCGCCGTGGGTTTGCAGCAAAATCGGCGCAGCCCGGAGCAGCGGTGCCTTCCGATTCCAGTAGTTCTCCATCCGGGCGTGATCGACCACGAGCTTGTCGTTGAGGTAGACGGTGGTTCGCTCGCCGATCTGGATGATGCGGAACTTGTTCCACTCGCCGAAGGGCTTGTCCGCGAGCACGAGGGGATCTTTGCCGGGTGCGCCGGCGGAGTTGTTCCACAGGCCGCCGCTTCCCTTGTCGGCACCGATTTTGAACTTGTCCTTGTCGGTGTAATCCCAGATCTGGACCTGCGGGGTGGCCCGGAGATAGATGCCGCTGTCAGCCTTGGCGACGGTCTTGTACTCGATCAGGAGTTCGATGTCGCCATAGGCCTTGTCTGTGGCGAGGTAGGCACCCTTGCCGTCGTTGACCAGTTCCCCGTTCTCGGCTTTCCAGTGCTCTTTCGCGTTCGCGGTCCAGGCTTCGATCTTGGCCTTCTGCTCTTCCGGGGAGAGCTTGGCGAAGTCGATGGGGCTGGCGCCTTTCTCGTGGATCGCCCATCCGTGCCAGCCGTCGAGGGATTTTCCGTCGAAGATGGCGGTAAATCCGGAAGGAGGTGCGGTGGCGTCCGCGGCCGGGGAGAAGGCAGGAGCGAGCAGGAGTGCCGCCAGGCAGCACGGAAGCGAGCGCATCGGCGTCGGCCTCGAAAGTGGGAGGAACTGTGAGGTTCCGGCGGGGTGGAAACGTGATTCTACCGCAATCCTTCACGACCGCTAGCAGCTTCCTTCCCCGCAGTTCTTGCGGTGGAAAGCCCGCAGCCGTAAGCCAAACCCGGGCAGGTCGGCCGACACTCGGGGGACCAAGAGCAGCATGGTAGCCGCATCTCAGGGAATTCGAGCAGCGCAGTTGGGCCTGGTCGTCAACGGCGTCCTCGCGGGTACCAAGCTCGTCGCGGGAATCCTCGGAAATTCCTACGCCCTCATCGCCGACGCGGTCGAGTCATCGCTCGACATTTTTTCCTCGCTGGTGGTCTGGCGGGGTTTGCGGATCACGGAACGGCCCGCGGATGAGGCCCACCCATACGGGTACGGCAAGGCCGAGCCGATGGCGACGCTCGTCGTTTCCCTGATGCTCCTCGTCGCCGCCCTGGGAATCGCGATTGCGGCGATCGACGAGATTCTCACCCCTCACCACGCACCCGCACCCTACACGCTGGTCGTGCTCGCGGCGGTTGTCCTCGTCAAGGAGGGCCTGTTTCGGCGTGTTTCGGGCGTCAGTCTGGAAACGGGAAGCTCGGCCGTCATGGCGGATGCTTGGCACCACCGCAGTGATGCGATCACGTCGGCGGCGGCGTTTGTGGGAATTGCGGTTGCCCTGTGGGGTGGGCAGGGCTGGGAGTCCGCCGACGACTGGGCTGCTTTGGTCGCCGCCGGGATCATCGCCATCAACGGATACTCGCTCCTCCGACCGGCGGTCAGCACGCTCATGGATCGGATGCCGGAACCGTCGATCGTCGAGGCGATCGGGCGTGCCGCGCGATCCGTGCCCGGAGTTCTCGCCACGGAAAAGCTGCGGGTGCGGACGTTCGGAACGTCCTATTTTGTGGACATCCACGTCCAGGCGGCACCGGACCTGTCGCTACGGGAAGCGCACATCCTCAGCGGCCGGGTCAAGAGTGCGATCAAGCAGGCGGTACCGGCCGTTTTCGATACATCCATCCACATGGAACCGTACGAGGGGGAGGATCACCCGACGGACGTTCCGACGAGGATGTCGTAACCGGCGTGGGCACCGACGGCGACGCCGAACCCGCGGGTGACGTAGAGGATCGTGAAGTAGAGGCCCGCGGTGGCCCGGAAGAGGAACCGCATCGCGTCGAGCGGTTCGCCGGCATCGCCGATGTGGTGGGCCGCCGCGAAAACCAGGGAACCCGCGATCGCCGCCACCCCCACCGCCATCGGCTTCGGGAACAGCACCAACCGCAGCAAGAAGCACAGCACGGAAAAGAGCCCCAACCGGAAGAGCACCTCCTCGTAGATCCCGGCGCCGATAAAGCTCACCACCTGCCCGGACGCCGGATTGCGGAAGCTCACACTCGCCGGGATTCCCCACTCGCGGACGAGCGGTCCGAAATTCCGGGCCAGCACCCACAACCCGACCGCGAACACGACGCTTTCCACGGCCATCCCGAACGTGACGGAGAGAAGCCACCTCGGCCGGGATTTCCAGTTGGCCCAGCTTCGCAGCAGCAGCACCCCGACCACGATCAGCGGTGCGACCCAGACCTGGGCGATGCCGTACCGTTGGAGCCCGCCGCGGAACCAGACATCCGCCCCGTTGCGGAGCGAGTCGGAATTGGGCCCGCCGAGCCAGATGACGCCCCCCTCGTAGGCGACGAGCAGGGGAAGCAGGAAGGCGAGGGATGCCCACGGATGTCGGGTCGCCGACAGGTAGGAGAGCATGGGCGAACCGGGTGCAGGGACGAGGTTGCGGGATTCTCAGGTGATTCGCTGGCCATCCGCGGAGATTTCGATCAACCGCACAGATCGGGGTAGTGTGTCGCCAGCAGCTTCCGCCGCTCCTCGGTGGAGAGCGTCCGGACGACGGCACCCTGTTCCGCCGCCGCGAGGTCCACGAAGTCCGGTCGAGGCAGCAGTTTCCCCGCGGAATCCGTGAGGACACCGACCACCGGCCGGGCTGTCGCTCGCAGGTTGACCCGGCTCGTGTGGTTCGCGACCACCACCCCGACCCGCCCGTCGGTCAGCTCCACGACCGTTCCCACCGGGTGGAAGGAAAGTTGGAGCACGTACTCGCAGAAATCGCGGTCGAGTCGGCCGTTCTCGGCGGCAACGAGCAGATCCATCAGGGCCGACCGCGGATCGTGTGCCGGGCGGTGCGGGCGATCCGACGCCATCCCCGCATACGTCGAGCATACCGCGAGAAGCCGGGAAAGTGCGGGGATTTCCGCACCCGCGGTCGCGTTGGGGTACCCGGTTCCGTCGAGTGCTTCGTGGTGAGCCGCAATCGCGTCGGCAATCGGCCGCGCTTCCGGCATGAGTTTCCGCACGATCTCGGCTCCGACTGCCGGGTGTCGCTCGACGATCCGTCGCTCGTCCGCGGTCAGTGCCGTCGGTTTCGCCAGCAGACCCGCCGGAACTCGCAGCATCCCGACATCCGCGAGCAGGGCGGCCACGACCGGCAGTAGCGGCCGACTCGCCCACTCGAAATCCTGCGGAGCGACCCGGGCCACCACCGACGCCACCGTAAGCGAGCATGCCGCGATGTATCGCGCCGGCGGCGGGGCCGACAAACGCTCTTCCGGGCCACCGGTGGCATACGGGTCGCAGTACCGGAACCGGATCGGGATCGCCCGCCGAGCATCCTCCAGCACCGATTCCGCAATCTCCGCGAACGACGCCAGTGGAACCGCAATCCCCTCGGAAAGTCCCGTCAGCAACCGGGCCAGCTTGTCGATCCGGGCAAACTCCGCCCGCCTCGCCGCGAGGGTTTGCTCGCCGATGCGGAGCCGATCCCGGACGGCCAGCAGCATGGCCTCGACCCCCTCGCACATCCGAAGCTGGATGTCCGCGGATGCGGGGAACGCCTGGACGAGCCGCAATGCCCCCTCCGTGAGGGCGACGGTTTGCTGGTGGTACGCGACGATCGGATCCGTGTTGGGTTCCCGCCCGAGGGCCACCAGCAACGGGTCATCCGTGAGTTTTCGCTGATCGGCGACGAGTTCCCGGGCATCTTCGAGGAGTCGGCGAGCTCGGGAAGTGAGTGGGACCGGCTCGGGTCCGGAGTTGGCGTCGGTGCCGGCGAGTTGGCGGAGTGCGAGGGAGAGGAACTCTCCGTTGGCGGCGAGGGCGTGGGCCCGTGCGGTGACGGCGTCAGCCTGGGAATCCGCGAGGTGCGATTGGTTCTCCAGTCGCTGCCGGAACGCCGAGATCCGGTTGAGAAGCACGCGCGTATCGCTCATTCCCCGCCCCCCGAGTCGGACCTTCCCCCGTCGGGAAAGATCGGCCAGCCGGGGCCGCGAACTTGAGTCGACTTTGTGGAAAGCCCGACGCCACCGCCGCAAAATCGGACCCAACCCCGCGAAATCCCTCAAGAGAGGAAGTTTGCAACGTTCTGGCGGTTTCCCTCAGCGGCTTGCCTCACACCACCCCGACGACGCGGAGTGCCACCACCGAAGCCAGCCCGAGCAGCAACGGGGGCGCGACTCGCTTGACGAGGTCAAACGGTTGCGTTCCCGTCAGCGCCGCCGACATCAACACGACCGCGGCGACCGGTGACATGGTTCGCCCCGCCGCCGCACCGAGGGAAACCATCGCACCGACGGAAAGTGGATCCGCTCCCAGATCGACCGCGGGAGCGTGGAAGAACCCGTACAGGCTCTGGGTGCTCGCCATCCCGGAACCGCACACAAACGCGAACCCGGCCGGCACGAACGCCGCGAGGGGGTGCAGCAACTGCGGGCTCCGCTCGATCAGATCCCCGAGGGCTCGTGCCAGCCCCACCTGCTCGATTCCCTTCCCGAAACAGTTTGCGATCACGATCAGGCTGACGATGTGAGTGAAGCCGTACCCGGCACCATCGAAGAACGCCCGCATACACCCGCGTGCCCGGGAAGGTGCTACCGCTGCCGCCACGCCGACCCCGAGAATCATCGCCAGCCCGATCAGGCGGGTGTTGTAGCCCGATTCGCGCCGGGCTTCGCTCACCTCCGCGGCCGCACCACCTACCACCGCAGCCGACGCGGCCGGGTCCGGTCGCTTCACCACCCACTTCTGCGGAACCGACACCATCTCCAGCGGCGGCCCCGTCAGAAACAGAAGCACCAGCGGAACCACCGGAACCGCCGCCTTCAAGAAATTCACCGGCTCGTCGTGGACATGCACCCCGTGCGGCAACTTCTCTGCCTCGGCCGGGATCGGATGCGTTTCCGCCACACCCCGATTCCCGAGCCACTCCCGCCCCCAAAAAACCAACGTTGCGATCCCCAGCATCGGCAGCACCAACCGCAGGATCGGATCCCACATCGCCTGCGGAGATTGGCCCGTCTTCACCGCCACCGTCAGAAGCTCCGGTGCCCCCGGGTTGAGGAGTTCCCCGCCCACCGACGCCCCCAGCAGCAACGCCGACCCAATCGTGATTGGCGAGAAACCCGCGGCCCGCATCACCGGCACCACCACCGTCCCCAGGCACACCGCCGTGCTCGTCTGGCTGATCACCGGGATGTTGACCAGAAACCCGACCAGCACCACCCCGGGGATCATCAACGGCCTCACCATCCGGACCGGCCCCACCAGAACCCGCACCAGATGGGCATCGCAACCCGTGTGCTTCAAGACGTACGCGAACCCCATTGCCGAGCAGATCGGGACGACGAACTTCTCGTTGGAGAAGGTCGCCAAAAATTCGCGGACCACCGGAGAGATGTCGCCGGAGATCGCCCCGAGTGCGAGGGCGGCGAGAAAGAGGGCGAGACGGACATCGACGCCACGGAGGACGGCCAGCACCGCCCCCGCCACGATCACCACCGCGAACAGATCCAAAATCATGGATGCCTCGGAGAGTCTTCCCGCAACGCCAATCTTCCGCGGAAGCGGAATTCGCGGCTGCCGACCAACATCACGGGTCCGGCGAATTGTCGGGAATTCCCCGAGGAACGCAAGCGTCTGGCCCCGAAACGCGCGGAAACCGCACCGGATTCACCGCGAATGCCTGTGACAACGACTCTTCCTGCGGAACCGCACCTGCCCGCGATGCCGGAACCACCACTCCAGGCTGGCGGATTCCGCTGGAATCGCTTCAAGTTTGATCGCGGCCCCGAAACTGCGCGTCAAAAATGGGACAGAGCTTCCCTGGCGGATTGGGAGAACACCGTGGAGAGCGATGCGAAACTCGGCCTGCTCGCGGGACTCGGCGCAGTCCTGGTCGTGGCCGTCGTCTACTTCAAGAAACCGGCAGAAGAGGCGGTTGCGGTGGGCGATGCGAACCCAACGGCTCTGACGGGGACATCGCTGGCCCCACCGCCGCGGTCAATCGACATGCACACCGCCGTGGTACCGGCTGTGGGCGTGGGTCCGGAGAAGGACCAGGGTCTTCGCGTCCACCCGGTGGCTCAACCGAACGGCCCGGTTCCGTCGACGACACTCGTCAACTCCCGCGGGAAACAGCCACCCCCGGCCCGGTTGACGAGCGAGTGACCGCTACACGATCAGAAGTCGTACGCCAGACGGGTTCCAAACGAGTGAACCGCACCACGAGCCAGGGGATTCTGCCCCCCCTGGATGTACACGTAGTCATAATTGAACTGCATCTTCGTGTTGGGGTTCCAGTACCAGTTCACACCCAACGTCACATCATTGAGACGACCGCCTGTGATCGCTTTGTCGTCGAGATTGAGGTAGGTATAACGGGCTGCTAGTTCCCAGGCCCCGGGGCCCTTCACGCACCATGTTCCGGGGTGGAAACCGAAATTTTTCTTCGGAATCACCCGGTTGAATGTGGCCGTTTTCGGGTTCCAGGTGCGATGCTCCCCCGTCAGGAAAACGAGCCCGGAAAGGTAATACCCCTGGAACACGGCCGTTCCCATGTTGGGAATTGTGTCGGTCGCCGCACGATTGACCATATTGACCGTATATTCCCCCTGATAAGTCCACCTCCTATAGGCCCCGGCGGTCTCAATGTTATAGAGGTCCTGGGAATCCGCCCGGATGAGGCCTGTATTCGCGACAAGATTCAACAGTGGGAATGGTGCATTGCGAATTTCGTTCCGAACACGGATGAGGATCACGTCGTCCGTCGGATCGCGGTGCGACTGGGCTCCTCCGATGTGGAAAAAATACTTCTCTTGCGGGCACCAGATCGGCAGGAACGTCACCCGCCCCGTCGCTGCGTACTGACCGTCGCCGAACCCGAAACCGAGAAAGTTGTTGATGTTCTTGTAGACCCCGCCCCCCGTGAAGATCCGGTCGTTCGCCCACGTCCGGAACGCACTGATCCCCGGGCTGAAGCCATTGTTGAACGCGGTCGGCTGACTGAAGTCGAACAGATACGATCGCTCCATGAATTCGAGAAATCGGTAACTGTTGAGGTGTTCCAGGCTGAACCATTCCTTCTGATTCCCGATCCGCACGTTGCCCAGGAATGGGACATCCTTCAACGTCACCCACGCATCCGTCGGACCGGGCGAATCGGAGGTGGTGTTGACCGCGTCCTGCACATTCAACCCCCGCGGGCTGAACCCGTTGCAGAACTCCATCTCGAACATGAAGTCGACGTTCTGGTACATCGTCCCTTCCGTCCGGATTCGCCCTCGACGAAGGTTGGCACCGTCAGCGAATCGGCCCGGGCCTCCGGGAAACAGGAGGCTCGAACCCTGCGAGTACCAGGCCCCGTCGTATTGCACCGTCGCCCCGATGTGGAAGAGAAAATCCTTGTCCTTCGTCTGGAAAAAGACCCCCTCATTCCACGAGATCTCGAATTTTGGGGCATTGGCTGCCGGGGCGGTCGGAACCGAGTCTGATGGCGTCGGCGTTTCCGTCGGGTTCGAACTCGATCCATTTCCCGGAGGTTCCTGGACGGGGACGGCCCACGGCGCCGCCGGATCAGTGAGGGGCGGCGAGGTGAGGGGTGGCACCGAGTCTGGCACCGAGACAGGTGGCACCGAGTCTGGCACCACGATGGAACTGAGCGGAGCCGGTGTGGGTGGAACAACCACAGTGGGAGACACGATCGCCGGCGGAGTGGCGGGCGGAATGGGGATCGGAAGCGGAACCGATTGCCCCTGGGAAAGCGCCGGCCCGAGTCCCCACAGCAACACTGCTGCGACTCCTCGCAGCAGAGTCGTGCGATACTCGCCCATAACTGCCCCCACCTCACCCATGATCAGCGGAGGGCCATAAACGTCCGAAGGATCAAAAACAAGCTCAAGGAGAATGCGGGGGGTAACTCACTTTGAGAAGAGTTGGAGGTCGAAAGTGTTCGCTCCCTTCGCGACCTTCACGAACAGGCCGGAGGTTTTCGCGGTCGAGTAGCGTTCGGGAATCTGGAGCTTGGTCAGACCGGGGGTGACGAGGACGGTGTATTTCCCGACGGGAATGGGGCCTTCGATGGTGTAGCTGCCCTCCGCGTTTACGGCGGCGGTAAAGAGGTGGGGATTGGTCTGATCCGAGCTGACGATCATCACCTCGCCGCCGGGGATTGGCTTGTCGTCGAGTTTCACGGTGCCGGTGAGGGTTCCTTCTTCGAGTTTGAACTCGGTCAAACTTCGCGGCCGATCCCCTTCGGATTTGGAATCATCCTTGGGTTTTGGTTCCTCCTTTGGCTTCGAATCGACCGGCGGTTTAGACTTTGGCTCTTCTTTCGGCACTTTTTTGGGATCGTCGGGTTTGCTTGGCGGTTTGCGTTTGAGTTCGTTCTTGAGCTTGGCCCGGACATCCTCGATGACTTCGTGGAGGCGGAAGGCCTGGATTTTGACCCCTTCGGTTTTACCGACCTCGGCGAGGCCGTCGTCGATCACCTTCTGGATCGCGGGTCGGTGGGCAAGGAACGGGCGGACGGTCAGGAGGGCACCCTGGTAGAGGCGGAAACAGCCCGGAGAATCCCCCGAGTTGTACAGGTCCGCCCCGCGGTTGTGGACCTCTTTGAGTGCGTCGATCACAAGTCGATCCGGGTCGGACACGGACGAAGGAGAAGTTCCGGCGACGGGGTCGGCCGCGGAGGCGATGGCCGTTGCAAACATTCCCAGCACCCCGATCAGGTTCCCGGTCCAGCGGGTCATGGGTCCATCCTCACGGGATCGCGAGCGGTCGGTCGCACCGCTGGTGTCGATCATACTCCGACGACTCCCGGGGTTCCAGCACGAGCCGGCTTTCGCTTCTCCAACCGGAACAACTGGGCCGGCGCAACCCGACCCGCCGAGTCAGCATCTGTCCCAGGATTGATCGTGGTTCCGTGAGTGTCGCGAGTTCCAAATTCCTTCCGGAAAACACGAACTTTCCGTTGGATGCATTCTTACAGGCTTGCCATCGTCGGTGCCGGTTGACGTTTGGGAGATGAACCAGCACTCGCGGAGCATGTGCGACTTTCCGCAAGTGACCGCCTTCTTTCACTCGTAAAACGCGGCGGCGGCGAAGCTTACGCTCTCATGCCCGCGCGGATGCACGTAGCGGTTGTAGTGCAAGACCTGCCCTTTCCGCGGCTTGAGGACTTCCAGGGTCAACCAGGTCGGGGGAAGGCCGCAGATTCGCCGGGCGTCTCCTTCTTCTGCGATGGTGCGGAAATATCCATCCGGGTCGGCCGCCCCAAGCCGATCGAGGATTTTGTCGTCCTGGGCCCGGCTATCCGCGAGCCACTCCTCGTTGACCGGATCGGGGTCGTCGAACTTCGGGCCGATGTGAGCCAGGTCCCCGCTGATCAGGTAGCAGACCGGTTCCTTCGCCCCCGATTCCGCGGAACGCAACGCAGACACCATCCGGGAAATGTCGTCGAAGGTCCCCGGGTCCGCCTGCCGATCGACGCAATCCGCGAAGGACCCCACCAGCAGCGGGACGATCCGGAATGGCCCGCGGTTCTCCAGCAGATACTGCAGAAGCACGACTTCCAGTTCGATCGAATGCTCCGGCACATGGGCGTACGGATCGTCAAACACCTCGGGCCCGTACGCTTTCGCGATCCGGTCGACATAGGCCTGATCTGTTTCCACTACACCGAGCGGCGTCTCGAAATGCTGCCGGGTCAGGGTAAAGCGGTGCGGGGAATAGTGGGACGTGGCGACGATCACGAACAATCGGGCGTCGGTCTGCTCGATCAGTTCGCGGAACCCCCAGCCATAGGTCACCCCGCCGCGGGCATAGTCCATGTGCGGAAGCAGGGCGGCCCGCAACTTCCCGTGGGGTGACGGGGGAGCCCGGTCGGCAGGCATCCCCGGCCCGCCCTTCCCCTCGAAAAGACCGCGAAACATCGCCCGGATCCGCACGGGATCTTCCGGATAGCACCCGATGCACGACGGTGCCCGCGTCGGCCCCTGGAGATGGTTGCGAAACGACGGGCTGTCCAGGAACAGTGCCTCGTCGAGGGCCAGGACCAGTTCCGCGATCTGGTCGAGGGAGATAAAGATGCCGCCGGTTGCCGCCAGGGAGGCAAGCTGGATCTCGCGGATCGTCAGCGTTCCGTCGAAGAGTTTGACGATGCTCAGTGCATGGCGAGCGAGGGTGATCTGCCCTCGGGAAATGCGACGGGGGTCGAGCAGGGTGACGTGACCGTAGGATTTCCCCGGCACCGCCGCGATTTCGGGCCGTAACCGGGGTCGAAATTCAGGATCGGGGGTGGACATGCGGGCATTGTACCCCGGCGACGAGGGGGTGATGGTCAGAATTTTGCCATTGCACCATCACGGACACCGGAACTGTCACTGTTCTGATCGGCGAAGCAGCGAACGTGCCAACCCCCGAAGACACCAAGATCGTGGCTGATGTTGGCGAGTCGCCGGCAAAACTGTACGCTGGGAACGGAATCGCGTCAGACACCACGGAGGGGGTCATGGTTTCGAGCGCTGCCACGTCTAGCCGACCTCCCGCAACAGGTTTCGACCGCGTCGAGTTTTCCCGGGTTGCGGCCCCGGAATCGACCACATCCCGCTCCCGGGTGGTGCCGGAACATCCGGTGATCCTGAGCTTCGATGTGGAGGAACACGATCGCATCGAGGCAGCGGCATCGCTCCCGTTCCAGCCGGAAACCCGGGCGAAGTACGCGGAGCGGATGGAAATCACGACTCGGAAACTGCTCGAACTCCTGGCGGCAGAGCGAGTCTCTGCGACGTTCTACATCGTCGGGGAAATCGCCCGCTCTCACCCGCGGCTGGTACGGGACATCGCCGACGCCGGGCACGAGGTTGGTTCCCACGGGTGGGATCACCGTCGGGTCCACCGCTTCTCGCCGACGGGGTTTGCCGAGGATCTGCGAACCAGCGTCGATGCGTTGGAGCATGCGGCCGGGGTGGCGGTGGCGGGGTATCGGGCCCCGACCTTCTCGGTCATGCAGGAGACGGCGTGGGCGGCAGATGTGCTCGCCGATAGCGGGCTCCGGTACGATTCCTCGATCTTCCCCGTCCGGCACGATCGCTACGGCGTCCCGGACGCGCCGCGCACTCCGTTCCGGCTCGAAGGCACCGCCGGCGGCTCGATTCTGGAGCTTCCCCCGGCCACCCTGCGAGTCGCCCGGCAGAACCTCCCCGTCGCGGGGGGCGGCTACTTCCGGCTCTTTCCCCTCGAAATTCTGGAAGCAGGAATCCGCCAGCTTTCCCGGATTCCTGACGGCCTGGCGATGCTCTACTTCCACCCGTGGGAATTCGATCCCGACCAGCCCCGACTTCCCCTCGGCAAACTCGCCCGCTGGCGGACCTACGTCGGAATCGGGCGGACGGAGTCGCGGTTGCGTCGCCTCATCGCCGGCCACCATGGTCGTTTCTGCCGGGCGATCGATGTTCTCGAGCGACTCGAAATGCACCCGGAACGCTTGCCAAGATTCCGACTCGCCCCCTGACGGTACGACCTGGAGTGGGTAAGATTCGACTCGGAAGTCGGGTAGGAATCAGAGAGTCCTCTCCCTCCCGCGTGTCGCACCACTTCTGCGAGGTTCCTCATGTTTCGCAGCATCCCCGCCATACTACTTCTCTCGATTGTGCCCCCAGTCGCAACAGCCGCCGATGTGGTTTTCCCGAAGTCGAAGTACGACAACGGATATTACGGGAAGGCAACCTCGGGTGACTTTGTTCTCTACGTTGACCCGGATGGCTACCCGACGTTCCAGGTCCAGGTTTACCGAATTGATGGCTTCGAGCGGGCCGTCACGGTCACGCGAACGGTATGGCCCAAACCGGTGGGAAGTGGCCAGCTGACCACCACGGAACGCCGCGTCTTCACCGGTCCAGAACCAGCAGGGCGCGAGGACCTCGTCGTCACCAGTGAATCCGACAAAATCCAGCTCATGAACAAAGAATGGAACTGTACGCGGTACGAATATCGGTACAAGAATGGGCCGAAGAAAGGGCAGCTTTACGAACGAGCCTGGTTCTCCCCGGCCGCTCCCTTTGAGGGCCTCCTTAAAGCCGAGACGCCAACCGGAAACTATCAATTGAGCGAGTACCTGTACCAGAAGAACCGCTAGATCCAGCACCTTTTCCGGCACCGACCTTCCCCTGGGCGTCTTCGATCCCCTGGGCGTCTTCGATTTCCCCTACTTCTCCTCGCGAAGGACCGTCATGTCAGCAACCGTTTCGAATGGCCTCGCCACCCGCCCTCTCGGTCGAACCGGGCTCGATGTTTCCATCCTCTGCTTCGGCGGCTGGCACATGGCCCAGCCTGCCCTCTCCGACGACCTGTCGATCCGGCTCGTGCAACGGGCATGCGACGAGGGATTCACGTTCTTCGACAACGCCTGGGATTACCACGAGGGCCGCAGTGAGGAATTGATGGGCCGAGCCCTGGCCGAGGGAGGACGACGGCAGAATGTCGTCCTCATGACGAAAAACTGCGGCCGCGACGCCGCCACCACCCGGCAACACCTCGAAGACAGCCTCCGCCGACTCCGAACGGATTACCTCGACCTCTGGCAGTTCCACGAAATCAACTACGATAACGACCCGGACTGGATCGTCGAACGCGGAGCCCTCGCCGCCGCACTCGAAGCTCAAAAAGCCGGAAAAGTCCGCTTCATCGGCTTCACCGGGCACAAGTCTCCCCACATTTTCCTGAAGATGATTCCCGTTCACACCTGGGATACCTGCCAACTGCCCGTCAACGTCTGCGATTACCACTACCGCAGCAGCATTCGCGACGTGATCCCCGAACTCGCGAAACGCAGCATCGCCGCGATTGGCATGAAGTGCATGGGGGGCGGCAACCTCGAATCCGGCGGACGAATCGTCGCAGAAGGTGTCGCTTCGCCGGAAGAATGCATCCGGTTCGCGTTGACCCAATCGATCGCATCACTGGTTGTCGGAATCGATTCCGAGAAGGTTCTCGATCAGGACCTGGCCATCGGGCGGGCCTTCTCGCCGTTGACCGATAAGGAAATGGCATCCATCCTCGACCGCGTTAAACCCGTGGCCAGCGATGGGCGGTTCGAGGGTTCCAAGAGCACGCAAATATTCGACGGCCCGTACCACCGCCAACAACACGGCTTTGCAGTGTGAATCACAGGTTCGCGAAAGATTTTGTCGGGAATCGCGAACCATCTCCTGTCGGCCGCGTCTATGAGATGTACGACGCGACAGGCTCACAACCCGACGCGATGAGAAAACGAAACAAAGGCACCAAACCGGTCATCAATACCATGTTAGTCCTCACCGCGAGCTATGAACTTCGCCAGGTCGCTGGGGCCAATTGGCATGCCGGTCTGACGGGTGAAGCACTGCGGGCGGAAGGCAATGGTAGCGATGACGGCGACGGATGACCCCACGGGCCAAGTGCGAACGCACACGCCGGCCGGGGGTTCTCCGAACCCCCGGCCGGTTCGCTTTTCCCCTCGGTTTCTCGGCGAATTCGCCTGTTTGTGTACCAGGAAGCACGCCGGGCTTTCAATCCGGAGGACGGGGTGCGACTCCCCGACAGGTGACTGCACAGGGTTCTATGTCAACGGCAGACGGCCGGTCTCTTAAACCGGAGATGAGGGTTCAAATCCCTCGGACCCTACTCGCGATGTGCCTGAAGATATCGCACACAAGGGTGTGGTGTAACGGCAGCACGACCGCCTCCAAATCGGTCCGGTGTGGGTTCGAATCCTACCGCCCTTGCTGATGGTTCTGAGATGCACCTGTGATGTAATGGCAGCCGACCGTCTTGGTAAGACGGCTGTGCAGGTTCGAATCCTGCCTGGTGCTCTGTTGGTTTTCGCGCCCATGATGTAACGGCTGCCTGCCGTCTTGCCATGGCGGAAGTGTGGGTTCGACTCCCACTGGGCGCTCTGTCGAAGGTTTCGCCCGTGATGTAATGGTAGCATGCTCCTTTTCCTAGGGGGAAAGTGTGGGTTCAACTCCCGCCGGGCGGTCTGGATGGATATTGCACCCGTGATGTAGCGGTAGCCTGCTATCCTCCCACGGTAGTTGTGTGGGTTCGACTCCCACCGGGTGCTCTGATACGCCCTTGTAGAGCAGTTGGCTAGCTCGCCACCCTGTCACGGTGGAGGACACGGGTTCGAATCCCGTCAGGGGCGCTGATATGGCACGGTACGCAAACTGGCATAGCGACCGATCTCAAACATCGGAGGATGTGGGTTCAACTCCCACCCGTGCTACTGATGGTATATATGCGTCGGCGGACACTGGCGTGTCAAGCGGTCCGTAAAATCGCATCCTTCGGGATCCTGCAGGTTCGACTCCTGCCCGATGCACTGGAAATCGGCCCGTTCGTCTAGCGGTTCAGGACGCTGCCCTCTCACGGCGGCAACGGGGGTTCGAGTCCCCCACGGGTCAATGCCATGGTGATGTAGCCCAACTGGTAGAGGCGACGGTCTCAGAAGCCGTCATGTGTGGGTTCGACTCCCACTGTCACCACTGAGAGGGATATTGGAGACGGGCTGGCGCCCGATCGGGTCTCATAAGCCTGAGTGCCGGGTTCGAATCCCGGGTCTCCAACTTGCGGGCGGGCAGGCGCTCAACCAGGCCTCATAAGTCTGGATGCCGGGTTCGAGTCCCGGGCTCCGCAATATGACCGGGTAGGCCAACGGGCAGAGCCGGCAGGTTGAGAGCCTGTGTAGTGTGGGTTCGATTCCCACCTCGGTCACTGGATACACGTGGAATGAGGAATGTGATCTCGGAATGAGAACCGGTTATCTCAGAGCATTCCGCCATCATCAGTCCGCATTCCACCTGAGCCATGGGATTGTCGTCCAAGAGGAGGACCCCCGCCTCGCACGCGGGAAATCGGGGTGCAACTCCCCGCGATTCCACTGCCCCAACTGGGCAAATACGGGCTTGTGGTCTAACGGGATGACCCCGCTATGGCATGGCGGAAATCCGGGTTCGATTCCCGGCGAGTCCACTGATGTCGCACCGACATCTCATTCTATCTCATACGGATGGGAGCCGGATAACGGTTCGCCGGAACGCTTTGCTAAAGCGTCTACCATTACAGGTATGTGGGTTCAATTCCCACCCCTTCCGCTGTTGGAATTTGTGCCCTGGTGGTGAAACGGATCCATCATTCCGCGCTTCGAACGCGGCGTTCCAGGTTCGAATCCTGGCTGGGGTACTCCGGTCGGCAGAGTTCCAGAGTTTTGAAACTGGAAACTTCCCAGATGATCCCGTGGTCCAGTGGCGAGGACGTCTCCCTGACACGGAGAAGAGCGGTGGTTCGAGTCCACCCGGGGTCACTGCTTGCGTCAATGCAAGCGTTAGATGCAGCCTGTAGTGTAATGGTTTGGCACGCGGCTCTGTGAAAGCCGAAGTGGCGGGTTCAATTCCCCCCGGGTTGCCTGAATGCCGGTGTGGCTCGACACAGGAAGGCACCAACCTCGTAAGTTGGTCGATGCGGGTGCGAACCCCGCCGCCGGCTCTTCCCTCTCCCGATTTTCCGCTCGAAGCTCTTCTCTTCGCACAGTTCTGCGATCGTTTTGCACTTCCGACCCAAATTTCAGGAAGTGACCTGGATTGCACTCACGAACTGTCTGCGACCGACCCACCGAGAACGGCCGAGGGGCACCAACGAAAAGGCGGAATTCTGTCACGTGTCGGTGATCCGGCCCGTCCGCCGGCTCGCCCACGGAGTATTGCACCACGTGATGACGAACGACCCGTGGTGGAGCCAGTCCCAGAGATCGAAACTGTCATCGAGTCGGGAGGCGCTTTCCCGAAGCGAGTTCGACCACAGACTCACGCCGAGGCCGGACGGCGTGGTGAACTCGCGGACCCAGATCAACTCCTGGCGGAAGCCGAACTGCTCGGCGAGCCAGTTCAGGTCGCTCGCGATTTTGGGGCCGGGGTCGTGCGGCTGAAGCGCCTCGACGAGGTTCCCGTCTTCGTCGAAGACGGCAAGCGTGAGCGGGTTCCGCGCGTCGATCCCGTACCCGATCAGGACCGGCCGGCCGTCACCGAGGCGGCCGGCGTACAAGTTCTGTTGGCCTTCCGGCCGCAGCGGGAAGCGGAACGTCCGGGGCATGACGACGGACAGTGTCCGCCCCGCTTTCGCGAAACTCTGGACGAGCGTCTCGTTCCAGGAGTGAACCCAAGTCGAGTCGAGGCCGTTGTGCGGATCCCACAATTCGATGCTGACGCCCGCCGGCCACCCCGAGGCGAGATTCCACCAGATGACTTCGGGATCGTCGTCCCGGTCGTCCCAGACCCGTAACACTTTCAGGCCGCGGATGTGCGGAGACGCCAGCAATGTGTCCGCATCCTCCTCGGTGACCCGGTCGGCGATTTCGAGGATGTCGAGCCGCTCGAGCAGTTCGCAGCCGGCGAGTTCGGCCCCGCGTTCGTAGACGCCGTAGATGGCGAGTTCGCGGACCGTCGGGTGTTCGGCCAGCAACGCTTCCCCGCGGGACAGGAGCATGTCGAGGGAGATCAGGGCGTACTCGATCACGCCGCCGCGGAAGTACGGGCCGGCAAAGCCGCCGAGGCCGTCACGCGGCTCGCTGCGGAGGGCCGTGCCGAACCACGTTTCGTCCGCCCAGAGGAGAAGTTCTTCCTCGCGGTCGAGCAGTTCGCGGACCCGCTCGCGGTCGAGTTCGAACCGGATCGGTTCGAGTTCGACCTGGATGCGGACGAACTCGGCCCGGTCCGGGCGGTCGTGTTCGTCGAGCCAGTCGGCGAACGCGAGGCGGGGCATGGGGTCGGCCGGGTTCGCGCGGATCGCCCGCAGGAACGCGGTTTCGTCGTCGGACACGGGCTACCCCTCGAACTTCGCGGCGCCGCCTTCGACGGAAGCGGTCGCGGTGCTGACGTTGCGGATGCGTTTCTCGTCGATCTCCGATCGGAACATCGCGATCACCTCGGAGATCGGCTTCGGGCCGAGGTCGCGCTTGTTCTGCTCGGCGATCGACTCATCGCGGACCGACACGGTTCCGTTCGCGGCGTCCTTCTCCCCGACGACGAGGATGTAGGGGACCTTTTCCAGAGACCCATCGCGGACTTTCGCGCCGATCTTTTCCGGGCGGAAGTCGCCGGTCACGCGGAAACCGGCGTCCTTCAACTCCGCTTCCACCTTGCGGGCGTACTCGACCGACTTTTCGGAAACGGTCATGATGCGAGCCTGTTCCGGGGCGAGCCATAGGGGGAACGCGCCGGCGAAGTGCTCGATCAGGATGCCGCAGAACCGCTCCATGCTGCCGAACGGAGCACGGTGGATCATCACCGGGCGGTGCATCGCATTGTCGGAGCCGACGTACTCGAGGGCGAACCGCTGGGGAAGGTTGTAGTCGAGTTGGACGGTGCCGAGTTGCCACTCCCGGCCGATGCAATCGCGGACGATGAAGTCGATCTTCGGGCCGTAGAACGCCGCTTCACCGACGCCGATCGACCAGTTCAACCCGGCGGTGGTGGCGACGATTTCCTTCAGGGTCGCCTCGGCTTTCTCCCACTGTGCAGCCTCGCCGACGTACTTGCTCGATTCCGGGTCGCGGACCGAGACGCGGACACGGTAATCGTTCAGGCCGAGGGTTTTGAGCACGAGAAGAACCAGGTCGATTTCCGAACGCAGAATCTCCTCCACCTGTTCCGGGGTGACGAATAAGTGCGCGTCGTCCTGGGTGAAGCCGCGGACGCGGGTCATGCCGCCGAGTTCGCCGGACTGCTCGAAGCGGTAGACGGTGCCGAACTCGGCGAGTTTGATTGGGAGATCCCGGTAGCTCTTCGGGCTCGCCTTGAAGATCTGGATGTGGTGCGGGCAGTTCATCGGCTTGAGGAGGTAGCCCTCCTGCCCGGACATCCACGCTTTCAGTATGGCCTTCTTCCCTTCGGAATCCCGGGCCTCGCGGTAGTCGGTTCGCAGTGCGATGGCGTCGAGCTTCACATCCGCGAAGGTGTATCGGGGCAGGTCCTGCTCCGGCGAATCCGGGGATTTCCCATCAGCCACCGCTTCCACGACGGCGAGGAACGCCTTCTCTTGGGCATCGGTGAGCAAACCCTTTTCGAGGAGGGTGAACCAGGTATCGACGGTCTGCACGAGCGGGTTCATGTACATCGGCGGGAACTGGGCGTCCGCGTAGTACGGGAAGTGGCCGGAGGTTCGGTACAGGTTCAAGTTGCCGATGTGCGGGGTGTATACGGGCGAATACCCGCGTTTCACCAACTCGTCGCGGATGAACGATTCGAGCAGGTGGCGGACCGTGGCCCCCTTCGGCATCCACAAAATCAGGCCCTGGCCCGCGGTCTGGCTGATGGTGAAGAGCTTGAGTTGCTTGCCGAGCACGCGGTGGTCGCGCTTCTTCGCTTCCTCGACCTGTTTGAGGTACTCGTCGAGTTGCTTTTTCTCGAAGAACGCGGTGCCGTATAGCCGCTGAAGCTGGGTCTTGCTCGCGTCCCCCTTCCAGTACGCCCCGGCGATGCTGAGGAGCTTGAACGCCCCGACTTTCCCCGCGTGCGGGATGTGCGGCCCGCGACACAGGTCGATGAACTCGCCCTGGCGGTAGAAGCTGATGCTCCCGTAATCCTTCAGCGACTCGTCGATGTGCTCGACTTTCAGCGGTTGTTTCAGGTCCGCGATGAGTTGCCGGCCGTCGGGGATGGTCTGCTCGAACCGCTCGAACGGCTCCGCTTCCTTGATGATCTTCGCCATCTCGGCTTCGATCCGCGGGAAGTCCGCCTCGGTGATCGGGGTGGGGCTGTCGATGTCGTAGTAGAAGCCGGTGTCGGTGGTGGGGCCGAAGGCGAGCTGGGTGCCGGGAAAGAGCCGCATGACGGCCCGGGCCATGATGTGGGCGGTGCTGTGCCGCAGCACGTCGAGGGAATCTTTGTCCTTGTCGGTGAGGAGCTGGAACTCGACTTCTGCGGGCTCGGCGGGGAGTTCCCGATCCAGATCGACGATGGTTCCGTTGACCTTGGCGGCCACCGCAGCCTGAGCGAGTCGCTTACCGATCGACTCGGCCACATCGCGGGGGCGGGCACCGGCGGGAACTTCACGGACAGAACCATCGGGGAGTTTGAGAGCAACCATGAAACTTGCGAACTCCGTTCGGGTTTGGCACGCCCCTACAACGGGCGTCGCCGACAACCGGACACTCGGCCCGGGAGTGCGGTTCAGGATACCCGCTGAGTCGCGCACCCGGAACACCGACAGAACAATGAAGTTTCGATGAAGTTCGCTTTCCGAGCTCCCGACCGCCCCGATTTGCACTCTGAACCGGGGTGGTTTGACGGAAGCTATTCTGGCTCCGACTCTTCCGTCACCTGGATCTTGAGAGAGCGGTCCTCGCGGATGCCGATGGTCGTGGAAAAAATTCGAATCCTTTGTCCGGTCCGTTGAATTCCCCCGATGGAACGGTTAACCAGGACTATCTTTCCAACTGACTCGACGCGACTCGAACCCGACGACCTCCTTCTGAGGACCGCCCACATGCTCGCTCTGGTCGGCCAAAAGGCCCGCTCTCTGGCCGCGTTGTGTCTCTTGATGACGGCGACCGTCTGCTTCGCCGGGGATCCGCCGGCAACCGAGAAGTACTACGAGATCTGGTATTCCGGCAAAGGCGTTTCGCTTTCCCGGTACTCGGTCGCCAAGGACTCGGACACCGCCCAGAAAGTGGTCCGAGCCCTCAACATCGCCGGCTATTCCGGCGAAGTCCGCGGCCCGTTCGACCGTTCCACCGGCAATTCCACAGGTATCAGCACCCCGAACGGCAGCGGAACGTCCACCGGCGGGAACACGACGACCACGAAGTCAGGCACAACACCGAAAAAAGCCACCCCGCCCACGATCAATGGACCATTCTCCGACGGTGGCATCACCTACATGCGGCCGGATGGCACAGTTGGCTCTTACTCCCGCGGATCGGGAAAGTACGACCGCGGAACCCAGCCCAAGTTCTGGGACGTTCCCCCGGTTCTCCCCGAAGGGCAAACCGCCCCGACCCGCGATGCCCGGATCGTCTATATCAACGGGATCAACACCGATTCCCAATCACACGCCAACACCTTGCAGCAGATCGCCAATGTGACCGGCGCCGCTGTCGTTGGGGTCTACAACAAGACCGACGGGATGGGCTCCGACCTCGCACAATGCGTGCAAGACAAGGCCCGCGACAAACAAGATCAGGGCAACAACGCCGCCACGACGACGATGAAAGAGATGATCATCGACGCCATCCAGAACCGTCGCAACCTCAACGTGATCGCCCACTCCCAGGGAGCGCTGATCACGAATAACGCGGTGATGCACGCGAAGTACGATATGTACTCCGAGGACATGTATGCCAAGCTGTATCCCGAGTCGTACGCCCGCGTGAAGGCCGCTCTCGCCGAGGCCAACAAGCACCGCTGGTTCAAACTGGACTGGGACGACATCATGGATGTCGCCCTCTACAACGATAACATCTCGGACATCGAACCTGCCGTCGCCGAGATGCGGGCCAACGTCGAGAACGACCTCAACCGCTACGTCTCCATCGAAACCTACGGCGGGGCTGGCTCCTCCTGGCCGGACGGTCCGAAGTATCGCCACGTCGTCAACGTCCAGGACCTCGTCCCGACCAAGTTCGGCCTCGGCGACCCCTCGAAGTGGAAGGACATGCCCACCTCCGAACGCGAGGCTCGTTCCGGGAACTGGATCACCAACGAGTTCCGCCAGGGCTGGTTCCCGAAAACCTACGGTGGTCGCGGGGCCGAGATGGTCGCCATCGACCACGGCAGCATGATGAACCACGCCGAATTCAGCGTCTTCGGTAAGGACTTCTCGGTCCCGACGACCCCCAGCTTCGAACCGCACGACATCGACGGGGTCTACCTCACCCCCGGGATCGTGCCCGGTTACGAACCCGTCAACTACGACCTGATCCGCGGCAACGCGTCGGGTCAACCTCGGCCGTAAACTCCGAAGTCGTGAATTTCCCGGCCGTCCGGAAACTCCTCGGAGATTTCCGGACGGCTTCGTTTTGCGACCTTTCCCGACCCCTGGCTGGAATCGTCGCGTTGACGGGCCGAGGTTTCGGCGTAGAATTTCCACAAGTTGATCGGTTTCCTGACGATTCTCGTCTGCACCGCGAGGGATTGCCGTGATCGAAACCGCCTCCGTCAGACCCCGGGTCTACGACAACATCACGCAATGCATCGGCGGCACTCCGCTGGTCAAGCTCCGACGGGTCACCGCGGGGGCGAAGGCGACCGTTGTCGCGAAACTCGAAAACTTCAATCCCCTCTGGTCCGTCAAGGATCGGATCGGCGTCTCGATGGTCGAGGCGGGGGAGCAAGCCGGGAAGATCACCAAGGACACCGTCATCATCGAGCCGACCTCCGGGAACACCGGGATCGGTCTGGCGTTTGTATGTGCGTCGCGCGGCTATCGCCTGGTCATCGCGATGCCAGAGAGCATGTCCCTCGAACGTCGGCGACTCCTCAAGGCGTTCGGTGCGGAACTGCACCTGACGCCCGCGGAGCGTGGGATGGGTGGGGCCGTCGCCCGGGCGGAGGAGCTTTTCCGAGAATTCGGGGGCGAGGGGAAAGCGTTTATTCCGCAGCAGTTCCAGAACCCCGCCAACCCCGCTGTCCACCGGGCGACGACGGCCGAGGAAATCTGGACCGCAACCGGTGGGAAATTCGATGTCTTCGTGGCCGGGGTTGGCACCGGCGGGACCATCACCGGATGCGGGGAAATCTTCAAGAAGCGGAACCCTGCCGTCCGCATCGTCGCCGTCGAACCCGCAACAAGCCCGGTGCTGACGCAGCACATCGTGGACGGCGTGCCGGCGAACCAGGTCAAACCGGGCCGGCACAAGATCCAGGGAATCGGGGCCGGGTTCGTTCCCGGAGTCGTCCTCGATGGCCTCGCCCGGGCCAAGGAAGGCGGTTACACCCTCATCGACGAGATTGCCCAGGTCACAGACGACGAATCCTTCGAGATGGCCCGCCGGCTGGCGAAGGAAGAGGGGATGCTCTGCGGGATCTCCTGCGGAGCGGCGGCCGCCGCGTCCGTGAAGCTCGCCCAAAAACCGGAAATGGCCAGCAAAACGATCCTCGTCGTCCTCCCAGACCTTGGCGAACGCTACCTCTCGACTGCACTTTACCCCCAGGATTGATCGAAAGATCGGCTCCGTCGCCACCGCGGTGTCAGCGGTTTTTCGCGAAAGTTGCAACGATTCCGTCACGCCTGGCCGGTTACCTTTGGTGACGGAATCGCTCCTCGGAAGTTCTGGGCCCTTTTCTCTTCTGCGCGAACTCCTCTCCTGTCCGTGCGGCGTTGATGCTTCAATCCCATTTGCGGTCCCTTCTCGACGGCGGCGGGGATCCACTTTCGCCCGTTTCAATTTGCCAGGAATTGCACCATGAGCTTTGCCATCCACGGCGTGGGAACCGCGGTCCCGAGCAGCCGGGTCACGCAGGAGGAAGCGCTCGCCTGCTCGCGGGTGCTCGCCCCGGCGGAAGTTCGCGATGCCCCGTGGTTGGAGGTGGTGTATCGGCATTCGGAGATTCGCACCCGTTACCAGGCTCTCGGTCGGCCGCTCGTGGAAGATCTGTTGGCGGGAACCCGGCAGTCCGGGTCGCCGTTCTTGCCCCGGGAGCCGGCCGGCAACCTTGGCCCGACCACCGCGGAGCGGATGCGCGTCTACGCCGTCGAAGCACCGCCCATCGCCATTTCTGCGGCGACCGACGCCCTCGCAGAGGCGACCTTCGCCCCGGAGAGCATCACCCATCTCGTCACCGTCTCGTGCACCGGGTTCTTCGCACCGGGTGTGGAGCTCGCCCTGATTTCGAGTCTTGGACTGCGCCCGGACGTGGAGCGGACCCACGTCGGGTTCATGGGCTGCCATGGGGCGCTCAACGGGTTGCGGGTCGCGAACGCATTCGCGAACGCGGATCCGTCGGCGAGGATTCTGCTGGTCGCGGTGGAACTCTGCAGCCTGCACTACTATTTCGGCGCGGAACCGGAGAAGGTGGTGGCCAACGCGATTTTCGCGGACGGTGCTGCCGCGGTGGTGGGAACCACGGGTCGGCCCGACGGTGACAGGTGGCGGGTCCGGGCCTCGGGTTCGTGCCTGATTCCGGATTCCGCCAACGCGATGTCCTGGAAGGTCGGGGATCACGGGTTCGAGATGGGCCTTTCCCGGCGGATTCCGTCGCTGATCGCGAAGAATCTCCGACCGTGGCTCACGAAGTGGCTCGGTGACAACGGACTGTCACTGGAGAAAATCGGAAGCTGGGCGGTCCACCCGGGCGGGCCCAAGATCGTCTCGGCCGTGGAGGAATCGCTCGGCCTGCCGGCGTCGGCGACGGCCGTGTCACGGGAGGTCTACGCCGGGCACGGGAACATGTCGTCTCCGACGGTGCTCTTCGTACTCGACCAGCTTCGCCGGGCGAACGCACCTCGACCATGTGTCGCGCTCGGCTTCGGGCCCGGGCTCATTGCGGAAGCGGCGATTCTTGACTGAGATTGGGGGGGAGAACCGCCGCGGGTTCCGATAGGTTCCTTGACACTTCCCCCGCGTCTGCATCGAATGGAAGCAACTCCTCTCGATTTCCCCCGAGACCCGACCATGCGTTCCGCCCTCGCGATTCTGCTCCTTGCCGGAGGCTCGGCCATGACCGCACTTTCCGACGAGGGGATGTGGCTCCCCAACGATCCGCCCCGGGAATTGCTCAAGAAGAAGTACGATTTCGACCTCACCGATGCGTGGCTCGATCGGGCCATGCACGGCTCGGTTCGCTTCAACAACGGCGGGTCTGGCGGGTTCGTCTCCGCAGATGGCCTGATCGTCACCAACCACCACATCGCCGCCGACGCCTTGCAGAAGCTCTCGAAACCGGGGAAAGATCTGTTCCTCGAGGGATTCCTGGCGAAAACACGGGCGGAGGAGGCGAAGTGCCCGGACCTCGAACTCAACGTCCTCCAAAGCATCGAGGACGTGACGGCACGGGTCAACGCCGCCGTCAAGGAGGGCATGAACCCGGCGGATGCGTTCGCGGCCCGGCGGGCGGTCATGAGCGAAATCGAAAGCGAATCGCTGAAAAAAACCGGCTTCCGCTCGGACATCGTCACCCTGTACAACGGCGGGGCGTACCACCTGTACCGCTACAAAAAGTACACCGACGTCCGCCTTGTCTTCGCCCCGGAGGCGGGAATCGCGGCGTTTGGCGGCGACGTCGACAACTTCGAGTACCCCCGCCACGGGCTCGACATCTCGTTCTTCCGGGCGTACGAGAACGGGGAACCCGCGAAGATCACGCACTTCTTCAAGTGGAGCGAAACCGGCCCCGCGGAGAACGACCTCGTCTTCGTGACCGGACACCCCGGCACGACCCAACGGCTCGAGACGCTCGCCCGCCTGAAGCACCGCCGGGACGCGACCTTGCCCTACACGCTCTACCGGCTCCGCACCCTGGAAGCGGCTCTGACGCAGTATTCCGAGGCCGACCCCGAGCAACGTCGGCAGGCGGCCACCGACCTGCACCGCGTCGCGAATGCCCGCAAGGCGTTCTCCGGCCAGATCCAGGGGCTTCTGGATCCGAAGATTCTTGAGCAAAAAGAGGCGGCGGAGGGGCAAGTCCTGCAGATGCTCCCGAACCGGGACGAGAACCCGGTGGGCAAGGCGTACCTCGACGCGATCGAAAAGATCGCCACCACGCAGAAGTCGCTGGGAACCTTCGAGAAAGAGCACGCCCTCCTCGAACGCGGCGACGGGTTCTTTTCCGACTTCTTCCACCTCGCCCGGCACCTGGTGCGGCTTGCCGAGGAGTTGCCGAAGAAATCGACCGTGCGGTTCCGCGAATACCGTGACTCGAACCTCGAATCCCTGAAGTTCCAGTTGTTCTCGCCGGCCCCGATCTACCCGGATCTGGAACGGGCGAAACTGGCGGCCTCACTGACGTTCCTCGCCGAGAATCTGGGCGGGGAGCATCCGATCGTCGTCGCCGTCCTTGCAGGGAAGAACCCGGCCAATCGCGCCGCAGAATTGATCGCCGGGACCAAACTCGCGACCGTCGAGGAGCGGAAGAAACTCTTCGACGGCGGCAAGTCGGCGGTGGACGCGAGCACCGACACGATGATCGTCCTCGCCCGTACCATCGACGCGGAGGCCCGCAAGCTTCGCAAACGCCACGAGGAGGAAGTCGAGGAGCCGGAACGCCAGGCCTACGCGGACATCGCCCGGGCCCGCTTCGCCGCCTTCGGCAAAACCCTCGCCCCGGACGCCACCTTCACACTCCGCATCGCGTTCGGCACCACCCGCGGCTACGAGGTCGACGGCAAGAAACTCCCGTTCCACACCACCTTGGGCAGTGCCTTCGAAAAGGCAGAAAAGCTCGGATTCCGCGATCCGTTCGACATGCCGAAACGCTGGAAGGACGGCAAGGCGAAGCTGGATCTTTCCACCCCCTTCGACTTCGTCAGCACCGCCGATACGATCGGCGGCAACTCCGGGTCCCCGGTTCTCAACCGAGCCGGCGAACTCGTTGGCGTCAACTTCGACCGCAACCGCCACGGGTTGGTGCGGAACTTCGTCTACACCGACGTCCAGGCCCGGCACATCGCCGTCCACTCGCGGGCGGTGCTGGAAGCCCTGCGGAAACGGTACGACGCGGAGAATCTCGTCAAGGAATTGACCGGGAAGTAGCCGACCGGCCAGGGGTGGGAACGGCTCGTTTTGCGGAACGCAGTCGCCGGTTAAAATGCCAGAATGCTCGACGAACGCGAATCGTTCCTGTGCGCGATCTACGACCACCCCGACGACCCCACGCCGAAACTCGTTTACGCCGACTGGCTGGAGGAGCACGGCGAAGTTCTGGCAGGGCAGTATCTGCGGCTCCACACACAGATTCGCATTGCGGAAACGGAGGAGGAGAAGATCCCGCTCCGGGAGGCGTTTGCGCAACTGCGGAGAACTGCGCCGATTGACGCGTTCAGCTCAGCCGTGCTCCCAAAACCCGTCGCCCAACCGGTGGTTGTTCGAGTGGACCAGCTCGAGAATCTCGACTCATTCCGGCAAATTGCCCTGAACCATCCGCAGTGGTTCGCCGCCACACGGGTCCGAATCCTCGGAGATCGCATCCCGGATGTCACCGCGATTCGGAATCTCTTCGAGGCGAAAATGTCCCGACACGTGACGCAACTCGACCTCTCCGGGCGACGGCATTACTCGGAGAACTCGCCCGCCTACACCGTGACCACCGACGAATCCGGAGCCGTCCTGCAGGTCCAGGATGAGAACGATCCCTGGAGCGAAGCTCTCCGCATTGTGCCATTTTTCACGCTGCGGGCGTTCGAGGCGTTCGTACTGATGCGTGCGACAAATCGGCTCAGCGTCCTGGATCTGCGGGACAACAATCTCGACAACGATTCTCTCCGGGCTCTCGTGAGATCGCCGCACTTCGCGGGGTTGAAGCGTCTGTATCTCTCGGAGGGGAACACCTTCCGAGGGCGAGTCTGGCAGCAGGTGGTGGAACGGTTTGGTTCTGACGTGGTGGAATAGGTATGACCGACGATGCAGCATTTCTGGCGGCGATCACCGATCGGCCGGACGACGACCTTCCCCGGTTGGTGTACGCCGATTATCTCGACGAGCACGGGGACCCGGCCCGGGCGGAGTTTATCCGGCTGCAGTGCGAACTTGCGGAACTGCCCCGAACCGACGAGCGTTTCCCGGCGTTGCGGGAACGTGAGGCGGAGCTTTTCGCGGCGAACCGGAAGCGGTGGGAGCTTCCCAACATCGGTCGGCAGCTCTTCCGACGCGGCTTCGTGGAAGTGGTCGACACGACGGCCGACCGCTTCCTCGCCGCCGCCCGCCGATTTCTGGCTCTGGTGCCGGTTCGCGAACTTCGGCTCCGCAACGCCGACCGACGCGTCGCGGACCTCACCCAGTTGCCGATCTTTTCCCGCGTCGAGGTGCTCGATCTCGCCAACAACTCGTTCGGAGCGGAGAACCGGATCACGCGATTCTTCGGCACTGCGGAACTTCCCCGGTTGCGGACTCTGCGGCTTCGCAACAACCGCCTGTGGGCGGAAGCGATCACGGAACTGGCGGCCACCCCGATCGCCCCGCAACTGGAGCGGCTGGACCTGTCGGGGAACCCGTTTGCGGACGACGGAGCCGAGGCGTTGGCGACTGCCACCGGATTGCGGAACCTGCGGCACGTCGAGATTCGCAACGATGAGCTCACCTTCACCGACAGCATCCACGCCGCGGGTGCGGTTGCCCTCGCGGATTCCCCGGTGCTGCGGAACCTCCGCTCGCTCGACCTCGGTTCGCAGTACATCGGCGATTCCGGACTCATCGCTCTGGCGGAATCCACAAACGCCGAGGAACTCGTCGAACTTGACGTTTCCTACAACGAGATCGGGGCGATCGGGGAAGGGGGGTACGAGACGCTGACGCAATCGCCGAGACTCCGAAATCTACGGGAATTGAACCTTTCCGGGAATCGGCTCGACCGCCTCGGGGCGATGGCTCTCGTCAACTGGAGCCGGCTGCCGGGCGTGGATCGCATCGACCTTCGCGAATGCGAACTCGACGAGGGATCACGATCGATTCTGGCGAGCAGTCCCTGGGCGAACCGTTTTCTTCTCGAAGTCCCGCAGTGATCCGCTCTTCTCCGAGAGGGCGAATCCCGCCGAGCCGCGTTTCTCCGGTTCTTCGGGAGGGCGAGGCTCCTGCCGAGCCGCGGTTCTCCGGCTCTTCGGGAGGGCGAGGCTCCCGCCGAACCGCCGTTCTTCGGGAGGGCGAGGCTCCTGCCGAGCCGCCTTCCCTGGGTGGCCGACGACCCGCACAACTCAGGAACTCACGGCTCGGCGGGAGCCTCGCCCTCCCGAAGAACCGCGGCTCGGCGGGAGCCTCGCCCTCCCGAAGAAACGCGGCTGGCGGGAGCCTCGCCCTCCCGAAGAAACGCGGCTCGGTAGAAGCCGAGCCCTCCCGAAGAAACGCGGCTTGGCAGGAGCCTCGGCTTCTCGGAGACCCAAACCTTGGGAATCCCACCGAGCCGCCTTCTCCGGTTCGGCAGGTGATGCTTGCATTCTCCCCGCGACTGGCGTATCCCTAGCCTATCTCCGCTTCTTCGCGGTCGTCGCTGGCTCTCTCCGGGTTGACCGATGTCTCTCTCCTCGGTGCTCTTTGCCGTGCTCGCACTCGCCGCCGCGGGGTCGGCCGTTGGTGTGGTGCTGGCGAAAAACATCGTGCGATCCGCGGTTTGGCTGTTGTTCACTTTGATCGCGATCAGCCTGCTTTACTTCCTTCTCGGTGCGGAATTCCTAGGGGCGGCGCAGCTCATCGTGTATGTCGGCGGGACGATGGTTCTCGTCGTGTTCGGCGTGATGCTGACCTCGGCCGCCCCGGGGTTGAAGTATCGCACGAGCCCCCTGGAATGGGCCGTCGGCGGGGTGTTGGCCACCGCGTTGTTCGCACTGCTCGTGTCAGCATCCTTGAATCTCGCGAAGCCTCCGCCGACCCCGGAGGGCACATTGCCCGGCGTCGAACCACTGGGACTGACCTTCCTCGGTGTGCAGGGGACGGAGGAGTCGGCGTTTTTGCTTCCGTTCGAAATCGTGTCGGTGCACTTGCTGGTCGTGCTGATCGCGGCAGCGTACTTGGCGAGAGCGAAGCGGAGGAAGATCGAAGAAAATTAGAACGGAAATACGGAAGAACGAATAAAAGTAAAAAGGAAAAAGTAAAAAACGATCCGGAGCGAATTGTGGAACCACGGCGAGACATCGCAGAAAGAACGTTTGCGTTCGCTGTGGCAATTGTCGGTTTCTCCCGGCAACTGGGGCGAGTGAACCGTGCAATTGCAAATCAGTTGCTTCGTTCCGGTACATCCATTTGAGCGAATGTCGAGGAAGCGCAGGCTGCACAGAGTCGCAAGGATTTCATTCACAAGAATCTCATCGCTCTGAAAGAGGCCCGAGAGACGAGATACTGGATCAGACTTTCCATTGCTTCGAAACTTGTACCCGAAGAACGGGGAAACCCTCTGCTATGCGAATGCTGTGAGCTTTGCAATATTCTGGGAGCAATTGTGGTGCGAACGAAAGAGAGGAACTGATCTATTCCCTTTTCGGCTTTATTTTTCCTGGGTTTTATGCTTCGGCGTTCCGTTTTTTTCCTTTTTCCTTTTTACTTTTTCCTTGGCTTTATGCTTACCCTTTCGACTTGCCTGATGCTCTCCGCCTTTCTCTTCGCCTGCGGCGTGCTTTGCATCGCCACGAAACGCAATGCCGTCGGCATCCTGATGGGCGTCGAGCTGGTCCTGAATGCGGCCAATGTCAACTTCGTAGCGTGTGCCCGATTTGTGCCGTCGTTTCGGCTCGAAGGGCAGGTGTTTGCCGTCCTGGTGATCGTCCTCGCAGCAGCCGAGGCGGCCGTCGCGCTCGCGATTTTCCTCAACTTCTACAACAACTTCGCCTCCGTCGATGTCGATCAGGCGACCGACTTGAAGGGGTGAGGGTTCTGGCGAGGTAGAGCCGTGACAACTCCAGACATTCTCGGAATCGCGGGTTTTGGGATGGGTCTGCTGGCGATTCTCTGGATCGGAGCGATCGCCGCTCGCGGAGCGCGGCTGGAACGGCGGGTCGATCTCCTGATCCGAGCAGCCGGTCTCAATCTCGTCGATCACGTAAATCTTTCGGATCGGGTCAAGGAGATTGCCCAAGATCCGTCGCGGAAAATCGAGGCGATCCGGGTCTACCGCGAGGAAACCGGTTGCGGACTGGCAGAAGCGAAAGATGCCGTGGAACTTTACCTCGACAGCTTGAAGACGTGACACCATGCTCGACGCTTTCCGCGAACATCCGGGTCGGCTGTACGTCGTCGCCACGCTCATCCCGTTGGGGGCGGCGATTCTGTTACTCCTCGCCGGCACCGTGCGAAACCTCTGGCGACCGGGGTACCGCTTCGGCGTGCCGCCCGGATACATCGCGATTGGCAGCCTTGCCATCTCCGCCGGGCTCGCGATCGCGGGATTGGTGCAATTCCTCGACGGTGAGCATGACTCGCCCCGGCACTGGGAAGAGCGGATCGACTGGATCCGGATCGGGGCGTCTCCCAAGGCGACGTCGGCGATCGCGCTCGAACTTGGCTACCGCATCGACGCGCTGACCGCGGTGATGTTCGCGATGGTCACCGTTGTCGGCACGCTGATTTTCGTCTTTTCCCTTGGCTATATGCGGGAAGAACTGCAACCGACCGTCGATGACCACGACGCTCACGTCCACCGTCGCGGCCGATTCGGGCGGTTCTATCTGTACCTGTCGCTGTTCGCTTTCTCGATGTTGAACCTGCTAATCGCGGACAACCTCTTCCAGATTTTCGTGTCGTGGGAACTCGTCGGGGTCTGCTCCTTCTTTCTGATCGGGTTCTACACCGAACGAAAGTCTGCGAGTGTGGCGGCGAACAAGGCGTTCCTCATGAACCGCGTCGGGGATGCGGGGTTCCTGGTCGGAATCGCGATTGCGTGGTCGATTTTCGGGACGCTCAACATCCGGGAACTGATCGATGCGTTGGCCAGCGGTCGGCCGGCGGAGTTGACGGATACCTTGTGGATCGCGATGGGGCTCGGGATTTTCCTCGGGTGCGTCGGGAAGTCGGCCCAGTTTCCGCTCCACACCTGGCTTCCGGATGCGATGGAAGGCCCGACGCCGGTGTCGGCCCTGATCCATGCGGCGACGATGGTGGCGGCCGGCGTCTACCTCGTCGGCCGGTGCTACCCGCTCTTCTCGCCGGACGTGCTGCTCGTGATCGCATACACGGGGTGCATCACGCTCTTCCTCGCGGCCACGATCGCCTGCGTGCAGACCGACATCAAGCGGGTGCTGGCATACTCGACGGTGAGTCAGCTCGGCTTCATGATGCTCGCGCTCGGCGTCGGCGGCTGGGTCGCGGGGTTGCTCCACCTGCTGACCCACGCGTTCTTCAAGGCGTTGCTGTTCCTCGGGGCGGGGAGCGTCATCCACGGTTGCCATCACGAGCAGGATCTTCGCAAGATGGGTGGGCTTCGCGGGAAGATGCCGGTGACCGCGATGACGATGCTGGTCGGGGTGCTGGCGATCTGCGGGGCACCGTTCTTTTCCGGGTGGTACTCGAAGGACGCGATTCTCGCGCAGGCACTCGGATACAGCCTGGCTCACCGGGATCACGCCCTACTCTTTTTCGTCCCGCTTTTGACGGCGGGGATGACGGCGTTCTACATGTTTCGGCTGTGGTTCCTGGCGTTTACGGGGGAAGCGCGGGATCCGCACGTTTCCGAGAAGGCCCACGAATCGCCGCAGGTGATGACGATTCCGTTGATCGCCCTCGCCACGTTCAGCATCGGTGTGGCGTGGGGTTGGCCGTTGTGGAATGCCGACGCCAGCCTGCTCGGGAAGGTTCTGCACCACGCGGCGCCGACCGTGCGGATGTCCGACTTCGACCAGGCTCACGCGTTCGCCCACGAGCAGCATCTCGTGGCCGAGGCGCTCGCGCTGGTCGTCGGGCTGGTTGGTGTCGGGCTGGCGGCGAATGCGTACTACCGTCGGAAACCCGAGGAAATCTCGGATAACCCCACGGGTTTGCGGGGATTCTTCGCCCGGAAGTGGTTCTTCGACGAAGCATACTCGGCTGCCTTCGAGAAGCCGACGGTGCAGGCGGCGTTTCTGCTGGCCCACCTGGACAGGCGATCGACCGGCGGCCCCGACGACCCGGCTGCGGCCCCGACCCGGCTCGATTTCGGCACCCTCGACGGTTGGATGTCGTCGTTGGCGGGATTCGCGGTGGCCCTGGGCGGGGGCGTGCGGAAACTCCAGACCGGCCGGGTGCGGTCGTACGTTCTGGTTCTCGGCCTCACGGTTGTCGGCCTTCTGGGGGTGCTGACCGCTCTGGGAAAGTAGGGCGGGCGGATGGATTTCCTCGGAGGGATGCGATTGTCAAAACGCACTCGTTTCGAGACAAGAGAACGTGATTCGGTCGTCCCGGGCTAGTTTCTCAGGCACTGAGATGGGCCATCGGGTGGCGTCGGGTGGCGAGGAAAATCAGGTCGTCTTTCCTTTTCCGCCGTGTCTCTGTAGATTCAACCCCTGTCCCGGAACAACCTGGGGAATCCTGGGGCCGCCGCTCGCCGACGGTCGGTCAGGTCGAATACAACGAACCGTGGGCCGCGACCCGGTAGCGGGTGCCGCCAAAGAGAACAATGTTGCGGGAGGGTCGTCGCGTGTCCGTGGAAAGTCGCGTCATCGATATTGTGTGCGAGCACCTCGCCGTCAACAAAGAGCAGGTCACGCGGAGCACCAGCTTCGTCGAGGACATCGGGGCCGACTCGCTCGACATCGTCGAACTCGTCATGGAACTGGAAGAAGAGTTCGACATCCAGATTCCGGACGACCAGGCGGAAAAGATCAAGACCGTGGGCGAGGCAATTGATTACATCGAGGCCAAGCTCAAAGAGAAGGGTGGGGAAGGCGGAGCGAAGGCGTAATGAACCGTCGAGTTGTCGTCACCGGTTTGGGCACCGTGAATCCGCTCGCACACTCCGTCCCCGCCTACTGGGACGGTTTGCTGGCTGGTCGGAGCGGCGTCGGGCCGATCAATCTCTTTGACACCACCGCCTTCAAGGTCCATTTCGGCGGGCAGGTTCGCGACTTCAACCCCGAAGCGACCATGGATTCCCGGGCCGCCCGGCGTCTGGATCGCTTCGCCCAGCTCGCGATGGTCGCCGCCGGCGAGGCCGTCAAGGATTGCGGACTCGATTTGGCTAAACTCGACCCCTTCCGCGTCGGCTGCATCCTCGGCAGCGGCATCGGGGGTCTGCACGAGTTCGAGGAAGGGCACACCGTCTACCGGGACCGCGGACCTTCCCGCCTCGGACCGCTCCTGATCGCGAAGATGATCGCGAACGCGGCCAGCGGGAACATCTCGATCAAGTTTGGGCTTCGCGGTCCCAACACCACCGTCAGTACCGCCTGCTCTTCCGCCGCCCACGCGATGGGCGACGCGTTCCGCCAAATCTCGGCGGGCTTCGCGGAAGTCATTATCTCCGGCGGTGCAGAAGCCGCGATCACCCCGATGGGTCTGGGCGGTTTCATCGCCTGCCGGGCTCTTTCCGAACGCAACGACGCTCCCACCAAGGCGAGCCGACCGTTCGACAAGGACCGGGACGGATTCGTGCTCGCCGAGGGGGCCGGAATTCTCGTCCTCGAGGAATACGAGCACGCCCGGGCTCGCGGGGCGAACATCTACTGCGAGGTTCTCGCCTGCGGGAACACCGCCGACGCGTACCACATCACCGCTCCGCACGAGGAAGGGATCGGAGCCGCCGAGTCGATGCGAGCCGCCCTCCGCGAGGCGAAGTGGAACCCGACCGACGTCGATTACCTCAACGCCCACGGAACCAGCACTCCGCTCGGCGACGCGGCGGAAACCCGTGCCGTCAAGGCTGCGTTCGGCGACCACGCGAAAAAGCTCATGATTTCGAGCACCAAGAGCATGGTCGGCCACCTGCTCGGTGCCAGCGGTGGCGTCGAGGCGATCGCCTGTGCCCTCATGATTCGCCACGGTGTGGTCCACCCGACGATCAACCTCGATACCCCGGACCCCGACTGCGACCTGGATTACGTCCCCAACACCGCCCGGGAAGCCCGCGTGAAACGGCTGCTTTCCAACAGCTTCGGCTTCGGCGGGCACAACTGCTCGCTCGCGCTCGGAGCCGTCTGACGTGGGAATCCCGGAAATTGTGGGATTCGTCGCGTTCGTGTTCCTCTTGCAATTCGGAATTTTGCGGCTGATCGCCTGGCAGTCGGGGTGGACGACTCTGGCTGCCGCCTACCCGGACCCGCCGCATTTCGAGGGTACCCGTCGGCGTTTCCGATCCTTGCAGATGTCCTGGGCGAACTACAACGGTGGCGTGACCGTCGGCACCAACGCGGACGGGTTGCTCCTCGCGGTGATGTTTCCGCTGAGCCTGTTCCACCCGCCGATTTTCGTTCCCTGGTCCGAGGTGTCGGCGACGGCCGGGAAGGGGTGGTTCACGAACTACCTGGATTTCACGTTCGAGCAGGTGCCGACGATCCGCGTCCGTTTCCGAGCCGACCTTGGCCGGGAAATCGCCTCCGCCGCCAATGCCGCCTGGGGGAAGGACGAGTTCGCGGACGGGTGACCGCTCACCTCGGTCGAAGTTTTTGCAGTGCCTCGATCGCCGCTTTCTTCAACTCGACGCTGTCGCACACCGCGCATTTCTGCAGGTAGTCCACGTACACCGGGTGGTGGTATCCCAGGCTCATCAGGCACCGGATGCAGTGGGCTCGCACGGAGATCGCCGGGTCGGACATGGCGGCGTAAGCGATCGTCGCCTTGACTTCCGGGCGGGAACCGTAGCGACCCTCGGCGAGCCCGGTGGCGGCGTCTTCCCGCACCGTTGGGCGGAGCGCCGTGTGCAGGTCGGCGATCAGCGGCTTGATCTCGGCGTACATTTGCTCCTGCGGCGTCAGCAGCGACGTCAGCAGAAGGCTTTGCCGGGTCTGGGGGATCTCCTCCCGGGAAGTCTGCGAGATCGGCGACTGGAAGCGAGCGTTCCCCGATGTTTCCGGTTCCGAAGGTACGGAGGGCGTGGCGGTCGCCTGTGCTATCTCGCCTGGCTCGGCCGGTTCGACGGGTGCGGGTATCGGAGTCGCAGAGGCTTCCGCGACCGGAGTCGCAACCGTTTCCGGAGCCGGTGGGTTCGCCGGCGAGGTTTGCGGTGGTGGCGTGGCCGGCTGGGTGGTCGTGAGTGGGACGGGCGGAGGTGGTAGCGGCTTGGCCGACGACTGCGTCGGAGGAGCGACCGGAGTCGGTTGCGGTGCTGGCGGGGTGCGCGGGCGACTCAGGGCGGCCATCACTTTCCCGGGAACCGTAAAGCGGTCGCCCGTTGTGAGGTCCTGGACGTCGATCAGCGATTCCCCGTCGGAGAACTGCGAGACCCGGAGAATCTTCAACTGGCGTTCCGGCTGGCCGGCCGTCCGGAAGACGACGACGTCCCCCTCCCGATGGGAAGCAAACCCATTTCCCGCGACGAGTACGGCGAAGACGCCGACCCCTAGCCAGCGTAGCATGGGTCCCCTCCGGGCGCGACGGTCCGATTCTTCCGCCTCTACCGGTTGGATCGGCAGTTCCGGGTGTGCGGGTTGAGCAAGATGGGAATTTGACCCGCGATCCGCCAAGGGGGGATCGGGAGGCGGCGAGGGGCAAATCGCGGTAGAATTTCCAGATGGCGTCCAACCGTGTGGTCGTGAAGGTCGGTGGAAGTCTTTTCGATCACCCGCATCTTGGGGCGGGTCTCGCCCAGTTTCTCGGCACTTTCCCCCCGAATGAGGCGATTACGCTCGTCCCGGGTGGGGGAGCGGCCACGGACGTGATCCGGGATCTCGAAGCGGTCCATCACCTCTCCGACACCGACTCCCACTGGCTCGCAATCGAGATGCTCGCGGTGATGGAGCGGTTCCTGACCGCGATTCTGCGACCGCATTTTGATCTCGCCCGGTTGCGGCGGATTCCGCTTGTCGAGACACTGCAAACCCTGCCGTTGCCGGCGTCCTGGGAAGCCACCTCCGATTCGATCGCGGCGGCGGTGGCGGCGACGCTGGGGGCCCGGCTGGTGCTCCTCAAATCGATCGACATCCCCGTGGGCACACCCTGGGAGGAAGCGGTGAGCCGGGTATGGGTGGATGCGTACTTCCCGACGGCCGTCGCGGATCTGGCGGAACCCGTGGAAGTCGTCAACTTCCGCGATTGGCTGGAGACGCATTTCCCGACCGCGGGCGGTGAGTAGACTGGTGACCATGGCCGGCCCCGTCTTCGACCCCACCCTCGCTGCCGATCTCTTCGAGCGATTCGCGGAGCCGCTGGCGACCCGCCTGTCCCGTCGCTACCGGGGCGTCGATTCCCAGGTCATCGAGGATGCCGTCATCGAGGCGATCCTCGTGGCGGCTAGAACGGGAGCGGACTCGTCGGAAGCGGCGATGTACCGGCACGCCCGGGGGCGGTTGCGGATCCAGCTTCGTAGCGAGACCCGCCGACGGAATCGGGAGAAAAATTCTGTCACAAACCCGCGACCGGTGGCCCCTTCCCCGGCAGACGAGGTCGACATCCGCGAGCTGGCCGCCGCCCTCCGCCCGCGAATCGCCCACACAGACGTCGAGATTCGAGCCCTCGATCTGTGGCTGGCCGGGGTCGTGACACCTGTGGAACTTGCCCAGAAATTGGGGCTCGAACCGTCGGAAATCGTCACGCTTCTCGCCCGGTTCCGGCAGCGGATCCGCCGGGAACGCGAGCGACAGACCGGGACCCGCGACGGGACCCGCGAGGAGAGGACGCCATGATTTCGAGGGAAAAACTTCAGGCGGCGGCGATCAGGGTGACGGCCCAGCAGCCGGAAACGGTCGGGTTCTGGCTCGCGAAACACGCCCACTCGGAGGGTCTGACCGTCGAGCAACTCGCCGCGAAGCTGCACACCGATGCTCACGGACTCGCACTGCTGGCGGTGTGCGCCAACCCTCGAGCCGAGGAATTTTCCGGGGATGTGGAGAAAATCGCGACCCGCTGCGGGGTCGACATGACGGCGCTGGCCAACCTCCTCCGGCAGGAGCAGGGCTTTGCGGCGTGGTCGGAGCCGTCCGGGACGCGGACCGTTTCCGACGCCGGGTGGTTGATGGCGGCGCACGATGCGGATCAACCGCCCCCGGGAAGCGACGATGACGCCCGCCAACCGTGAGCGGATCGCCGGGGCATTCTGGGAGCAAGCGGGATCCCGTCCCCCGCCTCCCCGGAATCTCGCGGAAGTCGCCCCGCGAATCTGCCCCGTCTGGGTGCGGTTCGAGCCGGACCTCACCCGGGAACGGATCCGGGACTGGTTCTCCCGGCGCGGTCTGGTGCTCCCCCTCGAGCCCGGTGGGCTGCGTCCGCTCCACGGCTGCGTCGTCGCCTACCGCGGTCGGGCGGCCATCTTTGTCGATTCCCATCTGTCGGAGCCCGAGCGTCGGGTGATTCTGGCCCACGAACTCGGGCACTTCCTGGCGGAGTATCTGGTCCCCAGGGAGCGGATTGTCCGTCGGCTCGGAAGCTCGGTGCTGCCGGTGCTGGATGGGGATCGCCCGGCGACGTTTGCAGAGGAGACGGCCGGGTGGCTGGCCGGGGTGCGGGTCGGCGTCGCCGTCCACCTCCTCGACCGATGCTACGACCCGGATGCTCACGATCGGTCGGAACGGAACGCGAGCGAGCTCGGGCTCGAACTTCTTGCGGGAAGAGCCGAGGTGCTGGCCGACGCCGGTCCCGACCCGGCGGCGATTCTCGAGACGCTCACGGGTAAATTCGGAATCCCACCCGCGTGGGCGGTCGGCTATGCCCGGCGACTCGCGGCCGAGGCGGCTCGCCGGGAACCGCTCTCGAAACGGTGGCGGCTGTAGCTTCGAGATTCACAGCCAGCCCGCGAAGATCAGCAACTTCCGCCCGAAGACGATTCCGCCCACGACCACCGAGGTCGCACTCGCGACCAGCACCGCCCCGGCGGAGATGTCGAGAACCCCGACCAGCCGATCCTTCGTGTCGCGATCGAGGCCGTGGAACAGGGTTTCCAGGGAGGTGTTGAACAGTTCCGCGGTCAGAACCAACCCGATGGCGATGGTGACGAGGCACCACTCCACCCACCCGCATTCGAGGATCACGCCGACGAGGATGGCGAGGGCGGCGAAGAAGAAGTGGACGTAGAAACTGGATTCCCCGCGAACCCCCTGCTTCACACCCCGGAACGCCTCGGCGAACTTGTCGCTCCAACTGCGGCGAGGGTGAGGGCGGTCGGAATCGTCGTCGTCGCTGGGGTTCCAGCCGATGCTCATGCGCTTCTCGCTGGGAAAGATCGGCGTCATCGTCCGGCTCCGATTCCGAAACCTCCACCGCCCGTCCCGAGACCGCCGAGGCGACCTGCTGCGAAGTTTGCGACGTTGGGGACAATCGCGAACTGGATTCCGAAGTTGTTGACAAGCGCGTTGTAGGTCACCCCGAACAGCAGCGTCGCGTCCGCCCCGGTGCGGGTGAAACTGATGTTATTCGACAACGCCTGGTTGAAGCCGAAGTCGTAGGAGGTGCCGAGATTCACGGCGTATTTCTGGCTCAGCTGGTAGTTCATGCCCGCGGTGACGGCGCGGCTGTTGACGGGGTCCGTGTGCCGGTAGGCGAGGTAGAAGTTGGTGCCATCCGGCCGGTTCAAGTTCGCACCCACATCGAAGTACCGGGCCCCGTTCTCGAACGGGTCGAACCAGCCCATCGACATAAACGAGACCCGGTCGCCGAGGTTCCAGAGGTAGTTGTATTCCAGGAACGCCCACGATTCGCCGTAGTTATCCGCCGCCGGGTTCGGGAATGTGGAGACGCTTACATCGAGAGCCATCCAGTCGATGGTGTGCTCGGCCCCGATGAATCCCCTCTTGGTTTGCAACCGCTGGCTGACGTCGAATTGCAGGGTCTGGATCGAATCCAGGGTGTCGACGCGGTTCGTGACAAGTCGGCGGATCGCGTACTGCTGCGGGTCGAAGATCGGCGAAGTAGCGAGGGCGATACCTGCCGGGCCGGGGACCATGTTGGGTTGTTGCGGCCGGTCGTTGCGGTACGACTGGTCGACGGCGTCGTCAAAGACCCGGTCGAGTTGCGGCAGCCGGGTGTACGGCGTGTCCGAGTAGGCCGCGAAGTAGTTCGCCCGCATGTTGACCTTGTGATACAACCCGCGGACGTTGAAGATCTCGCTCGACGCATCGGAATACAGCCGGGAGAGAGGCATGCTCACCGCCGCACCGCCCGCCCCATAGAACCGCCCGCGAGAGTTCCCTGTCAGGTCTTCCGTGTACTGCGTCAGTTGCAAGATTCCGTAGGGATCGAATCGGAACGGTCCGAGGTCGAAGGGGGCATCAAGCCGCTGCCGAAGATCGAACCGGCCCGTGTTGGTCGCCACATCGGTCGGCATCACCGGCGGCGGTGGTTCCGACGCCGTCTTGAGTTGCGCGTAACCGACATTGGCCCTGGCCGTGTACGTGAACAAATCGAAGAACGATTCCCCAACAACTGCTCCGTCGAGGCGCGGCAGCCACTCCGTTTCCGTGATCCACGGCCGATGCAGGCGAACCTCGCCCAGTGCCGATCCCCAGATATTCCCCGACGCCCCGTACAGGTACGTGAACGTCTCGCGGTTCGGGGCCGTGTCGAATTCCTGCTTGTAGTACTGCTCCAGGAAGTTCTTATCCGAGAGGTACTCGATCTGCCCCATGAGGCGGAGGAACGTCGGTCCGTTTTCGTAAATGTCCTGGTTGTGCGTCCAGCCGACCCGCCCGCGGACGTACGGCTTCTCCGGTTGCGGACCGCGGAAGGAGCCGAGCACATCCTCGCCGCCGTCGGAGATGACGTAACCACGGACGAGCCCGGTATTGGGGCCACCGAATCCGAAGAAATCCGTGTTGGCGTAGATGTATCGCGATCCCCCGGCTGGCCCGCGATCGCTGAGGTAGTCGGCGTCGAGGTACCACTTCTGCCCCGCCTGTGGCCGCACGCCCAGAAGCTTGTGCACATCCCAGGTGCTGTAAACCTGGAACCCGAAGATCCGGTCGTTCCCCGCCCCAACGCCCACAAGCGGCCCCAGCGGTTCTTCCAGATCCGCGACCACCTTCGGGTAGTAGAAGATCGGGGTGTCGAAGACGTTGATCGTGGCCCCGCGAGTGGTGAGGGTCCGCTCGAATCCGTACTCGACTTCACCGGTGCGGAGGTTGCGGTACGGGATTCCAAAGATGTTCCGCCGAACCATTTCCTGCTGGACGAACTGCGTTTCGCGTCCGCCGAGGGTGAGGCCGGGGTCGCTGGGTCGTTTGCTCGCGGAGGTTCCGGCGTCGAAGGAGCGCCACTCGTTGACGCCAAGCCGCCAGACTTCCTTCCCGCGGATGTGGATCGGGTCTGGCAGCGTCCCGCCGTTGAGTTCCAGATCTGCCCGCAACGCGATCGCCCGGTTCTTGGAAACGTCGTAGTAGATCTGTTCCGCCCGGAGAACCTGGTCGGTGGCGCCGGCGAGTCCGTTCGGGGCCACGGTGCGGATCACGACGTTGCCCGACAGGTACAACTCGACGTCGGTCTTCCCGCCCGCGGATTGCGTCTCGACCCCCTTACCCGTATCCATCGGGGTCGATCCCTTCATCCACGCCACCACGTTGTCGGCGGCGAATTCGATCTCCTGAACTGCCCCCGCGTCCTTCACGAAGACCACGTTGACGATGATCCCGCCGGTCTGGATGACCCGGAAACCGCCGCCGGGAAGCGGTTCCCGGACGAGGTTCGGGGCAACGTCGTATCGTGGGCTGAAGCGGATGATCTGTTTCGCGGACGCCGGCAGTGGCACGCGGCCGCCGTTGGGAAGGACCACTTCCGGTTCGAACGCGGTCGGCGGCGGCAGATCCGCTCGCGGCGGTTGCAGAACGGTGTACGGCCCCGTCGGCTTCATCTCCGGAACCGGCGACGCCTTCGGCAGCGGCGGCGCGTTCGATGGAAGTTGCGGATTCGCTGGTGTTGGCAGACCGGGCCCGGTTGGAAACGGGTCCGCGGCCAGTGCCGACACCCCGAACCCGACCAGTACCCACAACCCGCCCCAGAATCTCGCGGCTCGGACCGCCACGCCCCCTCCGTGTCCGCTCCCCCACGGCCGCCCACCGTCGCCCGAGGCAAACTGGTTCGACTGGTGGCAACCGGGACGCGATAAATAGCGGACCGGGAAACCCTGTCAAGCCGACGTGTGGAAAGTCACCGCCAGCGTGCCGACATTCGTGAGGTGGTGGGTCAATCCAACGATTCGCTGTTGGATCCCGCGTTGCGAGTGGGTTCTACTCAGAACTGTTCGAGTGGGCTCGCAAGAAGTGCCCTCGCTGACGGGTCGGGCTAACTGATCCTTTTGCCCCGCGGAAGGCGCTTGTTTCAGGTGCGTTAGCCGACCCGTCAGCGAGGGCGCTTCAACAACTACTCTTGCGGAAGCCTCGGGGCTAACCTCTCCGGTTGGCGAACGAGATCACGCTGAAGCTCCCTCGCTGACGAATCAGGGATCAATCTCAATCGTAGTATTCCAGCCCCGCGGATTCGCCGGCGGCGAGCAGCACGACGTAGCCCTGACGCATCTCGCGGAACGCATCCATGAAATCCTTGCCGTACACCTCCACGAGTTTCTCGGTTTTCCCGCCGTAGAGCTCGTTCATGGCGGTCATAAATTCGGTGCCGTCGCCGGCGGGCCGGAAGCCAACCTGTTTCAGGAACTTCTTGCAGCCCGTGCGATAACGCACGAAGTTCGTTTTGACGTCGGGCGGAAGGGGGGCCAGATCTTCCGTGGTTTTGGTGTCGAGGTAGCCGACGTAGTTCTTGAACCGGCTCGTGAAGTCCGGCGGTTGCGAAGTCGGTGTGAGGCCGTCCATCGCCTCTTTGAACTTCTGCTTGTCCTCGTCGAGCAGGTTGTAGGTGGCAATCTGCTCCGGGGTGGCCGGCGGCTCGGCCCGGACTCGGTAACCGCGTTCCTTCCGCAATCCCGTCGGGTTCGGGGCAGAGGTGGGGATCTCGGCTTTTTTGCAACCCGTCGCCGAGACCGCGATCGAGGCGAGGAGAATCCACAGCGAGCGGTGGGAAAGAAGCGACATCGTCGACTCCGCAGCGGCCGGGGCGAGAAGCGAGTTTCCCGTAGTGTACGGATCCCGCCCGGCGACCGGAAGTACCGCTAATTCGCGACGACCCTCGATCAGACCCGGGAGAAGGTCGGGGTGCGTTCGGGAACCCGAATCGGCTCGGCTTCGCTTTCCCCGGGTGCCCCCTCACCGCCCGTGACGGGAACAGTGACAGTGGCAGACCGCACGACCGGTTGCCCGGTAAGTTCGGCAACGAACGTCGCGAGCCGGCCGAGCCCCTCTCGCATTCGGCCGTCTTCCGCGGCGAAACTGATCCGCACGAAATCCTTGCCGCTCGGGCCGTACGCATTCCCCGGCCCTACCAGCACCCGCGATTCCTTCAACAATTTCTCGGCAAACGCCCGGCCGTCCATCCCGAACTTCGCGACCGGAACCCAGAAGAAGAACCCACCCGCCGGCCAAGACGGTTCCAGCCCCATCCGGCGAAGCGACTCGAACGCATACCGCCGCCGCTCGCGGAACTCGTCGAAAACGGGGGCAAACTGCGACTCGTCCGCCTGCAGTGCCCGGGTCGCGATCTGCTGGCAGATCCCTGGCACATACGGGGCCGACAGGTTCGAGGTGAGCGCGATCGCCTTGACGAGGTGCCGAGGCCCGGTGACCCACCCCATCCGGACGGAACCGAGCCCGTACCCCGGGGTGCACGACCCCGCCGACAGTGTCCGCCCTTCCGCACCCGGCATCCCCGCGAGCCCGCACGGCCGACCGTCGAACCGGAACCGGGCGAACGACTCGTCCAGGAATACCAGCGTATCCGTGCGGTTGGCGAGGAACGCGATCCGCTCCAGATCTTCCGCCGCGATCGCCCCGCCAGTCGGGTTGCCGGGGTCTGCGATGGCCAGCAGTTTCGCCCCCCGCATCGCCCGGGAAAGAGCCGCTTCGTCGAACCGTGTGCGGCCCTCCTCGTTCCACGTCGGCACCCAGCGGCTCGCCGCCCCGCGAGATTTCGCACCCAGGGAAAAGATCGGCGAGCACGGGTCGAGCAGGACGACGCGGTCGCCCGGATTCACGAACGCATCGAGGGTTGCCGCGAACGCCCCTGCCGCCCCGTGCGTGACGAGCACATCCTCGGCCGAGTGCACCGCTCGCCCGTTCCGGCGCCGATACTGCTCCGCGATCGCCTGGCGAAGTTGCGGCATCCCCCACGCAGGCGGGTGCCCGTTCCGCTCCGCCGTCCGCCCGCCGCTCACCGCCGAGTCGAACCGGGGTGCCCCCTGGTTGAGGTCCATCACGTCCGGCCCGGACGCTTCCGGAAAGGTGGCCGGGTCGAGCAATTCCTCGACGGGGGCAACCAGGACGCGGTCGGAGTAGTAGCGAAGGGAATCGGTGCCGCCGTCGCAGAGCCGCTTCGCGACCGGGAGGAAGCGGGCAACGCCGGAGCGGATGGCGAGTTTCTTCCAGAACAGGGACATAGCGCGGCCTCCTGCCGATGCGGGGAACGCCGCGATTGTGACCGACCACCCGGTCGGGATTCAAGCCGGGTTCGGGAAAAGGTGTCCCTATTGTTTGGGGCGACCGGGAGGGCGAGGCTCTTGCCGAGCCGAACT
>CAZKIQ010000022.1:0-85974 GCA_964552815.1 uncultured Alcaligenaceae bacterium | reverse complement strand
GGCTCGGCAGGAGCCTCGCCCTCCCGGTCGCCCCAAACAATAGGGACACCCGGCGAAGAGGATTTCTCCCGTGACGAAGAATCGCATCCTTTGCAGCAGGATTCCGTCATCCCGACGCGTTACACGACGGGCTAACCCTGAGGTGCGAATCCTGGGGTGGCTCACGCGGATTTGAAACGTGGAACGATTTCGGGATCACTTCCCCCCGGGAATGGGTTTGCCGAGCTTCCGGAGAATCTGCTTCATGTCGTCCCAGACTTCCCCCTTGGCCTGCTGCTGGGCCCGGGGGTCGGGGATGCGGAGCAGGTAGGAGGGGTGGTAGGTGCACATCAGCGGGATGCCGTGGAAGTCGTAGAACTTGCCGCGAAGTTTGGTGATCCCGGTTGCGGTCTGGAGGAGGTGCTTTGCCGCAACGCCGCCGAGGCAACAGATCACTTTCGGGGCGACCAGTTCCAGTTGGCGATCGAAAAATCCCCGGCAATTGGCGGTTTCCGTGGCTGCCGGCTGGCGGTTCCCCGGGGGTCGGCACTTGATCGTGTTGAAGATGTAGACTTCGCTCCGGGACAATCCCATCGCGGTGATGATCTTGTTGAGCAACTGTCCGGCCGCGCCCACGAACGGTTCGCCGAGCCGGTCCTCGTCGGCACCCGGCGCTTCGCCGACGAAGCAGAGGTCCGGGGAAAGAGGGCCGACGCCGAAAACGGTCTGGGTCCGGGTGGAGAAGAGTTCCGGGCATCGGTCGCATTTCGCGACTTCGCCGGCAAGCATGTCGAGAGCGACCCGCCGGTCGTCGGCGGGGTCAGGCTCTGCAAGTTCTGGGGGAAGTGCCGCGAGTTTCGACTCGGACGGGCGGGGCAAGAACTCCACCCCGGCCGCCTGCAGGGCAGCGAGGTGGAGTTGGAGTTGTCGGCGAACGTCCGTCATCGCGATGGCTCAACCTTTCGCATTCGTTTTGACCGATGCGTCGTCGGCGATGTTCACCCAGACGTGGACGTGCGGGTCGCCGCGGAAGTGCCACACGAACGAGGGGCCTTCGAGCCGCCAGGTGTCCCAGACCTTGTCGTCGCCAATGTCGTTGTCGGCGTAGAAGCTGAGGTAGCACGCTTCGAGCCCGCCCTGTTTCTTGAGCGCGGCAAGGGCCTCGTCACGGTCGTCCGAGCGGAACGGTTCGACGAGCAAAGCCAGCACCTTCTGCATCTCGGCTTGTTGGTCCTTGGACATTTCCTTGACGGGAAGCCCGCCGGCGTCCTTGACCTTGTCGCCGCGGAATCCGACTGCCGACTCCCGCGGTGCGTGCGGTTCGAGGGCGACCTTTTTCTGCTTCTCGTCGAGCATCTTGTAGACGTTGTTGGCGGCGACGGCTTGCGGCCAGAAGACGTTGCCGGGGTGGTCGGGCTTCTCGTTGAATCCCTTGGCGGCGTGTCCGTAGAAGATGGGCCCGCCGAAGGCGACGTGATCCTCCGAGTTGCCGTCCGCCCGCAGTGTCTGGTGCCGACCGGTGATCACGAACTCGAACTTGCCGGAGCCCGGCTCACCGAAAATCGCGATCGATTGCTCCGCACCCCACGCCTTGCCGCTGTCGTCTTTGAGTTGCTTGATGAAGCGGTCGTACCACTCCGGGTTGATGAGGCCCTTGAAGATGTCGTGGATCGTGGTTTGCTGATCCTTCGTGAAGAACCCGCCGGTCACCTTGGGCTTCGTGATCTGCCAGTTGTTCGAAACGTGGGTCCGCAGCAGGCCGCGCTTCTCGTCGACATGGTCCCAGGCGAAGCAGACTTCCTTCCGTTGCTTTTCCGTGAGGGAATCGAAGAGCGACTTGACGGCCGTCTCTGCGGGAGATTTCTTGGTCGGCTCCGCGAGGGCCGGCTTCGCGGTGGCGAAAAGAGGAACCGCCCCGGCGGCCACGGCCGAGGTTTGCAAGAACGAGCGTCGGGAGACGGGAGAATCGGAGACGGGCCGGTCCATCTGGCACCTCACGCGGAGAATGGAAAGGTTCGAAATCACGCACCTGTACGATACCCGACCGAGTCAAGGGCGTGTCGGGAAAACTCGATGAGAAGTCTCGCCTGCGTGGCAAACGCGGGTGCATGACCTTTTCTGGGTTTCGAGCCAACAGCTAATGGCTGGAATGAAACGGCTCCCAGAGACTGTTTCATTCCAGCCATTGGCCGTTAGCTCTTGGCCATTAGCCGGAAATGCCCCCTCAACGACACCCGGAACAGTTCGCTGCACTCTCTCCGCAAAGGCCCGGACCGGACGTCGGGTTGCCCCAATCCCGACGGAATGATAAACCGCAGGCAGGTTCGTGATGATTCTCCGCGAGGATTTGACGATGGTTCCGATCGATTTCACCGGCAAGGTTGCCCTGGTCACCGGCGTCGGCGACAACATGAGCTTCGCGTGGTACATCGCCAAGGCACTCAACGCCGCCGGCGCGAAGATCGTCCTCGCCGTCCACCCGCGGATGGTCAACATCGTCGACAGCATTCTCACCCGCGACGCCGACCGCGAATCCCGCGAATTGCCCTACGGCAAGGGGGAATTCAAGGTCGAGAAACTGTACCCCTGCGACGTCAGCGTCGATTCCATGGACAAGGTTCCCCCGGCTTTGAAAGACGACAAGCGGTACGCGAAGTTCTCGGAGTACAGCATCCAGGGCACCGTCGATGCGGTCGGGAAAGAGTTCGGCGGGATCGACTTTCTGATCCATTCCGTCGCGTTTAGTCGAGAAATCACGAAGTCCCTCCTCGACACCAGCCGGGAAGCGTACCACGAGGCGATGGGAATCTCCGCGTACTCGCTGATCGCCCTGACCCGTGCGGCGACCCCGTACATGGCCAACCGGCCCGGCGGCGGAAGTGTCGTTGGGTTAACCTACGTTGCCGGTGAGAAGGTCGTCCCCCACTACGGCGGCGGGATGGGCACCGCCAAGTCGGCCCTGCAAATGGACGCGAAGCAACTCTCCTGGTTCGTCGGCGACAAGAACATCCGGGTGAACCTGATCTCGGCCGGCCCCTACGGCAGCCGCGCCGCCCGGGCGATCCGACCGGACCTCGACAAGCAGATCGAGTACGTGGCATCGCATTCCCCCCTCCGCCGGGCAATCGAACCCGAGGAAGTGGCAAACGCGACGCTCTTCCTGTGCAGCCCCTGGGCCTCCGCCGTGACGGGCCAAATACTCTACGTCGACTGCGGCTACAACGTGATGGGGACGTGAGGTTCCTCGAGGTTTCGCCTATACCTCCGCGAATTTGGCGGTGAAGTGCCGGAGAACCTCGGGGGCTTCTGTGATTCGCAGACCCCGGATTTCTCGGCGATTCGCGAACACCTCGCCAGCCGCCTCGATCACATAGTCGATGTGGCTCTGGGTGTAGACCCGCCGGGGAATCGCGAGGCGGACGAGTTGCATCGCGGGGTGGATCGTGGTGCCCGTGGTCGGATCGGTGCGGCCGAACATCACGCTGCCGATCTCGACGGCCCGGATGCCGGCGTGGCGGTAGAGGGCGCACAGCAACGCCTGGCCCGGAAACTGATCCGGAGTCAGGTGCTCGCAGAAGTGGGCCGCATCCACGTACACCGCGTGCCCGCCCGGCGGCTCGACGATCTGCACGCCGAGGTTCCGCAAGCCGTCCCCGAGGTACGCCACGCTGCGGATGCGGTACTGCAGATAGTCCTCTTCCAGCACCTCCTCGAAACCCTGAGCCATCGCCTCGAGGTCGCGGCCGGCAAGTCCGCCGTACGTCACGAAACCTTCCGTGAGGATCAGAAGATTGTTCGCCCTCGCCGCCAGGTTCGAGTCGCGGAAGAGGAGCACCCCGCCGATGTTGACCAGGCCGTCTTTCTTCGCGGAAATCGTCGCCCCGTCCGCGAGGGAGAACATCTCGGCGACGATGTCCCGCACCCGGCGATCGGCCTGCCCCGGTTCGCGGAGCTTGACGAAGTAGGCGTTCTCCGCGAATCGGCAGGCGTCGAGGAAGAGCGGGATCCCGTAGGTGTCGCAGACCTTCCGCACCGCCCGGAGGTTCTCCAGGCTGACCGGTTGGCCGCCGCCGCTGTTGTTGGTCACCGTCACCATCACCAGCGGCACCCGACTCGGACCGACCTCGCGGATGACGCCGTCGAGTTTCGCGGGGTCGAGGTTCCCTTTGAATGGGTGCCGACTTCGCGGCTGTTTCCCCTCGTCGATGACCAGATCGATCGCCAATGCCCCGGAATGCTCCACGTTCGCCCGCGTGGTATCGAAGTGGTTGTTGTTCGGCACCACTTTTCCCGGCCCGCCGACGAGTTCGAACAGAATCCGCTCGCTCGCCCGCCCCTGGTGCGTCGGCAGAACGTGCGGCATCCCCGTGATTTCCTTCATCACCTTCTCGAACCGGAACCAGCTCTTCGCCCCCGCATACGACTCATCGCCGCGAAGCATTCCGGCCCACTGATCCGCGGACATTGCCGAGGTGCCGCTATCCGTGAGCAAATCGATGAGCACGTCCTCCGCGGGAATCAGGAACGGGTTGAAGTGAGCCTCGCGGAGGATGCGATCGCGTTGCTCCGCCGTCGTGAGGCGGATCGGTTCGACCATCTTGATGCGGAACGGCTCGATGATTGTCTTCACTGCGACCTCCGGAAGCGATTCGGCTATGATAGTCCTCGGCCGAAATCCGGTGATCGAGGTCGAGAAAGATGAGCGACGAGGATCCTCCGCCGCGATACACGGGGCTCGGCGTGGTGATCGCAGCCTCGGTGATCCACTCAGCGCTGCCAATGTTTGGATTGTTCCTCATTGTGAACGATCACTTTCAGCAGCATGACTTCGCACCTCCGAATCCAAAACTCCTCCACGAAACGGGTGTATTGGTCGCAAATATTCTCCTCAGTGTCGCGGTCTTTTGCACCGTGGGGTTCCGCCTGGAATCACACCGACAAAGCATCTTTTGGTGGCTGCTGATTTTGATTTTGCTGACCGCGTCTTGTTGCGTGAATCTCTTTCTGGGTGGTGACTTGCTGACTCAACGATTGTCACAGGCGTCGTTTTTCGAAAAACTCAAAGTCGGATCATGTGCTGGATGCATGATCGGATTCCCCGAATGGGTGCTGCTTTGCGTGGTGGTTTACGTCATAAGGCGGAAGTATCCGAAGAATCCCGCTTCCGAGGATTCGCATTAAAGCCCCTTCTTCCGCCAGGAACTCGCCGATGCTTCGCCCGACGACTCCCGCCGACACCGATGCCCTGGTTTCGCTCGCCGAGGAAACGGGGGTCTTCAAGCCGCTCGAAATCGAGGCGTTGCGGGAGGTGCTCGACGATTACCACGCGGTCAACCACACCTATGGCCACCGGGCGGTGACATGGGATGCGGGGTCGCCGGACGGGTTCGCGTACTTCGCCCCGACGGCGATGACCGACCGGACGTGGGAACTGTGGTGGATCGCGGTCGAGCCGGGCCGGCAGGGGCAGGGGCTTGGCGGGAAGTTGCTGGAGTTTGTCGAATCGGAGGTACGCTCGGCGGGCGGGCGAATCTTGCTCATCGAAACGAGTTCGCTACCGCACTACCTTCCGACGCGGAACTTCTACCTCAAGCACGGCTACGAGCAATCCGGCCGCATTCCCGACTTCTACGCCGACGGCGACGACAAGGTCGTCTTCTCGAAGAAAATGGAGCCACCGCGAGCGTGATCGGAGTTGGGTGCGACGACTGCCCTCGCCGCCACATCGGGCCAACGTTCCACTTCCTGCCAGGAATCACTCTCTTCCCCCCGGGCGGGTCCGTAACCTCGGCACGACCGGCAGGTCGGGAAAATCCCTCACCTTTGGCAGGTGGCGGAGACGATGTAGGAGGGGACGTATCGTGCCGGGGACCGGGGACCGACCATGTCGAAGCGGGCGAAGGGAGCGGTGTGGTTCGCCGCTGCGGTGCTCGCCGTCGCCGGGTGTCGGTCCGCACCGAAGCCCGTGCCCGTTCCCGCTCCGCCGATTGCGCCTCCCGTTCCCGAACTTCCCCAGACCCGCCCGACCCCCGTGGAGCCGGACTACCGGACGCTTCCGAAGTCGGACCCGCTCGGGAAACTACCCCCTCCTCCGAATTCGACCGGGTTTCGAGCGTTGACGGAGGAGGAATGCCGTCGAGCCGCCGTCGGCCACACCTCGACGGCCAACGTGCTCGAACGCGAATCCGAGGTGCCGTCCCAACCTGCCGGCAGAACTCGCCACTGCAAAAAAAGCGACGAGCAAGCGAAGATCGATGCGGTGGACTCGCTCTACCGGGAACTCCGGCACCACGCAGCCGACGAGCTTCGCAACCGGTCCGCCGCCGACGCCCTCGAGCAGTTCTACCGCCTCGCGGATGCGGAAGGACGCGGAGAACTCCTCCGCGCCGCCGTCCCCGTGATCGACCAGCTTCGAGAGGCGATCGCGAAAGCCCGGGCAGCGGGCGTGCGGGTTCCGGTTGACCCCGAGGAGATCGACCGGCAACGGGCGACGGCGGTCGGGGTCGTGACCCAGGCGGACCTTGGGGTCGAACTCCTCAACATCGACATCAAACGGCGAATCGGGCTGCCCGCAGGCGGGGATCGCCTCTGGCCGAGCGGCTCGTTCGCGATCTCCGAAACGGCGATCGACACGGAGGCGGCGGTCAAAGTCGCACTCGAAAATCGGCCGGACCTGAAGTTCCTGCGAGCCCTTTTCCTCGGGCTGACCCCGGACACCCTGCCGACGCTCCGGGAGATTCTTCGCACCAAGGCGACGGAAATCGCGGCCCGAAGCGGACCGGCTCAGGCTGCCGCCCGGGAAATTCTTCCGTTCCTCGGCCGACGCGGAAAGGATTGCGACCCAAACGAGGCGACGGAGTTGGAGATTCGCCGGCAACAGGTCTTCGAGCTCATCCAGACTCAGGAACGGGCCGCCGCCGACGAAACCCGAGCCGCCGTCGCGACGCTGGTGGCCCAGTCGAAGCAGGTCGGGCTCGCACGTTGGCGGGCGGACCAGGCCAACGCGAAGATTGCCGAGGCGAAGAAACAGGGTCAGTTCGCGGAACTGCCCGCCATTCTCGAAGCCCAGCGAGCCCGGGCGGATGTCATCGCTGCGGTGATGGCCTGGCACCAGTCCCGGGTCCGACTCGTCGCAGCCCAGGGGCTCCTGTCGGGCGGCAACCGCGAAACCCCGAAGTGACGCGGAACCGAGCCCGTTTCCCGGTGTTGGATCGAGTACCCGCTCGATTCCTCCGGGAGTTTCTTATGCGTCGCCAACTCTTCTCGATGCTCGCCCTCTCGGCGATGACTCTGACGGCATTTGCCGCCGACGCGGACAACCCCAAGAAAAAGAAAAAAGCCGAGCCGCTCCCGACCGATCCGGCGGAGTTGTTCAAGCTCCTCGACGTCGCACCGGACGGGAAACCCGACGAAAAACCGGACGGAAAATTGTCGTTCGACGAGTTTTCCGCCCTGGGGCCGAAACTTCCGGTGGCGAAGAAAAGTAAGAACCCGCCGCCCGACCTCAAGAACGTGTTCAACGCCCTCGACCGCAACGCCGACGGCTTTCTCACCGTCGGTGAGTTCAAGTCGATCGGGACGCTCGTGCAACTGACATTGCCGAAAAAGAAGAAGTGATCGTCGAAGGATCCCCGAACTCGCCAGCTGCCGGCAAGTTCGGGGAATCCCAGGTGGTAACGCTTACGGCAACGGGATCGACTTGAGTTCGAGCCCCTTCTCCCCCTTGACCAGCAGCAACGCCCGCTCGGCGTCGAGCCGGTCGAGTTGCATCACTCCCTTCAATTCCTCGATCGTCTTGTACTCCACGCCGGCGGTCACATTCTTCGGTTTCGATGTGATCGGCTCGGCCTTCTGGATCGGATCCGTCGGAATCTTCATGACCCCGCGGGCGGAATTCGCCATCAGGACGTAATCCTTGCCATCCTTCGTGTAGACGATCATGTCCAGCGGCCGGTTCCGGTTGCCGAGCTCCGCGATGGTCTTCCCTTTGACCTTCTCGCCCGGTTTGAGGTCGGCGAGGGGAACGGTCACCAGCGGGGTGCAGGTGTAGGCAGCGAGGAGGTAGTCCGCTCCGCCGATCTTGTAAGGCACAAAGGTTCGCACCGGGGAATGCGTTTCGAGCTTGCCGTGCGCCCCGTGGAAGATCTCGACGCTGGTTCCCTTGTTGGCTTCCTTGAAGGGGAACGGGATCGACCGCAACGTGGAGGCGAACTCCTCGTTGGAGAGGCCGGCGACGATGACCCGGGCTTCGACGAACGCCAGGCTGGTGATCGCTTCCTGCCGGGACTTTTCGCTCGCGTTCGGGATCGTCACCTTGGAGAAGGGCACATCCTTGAGGGCGAACTCGGCCAGCTTCCCGGCCCGATCGAGGCGGACGACGACGGGAATCGCATCCTTCCCCTTGCCGCGGGTGACGGCGAGGTAGACGTTGCCGGACGCGGGGTTGACCTTCACGTCGGAGATGGAAACATCGCCGGCGGTGGTGCCGAGAAGGGCGGCGATCTTCTCGTCGATTTTCTCGACGGAAACATCCCCCGTGCCGGCCGACTGCGTGTCGCCGGTGTCAATGGCGTAGATGGTGGCGGCCTGCGGGTCGCCGACGAACAGAACCCCGTGGCTGTTGAACGCCAGCGCCGAGATGGACTTCAGGGCTGGGGTGCCCCTGGTCATCCCCTTGTCGTCGGCCGAGACCGCCGCGACGCCCAGCGTCAGAACGGCAAGTGTGGAAAGGAATCGCATGGAGATCCTCCGAGGAACCGGACGGCGGGGCAGACTCCCCCGATACAGTCGTACTCCAGAACCGGTCCCACGGGGAGGAAGAGAATCATGAGAAACCGACGAAGCCACAAATCAAGGGCAGGGGCAGAAAGAACAAACCCGGGCTTTCCCGGGTTTCTTGGAAGGTTCCGGATCCGCAGGGGAATCACTTCCCGCCCGGGGGGACGTACTTCGTCAGCCAGGCGAAGACTTCTTTGTGCCAGTGCTCCGAATTCTTCGGCTTGAGCACCCAGTGCCCCTCGTCCGGGAAGTTGACCATCCGGCTCGGGACGCCGTTGCGTTGCAGGGCCGTGAAGAGTTCGTGCCCCTGGCCGATCGGGCAGCGGAAGTCCAGGTCGTTCTGGATCACCAGCATCGGCGTCTTGTGCTTCTTCAACTCCCCGGCCCGCGAGTGCGGCGAGAATTCCCGGTACTTTCCGGGGATTTCCCAGGGCAAGCCGCCGTGCTCGTACTCGTCGAACCACAGTTCCTCGGTGGTTCCCCACATGCTCTCGAAGTTCCACACGGAGCAGTGCGAGATCAGGCACTTGAACCGTTTCGCGATGTCGTTGACGGCGAACCAGTCTTGCATGTAGCCGCCGAAGCTGGCCCCGGCGGAGCCGATGCGGTCCTTGTCGACGTACGGCAGCTTCTCGACGTAATCGAGCCCGGCGACGAGGTCGCGGTAGCACTTCCCGCCCCAGTCGCCGGCGATCTCGTCGGTGAATTTCTGGCCGAACCCGGTGCTTCCGCGCGGGTTCGGCAGCACGACGACGTACCCCTGCGCGGCCCACAACTGCGGGTTCCAGCGGTAGCTCCAGCCGTCTTCCCACGCCCCCTGCGGCCCGCCGTGGATCATGTACACCACCGGCCACTTCTTCGCGGGGTCGAAGCCCGGCGGCTTGAGGATCCACATCTGCATGTCGACCTTGCCTTCCACCGGAACCTTCACCGATTCCGGCGGCGTGCGGTCGAGTTCCGCCAGAAGCGAGGAGTTTGCATCCACGAATTTCGGTTCCTTCTCCCCGATCGTCCAGATCAGCACCTCGGCGGGTGAGGTCATTGTCGCCCGCGTTCCGACCAGAAACTTCGCGGAACTGCTGAGGCTCCCGACCGAGCCGGAAACGGGACTCCGCACCGGCTCTGCCTGCTTGCCTGCCGACACGAAGAGCGACGTCGAGCCGTTGGAATCGGCGGTGAAGGCGATCCCGTACTCGGCCGGTTCCGGGGTCGTGACCCACACAAACTCGTTCGGGGAGAGGTCGATGTCCGCAGTGATCGGCTTCGGTTCCCCCGCGAGGGTGCCGTCCGGTTTCGAATCGGCCGCGACGATCACCCACTTGTCCGCTTCATAACCCGCCTTCTTCTGCGCCCGCCACGCCAGTTTCTTCCCGTCCGGCGAGAACCGGGGGCCCGAATCCGCGGCGAGGTTCTCCTTCGTCAGGCACTCCCACTTCGTCGACTTGTTGTCGATCGCGACGCGGCAAAGGTCATAGTTCGTGCTCCACGCTTCGTCTTTTTCCGGCACCGCGGTGAAGACGAGGAACTTGGAATCCGGGGAAAAGCAAAAATCTTCGCCGCTGCTGAAGGTGCTGGAGGTGGGGTACGCGTCACGGTCGCCGGGGGTAGCGTCGTGGGGGTTCTTGCCGTCGGCGTCGCAAACGAAGAGGTGCTGCCGCTTGTCGCCGACGTATTCGTCCCAGTGGCGGAAGAAGAGCTTCGTGAACGTCTTCGCCTTGACCGGGTTCTTCTCGATCGCCTCGTCCTTTTCCTTGTTCTTCTTGTCGCTCTCGGCAAAGGGGAGTTCGCTGAACTCGGGGTAGATCGCCGACACGAACGCGATCCGTTTGCCGTCGGGGGACCAGATCGCGTTGTTGGCCCCGGTGCTGATGTCGGTCAGTTGCCGGGCCTCGCCGCCGTCGAGGTCGATGACCCAGAGTTGGAAGGAGCCGGAGCGGTTGGATTCGAAGAGGATCGACTTCCCATCCGGGGACCAGCGGGGGTGTTTGTCGCTTTTCCCGATCGGGGTGGTCAACTGCTTCGGGGGCGTTTTGCGGTCCGTCGCGGCGATCCAGAGGGCGGTCGAAGATTTGTTTGCTTCGAGGTCGACGGTTCCGACCTGGTAGACGACCTTGTTTCCATCCGGGGAAATCTGCGGATCGCCGACGCGTTTGAACCGGAAGAGGTCGGCAACCTGCATCGGCCGTTTCTTGCCCGGCTCCGCGGCCTCGGCAGGTTGCGAGAAGTAGCCGACCACCGCGAACGCGATGGCCAGAAAAAGCAGAGATTTCATGCGGGTCCTTTCGCGGGGAATTGCCTGTCTTGCGAGAGAGGTGGCTATTCTACAGCCGCGAAAAGATCTGGGGTCTGTCTCCGAGATGGGAAAGGACGCTGCCTAAACGCGAACAACCCCGGCCTTTGCCGGGGTTGTGGAGATCGGAGAGCACCGACCCGGGGAGCCGGGGACCGCTTCAGTCCCCGGCCCCCATTTCTACGGGCATTTCCAGAACCTCTTTGATCGCAGGATCATTTTCGAAGCGATTGCACCCACTTTCGCCCGAGACCTGGAGCTGGAAGTGGGCGAGATCCTCGTGGAGACACAACCCCATGCTGTGGGAGTTGTTGCCTTCCTGGTGGCCGATCGAATCGGTTTGCCACCATCGGCATCCTTCGCAGTGCCCGTTGAGTTGGCCGTGGTTTTCCGTCATGGTGCGACTCTCTTCGCGGGGGCGACGAAGAACCTGTTGCACTCGGCGTGCCGAATTTTGGTTGACCCGGGAAACCTGCGGTGCCAGATGTCCGATAGATTGGAAGTGGGCCCCGGTCACCCGGGAAGTTGTCCTGGTTCTTTCGAGTGGTTTCCGATGCCGCTTTACCTCTACGAAGTCGTGCTGCCCGACGGGTCGGGGGGCGAGACGTGCGAGATTCTGCAACGGATGTCCGACTCGCCGTTGACGGTGCACCCCGAGACCGGGGAGCCGATTCGCCGGGTGTATGGCACCCCGAACGCCCCCAAGGCGTGGACCGATTCGCAGGGGAAATCCAAGCTGTCGGACAACAACCTCGACAAACTCGGCTTCACGAAATACGTGCGTGGGGACGGCGGGAAGTACGAGAAACGGTTCGGAAAAGGGCCGGACAAGATCAGCAAACCGCCAAGCGAGTGAGGTCGCGAACCCTCCCATCCTTGGAGGGGTTCTGAGCAAGTTTCAGTGCAAATCCACGTCCAGGGTATTCCACGGGTCGCGGGGTGCGGAAAGCGCTTGCTTGGTTTCGCGCACGAAATTGTAAAGGAAGATGGTGCCACCGACCAAAACGGTGACTCCGAGTCCGACCCCGAGGGCCATATCGTTCTGCTTGCGGATCTTCTCGCGGGCAGCGACCGCTGCCGGGTCTTCCGGAATCGGAGGACCGCAAGACCGTCAGGTGGCGACGGCAAACGCCGATCCGTTGGTCATCGCCAAACTCAGCAGAACCGTCAGAGCGATCCGTTTCATCGCAACCTCGTCAGGTCAGGTTCGAAGAACATCTCTGGAAAGATACCTGTCTTTCGTCGAGGAACTTGCGAAATTTTGGTTCTTGCTTCCAGAACTTCGAGATGGCACAGTTAGGTTATCGTTTCGGCAACAAGGACTCGCACCCCTTCGCCGATCCTCTTCCACGAGGCAGTCATGTCCCACGATTCGAGGGCAAATCGGCCCGCGTTCACGCTCATCGAACTTCTGGTGGTCATTGCGATCATCGCGATTCTGATCGGGCTTCTGCTTCCCGCGGTGCAGAAGGTTCGGGAGGCGGCGGCCCGGGCGAAGTGCGCGAATAACCTCAAGCAGATTGCCCTGGGCTTGCACGCCTGCCATGATGCCCGCGGGAAATTCCCGCCAGGCCAGGTGACCGCGGGCGGGGTCACGATTCTGGACAACGACTGGCAAACCTGGTCGGTCGAAATCCTTCCCTACCTGGAGCAGGAATCGTTGCATCGGCTGTACGTGCCGGACCAGCGGATGTCTTCGAGTGCGAACCAGGCTCTGCGGGAATCGCGAGTTCCCGTCTACGAGTGCCCCTCGGACAAGACTGCAGGGTTGCTGGAACAACCGGAATCCGGCCCCGGTGCGGGGGTGCAGTATCGCCACAGTTCCTACCGCAGCGTCGAGGGGCGAAGCGATGGGTCCGGGTGGTTCGACCACGCCGCCCAGAGCTGGATGAACCCGAAGTGGCTTGGAGTTCTTCACGCGGATGCGACGCCAGCGGATCTGTTTACGCCCCCCGCCTACACGGGATCTCCGGTGACGTTCGGGTGCGAACGCATCGCCACCATCACCGACGGCACCTCCGGCACGCTTCTGCTCGGGGAGATGTCGACGATCACGCACACGAATCGCGGCACATTCTGGGCCTACGGATACGGGGGCTACAACACCTCGGCCGCCGTCCCCGAATCGCGGACGCTCATCAATGACTTCGACCGTTGCGTCGCGATCGGCGGAGCCGGTGCGGAAAACTCCTGCAAACGGATGTGGGGGAGCAATCACGGCAATGTCATCAACTTCGCCTACGCGGATGGTGCCGTGCGACCGATCCGGACCACGGTCGACATGACGACCTTCATCGCCCAGGCCACCATCGCCGGCGGCGAAGTCGTTTCCGGAGAATGACCGTGCGGCAAACTCCTCTCCTTGCGGGTTTCTCGATCGCCGTGCTGACGCTGGGGTGCTCTCGGGGGCCCGAGTATGTCCCGGTTTCGGGGCAGGTGACCCTCGACGGGAAACCGCTTGCCGGGGCGGTGGTGATTTTCCAACCGGTGGCCCGCTCCGCGGACGATGCCGGTGGGTTTGGCTCTTCCGGGAAGACCGACTCGGACGGCCGATACACGCTGCGGGTCGCGGGTCCGTCCGACAATCCGGGAGCGTTGGTGGGAAAACACCGCGTTTCGATCACCACTCGAACCTCGGAATCGCCACCGGGAAGCGACGAAATCAAACCCCTCAAGGGCGGCGAACGCGTCCCGGCCCGCTTCAACTCCGAGTCCATCCTCACGCTGGAAGTTCCCCCCGGCGGCACGACCTCGGCGGATTTCACACTCACTTCCCGCTGACAGAAAGCGATCGCGATTCCCCGTATGCGAGAGCCGCGACTGCGAAGGAGCGGCCGCTTCCCGGGTCGAGTCTCGCCCCGGATTGTGGGGGTTTTTCTTGGAGGCAGCGGTAGCTCCTTGGGTGTCCCTCCTGATTTTGGCACTCGATCCTCTTCACTGTCACTGACACTAACACTATCACTGCTTTTCCAGTGAAAGCAGTGATAGTGTTAGTGTCAGTGTTTGTGTGTTGCCAAAATTCACAGGGACATCCCAGCTCATTCGCAGTCGCGGCTCGTGAGTTTGGGACCCGCACGATTCGGGGAATCGGTGCAGAAATCACTTCCCGTTCTTGTCGGGCTCGAAACTTTCACCTAACTTCTGAGAAATCCCACCGCGCCCGGATTTCGCGATGCGGCTTTCTCCTTTCCCCGATCGACGGATGGTTCTGCAGCCCCTCGCGGGACTGCTCGCGGCCGTGCATCTGCTCGTGGGCCTGGGACTGCCGGTCCGACCCGTGACGGCGGCGAACCCGGGTTCGCCAAGACCCTGCGACTCGAACCCGGCCGGGAATTGTTGCTGTGCCACCTCGGGGTTGCCGAGTTGCGGCTGCGATCGCGGGCAGCGAGCGACCATGGCGTCGTGCTGCTCCAAGGCGAAGCGGGCACCGGGTTGTTGCTCCTCGCCCCGGCAAACCACCGCCAGTGAGAAATCCCCGGCTGCGAAATCGACGAGACCTGCGACCTTGCAGTTTCTCCCTTCCTGGATCCCGGTTGGCTGTCAGGGGAAGGCACACGGTCCCGCGGGGTTGCTGACCTCCGAGCCTGCGATTCCGCCGACCGATGCTTATGCGGAACTCCCAATGTTCCGGGAATCGTCGCGGTTTGCCCGCTTCGATGTTCGTTCCGAACCTCGCTCCACCCCGCCCAGCGTGCCCCCTCCGCGACGAGTCTGATCCTCGCCGACATTCCGTCCGGATCCACCCACACACCTGGAGCCTCCATGCACGCTGAGTCCCCCTGCGGGACGTGCGGTGGGTCGTGGGTCAGGCTGGGATCATTGCTCGTGCTCGTCGCCGTCGGGTTGACCGGTGGTTTGTACGTGGCCGGTGCGATTCCAACCTCCCGCGTTCCGTCGCCGACCTCTGCCCCGGATGCCGACCCGCACCCGACCCCGGTGCGATTTGCCCTCTCGTCCTTCGATGTCAAGGACACCCACGAAACTCCGGAACTGGCCATCGCCCCGGATGGCAAGCTTCTCCTGATTTGGCCATCGCAGACGGGCCCGGCCGAGCGGACCCTGTTCCTGGCCTCGTCCACCGACGACGCGGCGACGTTCTCGGAACCGCGGAAGCTGGCGACTTCCGGAATCTTCAAGTCTTCCCCGGAAACTCCGTCGGCCGGTGCCACCAAGGCTCGCCGGATGGTCCACGAACGGAAGATGGCCCCGCACATCGCCACCACCGCCGGGCGGGTCGTGCTGACCTGGTCGACGGCGAAGCCGGATGGCTCGGAACCCCGACTCGTTCTCGCGGAATCGACCGACTCCGGGGCGACTTTCTCCGAGCCCACCCCTGTCCACGGATCGGACGCGGGGCGACCGACCTTCACCTGGCTCGCCGCGAACCCAGCCGGCGCGGTCGCGTGTTCCTGGCTCGACGCCCGCTCGAAACGGCAGCAGACCTACGCGGCGATCCGCCCGGCGGGCAGCACGACCTTCTCCCCGGAGATGCTCGTCCACGCCGGCCAGGACGGGAAAGGCGTCTGCCCGTGCTGCCCCACCAACGCCATCTTCGCCCCGGACGGCACCCTCCTGGTGGTCTTCCGCAACGTCGAGGATGGCTACCGGGACATCGCGATCTCCCGCCTCAAACCGGGATCGGGTGCCTTCGAGCCGCCCGTGTCCGTTGTGCCGCACACCTGGAAATTCGACGGTTGCCCACACGACGGCCCCTCCCTGGCCGTCACCGGTGACACGGTGCACGTCACCTGGATGGATTCGCACACCGGGAAACCGCGGTGCTACTACGGCCAGGCGAAGCTCGCCGACCTTCGCTTCGAGACGCGGGAACTCCACCCGGCCGGACCCGGAACGCAGGGGAACGCGAAACTTTTCGCCGATGCGATCGGCGGGCTCCACGTCGTCTGGGAGGAGTCCCTCGGCGAAGCGTCCGCGGGGCGGGCAGTGCGCTATGCCCACTCAGCGAAGGCGGACGGAACCTTCTCCGAGCCGCGAACTCTCGACCCACAGCCCGGAAAGTTCCAGACCCGTCCGGCGATCACCGTTTCCCCGAGCGGTGTCGTTTTCGCGGCGTGGAACGAGCTTTCCGATTCCGGGAAAGTGGTCGTCGCGACCCGGGTGTCGCCGTGAAATCGAGCTTCCTGCCGATCGCGGTCGGGGTGCTGGTGGCGTCGCTGGCGGTCGGTTTCGTCGTGGGCCAACACCGCGGCTCCGTCGACGACCCGCCTCCCGTGGCGAGCAAACCAGCGGTTTCCGGGGCGATCCTGTATCAGACGGGATGTGCGAACTGTCACGGGCCGGATGGTCGCGGGGATGGTCCGAGCGCGGCCACGCTCCGACCGGCACCCCGCGACTTCGCAGCCCGACCCTGGCGGTTCGACCGCACCCGCGATTCCGCACGAAAGGTGATCGCGGACGGCATCCCCGGCACCGCCATGCCCGCCGGCCGGGCCTCGTATTCCCCTGCGGAAATCGAAGCTCTCGCCGAGCACGTCCTTGCACTCGGAAATTCCCGCCCCCCGGTGACTTTCGAGCCTCCGAAGGACGAGCAACTCGCGATCGCCGCCGGGTTCTCGCCTGCCGGGGGAACTCCGCCTGCTCTGGAAGTCACCGACCCGGCCGGGAAAACCGTCCGGCTCATGGATCTGCGGGGAAAACTCGTCCTGGTCAACTTCTGGGCCACGGACTGTCCCCACTGCCTCAAGAAATTCCCGAGTTTGCAGGCCCTGGAACGTCGGTTCTCCGACCGCGGTCTGGTCGTGCTGCCCGTCTGCACCGACGCCGACACGAAGGAAGCGTCTGACGCCGCCGCGAAAGTTGCCCCGGGAATCCGTGTCTATTCCGACCTCCGCGGCACCGCCTCCGCCGCTTTCGAGGTGCAATCGCTCCCCACGATCTGGCTCATCGGACCGTCCGGGGAAGTCGTCGCCAAAACCACCGGCGCGAAGGACTGGGAATCCCCCACCATCGCCGCCCTGCTCGAATACTGGCTCCCGAACAAGTAACCTTCACCGGAGATTCCTGTGTTTCACCTTCGACCCACACCCGGTACTCGTCACGCGCTCCGCTCCGCGTCGCGGCTCAACGGGTTCACGCTGATCGAACTTCTGGTCGTGATCGCGATCATCGCCATCCTGATCGGCCTGCTTCTGCCGGCGGTCCAGAAGGTCCGGGAAGCCGCCGCCCGGAGCAAGTGCCAGAACAACCTGAAGCAGATCGCCCTCGGGATGCACAACTACGAGAGCGCGAGGGGCTTCTTCCCCGGCCTCGGCGGCGAGGCGACAGGAAGCATCGGCCAGGCGAAGGCATTTAGCCCACTGGCAAGTGTGCTCCCCTACATCGAACAGGCAGGCTTGCAGGATCTGATCGACTTCAACCGTGATGCGGTGCTGGGTCCGCAGACTTTCCGGGGAATTTTGAACCCGGTCCACGATACCGCGGCCGGCACCAAGGTGACGCTCTTCCTCTGCCCCAGTGACAGCCAGAATCCCATTTTCGCAATGACGGACACAGTCGGATACCGGGCTGCGGCCACCCCCGCTGGAGGGCCAAACTTCAATCTTGCCGGCACGAATTATGTCTTCAACATCGGCTCCGGGAATGCCACTTCCGGCACCTCGACGTACGCCTACTACGACAGCCAGTTCGCCACCGACGGAATGTACTGGTACGGTTCCCGCAACAGCTTCCGCGATATCCCCGACGGCTCGTCCAACACCCTGATGGCATCGGAGTGTCTTCTTGGCCCTGGCGGGGCAAACGTGACCAGCGCAACACCACCTCCGGGAGTGCCGGTCCGCCACTACGTCGGGTTGAACACGAGCACATTCACTGCAGGTGTCGCCCCAACTGGTGGGTGGATTCGTTCCGGCAGTCTCGTCACCACTCGGCCATCCGAGTGCGATTCCGGCTCCCGAACCTGGACCGGGAATCGCGGTAGCACCTGGTTCTGGGGCGGACGCGACTGGAACACAGTCTTCAACGCCACTCTCCGGCCCAACGACCCGCTCCCCGACTGCGGTGCCCACGGTCGCGGCTACTTCGGCGCCCGCAGCCTTCACACTGGCGGGGTCAACTGCGTCTTCACAGACGGGAGCGTCCGATTCATCCGCGATTCCATCGACCCCACCTCGTGGAGCAATGCCTCCACCCGGGCGGGCGGGGAAGTCGCGGGGGACTTGTGATCGGTCCGAAATGCGAGAAACCCCGTGTAGCCGCGACGCGATAGCGGAGCGCGAATCTGCGCTCCGCTATCGCGTCTCGGCTACACGGGGGGAGGACACGCTCCGCTGTCGCGTCGCGGCTACACGGGTTAGAAATCGCCGGAGTACTTCGCCTTCATCGCCTCGCGGGTTTTCGCCCGGGCTTCGGCGACCTGCTTCCAGACTTTCCCGCGTGCCTCGGCGTCCTCCTTGATGAGCTTCTGCTTCTTCATGAGGATTTCGGGGTAGTTGGTCTGGGAGAGGATCTGGGCGCCGCCGAACCCGGCACCATAGAGGTGCGGGCTGACGACGGCGTAGACCTCGTTGTCGAGTTCCTGGCCCTTGATGGGAAGGCCGTTGAGTGAGGCGGCCATCACGCGAAGTCGGCCGGCCGTGCCGCGACCGAAGTCAACCACCGCCGGGTCGACCCCGAGGATTGACATCGATTCGATCTTGTTCGCCGCCGTCTCGTGCCACAGGGCCGTCTTCCCGAGGTCGTCCAGGTTCACGCCCTTTCTCTGCAGGTCGTCCACGATCTTGTTCACCGCGTTGAAATAGCGGCGAGTCGACTCGGGGTTGGGGTGGCTGCCCACAATTTGAATGTCATCGCCAACGTTGTGGGCCGGGACCGCCATGATCGACATGACCCGGGCCAGTTCCTGGTCGGTCATCTTGAAGGTGAGAACCGTGGATTTCCCCTCATTGGTGGCCTTCGAACCGAGCAGGTTCTCCAGCATGGCACCGTTTCGATCGAGGATTTCGAGCAGGAAGTTCTTCATCGTCTCGGGTTTGAACTTCGGGGCGATGTTCGAGTCGATGATGATGCGGCCGTCGATTCCGTCGTTCTTGATGTCGGCAGTGAATCGGAGACCCTTCAAACCGACCATGAAGTGTTCGATCCCCGGGGCGTCCGGGTCCATTTTCAGGGAAGGGCTGAGCGCCACCAGGGCTTTCGCCTTCTTTGGCCCGAGCAGATCTTCCATATCCATGGCCAGGAAGATGTGGTGGGTCCGGCCGGAGTTGTAGATGGCAGCGTTGAGGTACTGGCTCAGCGGAGATTTCTTCGCCTCCTTCGCTTCCTTGATCCACTTCCCGACGTCCGGTTTGTGGTCCGTCTTCATCAGCCCGAAAATCTGCGGGGCGAGCGGCACGACGAAATTCAGCTCGTCCGGGCATGCGACACACTGCTCACCGGCAACCGTCGTGACGTTGCCGCCCCGCATTTTCGCGATCTTCTCAAGGTCGACATCCTTATTGAGCGGAATGACGGCGTAGGTCGAACCGGAACCCGGGCGGGTCGGGATGATCTCGGTCGCGAGCAGAATCCGTTCCACCGACGGATGGACCGGGATGGCACCCGCGAGATACTCGGTGTGATTCGCCTTCGCCCAGCCCTCTTTCTGGCCGCGCGGGCTGTTGATGATGTTCCGGACGTTGATCACCCCGACGGTGTTGAACGGATCGGGGAGATACTTTGCGAGTTCGTCAGCTTCCACGGCCAGCGAGGGGCGTGTGGCCGCGACGAGCGCCAGGACGGCGACAAGGAAACGGGTCGGCATGGGTGTACCTCGTGTGACGACGGGGGCGTTGATACTCATCATACCGACGAGAACGGGGGATTTGACAGAGTCCAGGCCCGGCCCCCGGCCGGATGAATCAAAGTTTTGGTCGCCTCAGACGAATGAAGGAGGAGGGTAAGCGGAACCCAAACGGAATCCGGGCATCGAAAATTGGCGAAGAAATGATTGTCTGATCGAGGAGGACGCGGGGGAGTGGGTCCGGCCGTACCGTTCGTACCTTCCAAACCCCCAAAGTCCCGCGACTTGCCCGATCAAATTTCTTGTCAAGATTCCAGGTGTCCGTCAGAATGGATTGGGAAGGCGACCCAATTCCCCCGAATAGACGTATCCCCTGAAGTACGCGGCACAAACGCGGGGAACACCGACCATGGCGATCTTCGGCAAGATCATGCTGTTCTTCAACATCCTGGCCGCGGGGGCACTGGCCTACTTCGCCACCCAGGACTGGGCGAAACGGCAGAGCCTGACCGCCACCGTCCTCCAGTACCACCTCGTGGTCAAGGGACTCCCCCTGGAAACGCCCAAGGCCGAGTCCGACCCCGACGAGAACCCGCTCCTGCCGCTCCAGGTGGAAACCTCCGGCGGGTACCAGACCGAATACGTCCGCACCAGCTTCCTCAAGGCCCACTTCGCGGGCTCTGACGGCGGCGAAATCTTCGGCAAGGCCGACAAACCGATCACCTCGCAGTTCGACGAGCTGAACCGGGTCGAGAAGAAGGCGAACGAAATTCTTGCCGGCCTGGACGACGCGAAGAAGCTCGCCCAACTGTGCGGTTCCTTCTCCACCGACGCGACTTCCGGCCGACCGACCTTCATTCCCGGCTGGCTGCACATCCTCGCGGAATCCTACGCCGAACGCGAGGCCATCCGCCAGCTCGCCCGGGCCACGGAACTCCCCGCCGCGGTGAAGACGGCCCAGGATCTCTTCAAGAAACGCTTCGACACCGCCCGGGCCAAGCCCGATGTCGCCTTCACCAAGAAGGAATCCGAAGAACTTCCCACGAAGGTCAAGGCGGCTCTCGAAGCCTACAAGGCCAAGCCGGATGACAAGGACGTGCAGATCGAGTTCTACAAAACCCTCGCCGACCGGCCGATCACCGCACCCCGCGACGAAGTCGACCAGCGTCAGCAGATCGCTCACCTGCTCTTCCTGCTCGACCCGTCGGCGGCCTGGCAGAAGCGCGTTTCCCTCGTCGTCGGCCTCAAAACCTACTACCTCGCCGTCGCCGAGCAGGCCACCCGCCTCGACCGCATGGCCCGAACCGCCCAGCGCCTCATCGAAGCCGACCAGGCCAAGTTCGACGAGGAATACGAACTTCTCAAGCAGTTCGCGATCGACCGCTCCAACTCGCTCGACCTCCAAAAGGTCCTCCGAGCCAACCTCGACGTCCAGAAGGCCAAGGACCAGGAAGCCCTGACCGCCCGACAGGCCCACCTGAAGGCTCGCCAGGACGACCTCGCCGCCATCAAGGCCGACGTCAACGCCAAGCTCGAAGCCCAGGCCCAGGTCGAGAAGAAGCTCTTCGAGGTCCAGCAGCGGGTCGGCGATACCCTCGTCCGGAACTTCGCCCTCGAAGCGGACCTCGACAAGGAAGAGACGAAGAAACTGCGGGGCGGGAACTGACCCCACCCGCGATGATGCCGTACCGCGACGAACCGGTTGCAACCAGAACCACCCGAGGTCGCCTGACAGCGAACCTTCCGGAATAGAAGGGCCCGAGTCATGACCGCGATCGGCAAACTGCTGGTTTTCCTGAACCTCTTCGTCTCCGTCGTACTGATTTCGTGGGCGGTCTCGCTGTACGTGAACCGCCTCGACTGGCTCGATGGCAAGACCGAAGACGGCAAGAAAATTCCCGGCCAGATCTCCCGCCTGAAATCGGAGATCGACGAGGAAACGAAGAAGATCGTGCAGGCGACGAGCAGCTACGGCTCCCGCGAAAAGCGGCTCGCCGTCCTCGAAATGGAACAGAACTACCGCCACAACTTCTTCGAAGTGCAACTGACCCGGGCCCGGAAGGGCGAGGTCAAGGGCGAAGACGGCCCCTTCAAGACCCGGGACACTCTCAAGGGCGGGCCGCTTCTGACCCTGCTTCCCGAGAAGCCGCTCCGATCGCTGAGCGACGTTGACACGCCGGGCAAAACGGTGACGTTCCAGCCCGACTCGACGCCCGGCAAAGCCGCCCCACTGCGGGGAACCGAGGAGCTCAGCAACGAACTGCAACGGGAAATGGACGCCACCGCCACCGCGGCCAAGGAAATCGCCGACCTCCGCAAGCAGTTCGGAACCGCCTCCGACGAAATCAAGGAAGCCACCAAGCGGATCGAGGCCCAGCAGGTGATTCTGGCCAACCTCGTGGAACAAGAAAAATATCTCGGTTCCGCCCAGATCAACTGGGATGAGGAACTCAACACCGTGCTTCGGCGAAACGCCCAGCTGCTCCGTCGACTCGAGGTTCTCGGGGTGAAAGTCGAGACCCGACGGACAGCAACCGGACGTCCGCTGCCAGCTTCAAATTGAGGTTGACTCTCCGGCGTGCGGCGGTATCTTCCGCCCGCTCCGGGGGTTTGCCCACGACCGACACGACCGAACGTTTTGGACAGGGATCACAGGTCTCGACCGCAAGCGAACGACGCTTGTGGCGGCGGCCACCGGGGGAGGGTTCGCGACATGACCGCGCTTGGCAAACTGCTCGTCTTCGTGGTGCTCATGCTCAGCCTCGTCTGGAACGGGCTGGTCGTGAACGCCTACGTCACCCGCTCCAACTGGCGGGCCGAGGCCGAAAAATACCGCAAAGAGTACGCCCAACAGGCCGAGTCCGCCAACAACCTCCGCAAGCTCCTCGAAGAGGAACGCAAGGCCGGCGAAGACAGCCGCGCCGTCCTCCGCGTCGAGCAGGACCGACTCTACAAGCAGTACGTCGAAGCGGACAAGCAGTACCGCGATCTCGACGACAAGTTCAAGAAACAACAGGCGAGCGACCTGAAGCTCGAAGCCGCCGCCAAGGCCCTGCAAGGGAACATCGACGGCCTCAACGAGCAGGTCAAGACCCAGACCGATCTCCTCGCCAAGAAGGAGAAGGAACTCGTCACCCTGACCCTCGCCAGCGAAAACGCGAAGTCCGAGATGGTCAAGGCCCAGCTCGAACGCGACGCCCAGCAGCAACGGGCGGAGCGGTTCGCAGACCGGATTCGCGAACTGTCGGACTCGATCAACGAGCTCCGCGCTCTGGGCGGCCGAGCCCCCGCTGGCTTCGAGCAACGAGGAGTTGCTCCGGTCGGCTTCCGCGGCACCGTCCGCAAGTACGAAGGGGACGCGAAGGAAGGCTACGTCTCCCTCACGCCCGGCCTCGACGCCGGCCTGCGAGTCGGGGCCGTCCTGACCGTCTTCCGCACCGAACCGAACGCAAAATACGTCGGGAAAGTCATCATCACCCAGGTCGACCCGAAGGAGGCCGTGGGCCGCTTCGTGCCCCCGCCCGCCTCCAAGCTCGGTGCCGACGATCTGCCCAAGCCAAACGACGAACTCAAGCCGGAGTGACCGGCAGACGACGGATTCCCTCCCCGTGTAGACACCCCGACGACCGAGGATCACCATGGCTCGCTACCGGGACGACGATGACGAAATCGAGGACGAAGACGATCGCCCCCGCGGTCGACGAGGTCGCGACGACGACGATGACGACTCGCAAGAGAATCTGGAACGAGATCTGAATCGGCCGCGGAACGACGCCTACACCGGGATGCTCGTCCTGACCTTTATCGCCCTCGTGGCGGGCTCCGTGCTGATGTACCTCGACCACGAGGAACTCAACGCCCAGCCGGTGAATCCTCCGAAGTTCGAAATCCCGGCGCTCGGGACCAAGGCTCCGGATCCGGAAATCGTGAAGGTGGAACCGCCACCTCCACCGCCGGACACCAACCCGATGCCCAACCCGATGCCCATGCCAATGCCGACGCCCTAACCTGCACCCGAATCGGGGGACCGACCGATGGCGAAGATTGTCACGAAGGGGATCGATGCCCCGGCCAAGAACGACGTCTACGTCGGCATGTTGCTGCTGACCGTCCTCGCCACATGCATCGGCATTGCGTGCCTCGCCCTCGAACTCGACACCGATTACCAGTGGGAGTCCGTCCCCAAGGGCGGCCCGGCGATCCAGAAGAAAGAAACCAAGGACAGCAAGTCCACCGACCCGAAGCCGGAGGAGAAGACTCCGCCCAAGGGTGAAGGTGGCAACACCAAGGCGAACCTTCCCGACGCCCCGACGCAGCCCGCCGTGGCTGTGTCGGAACCGATGCCGACGGTGACGGTCCCGGTTTCGACGACGATTCCGGACCCGGTGACCCCGCCCCTCGCGTTGCCGACCGCCCCGCCGACCCCGGTGATCGCTCCGACCCTGCCGGCGATTGTCCCGGCGACCACGGAACGGTAACCACCTTCCGCCGCAAACCGACCTTCCCACCCGTTCCCGGCCCACGCGCCGGGAACGGGTTTTTTCGCTTCAACTTTTCCGGCAGGAAAAGTCCCGCTCTGTCTCGGGTCTCCCTTCCAACCGGCGCACTCGGTGACGGCGGTCTAGCCGGCACGACAGGCAGGACGTTGCGTGCGATTCGAACCGGAACGGCCGTCGGGACCGAATCGGCCGGCGTTTCCGGGCGATAAAGAAGCGGACAGGAAGTCGGCCGTCGTCTCGGCCGTCGATTCAAGGAGGAATCCGATGATCCGTGGCCTGCTGATCCGCGCCACCCTGACTGCCGGGGTTCTGGCGATGCTGACGGGGACGGCGAGCACCGCTCAGGCGACCGAGCCGCCGCTGCCGCGCTACTCGTACTACCCCTACTCGTACTTCCCGCACAACTACTGGCCGGCCTACAGCCCCCAGTGGCCGGAACCCAAGGGGCACCCCTACGTCCGCCCGCCGGCGTACATGGCCTACCCCCCGTTCAAGGAACCGGGATGGCGGTACGAACTGTGGCAAAACCAAAAATGGCACAAGGGCAGCCACTTCTGGCTCGACCAGTTCTAAGCCTCGCCCAAGGGCGGTAAGGATCCGTGCAGACCCAGATCATGTTTCTTCGAGAGCCGCGACTGCCAAGGAGCGGCCGCTCCCTGAGGAAAACGACTGCTGGATGTCGGAAATCCTGGTGGAAGGGCTGCAATTCCTCTCCGGAAGCGGCCGCTCCTTGGCAGTCGCGGCTCTCGAAGAAACACGGAAGTCTCGGTGGAAGCTTCCTAGCTGGAAAGGGTGAGATTCTTCTCGGGAAGCGGCCGCTCCTTTGCAGTCGCATCTCCTGCTCCACCAGAAACACGAAGATTTGCTGGATGCATCCCTGGCTTGAAGCGTCAGCAAGTGGAGGATCAAATCCCGCTTCCCCCGCTGACGCTTCGGGCTAACCGTGCTGACACAATGCTTCTCGATGGTTCCGTATCCGTCACAGGCCCAGGAATTCCCGCAGTTTCCCAAGGTTGACCGCGTCCATCGGCTTCCCCTCGTCGTCCTCTTTTGGCGTCTCCAGAATCATCGGCCGATCCCGGAACCGACGGTCCGTCACCAGCCGGCGGAAGGCGTTCTCCCCGATCTTTCCCAGACCGATCCCCGCGTGGCGATCGACCCGACTGCCGAGCCCCTTGACCGAGTCGTTGAGGTGGAAACAGCGGATCTGTTTGAGCCCGACGATCCGGTCGAACTCGCGCATGGTGTCGTCGTACTCGTCGTCGGTTCCGAGCGGGTAGCCGGCCGCGAAAATGTGGCAGGTGTCGAGGCAGACCCCGAGGCGGTCGGGGTCGCGAACCCCGGTGAGGATCGTGTCGAGGTGCTCGAACTTCCAGCCAAGAGTGGTGCCCATCCCGGCGGTCGTCTCGATCAGGATTTTCACAGTTGCGTCCGGCAGGCGAGAGTGGACCTCGTCGAGCCCTGCGACGACGCGTTGCAAGCCGACCTCTTCCCCGAGCCCGAGATGAGCTCCCGGGTGGGAAACGAGGTAACTCAGCCCGAGCATATCCGCTCGGCGAACCTCGTCGGTCATGGCGTCGACGGATTTCTGCCAGAGGGCCTCATCCGAGGAACCGAGGTTGATGAGGTAGGAATCGTGGGCGGTGGGCAAGCGAATCCGGGTGCGATTGATCGCGTCGCGAAATGCCGCGATGGCCTCGTCGGTGAGGGGTTTCGCCGCCCACTGGCTCGCATTTTTCGTGAAGATTTGCACCGTGTCCATCCCGAGGGCGGTGGCCTCATCGACGGCCTTGTGCAACCCCCCGGCAATCGACAGGTGTGCTCCGAGCAACGGACGCCGGACCGATTGTCCCATACGGCAGATTCTCCGATCGACTCAAATGTGAGGCGAGAACCAAATCCTCGTTGACATTTCTCTTCTTGCAGTCGAAGATCATTCTCACTTCCCGCTCCCCAGACTCGCAATCTCGGGTGGGACCTCTTATCTTCTCCTCTTCCTCCGAGTGGTCGCCATGATCTCGCGCGATCGGAATCCGTCTCGACCTGGGTTTACACTCATCGAACTTCTCGTGGTGATCGCGATCATCGCGATCCTGATCGGTCTGTTGCTGCCGGCCGTGCAGAAGGTTCGCGAAGCCGCCGCGCGATCGAAGTGCACGAACAATTTGAAGCAGATCGCGCTCGCGGTTCACTCCTACCACGATGCGAACGGGCGGGTCCCATACAGTGTGAGTTTCGGACAGGAACCGGCCGCTCCGAATCCCGCCGCACCCACCGGACCCTTCACAGGCCGGGGATGGATCATCGAAATTCTCCCACAAGTTGAGCAGGAAGCCCAATTTCGAGCCCTGGAGCCCAGCCGCACCCTCGGGTTGAGTCATTCCTCCTTGGCAACTGCAGTCCAACTTCCCCTGCCGACCTTTCGCTGCCCCTCCGACCCGGACCAGCGAGCCACCACGTTGAAGCAATTCCAGTGGGTTGGGGTTCCGATCGCCATGAATAACTATAAGGGGAATCTGGGGAACCACCGGATGGGTGGCGCCGGCACAAGCGAATACGGTGACTGCCACGCCAGCCCCGGATGCAACGGACTATTTTATCGAAACTCGTACCAAGATTCTGTGAAGTTTTCCACTATCTCGGACGGTATGTCCAACACGCTGATGGTCGGCGAGGATCTGCCAAGCCAGAACGACCACTCTTCCCTGTACTTCTCCAACGGCGACTACGCCCCCTGCAACTGGCCGATCAACCACGTCCCGACCAGCCCGTCCGACTGGCCGAGTGCCTTTGGATTCCGCAGTGCCCACACCCGGGGTGCCAACTTCGCGTTTGCCGATGGCTCCGTCCGATTCGTGCCCGAGTCCATCGACTTCACGAATTACCGGGCTCTTTGCACCCGGAACCAGAATGAGGTGGTGGATCTTCCGTGATGGGGAATCTGCGGCCTTGTGGAAAATTGGCGAATTTCGGTCAAGTTCGGGAGCTCACGAAGTCGAAGCAGGTTAGAGAACCTGCCTAATCTGGGAAAGCACGGGCCCATGCGGAGAATCTCCCGCCCGTGCTTCCGGACCCTCTCGACTCGGAGAATTCCACCATGATCCGCACAAAAATACTCATTCTCCTCATGTGCCTCGGGGCAACCGCGCTCGGTTGTGCGAAGCCGGCCGGACCCGCTGCACCGCGGGCCGAGTCGGCGGACAAGGCGAAATCGCTCGAATCGAAAATTGTCAAACTCGAGGACGAGGTTCGCCGGCTGACCGCCGCCCGCGACGAGGCGATCAACCGGGCTCGCACCTTCGAGGCGAAGTGGAAAGTCGAGGAAAGCCGGGCCATCGCGATCGAGAAGGAGCGGGATACGACCCGCCAGCAACTCGTTGCCCGCACCGCGGAAAAGGAGTCGTTGCAGGTGCAGTTCGACGGTTTCCGGAAGAATTTGAAGGAACTTCTGGGTCAGGCAGAGACGGCGGCACGGCCGACGACAACGGGCTCGCCGGCCAACGTGCTGCCCAACCCGCCGGGTTTGTGAAGGGTTACCCGGCCGGGTCGATGCCGTTGACCCAGGGCCCGGCGAGTCGCTGGTAGTCGGGCGGGCGCAGGTGCCCGCCCGGTTTGCGTTGCATCCCCGTCGCGGCCCACCCCGTTTCCGCCGGCACACCGACACGCCGTTCCCGATCCCACGCGTAGACCCGGCCATCCCGGAAGCCCGCCTGAGCGAGGGCGACGACCGCCCCCGCGGCCGCCCCGAGTTCCGGGGTGCAGAGCGTCGCTCGGTCCCGCCTGCGGATGCACTCGAGGAAGTTGGCCCACATCGCCTCCGTCTCGTTTCGAGGCGGTTCGACGTGGACCATTTCCGGGCCCGCCCCCTCGCCGACGACCTCGAAGCCCCCCTTCTGGAAGCGGATCGCCCCGTGTCGGCCACGGATCACTTCTTCCTGCGGGAACCCGGATGTGGTCGCGCCGGTGACAACGAGGTGACACCCCTCGAAATCCGCGGTGATGGTGGCGACATCCGGAACATCCCGGCCGTCGTGCTCGACGTACAACCCGCCGGAACCGGTCACTTTCCCCGGGAACCGCAGACCCGTCGCCGCCAGAAGCCGGGTCACCTGGTGGACGTAGAGGTCGGAGAAGGGGCCGCCGGAAAAGGCGGAGAAGCATCTCCACTGGGCGAAGGCGGCTCGGTCGAAGGGAAATGCTCGCGGGTCGGGGCCGATGGGGACACCCTGGACCTCGAAGCGGTGGCCGAGGAACAGATCCCAGTCGACGGCCCGGGGGGTCATCTCGGCGGCGAGGCGGTAGTATCGCCACTGCCCGCGGAGGTCGTTGCGGAAAACGCCGCCGGTGAGGTGGGAAACCGGCCCGAGTTTCCCGGTTCGGAGGAAATCGTGGGCCGTCTTCCACACCGGGTCGGCCAGGGACTGCACGCCGACGGTGACGACGCGGTTGTGTCGGGCCGCCGCATCGACGACGGCGATCGCTTCCTCGGCGGTCCGCGTCATCGGCTTCTCGACGTAGACATCCTTGCCGGCCGCGAGGGCGTCGAGCGTCATCCGGCCATGCCAGTGGTCGGGCGTGGCGATGCAGACCGCGTCGACATCCTTGAGTTCCAGGATCCGCCGGTAATCCTTCGCGATGTGCGACCGGTTCGCGGGATCGATTCCGCACTTGGCCGCGGACGGGTACAACCCCTGCGAGAACTTCCGCCGGGTGACGGTTCCGCCGTGGTGGTGGTCGTACTCCTCTTCGAGCCCATCCCAGACGTCGCAGACGGCGACGGGTGCGACTTTGCCCGACTCGGCGAGGCGGGCGATGAGGTTGATGTGGGCCTGGGCCCGGCCGCCGCACCCGAGGAAGCCGATGCGGATCCGCTCGTTGGCCCCGGCAACCCGGGAATATCCTGCCGCGGAGAGCGAGAACGCCGCCCCGGCCGCCGCCGTGGTTTTCTGGAAGAAATGGCGACGGTCGACGGGCCGATGTTCGATCGTGGGCTTCGCAGGTGACGGCATGGCGAGATCCGGATCCGAATGCGGCGGGATGCTTCCATCTTACCCGCTTCGACGCGAAAGAATGCATCCTGGTTCCGCGAGAGTCCGCGGGAAACGGGGAAACGGGGCCGATTCGGGTTCGCGGGAATATGCTACCATCCCGCGAATTCGATTGGTCCTGGAGATTTTCCGATGGCGTTGCCCACGGTTCCGGAGTGGCTCAAGATTCGGGAGGGTGCCCTGAAACCGGGCCTCGCGGAGCGAATCGTTTTCGTGATCTTCTCGGGCCAGCCGCAATATCGCCTCGAAGCCCGGCCGGCGATGGGGAAGTTCGAGTGCGCGATCACCCAGACCATCAACGGAAAACGCCTCGACGATTCCACGACCTACCCCAGCATCGACGCCGCCCTCGTCGGCGGGCTCGAGCAACTCCGGGCGAAACTGGGCTGGTGAACCAGGTTGGTTCACCCTCCACGCCGGTCGCGGTACTCCTCGACGAGTTTCCGCGGCACGCCGATGTCGATGATCGAAACGTCCCCCGTCCACTCGCGGGAGGCGGGGTTGAGGAAACCGTGCTTCCAGGCCACGAACGTTGCGGTGTGAGTGGCCCGAACCGTTGGCCCCAGGGGTTCCCCGGAATCGCAATCCATTCCCGACGGCAGATCCACCGCGAGGACCGGTTTTCCCGCGGAATGGATTGCTTCCACGACCGTTGAGAACGGCGGGGTGAGGGCTCGCGTCAGCCCGGTGCCGAAGAGGGCATCGACGACCCATCCAGCCCGGTGGATGCGTGGTGCGAGAAACCGTAACTGCGGTTCCGCGAAATGCTCGGGGTGGTACTGCGTGAACGGGATGCCGGCGGTGAAGAGGATGTCGAAGAAGATGTCGGCGTCGCTGGGGGTGTGGTTGTTCTTGGCAAGGACGTGGACATCGACCGGCCAGCCGTGGTTGTCGAGGTGTCGGGCGATCACGAATCCGTCGCCGCCGTTGTTTCCAGGCCCGCACAGGATCACCGTGGGTTCCCGGCCCGGGTTGAGCCGCATCAGCAACTCGGCGCACCCCCGCCCCGCGTTCTCCATCAGCACGATTCCCGGCACGCCGTACCCGTCAATCGCCCGGCGATCCAGGGCTCGAACCTCGTCGCGGGAAAGCCAGAAGTCCGGTTGCATCGGGGACCCCAACTGCTTCGCGATGCGGAATTGCGAGGGAGGGGAAATGCAAGAAGCCGACAACGGCTCGTGTCGGCTCCGCTGGACGGGCATCCGGAAATGCAGTCAGCTCGCGGCGGCTTCGAGCGGCTTGACGTTGACCCGTCGGCCGTTCTGGTCGAAGTAGACCGTTCCGGGGCAGAGAGCGAAAAGGCTGTCATCCTTCGCGCGCTTGACGTTCTTGCCGGGGTGCCATTTCGTGCCGCACTGGCGGATGATGATCCCGCTGATGCTGACGGCCTGGCCTTCGTAGCACTTCACGCCCCGACGCTGGGCGTTCGAATCGCGCCCGTTCTTGACCGAGCCCTGCCCCTTCTTGTGTGCCATGACAAACCGCTCCGAGAAAGCGAGGTTCCACGAGAACTGGAATTGTAGCGGGCGGATCGGCTCGCACAAGTCCGCGTCCGACCCGGGGGCACGGAAAAGTGATCCTTCCCGTTTCCCCACGTTTCCCGGGGTGTGCAGGCAGTTCGTTGCCACTGCGGGGAATCGCGGGTAGAGTGAGCGGACGCGACCTTCTCCCCCCTACCCTCCCCATCGCATGACCCCACCCAACGGCGCCGCCACCGCCACTGTCGGACCCACCACCCGCCCGACCCACGTCCGCTACTCCGTCCTGTTCATGCTCTGCCTGCTGGCGATGATCACGTACATGGATCGCGCCATGTATGGCAGTGCGAAATCGGACATGATGTCCGCGGTCGGCCGGCCGGTGGAGGATTTCTTCTGGGTGCTCGTCGCATTCCAGCTCGCTTATGCGTGCTTCGAGATTCCGACGGGTTGGCTCGGCGACACGTACGGGCCCCGGGTCACCCTGCTGCGGATTGTGATTTGGTGGTCCCTGTTTGTCGCCCTGACCGGGTTCGCGGGGTACGAGATTGCCGGGGTGACGCTTATTCCGTTCGCCGTCCTCGTCGGGATGCAATTTCTCTTTGGGATGGGGGAAGCCGGGGCCTTTCCGAACATTTCGAAGGCGGTTTACAATTGGTTCCCGAGCTGGCAGCGGGGATTTGCGAAGGGGGCGGTCTGGATGTCGGCCCGCTTCATGGGTGGGCTGACCCCCCTGGTTTGGGTTCTCCTCGTCGAACTCGGCGGGCTCGGCTGGCGACAGGCCCTCTGGCTGTTCGCCGGGATTGCCGCGCTCTGGTGTGTCGGTTTCTACATCTGGTTCACAAGCACCCCGGACGAGCACCCTGACGTCAACGAGGCCGAACGCGAGATCATCGCCGCCGGCCGGCAGGATAGCCATTCCCACGATGGCGTGCCCTGGAAGGCGATCTTCACCAACCGCAACGTCATCGCGCTCTGCCTGATGTACACCGTCACGAACTTCAACTGGTACTTCCTGATGTACTACCTTCCCGGGGCTCTCAAACGGGAGTTCTCGGAATGGAACCTCACAGACGGTGGCAAGGTTCTCCTCGCGATTCTCGGCGGAGCACCGCTTCTGGTCGGAATGTTCGGATGCATGCTCGGGGGGGTGCTGTCGGACCGATTCCTCCAACGAACCGGAAATCGGAAGTGGGCCAGGCGGATTCCCGGCATGGTCGGGTACGGCGGGGCGGGATTGTGCTACCTCAGCGCCGTGGTCGTCCTCTCGGCGATGCCGGGGAATCTCTGGCTGTTCGCCGCCTGCCTGATCGCGGTTGGCTTCACGAACGACCTGATCATGGCCCCGTCCTGGGCGGCGGCGCAGGACATCGGAGGGCGATACTCGGCGATCGTTTCCGGGTCCATGAATATGATCGGGAACCTCGGTGCAACCCTGGGGAACCTGATCACCGGCCTGGTTTTGAAGTCGTACACCGTCAACGGCGAGGTGGAACCGACGGGCTTCAAGGTCTGCTTCGGGATGTACGCCGCGGTCTACATGGCCGGCGTGGTGGCGTGGTTCTTCATCGACACCACGCGACCGTTGACATCCGATCTTTCCGAGCCTCCGACCGAGCCCGAGACTCAGCCGACGAGCGGAACCAGTGAGTGAGATGAGGTCGGCTCCGTGGCCGCTTCCGGGGTGACGGACGGTTCGGGAAGGGGTTCCTCGCCGCGGTCGTGGTACTCGCAGACCTCGACTACCCCATCCCGGACGGCGAGGTAGTGGCAGGGGCGTTCCGTCCAGCAACCGCTGTTGTAGTATTCCACCGGCCCCGGCACTGCGACCGGAAGGTGCGTGTGGCCGCAACAGACCGCGTCGTACCCGTGCTTCCGGGCGTACTCGACAGCCTGGTCCTGGACTTTCTTCACGCTCCGCAGAAACATCTTGCTGTTGTGCTTCGCACTGCGGGCGATGGTGTGCGTCTTGTCGATCCGCTGCAAGAACCGGTAGATCAGGTCGGCGAGCTTGGTTGTGACCGGGTATCGCTCGATAAACGCGTCGAAGCGGTGGCCGTGGAGGAAGAGGATTTTGCGGGAACCGCTCGGGATCACGATCTCGTCGGAGACGGAGACGCCCAGCAGGTGGGAGATGATCTCGGCGGGGCCGTCGTGGTTTCCGTTGATCCAGACAATTTCGATTTCGTCCGAGAGTTTTCGGATCAGCGAGAGAATCTTCCAGTGTTGTTTCTTGAGTCGGCGGAAGTCGATCGAGTCGAAAACGTCGCCGTTGAGGATGAGCCGATGGGTGCGGACGTCCTTCCGGTGGATCGCCTCGAGGAAGTGGACGAGTGCCCGGGCCTGGCAGTTGTCGCTTCCCAGGTGGATGTCCGAAATGACGAGGGCATCGAAGACGGGTCGCCCTTCCGATCGCAAGTCCGGTTCCCGCATGACGGTACACCTCCTGCGATCATTGTCGGGATCGCCCGCGTCGTCGGCAGGTGGGTTTTGTGAGGGTCGTGTGAAGAATTGCACGCCGTTGAGCACGATCCGATCACCGAACCGAGGCGCGAGCATCACTGGAGCCAGGCCCGGAATTCCATATCAAGCCCGTTGACGCTGGTCCGATGCAAGCGACAAACTGCCCAGGTGAAGCTCGAACTCGCCGAGCTTGCTTGTGTGGATCCTGTTGTGTTTTCCCCGCCCGTGATTCTCAACGAGGTTCCGGCCATGGTGAAGTACTCGCTCTCGGTGTGTGTCGCTCTCGGGGTTCTCCTGCCAGATCCGGTTTGTGCGGATGACCCCAAGTTTTCGCACAAAATTACGCTCAACCCAGCGGTGAATCGGCCGATCTCCGCGTATCTGACGGCTCTTTCCCGCGATGGAAAACAACTCGCCTATCGCAATGGCCCCGACACGATCGGCATCTACGAACCGCTGACGGGAAAGCTTCTCCGTACGCTCACGATTTCGGAAAAGGAAGTGGGCGAGTCCCTCTACTTCACGCCGGACGGCAAACATCTTCTGCTGAAATCGATGCAACTCCTGCGTTTCGTGGATCCCACGACCGGCAAGATCACCCGCACCGTCGGCGTCGCCAGCAAGTTCGACATCTATTCTCACATTTTCAACTGGAACACCGATGGCTCGCGGGTCACCGACGTCCAGCAGCAGTACGATTTCGGCTTCAAACCCAAGGTCAAGGTCTGGGACGCGACGGCGCCGAAGGCCCTTGGCGAAATCGACGTGGCACAGAATGGCGGGAACCGGATCGAAGCTCTGTCCGGGGACGGCAAGATCATCGCCACGACCGGCCGATTCCACCGCAAGCAGAACCCGACCGACGAGGATGCCTCCGAGTACGTCGAAATCTGGGACACCGACACCCGGAAGCGGAAAGGCCGGATCCATCTGGGCAAGGATGTCTACGGCATCATGCTCGGGCTCAACGCCGACGGGAAATACCTCGTCGTCGTCTCCGAGAACAACGACGGTGCCGTCATCTGGGACCTCTCCACGGAAAAGAAAGTCGCCACGCTCGGGCGGTTCCCCGGCGGATTCGGACAGATCTATTTCTCCCCGGACGACAAGCACTTCGCGATCCAGGCCCAGCGGGGATACACAGTCGTCTACGAGACCACGACCGGCAAGAAAGTCGCTGAATTGCAGGGGAGCGGCACTTCCCCCGTCGGCGTCGGCTTCACCCCCGACGGCGACATCATCACGTGCTACGCCGACCAGAGTCAGATTTATCTCGGGGTCGTGAACAAGAAGGAACAACCGAAATTGGCCAGGTCCGTGGGGCATTCCCGGCCCGTGGTTGTCACGCATTTCTCGAAAGACGCGAAATCCCTTCTCACGGTCGGCGGGGATCTGCGGGTCATCCGCTGGGACCTTGAAACGGGCAAGCCCCTGGAAACCGTGCTCGACGACTCGGCCCGCACCGTCTACTCCGTGGACAAGGCGGGCATCTCGCCGGACGGGAAGCTTGTCTATCTGATCCTCAGCGGAGATCTGGTTCTCTACAACCTGGAAACCAAGAAGAAGGTCGCGGAGTTGCAGGCGAACATCCCCAAGTTCCGGACCCGCTTCAAAGAGGCGTACCTGAGCGAGGACGGAAAGAAGATTTTCGCTCGCGGCGAAGCTCAGGAATTGAATCGCGGGGATTTCCAGATCGTCATCGTCGGTGCCGTCGCGGCGTGGAACACGGCGGACGGCTCGGAGATCGCGGTGCACAGTGGCAAGGAATCGGGTGAGGCGTTGTTCGAGAAACACTTCGGGAAGGAAAAACTCGCCCCCGCCGTGGCAGCCTCGCCGTCAGTACCGCTGGTCACGGTGGGGCCGCTGATCCGTGATCCCTGGATGTCCCCGTTCAACGCGATGGGCACGAGTATCGGGAACAAGCTCACCCTGACCGATCCGGCGAGCAAGAAGGTCCTGCTCGATCAGGTTCTGTATCTCAACGGCGGCCGCGGAATCAGTTTCAGTTCCGACGGCAAGAAAGTGGCCTTGCCGATGCTCGACAACTCCGTGCAAATCTTCGGAATCCCGTAAAGCCTACTTCATCCCCTTGAGCAGGTCGAACCACTGCTTTTTCCAGTATTCGCGGGTGTACTCCTCGGCGCCGCCGGGGAAGTCGGCGTCGGTGAGTTTGCCGTAAACCTCTTCCATTCGGGCGAGGGTTCGAGCCGCGTCGGCGGGGCGTTCGGCGAAGCGGTTGGCGGTGTAGAGCATGCTCAGGACGATCAGTTCCTCGACCTTGCCGCGGTACCGCTCGGCGAGTTTGTCGCAGAGTGCGGGCATGTCGTCGTATTTCTTCAGAAGCAGCGTGGTGTTCGCGAGGCGGATGTCGGCCTGGGCACGGAGGAATGGGTCGTTGACCTCGGCGAGGGCTTCGAAGAGTTTCTGAGCCTCGGTGAGTTTGCGTTCCGCGTCGGCGGGTGGTCGTGCTCCCTGGTTATCGCCGCGGGCGAGGAGGAGGAGGGCACTGCCGAGGTAGAGCCGGGTCTGGTTGGCGAGGACTCCGGCGGGGTTGACCTGGATCAGCTGCCGGAACCGGGCCTCGGCTTCGGGGAAGTTCTGCTGGTGGAGGTGAAGCTTGCCGAGTTCGAAGAGGGCCTGTTGCTGGGAATCGCGTTCTGCGGGGTCGTCGGTGGTGCGGTTCGCGACCTGGGTCAGAAGCTGGGAACCGAGTTCGAGCCGCTGCTTGGCCTCGTCGCGGGCCTGCTGGGTCATCGCGGTCCGGAGTTTCGCCTTGCCGTTCTCGACGTGGACGAGGGCGAGCTTGACGCGTGCGGTGGAGGCGGCCGGGCCGGTGAGGGCGATCGACTTCTTGAGGGATTCCTCGGCTTCCGGGAACTGCTGGGCGGCGAGGAGGATCTCCCCCTGTTCCAGCCAGGCGGCGGCGACGGATTCCGGCGGGATGCCGGAAAGCGTGGTCACCGGCTCGATCGCAGCGAGGGCAGCGGGGAAATCGGCGGCCTTGCGGAAGCAGTCGGCGGCCCGACGGTACAGGTCCGCCTTCCCCGTCGCGGTCGGGTGCTGGGGTGCGAGTGCGAGGTAATCGGAGCCGGCTTCGCGCCACTTGGCCGCAGCCTTGGTGGACCCTTCGGGAGTGGGCGGGAACGTGCCGGCCCAGGCGGAGTTGACCTCCGCCCGACGCTCACGATCCCGCCCCGCGATGGCCACCTTCCCGTACGCGGTCACCGCCCGGATCGCATCCGGGAATCCTGATTCGACCACGCACACCTGGATGACTTCCTCGAAAATTGCCTGCATTTCGGTCGGTGGAACCAGGGCGGTCCCCAGATCCGTGCCGGCTTTCCGATCCCGGACCGCAATTTCGAGCAGATCGACGACCTTGCCGCGTTTCCCCTTGCCCTCGGGGTCGCGGACGGCGATCTCGGCGAGTCGGACGGCGGCGGCGGTGGCGACCGGCCCGGCCTGTTTCAGGCACTGCTCGAAGTACGCCTTCGCGGCGGTCGGATTCTTCAACTGCAACAGCCCGACGCCGGTCTGGTACCGGATGGCGGCGAGCTGTTCGGGCGGGACACCTGGGGTCGCCTGGGCGACCTCGAAGAGTTTCACCGCTTCCGCCCAGTTGTTCTCGGCGGCGGCGAGGCGGGCAAGCAGGACCTTCGACGCGGCGAGGACGTCCGCCGACGCCGCGGGAAGATCGCGGATCCAGGTGCGGGCTTCCGTGGGCTCGTTGAGGGCGACGTGCAGGTTTGCGAGCGACAGCTTCAGGCGGGCCACTGTCGGCGGTGGAAGCCGGGTCGGGCCCTTGAGGTAGGTCCCGAGTTCCTTTTTCGCCCGCTTGAGGTCCGGCGGGTTGAGCTTCTGGCAGACCTCGGCGAGCAACCGGGGGCGTTCCCCGCCGTCGTCTTCCCCGACCGGGGGTTTCTCCAGGATCGCGAAGAGCGCCCTGGGATCGCCCCCGCCTGTCGCGGCGACGGCCTTGGCCTGGCGGAACGCAAGACGCTGCCGGTCGGCGGGGTCGACGAGCTTGTCCGGTTCGACTTTCGCGAAATTGCGGACGGCGGCTGCCCACTCTTCCTGGGCGGCTTCCGTTGGGCCGTGCTCGGCAAGTGCGACGTGGCCGCACCCCGCCAGGAAGTGGGCGAGATTCCCCTGGTCCGGGGACCGATCCGCCGCCGTGCTGATCCGGGAAGTGAGTTGGTTCAGCGTGGCGATGTCCGGTGCTTGCTTGGAGAGAAGCGGCCGGATGGCGACGAGATCGCGTCGGAACCGTTCCGAACCATCTTCTGGTGGCGGCGGAAAGGCGGCATACGACCCGGCCGCGGCAGCGACACCGGCCAGGAAGACCGGCAACTGCCAGTAATTCTTCCGCAGACTTCGGGATTCGGGAGCCGGTTCCGTGGCCATGGGACGCGTCCTGGAACGTGTGCGCGACAGTCCTTGAACTGGGTTGTGCCACAACGGACACTGCGAGGTCAAGGGCAATGGGATCAAACCTCACTGCGACGCATTGTTTGAAGTTCGGCGAAGAGAGTAGGGCACCCGCTCCGCGAGTGACTGCGATTTCACCTCTGGCAGTGAGTGATGCAGTCTCGGGACATCATCCCGTCACTCGCGGAGCGAGTGACCTACTTTGAAGCACCCGTGTTGGGTGGGTGCACCCGTGAAAAAATTCGTGTAAGCTCTCCAAGTTTCGGTGGCGACACGGGTCGGGTAAGATCGGGGTTTCCCGCCGACCTCGCCCGACTTCTCCCGATCTGGGGGCCTGAAACATGGGACTTCCTGACCCAACTTCGAAATCGTCGGCTGGTTTACCGAACCGACTCGATTCCGTGGATGCGTTTCGCGGGCTGGTGATGTTCCTGATGATGGCGGAGATTTTGAAGTTCCAAGCCATTTCCCGGGCGCTCCCGGGTAGCGAGTTGTGGTCGTTTCTCGCGTTCCATCAGTCGCACGTGGAATGGACCGGGTGTGCGCTCCACGATTTGATCCAGCCCGGATTCATGTTTCTGGTCGGGGTGTCGCTGCCGTTCTCGCTGGCGGCCCGGCGGGGGAAGGGGCAGTCGGTGGCGAAGATGACGCTGCATGCGGTCTGGCGGGCGGCGGTGCTGATTTTCCTCGCGATTGTGCTGAGCTCGCTTGGTCGGGAAACGCCGGACTACATCTTCACGAACGTGTTGGCCCAGATCGGGCTCGGGTATGTGTTCCTGTTCGCGGTCGGTTTCCTGCCGGTGCGGGGGCAGTGGCTCGCGTTCGCGGCGATTTTGCTGGGTTACTGGCTTGCCTTCGCGGTGTGGCCGATTCCGCCGGCGGATTTCGACTGGATCTCGGTTGGGGTCAAACCGGACTGGCTGGCGGCGCACGGCCTGACGGGGTTCGCTGCCCACTGGAGCAAGAACGCGAACCTCGCGGCATCGTTCGATCTGTGGTTTCTCAATCTCTTCCCCCGGGCGGAACCGTTTGCCTGGAACCGCGGCGGATATCAGACCCTCAATTTCGTCCCGAGCCTCGCGACGATGATCCTCGGTCTGATCGCGGGGGAGGCATTGAAGTCCGACCGTTCTCCGATCGAGAAACTTCGATGGTTGGTGCTTGCCGGGGTTCTGGCCCTGGCCGCGGGGTACGGGCTCGAGGTTGCCGGCGTTTGTCCGATCGTGAAGCGGATCTGGACGCCGTCGTGGGTGTTGTTTTCCGGCGGGTGGTGCCTGCTTTTCCTCGCGGGGTTCTACGCGATCATGGACATCGCGGGCTGGAAATTGTGGGCGTTCCCGCTGACGGTGGTGGGCATGAATTCGATCGCGGCGTACTGCATCAGCAGCTCGTTCGTGAAGCCGGAGATCCACAAGGGTCTCCGCCGGCACTGGTCCGGGTGGATCTTCGACGCGTTCGGGCCGGAGTATGCGACGCTCGTCCACGGGGCGATGACGCTGGCCGTGATGTGGCTGATCCTGTTCTGGATGTACCGCCGGAAGATCTTCCTGCGGATCTGACTCGCGTCACACGTGGAGTTCCACCTTGCCCGCGGATCGGCCGGCGTACCGCTTGCGGATCGGCTCGATTTCCCCGGCAAGGAACTCTTCCACCTGCTCCGGAGATCGGCCGTAGAAGTCGGCCGGGTTCGGGGAAAGCGCGACGGAAATGCGGGGAAACGCCGGGTCGTCGCGGAGCCGTTCCAGCAATTCCGCGGTGGAACCGGTCCCCTCCTTGACCTTCGCCGTCACCGCATGGCTGTGGACGCGCACGGTTTCGTGGACGTCCTGCCGGTCCGCCCCCGCCGCCACCGCTGCCATCATGAGGTTCTCGGTCGCCATGTACGGCAGGTATTCCCGCACGTTTTTCGCGATCACCGGCCGATTCACGACCAGCCCGGAGGCGACGTTCTGCCCGAGCCGGAGGATCGCGTCGGCGGTCAGGAACGCCTGCGGGATGTAGAGCCGGCGGGCGGCGGAATCGTCGAGCGTTCGCTCGAACCACTGCGTCGCCACGGTTTCCGCGGACATGGCCGGCAGGCCCATCAGGAAGCGGGCGAGGGAGCACATCCGTTCCGCACGCATCGGATTTCGCTTGTACGCCATCGCGCTGGAACCGATCTGGTCCTTCTCGAAGGGCTCGTCGATTTCCTGCCGGTGGGCAAGCAGGCGAAGGTCGGTTCCCCACTTGTGCATCGACTGGGCCAGGCCGGACAGGCCATCGAGGATCTGGGTGTCGATTTTGCGGGAGTAGGTTTGCCCGGTCACGGGGAAGACGCGGTCGAAGCCCATCTTTTTCGCGACGAGCTGGTCGAGTTTCCGGACCTTGTCGTGGTCGCCGCGGAAGAGGGCGAGGAAGCTGGCCTGGGTGCCGGTGGTTCCCTTCGCGCCCCGAAACGGTAGCTCGTCGCGTCGGCGTTCGAGTTCGTGGAGGTCGAGGACGAGGTCGTAGGCCCACAGGGTCGCGCGTTTGCCTACGGTGGTGAGTTGGGCCGGTTGGAAGTGCGTGAAGCCGAGCGTGGGCTCGGATTTCCAGGTGTTCGCGAAGCTTCCGAGTGCATCGATCACCCCGGCAAGGGAGACGCAGAGGGCATCGAGCGATTCCCGCATGAGGATGAGGTCGGCGTTGTCGGTGACGTAGCAGGATGTCGCCCCGAGGTGAACGATTTCCCGGACACCGGGTGCGACGTCGCCGAGGGTGTGGACGTGGGCCATCACGTCGTGCCGCAGCCGGCGTTCGTGCTCGGCGGCACGCTTCAGGTCGACATCGTCGAGGTGGGCGCGGAGTTCGGCGAGGTGTTCGGTCCGGATGCGTGGCGAAACCCCGTCATCCGCGGGGAGCCCAAGTTCGTGCTCGGCTTCCGCGAGGGCGAGCCACAGCCGCCGCCAGGTGCGGAACTTCCGCATCGGCCCCCAGCGTTCGGCCATCTCGCGGCCCGCATACCGGGCGATGAGGGGGTTGTCGTAGACGAGATTCGGGTCGGTCATGGGTGCTTCGTTCGATACCGTGATGCACGGGGATGGTAGCAGGCCGCGTCAACGACGATCGGCCCGTTGCCATGTAGACTGTAATACTCTCCAAACTCGCGAATGACGCTTGCCCACTCGTTCAACTGCGGACGACGCGGGACCCCGTGCAGAACCATGCTCTCCAATGTGTCGATGTCGTCGAACAAGGGAATCGGGATGTGCCTCCCTTCGCAGCGTGGGATCTCAATCGTTTCGAGAATCACGTGCATTCGGAGACAGATGGAACAAAGATCCGCATCGCAAAGGTGAGCGGGATCAAGTGGCGGTTCGACCTGCCTGTTGTCGCAAATCAACGGTCGCGCGAGCCATTCCATACTTTGTGTCCCCAAGTCGAAACATTCGCAGGGAACGGCGTCACGCCGCCGGTTGGACGCGCTGCTCGACGCACGTCCGCATGTACGTTGCCTCCAACTCGACCGCCTACGTTCCGCTCGGCTCTGCGACTTCAAACCATTGCCCCGAGCGCGAAAGGCAGACATCGAACTCAAGTAAGAAATTGATCTGCCCGAGAAGCACCGGGACGGCATCCGACCGTGACCACGCGAACGCCAACCGCACCGGGCTGAACCCACCCACGACACCCTCGCAGACCAACACACGGGCTTCGGCCGCGGCAAGGTTGCCCGTCAGGGTCACCGGGGACGCGGAACCCCAGTCCCCGCCAAGTTGCTCGCCCGCTGCCCATGGCAAGACGTTCACAGCGGCACCCGTGTCGATCAGACCGGACAATGATATCTCGCGACTGCCGATCCGCAATCGAAAGGGAGCATCGGTGCCAGGCTCGCTGGCCCAGCCGCGGGTTCCCGGGCCACGAACGGAAATCGCTCGCGCCGCTTGCTCATGGTTGTTTCGGAGGATCGTTTAGCGACCGAAGAAGGGTGTCGGCGGCAGCAAAGGCGGCATCCGGGGACCACACGGCGTACTCCCGGCCGGGCTCGATCTGCGATTTGGCTTCGTCCTGCAAGAGCGCGGCGGCCAGTTCCTGGATGAGCCGTAACTGCTCCACGCGAGGCAGGGACCTCGCTTGAGTCATCACCTCGGCCAGCACCATGACATCCCCTCTGTAACATTCCCCATTGTTGTGGCACCAACCCCCGTGTCAAGTCACGCCGCCGGTTGGATGCGCTGCTCGACGCACGTCCGCACATACGTCGCCTCCAACTCGACCGGCAGACACAGCCCGCCGCGGAGCCAGAGGGGGAGCGTTGGCAACGGGTGGCCGACCGCGACCGGTTCGTGCCAGATGTCGAGGACACGGGTCCCGTCTCGTTCCACCGGGCGATACGCGGCAGCGAACAGTGGCGAACCCGACTCGACTTCCGTTCCTAACCGCCGCAGTAATTCGCCGTGCAAGTCCGCCGATCGGTCCGTCACCACGTCAACCAGCACGAGGCCGACCCCCGCTTGCAGGTAGGCGGCGCACTTTGTCATCAGCGCGTCGCGGTGGGCCGGGCGGTCCTTATTCGCCGGGCTGACCAGTTCGATCGCACCCGCAAGCACAGGACCACCGGACCGACTGAAGATTCCGACCTCGACCACCGCTTCGGAAACTGCGAGCGGCACGCTCGCTTGCGGCGACGGCGGCACCCACCCGTTTCCGGCAACGGAGGCCGTCGGCTCCTCGAACGCCGCCACATCGATTTCAACCCCGAACTGCACGTTCGCCTCGGCGAAGTACCCCTCTGGAAGCAACTCGTTCAGTTGCGACGAAATGTACGTTGCCCACGAGTTGTGGAACGAGTGCCAGTGCCGGCGTTCGCTCAACGGCGGGCGGAAGTGGTCAAGCAGTGGCAACGGGTGCCCCTCTGGGTGTCCGGGCTATCGCATTGTATCCGAAACCCGGAATGGCCGGCGGCCGTCACTTCCCCCGGTGTTCCGTCTCGGGGCGGGTGAGGAATCCCCACTGGAGGGCCTGATCCTGGGTGTACTGCTTGCCGAGCGTCAACGCCGTCACCGCCTTGGCGAGCTCGTAGCCGAGGTAGAAGGCGTGGGAAGAATCCATTTTCGCGTCCTTCCCGGCCAGTTCCGCGAACAACGCGAAAGGGTCGGTTCCGCGGAGGTGCATCTGACCGTTGATGACGTGAAGTTCCCCCGCCTCCGCGAACAGGCGGTAGTTCCGATCCGTCACACGATCCGCGAGCTCGGCCAGGGCTTGCGGACCGTGCTCGATCACTTTGCGGTCGCGGAGCATGACGAGCCCCGGTTCCAGATGCTTGGGCAGAACCCCGTGCGAAACCGCGTGGAACACGAGCTTCCTCGCCAGATCGAACTCTCGCACCGCCGAGCGACACCAGTTGATGACTTCCGTCGTCAGAACGCTGCGGATGCCCAGTTCCTGGCAGAAGCCCGCGAGAAGCACGTTGACCCCGGCGGAATCGACGTCGGTGAGCTCCGTCAGGTTGCCGATGCCCATCAACATCGCCGCATCCGGGTAGCGTTTCCGCACGGTGGAGTACCGCACCAGCGACTCGGCGAATCCGAAACCGATCGGTTCCAGAATCGGATCGAGGCGGAAGCGCACCCCAGCCGCGGCAAGTGCCTCGACGGTGCGGTCGAGGGAATCGAGATCCCGCGGCGTGTCGGGAATGGCAACGACCTCGATCCCCGGAAATCGCTCGTACCACCGCCGGGCGTGCTCGAGGTTCCCCGAGTTGACGCTGAGGACAAGCTCCGCCCCGGCCGCGAGCGCATCCTCGACTTCCTGCGGATGGAAGGAGTCGATCGAGACGCGGAACAGCTCACCTCGCAGGGCCCGGACCGCATCCGCCACGCCGGGCCAGGGGTCGCCGGGGTCGCACCCGAGGTCGATGACGTCGGCCCCGGAATCGCGGAAATTCCGGGCCATCGCGAGGATTTCCCCGACAGTCCGCCGCGGCGCGTGGTTGATCTCCGCGAGAATTTCGATGTCGTATTTCCCGTACCCGGGCGGCGGACCGGAGCGTTTCCCGAAATGTTCCGGAAGATCCCGAAGGTCCTTGGGCCCGAGTTCCGCCGGCGCGTGGGCGGCCAGTGACACCTCGTTGACATCGCCCCGGCAGAAGCCCGGCAGCACGACACGATCCGCTTCCGGCAGCGGGTCCGGGAGGTGCCGGGCCACCCAACCCGTTGTCATCAACGCGGCCACCGTGATCGGAAGCACCGCAATTTCTGGCTCGAAACCCACCTGCGGCGCAAGCTCCGCCACGACCCGACGGAGGGCCGGCTCCGCGAGCTTCCCGGTCACGAACAAGATTCGCGGGCGGGACTCGGACATGGGGGACACTACGGCGTCGCCGCCGTCGCTGTCGGGGAAACCTCCGGATCAGGAGGGGAAATCGCCGGCGGGGGTGGCGTGAATTCCGGGGAAAAGAAGAGTTTCCCGAACTCCGACCACGTCGGTCGCGGAATCGCCGTCGGGTTCGGGGTCAGTGGAATCTCATCGATCAGGCACGTCGTAAACGTCGCCTTCGCGATCACCTCGACGTGGGCAAACTCACCGTCGCACTGGACCGGGAACTTCTCGAAGACGGATTTCCGGAACAGCTTGAATGCAGAGAACGGGTCGTGGAGCGGGTCCGCGAACAGGAACCAGAGCACCCACGTCCGCACGGTTTCCCCGAGACCCAGCCAGGTCGGCGATGCTTCGAGCGGCAAACCAAGAGCGAATCGGCAGAAACCACGGACAATCCGCCCGGTCCAGTCCCAAATCGCCGGCGTCCGCAACCCCGTCCGGCACCCCGACACCACGTCGAGCTTCCGTCCCAGGTGGGCGTCCGTGTGGCCGATCCGCTCCAGAAGTTTTCCGAGATCTCCGGGCAGATACGGGTAATCCGCAGCCGTGAAGAACACCAACGGAAACTTCGCCTCCGCCAGCCCAACTCGCAGGCAGGCTCCGTACCCGCTCGGTTTCTCCTGCCGCAGGACCCGGATCGTCGAGTGCTTGGCAGCGATCTCGTCGGCTTTTTCCGCGGTGCCGTCAGTGCTCCCATCGTCGACGAGCAGAATCTCAAAATCGCGGCGCGAGCGATCCAGGAACGATCGCCAACCTCCGACGACGCTCCCAAGTTGCCCGGCCAAATTGCGGACCGGAAGGACGACGGAAACGGCTTCGAGCGGCGAGTCGGACATCGGGGAACCGGACGAGGACGGGGCCATCCTGTTGTGATACAGCAGGGTGATTCATCGGGGAAGAGAGGAGCCGGAACCCGCCCGCCGACTAGGATGACCCGGCAATCGCACCGTGGCCCCCGTGGAATCTCCCGTGTCGACCGTCTCCCCGATCTGGAATGTCCCGAATCTGCTCTCCCTCTCCCGGCTGCCGCTCGCGGTCGGGTTGTTCGTGTGCATCTCCGTCGGAGCGTGGGCCGTCGGCCTGGCGATCTTCGCCGTCGCCGCCATCACCGACTGGCTCGACGGCTGGTGGGCCCGCCGCTTCAACCAACTCACCCCCGTCGGACGGGCGCTCGACCCGCTCACGGACAAGGTCCTGATCGGGGGAACGTTTATTTACCTGATTCCCGTACCGGAAGCCGGAATTCTGCCCTGGATGGTGACCGTCGTCATCTGCCGGGAATTGCTCATCACGGGGATCCGCGGGATGGTCGAGGCAACCGGTCAGAAGTTCGGAGCGGACTGGTTCGGGAAATTGAAGACGGTCCTGCAATGTGCCGTCATCATCGGCGTGCTCTTACTCCAGACTCTGCGAAGCTGGGGGGAAACCTCGGTCGTGATGTCTCTGGAACCGGTGCAGTCTGTCCTTCTGTGGGCAATGCTGGCGGCAACCGTGGGAAGTGCGGTGCAGTACCTCGTCAAGGCGATCCGGATGCTGAGCTGACCGCGATCACGCCTGTCGCAACCGGGTGAGGAACTTCGCCAAATCCGCCGGGAGCGGCATCTCCCAGTGCAATTTCCGCTGGTCGACCGGGTGCTCGAACCCGAGCTCCGTCGCGTGCAACGCCAGTCGCGGGGCTCCGCTTGCATCGGGAAACGTCGATCCGTCCCGCCGGCGGACGTACACCTTGTCCCCACACACCGGGTGCCCCGCTTCACTCAGATGGATCCGGATCTGGTGAGTCCGACCCGTTTCCAGCCGGACGGAAAGCAGCGTGTACCTCGCGAGCTTCTCCTCGACCGCAATGTGCGTGACCGCCCGCTTGCCGACATCCGGAAGGTTCGTACTCCCCCGGCGACCGTCGCCGCGATCCCGAACCAGGTTGGAGGTGATCGTCCGGGCCGCGAGAAATCCCGGAATCACAGTGAGGTACCGACGGATCACGGTGTGTTTGCGGAACTGGCGACCAAGTTCGCGCTCGGCGAGTGGCGTCCGGGCAAACACGACCAGGCCGCTGGTTTCCTTGTCAAGCCGGTGGACGATCCGCAACGGGGGCAGCGACTTCGAGGGGCGATGCAGCTTCGCGCCGATCGCCCACAAAGTGAGATCCTGGAGCGTCGGATCGAGTTCCCGGTGTTTGTCCGGCCACTCCAACTCGGACGGATGCCGGACCGTGTTGACCCCCGCCGGCTTCTCTACCACCACGACATGCTCGTCCAGAAACCGGAGGACCAGCCCCTCCGTTGTCGACTCTTTCGGCCGATGGACGGCCTTCGCCAGGAGTTCGACGACTTCCCCCTCTTTCAACCGACGAGCCGGATCCGTGCAAAGCGAATCCCCCACCTTGACGCGTCGGCTCATGATCAGGGATCTGACATCATTCCACGAAGGTTGAGATGCATGCATCCGCGACCGCAACACTTTTGCAAGTGTATGGCCTGCTTCGGGTGCTGCAACGGGAAATGGAGACAGAGTCATGGCATCTAGTTCTTGAACCACACGAGGGCAATAGTGGCCCGTTCTATCACCAGAATCTTCTTCACCGTTCAACCTCCTGAATGTCCCGATCGGCCGGGTTTCGCGCGGCGGGATTGAGAGGCTCGGCCGGGGCGGTAGCCCTTGTTCGAAGCCAGCGGGGGGGAATTCCGTTCGCCGCTGGGTTCGCCGGCAGACGGGTTTGCGACGCTGTGATAGTGGTCGTTCCGGACCGCGGAATTCGCCCGTTTTCGTCGAGCTTCGATGGCTTCTCGCGGAGGTTGAGAGGGGATCAGACCCTCGCACCCACCTATGAGATCCGCGCGTCCGGCCTCCAACAGAGCTTCGCGAACTTCGAAGTAATTCTCCGGTTTGAAGAACTGCATCAGCGCCCGTTGCAGTTTGCGGTCTCGCAACCCCCTCGCAATCGGGACGGCCATCTTGGTGAATGGGTCAATGCCCGTGTACCACATGCAAGTTGCAATATCGAACGGGGCGGGAATGAAATCTTGCACCTGATCCGGCCGGTAGCCATTGCGTTTGAGATAGAGCGCGAGATCGATCATTTCTGCAAGCCCGGACCCGGGATGGCTTGCAATGAAATACGGAACAATGCCTTGTTTCGGCTTCCCGGCCGCCGCGGAGGCCTGGCGGAATTGCTCGGCAAAGACGCCGAAATTGTCGATGCTCGGCTTCTTCATCAAACCCAGAACCTCCGGGTTGGTGTGTTCCGGGGCCACCTTCAATCGTCCCCCGGTATGATGGGCCGCCAACTCGCCCACATATTCCGGGGATAGTTGGGCCAGATCCATACGGATGCCCGATGAGACAAACACCTTCTTGACCCCATCCACTTCGCGGACCTCGCGCATCAATTCCACGAGTGGGCCGTGATCTGTTCCGAGAAGCTTACAGATTGTGGGGTGGACGCATGACAACCGTTTGCATTTTGCCTCCACCTCGGGGCGGGTGCATCGCATGGTATACATGTTGGCGGTCGCCCCGCCGATGTCGGAAATGACACCCTTGAATTCCGGGTCTGCCGCGAGTTTCTCGACCTCCTTCAGGATCGATTCCTTCGAGCGGCTCTGGATGATCCGACCCTGGTGGGCTGTGATACTGCAGAAGGTGCAACCCCCGAAACACCCACGCATGATGGTGATGGAATCTTTGATCATCTCATGGGCGGGAATCGGCTCTGTATATCCCGGGTGTGGTCGACGCGTGTAAGGCAGGTCGTATACAGCATCAATCTCCTCCTGGGTCAGCGGGATAGATGGGGGATTTTGCACAACCGCCTGGCGGTCGTGGAACTGGACCAATGTGGCGGCATTAAACGGGTTTGTATTGAGGTGGATGAGCCGGGTCGCTTCCACGAAGGCGAGCTTGTCGTCGCGGACCTGCTCGAAACTCGGGATGGTCACGGTCGTCGCGCTACGCTCCGCGTCGCGGCTAAACGCTTCGGATTCTTTCGCTCCCAGTGCGTACGCGATCCCGCGGAGGTCTCGCATGTCCCGCAAGGTTTGGCCCGCCGCCAGGCGTTTCGCAATGTCGACGATGATCTTCTCGCCCATCCCATAGACGACGAGATCGGCCTTGGAATCGAGCAAAATGGAACGCTTGACGGTGTCGGACCAGTAGTCGTAGTGGGCGAGTCGGCGGAGGCTGGCCTCGACGCCGCCGGCGATGACGGGCACACCGGGGAACGCCTCGCGGCAACGCTGGGCGTAGGGGAGTGTGGCGCGGTCGGGTCGCAATCCGATGCGGCCGCCGGGGGAGTACGCGTCGTCGTTGCGGATCTTCTTGTTGGCGGTGTAATGGTTGATGAGGGAATCCATGTTCCCGGCCGAGACGGCGAAGAAGAGCCGTGGCCGGCCGAACTGCCGCCAGGGTTCCGCCGTCTTCCAGTCTGGCTGAGACAGCATCGCGACTCGGAAACCCGCCTTTTCCAGAACCCGGTGCAGAATCGCCATCGCGAAACTGGGGTGGTCGACGTAGGCGTCCCCGGTCACGAAAACAACGTCGACGGAATCCCAGCCGCGGTCGCGCATCTCGGCGGACGTGGTCGGGGCAAGCGGTGCCGCGTGGCGGGCGGTCCACATCGGCAGTGACAGGCGTTCCGCGGGCATGGGAATCTCTGGGAAATCGGTTCTCCGCGGGTATTCTACCACGGAGTCGAACTTCCCGAAGGGTTCCCGGAAGGGGGACCAGCTCGGATCAAAACTCCGCGATGCTCAGATGGTCGCTACCACGACCGCGACGGGCATGGTCCAGATTTCCCGGCGATTCTCGGAGCGGATCGCGAAGCCCGCACTGGTCAACAGAGGAATCGGATCGATCGGCCGGCAGTCCACGATGTGCGGGAAATGCCGGTGCATCCAGATGTAGGTTTTCTCCAGGCTGCTCGCTTTCTCGCCAGTTTGCACGGTTGCCATCGAGACGATGCCGATCCGCCCGCCCGGCTTCAAGACCCGCTTCGCCTCCGCGAGAACGACGGGGATGTCCTCCTCCGGGAACAATTCCAGGGTGAAACTCGTGAAAACGGCGTCGAACCAGTCCGTTGCGAACGGGAGCTCGCGAGCATCCCCGACTTGCAGGTCGACCTTGGCCTCGGGCGGATTGGCGGCGACTTTCTTCTGGGCCACTTCCAGCATGCCCGGGGAAACGTCGATTCCGGCGACGACGCCGGTCGGGCCGACGAGTTTGGCGAAATCGAGGATCTCGTTGCCGGTTCCGAACCCGAGTTCCAGCACCTTTTCCCCCGGCTTGACGAGCAACGCCTCCACCCCGGCCCGGCGAGCGGGGCCCTCGTTTGCGTCGGAAATCCAGTCGTAGACCCCGCTGATGCGATCGTAGAAGGAGCGGTTCGATTCGTGGTGCGTGTCGGTGGTCTGGGTTCCCATCGGTTTCCTCCGCTTGGTAGGTGAGGCGAGAGCCTGAGGTTTCGAGGTTGTTTTGTCGGAGGCGGTGCCAGGTGTCGAGCCGATTTTCGCGGTTCGCGCTTGGTGGCGCCCGGGTCTGGTTCGGGAATCACACCCGGGTCCGTTTCCACGCCCCCCAGGCGAAGCGGATCACGAAGCAAGCACCGCGGATGTAGATGTCGAGGCACATCGCCAGCCAGGCACCGAGCAGGCCCATCTCGATTCCGACGGTCGGGCTCAGGAGCAGATACGCTACGGGGATGCGGACGAGTGCGAAGCCGGCCCAGGTGAACAGAACGGGAACGCGAGTGTCGCCAGCCCCCCGCAACGCCTGCGTCAACACGATCTGGGCCGCCAGCCCCGGCATCGCGAAGGCCACGAGTCGCAGCACCGGAACTCCGGTTTCGATCACCGCGAGCTGATCCTCGCGTCGGCAGAAAATCTCGAACATCGGCCGGGCCAGCGTGAAGAAAAGAAGTCCCATCGCGGACATGACCAGTGCCCCGGCACCCATCGCCGTCCATCCGCTCCGACTCGCCAGGTCCGGCCGACCCGCACCCAGCGACCGCCCCACCATCGAAACCGCGGCCACTCCAAACGCCGAACCCGACAGATACCCGAGCGCCTCGATCTGGATCGCAATCCCGTGGGCGGCCGCCGGAATCTTCCCCAGTCCGTTGATCAGCCCCAGAAACACGAATTGGAACACCCCCACGGACAGGCTGTCGACCGCCGCCGGGATGCTCACGCGAAGCAGACGGTAGAGCAGGTCCCGATCCGGCATGAGCTCCGCGAGCGTCAAATCGAGCCCATACCGTCCCCGCACAAGTGCAAGCAGCACCAACCCGCAGCCGATGACGTGGCTCAGCCCCGTCCCCCAGGCGATTCCCACAAATCCGAGGTTGGGGAACAGCCAGAACCCGGAGGAGAAACCGGTCGCAAGCGGGACGTTCACCGCAGCCGCCGTGGCGAGAACCTTCAAGCCCGTGCGCGTATCCCCGGCCCCGACCAGGCAGGCGATCCCGCCAACCTCGACCATGTAGAACGGGAGCAAACCCGCGAGAGGAAGCAGGTACGCCGTCGCGAACTCCCCCGGCGGACCTTCGAGATTCAACAGGCGGATCAGAAGCGGCAGCCCCAGCCAGCCCGCGATTCCACCCGCGATTCCCGTCACAATCGCCAGCACCAACGCCTGGCCCATCGCCTTCCGGGCCATCGGCAGATCCCCCGCCCCGACGAATCGCGCCACGAGCGCGGTCGCCCCGGCGGTGACGATGACGGCATAGCTGACGACGAACCAGTAGATGTAGTTCGCCGTCGTAAGAGCAGCCTGATGGGCCGGCGAGAACTGCCCGGTGAGGTACTGATCGTAGGTCCGGATCGCGAAAAGCAGGCCCTGTTGCGCGAGGGCCGGTCCCGCGAGCCGGGCGACCTCACGCCAAACCGAGATCGTCGTGATCTGAGGTGCGGAAGGTCGGTCACGGTCCGGAGAAGTCATGAAGCCATGATAGGAAGCCGACCTCAACTCTTCGATTTACGGGTCGCCGCCTTCTTTCCTGCAGATTTCCCTGTCTCTGCACCATCGGGGGCCAGGAGCGTCAATCGGAAAACCCCGAACTGGAAGGTTCCGAGCTCGCCGTCATGATTTCCCGGCGAGAACACATCCTTGCGAAGCGAATACACCACTCGCCGGCCGTCCTTGGTGTCTTCGAGCAATCCCGCCTGCCGCATCACGCCAAGATGGTGGGACATGTTGACCATCGGCACACTGAGCAATTCCGCCAGCCGGCCGACATGCAGCGGACCATCGGAAAGCTGGTGCAAAATCATCATCCGGGTCGGCTCGCCGACGGCTGCGAGCATTCCGGCAATCCGTTTTGCTTCCTGAAACTCGATCATACGAGGAGCCTTGAGAGAACCTGAACGGGTGCCACCGAAGGGGCGGGACACGGAACGACCGCCCGACCTCGGGACGGTGGTCTTGTTATATGCACGGCCATGACACCATGCCAGTAATTCTCGGAGTCAACGTGTGACCATATTGGTCATCGCTCCGGCTGATGACGAATTTCCCGCGATTTCCGGAGCGTCGACAGTTCCGACCCTCGCCCAACTTCCAGAATCGCCCAAAAAAAATCGTCGGAACCTTGCGATCGGCGAGCGTACGAGCGTGATCGAAACGGTCCACACAGGATTCACCCGCAACAGGATCCCACCGCGAACCCGCGGCCGAACTCCCGTGTCACTCAACAACTCCGCTTCCCGCGAGACGTCGTTGACTTTCCTTTCCCGTACTTCTACAGTTCTCTGCAAGTCCTTCACGGAACCTCGCAAATGATGTTTGCCCTGCCAGTTGTCCGGATCTCGATTACCGCCGCGCAGGGAGTGCGCGCGACGGTTGTTGCAGTTACCACCGGATAGCTTCAGGGCGAATCGACCGAGATACCGGCGTTCCCGAGCCCTGAAGCACAAGCTTCGGGGCTCGTTTGTTTCTCCCCCAGGGCTCGACAATCCCACCAACCCGGACTGTCAAGCTCGAGAACGTGAGGTTCCTACCATGCCTAAAGTTGCGATCTACGACACAACCCTCCGCGACGGAAGCCAGGGCGAAGGCGTCAACTTTTCCCTCCAGGACAAAATCCTCCTGACGAAGCGCCTCGACGACCTCGGCGTCGACTACATCGAGGGCGGCTATCCTCTCTCGAACCCAAAAGACGCCGAGTACTTCGCCGCCATCCGCGACATCCCTCTCAGGCACGCGAAAGTGGTCGCCTTCGGAATGACCCGCCGCAAAAATGCACCCCCCGAAACCGACACCTGCCTACGAGCCCTGCTCGATTCGCAAACGCCCGTCGTCACAATCGTCGGCAAAACCTGGGATTTTCAGGTCTCCGAAATCCTCGGCACCAGCCTGGACGAAAATCTCCGCATGATTGCGGACTCGGTCGCATACTGCCGATCTCAGGGCCGGGAAGTCTTCTACGATGCAGAACACTTTTTCGATGGGTTCAAGGCCAACCCCGAGTACGCGCTACAAACCCTCGCCGCCGCGGAGGGGGCCGGAGCGAGTGTGGTAATCTTGTGCGACACTAACGGCGGGTCGATGCCAGAACGAGTCGCCGACGCGGTCACCGAAGTTCGTCGTCGCGTTCGTTGCGAGATCGGAATCCACCCACACAACGATTGCGACCTTGCCGTCGCAAACGCCCTCGCCGCCGTAAGAGCCGGTGCAACCCAGGTGCAAGGCACCATGAATGGGATTGGCGAACGATGTGGGAATGTGGATTTGGTGAGCGTGGTAGCAAACCTTGCATTGAAATATCAATACGAAGTGTTATCTCCGGAAAGCCTGCGTCGCCTGACGGAGGCTTCACGATACGTATATGAATTGGCGAACATGAATTTCCGGCCCGGCCAGCCTTTCGTGGGTGCCAGTGCGTTCGCGCACAAAGGGGGAATGCATACACACGCCGTCGCCAAAAACCCCGCGAGCTATGAGCATATCGACCCGGAAAAAGTCGGAAACGAGCGACGCATCCTCGTCAGCGAACTCTCGGGGCAGTCGACAATCCTGTCCAAAACCTCGAAATATGCCATCGCCAACGATAAGGCGGTGATGGCCCGGATTCTCGGCAGAGTTCAGGACTTAGAATACGCAGGATATGAGTTCGAGGCCGCGGAAGCCTCTTTCGATATCCTCGTCAAGAAAGAGACCGGGGCCTATACTCCTTGGTTCGATCGCCAAGCATACCGCGTCAATATCGAACATGTTGATGAACGCACCCCGGTGACCGAAGCAACAGTCAAGATTCGTGTTGGCGATAATATCCAGCACACTGTAAGCGAAGGGGACGGGCCCGTCAATGCGCTCGATGGAGCGTTGCGAAAAGCATTGATGCCACACTTCCCACGCCTCGCGGAGATGGGGCTCGTTGATTACAAGGTTCGAGTCGTCAACGGACGCGAAGGCACCGCAGCCCGAGTTCGAGTGGTGATAGAATCGCGTGATAACAAAGATATGTGGGGAACGGTCGGGGTCAGCGAAAACATAATCGAGGCGTCGTGGTTGGCTCTTGTGGATGCGATCGAATACAAGCTCTTCAAGGATGCCGAAGAAGGGAACTGATCATGGCAACCGAATTGCCCAAGGCTTACGACCCGAAAGAAGCTCAGCAAAAATGGCTGAAATTCTGGGCCGATAAGCGATTCTTTCACAGCGAACCCGATCCGGCACGGAAGCCGTTCACGATTGTGATCCCCCCGCCAAACGTGACGGGGGCGTTGCACATGGGCCATGCACTCAATAACACCTTGCAGGATGTATTGATTCGCTGGCGCCGTATGCAAGGCTACAATGCCATGTGGATGCCCGGCACCGATCACGCCGGCATTGCAACTCAGGCCGTGGTGGAAAAACTGATCTTTTCCACCGAGAAGAAAACCCGCCACGACCTGGGTCGAGAGGAACTGGTCAGACGAATTTGGGAGTGGAAAGAGAAATACGAGGCCCGAATTTTGGGGCAGTTGCGCGAGTTGGGCGCCTCATGCGACTGGGAGCGGACACGGTTCACGCTTGATGATGTCTGTGCCCGGGCCGTCCGCGAAACTTTTTTTCGTATGTTCCGCGATGGATATATTTATCGAGGCAAGCGGCTCGTGAACTGGGACACGCATCTGCAAACTTCGGTTGCAGATGATGAAACTTACACCGAGGATACCAAGGGCGGATTCTGGACTTTCAAATATCCCGTCGCCGGGATGCAAGATACCTATATTCGATTCAGCACCACCCGTCCAGAGACCATGCTCGGCGATACCGCCGTGTGTGTGCACCCTTCAGACTCCCGCTACCAGCATTTGATTGGCAGAACCGTCACAGTTCCGCTGGTGGGACGAGAAATCCCCATCATCGCAGATGCCCTCCTCGCCGACCCCAAGCTGGGAACCGGTTGCGTGAAAGTTACCCCTGCACACGACCCCAACGACTATGCATGCTGGCAACGCAATCCTCACATTGGGATGATCAATATTCTCAACTCAGATGGCACAATCAATTCCAACGGCGGGAAGTACGCAGGCCTCGATCGTTACAAGGCACGCGAGGCGGTGGTGAAGGAGATGGAGGATCTCGGGTTCTTCGAGGGCCGCGAAGATCGAGTTATCCCCTTAAAATACAGCGATCGCAGTAAGTCGCCTATTGAACCATTACTTTCGGATCAATGGTTTGTCAACATGGGCGACCGCAATGATGGCAAAGCGGGATTGGCCCAGATGGCGATCGATGCCGTCACAGGCGGCCATGTGAAGTTTTTCCCGGAACGTTACAAGGATGGATACCTGGCATGGCTGGGCGAGAAGCGAGACTGGTGCGTGAGTCGGCAACTTTGGTGGGGTCATCGCATCGCCGTTTGGTCGAAATCTTTTGCCAATGCCGCCGATTACGAGGCGACCTTGACTGCCGAGGCGGGGGGTTGGAGTCGGCTCTCGCATGTGGCGTGGTCGACGCAGGATGATTCCCACACGATTCATGTATGTCTCGAAAGAGATGATGCCGATCTCATCTCATCACTCGCTGCCGATGGATTTTCGCAATCGGAAGATGTGTTAGATACGTGGTTCAGTTCCGCCCTCTGGCCCCATTCGACTCTGGGTTGGCCCGAGGAGACGGCCGAGTTGAAGTACTACTATCCCACGAGTGTGCTCTGCACCAGTCGAGATATTATTACGCTCTGGGTGGCGCGGATGGTATTGACGGGGCTCTACAATGTGGGAGACATTCCCTTTTCTCATGTTTATGTGCATCCGGTTATGATGGATGCTTTTGGCTCCCGCATGAGCAAAACGGCGGGGAATGGGATTGATCCACTGGACATTATCGAGCGGTATGGCACCGATGCCTTGCGATTTCAGATGACTTCACTCGCTGGCGATACTCAAGATAGTCGCCTGCCCGTGTCTAATGTGTGTCCGCATTGCGACTTTTTCGTTCCGTTGAAGAAAGAGAATACGGACCCGGATATCTCCAAGCGTCCGAAGAAAGTGACGTGCCCGAACTGTAAGAATCAATTCCGGCCGGGTGGGCCCTGGCATGATGATGGGGCTTTGCCCACGGCGAAACAGGCGTCGGACCGGTTCGATCTGGGTCGCACGTTTGCAAACAAAATGTGGAATGCTACACGTTTCGCTCTGCTGAAACTTGAGGGCTATACACCTGGCGAAATCCATATGTCCGATCTGCCGACGGAGGATAAGTGGATCCTTTCGAGACTTGCAAGCACAACTCGAGAAGTGACGGCATCGCTTGAATCGTATCGCTTCGCGGAGGTGGCACGGCTGATCTATGAGTTCACATGGTCGGAATTCTGCGACTGGTATATTGAGATGAGTAAAGGCCGCATGGACGACCCGGCTTCGAAGGTGTTGGCTCAACGTGTTCTTGTGGGAGTGTTGGATGGGATTCTTCGCCTGGTCCACCCGGTGATGCCATTCGTCGCGGAGTCGCTTTGGCATGCCCTGAATGAGGCAGCACCCGTACGGGGGTTGCCAACACCCTTACATGCTGAGGAGAGCGTGGTCATTGCAAAGTGGCCAAGCTATCCGGAGAACTGGCCGAGTGTGGATATTGAAACTCGGTTTGCGAGGATGCAGGAACTGGTACGCGGTGTGCGTGAGGTGCGGAATCGATACCAGGTGGACCCGCGCACGAAACTCGATCTCACCGTAAAATGTCAGGCATCCACTGCTGCTGATTTTTCCGCACTTGCACCGTTTATTGCACCCCTCGCAGGGGTTGGGAATTTCACATGTGGAACCGACGTATCGAAACCCAAACAAGCGGGCACCATCGTCCGGCCTGATTTTGAAGCCTATGTCTCCCTCGCGGGACTGATTGATGTGGCCGCCGAGTCTAAACGATTGGAGAAACAAATCTCCGATGCGAAGTCGCAATTGGCGGGGGTGATGGCAAAGCTCGGAAACGAGAAATATATCAAGGGTGCGCCCCCGGAAGTCGTGGATGAAACACGGGCCAAGGCTGAGGAACTTGAGAACCAGATCCGGGTGCTCGAAGGGAATCTCCGAGAACTGCAGGCTTCCTGAGAAGTCACATCACGACCCCGCTTGCTCGCAGTTCGGCGAGGCGGGCGGGGTCGACCCTGGCCAGCTCCTCCAGAATTGCAGCGGTGTCGGCTCCAAGATTCGGTGCAAGTTTCGCGTGTGGCAGGCTTGTTCCGGTAATGTGCAGAGGAGAACCGACCAGGTCGACTGGGTTTCCCTCGGGGTCGCGAACCGTCAGTTTCATGCCCCTTTGCAGGGCTTGCTCGTCCGCGAAAACACTGGCGTAATCTTGTACCACCGCGTGGGGGACATTGGCTTCTTCCAGCAGTCGGTTCCACTCGCTTGTTGCCCGTTGCTTCAATATTGCCGCCACTCGGGGCACGACTTCCTCTCGTCGCTCCACTCGCTGACGGTTCGTGGCATAGGCCGGGTCGATCCCAAGTTCTGGTTCCCCGGCGACGTTGCAGAAGGCTCGCCACTGGCTGTCGTTGCCTACATTCAAGACGAGAAATCCGTCGGCGGTTGCGAATAGCTGGTACGGGACGATTTGCAGGTGAGCGTTCCCCTGGCGTTGCGGGACTTTCCCACTGGTGAGGTAAGCCTGGGCGACGTTGACCTGGGAGGCGAGGGAACAGTCGAGAAGCGACAGATCGATCGCATATCCATGCCCGGATTGTTCGCGAGCCCGGAGGCAGGCGAGGATCGCCGTGGAGGCGTAGAGTCCGGTGAGGACATCGGCGACGGCGACGCCGACCTTGTAGGGCGGACCGTCGATCGGCCCGGTGATCGACATCAACCCGCTGCGGGCCTGAATCGCGAAGTCGTAGCCAGGGTCGTCTCGGGCGGGGCCGGTGCGGCCGTATCCGGAGATGGAACAGAGGATCATCCGGGGATGGCGAGCGAGGACTGTTTCGGGGGTGAGGCCGAGTTTTGGCAAACTGTCGGTTCGGAAATTTTCGATCAACACATCGGATTTCGAGAGGAGCTCCTCCAGGATCGCAGCGCCGGCGGGGTGCTGGATGTCGATCGCGAGCGAACGCTTGGAGCGGTTGCAACTGAGGAAGTAGGCGGAAAGTGGGCCGTGGAACGGCGGTCCCCATCCGCGGGTGTCGTCGCCGGTTCCGGGACGTTCGAGTTTGATGACGTCGGCCCCGAGATCGGCGAGAATCTGGCCGCAGAACGGGCCGGCGAGGATGCGTGCCGCTTCCAGGACGCGGATTCCGGCGAGTGGCGGGGTCGGGTCGGGGGGGAAGGGAAGCATCGGAAATTCCCGGAATCGCCAGTGCTGGCGGTGCGAAAGGATTGCTATCGCGTTTCCTCGATCATAGACCTCGCTTCGAAGTGCGTAAACGCCGCAGGGGTTGTCGCATCGCAACCTCGCGTCCCCGGTGCTACCTTCCGGCGGCGGGGAGGGCAGGGGCTTCGCCGACGGGGCCGACGGTTTTCCAGAATTGCAGGAACTGCTCCAGGAGTTCCGCGGGGTGGCCGGCCCGGCCGTGGATGACGAGCGACGACCGGTCGATCGTCGCCTTTCCAGAGAAGCCGGCGAGGGTGATCTCGCACGATTTCCCGTCCGCGGAAACATCCACTCGCAGGCCCTTGGCGGGGCGGTCCTCGATCCGATCGACGAGTGCAGATACGTCGATGGGAACGGCGAACTCGAAGACAAGCTGGTCGAAGAGTTTCCCGAAGACGGCCGCGAACCCCTCGGAGCGGACGAATTCCACGTCGGCGAATGTGCCGACTTCGCGTCGGAACCGCACTTCCGATGGATCATCGGCGTCCGGGGCGGCGGAAACGGTGTACTCGAAATCGGGTCCGCGGACCGTTCCGATCCCGTCCTGGCCGGCGGTAACCTCGAGATCTTTCCGCCGATAGCCAAGGTGCTCGCGGGACGACTCGAAGAGAGAATCCACGTCCGCTCGGATGTCGGCGTGGGAGATCTTGGCGACGAATCGACGGGTCGATGGGCCGGAATTGTCCGGGATCTGGAACGTTTTGCGGTATCCGGCAAGGTCCTTGAAGCGGATGGTCGATTCGCCCCGGAAGGCCACACGCCGCATCCGGGCGGGGTCGAGGAGCAGTGGGGCGACGAGCGAGCGATCCGGCTTCGACAGGACGAGATCCCCGTGGACCGCGAACACCTGCGGGGTCTGGGTTGCCCCCGGGTCGAGATGGCGACGAAGCTGGCGGGGGAGTTCCCGCTCGATGTGTCGCTGCAGAGACTCGATCGTGAGCGTGCCATCCCGGGCCAGCGATTTCGCGGCTTTCCCGGCAATCGCCTCGGTGACGAGGTGGAGCCACACGGACGCCTGCCACTCGGTCGCGGGATGGGAAGCTTCCCCCGGTTCCGCAGCGGCGAGGGCGGCGGAGTGCGGGGCTTTCTCGAATTCCGCGTCGAGATCGGGAACGGAGCCGTCGAGAAGAAACACGATCTGGGAAGCCTTCGAGGACGCCAGTTCCCCGAGCATTTCCGGCACCGACAGGGACGTGGCCGGGAGATCGTCGGCGAGTGCGTCCCAGCAAAGGAACGCGGATCCCTCCGTCGGCCCCGCGAGGGCGACCAGAATCTCGTCCCCTTTCCGCACGGATTTGCGGAGTTTCCGCAGACGGGAGTCGACGACCGCCCGGGTGGCGTGCGAACCCAGCAGTAGAAACTGATGCGTTCGCGGGATGCCGACCTCGGCCAGGGTGGCGGAGAGCTTCCGCATTCCCGATTCCGCATAGGGTGCCGACCCGAGCTTCGCGTCGAGCGGTTTCTCCACCGCGAACAGGAACGCCCAGCGGTCAGCCACGGGTTTCTGCGGGAACATGGGGGCGGGACTCTCCGGGACGGACCCCATTCTACCGGAGAATCCGAGGCGGGATCAGGAAAGTAGCGGGAGGATGTGCTTCTCGACATCCGCTTCGGTGCGGACCTCGGGAACGTTGCCGTGCAGCTCCCAGGTTTCGACGAGTTCCGCGGACTGGCCCGGGGCGAGTGTCGTCAGTTCGCCGACAGTCTCCATCTCGAGCATGTCCTCGTTGGAGAAGGTCTGGTATCGGGTGCCGAGGTCGGGGTAGACGGCCCCCTCGCGGTAGTCGAACCGCTTCACGAAGAGGGTGTGGGAGTTGAGGTACGCGACCCAACCCATGCGGTGGGCGAGGCCGATCTTGGTGGGGCCCTTGTTGACGTCCTGGCGGAGGAAGGCGTAGGACTTTCCGAAACTCCAGCGGGTGTCGGCGAAGTCGAAGTACGGCCAGAGAATCAGTTCCTGGTTCGGTGCGTAATCGGCGGGGGATTTCGCGTTGCTGGGGTGGCCGGGGTGAGGTTTCTTCGGCGGAAGCGGGATGATTTCGACGCCGCCTGGGGCCATCACGGTCGGGCCCCAGGGTGCGAGTTCCGTCGGTGCGGTGCCGATGTTCGTGACCTTGAGCGTCACCGTGACCCTGGCCCCCTTCGGTGCGAGGGCGAGCGTCATTTCCTTCTGCACCCCGTACTCGGTTTCCGGCGGCGGGGTCAGTGTGGCTGTTTCGGGGCCGACTTGCGTGTATTTCACCGGGCGATTGTCCGGGAAGTACGTCCGGGTGAGGTCTTCCGGGGCGAGCCAGAAGCGGTGCCCGCCGCGGATCTGCCACTCGGCCTCGCCGGTGCCGCCCATCATGCTGTCGTAGTTCTTCATCACGTTGAAGCCGCCGGGGAGCCGGAAGGCGATCACCCGTGGGCCGACGTCGAGGGTGGCAATGAGTTCGACATCGCCGTTGGAAAAGAGCAGGTTGTTCTTCCAGCCGCGGTATTCGACGACGTCCATGGGTGCAGACCTCTTGTGGGAGAAGACGGTTTAGCCGCGACGCGAAGCGGAGCGCGGGTCTCTCCCCACGCTCCGCTTCGCGTCGCGGCTAAACTGCGGTGTGGTCAGGATGATTCCGGTGATTCCGGAGTTTCCGCCGATTCCGCGTCCTTCGGCAATTCCTTGCTGCCAACGACGGTCAGGTTCATCCCGATTTGCACGGAGACGGGCGTTCCGTCGACGTCGATCGCGGTTTTGCCGTTGAGGTACCACCCCAGCGAGCCGGTGGAAAATTCCTTGACCTCGGCGATGAGCGGGATCCCGTTGATCACGACGGTCACGGGCTTGGCCTTGGTGCGAAACTGCGAACGGGTCACCGGGCAGGTGGTCTTCGGGGGCATGAGCGTCCTCGGACGCGGAGGTTCGGATACGGTGGTGCGGGTGGTAGATTACTTCCCAACCGCACGACCGGCGAGACTCCGCAGCCGACGGGTTCCCAGGAAAGCGAACGCCGTGAGGCCCAGAACCACCCCCGGCGGAGCGGGAACGGGGTTGGGCGGCGGGGTCACCGGTGGAGGGGTAACGGGCGGCGGATCGACCGGTGGATCGACAATCGGCGGATTCGGGTCCGGATCGAGTGGGCCAGCACCGCCGCCACCCCCGCCGGTGTCGATGGGGTTCGTACCGGGAGGTACGAGAGGATCGTTGGCAACCGTGTTTCCACCACCCCCACCGAGAAGCCCACCTCCGCCACCTCCGCCTCCGCCACCCAGTGGGCTACCGGCACCGCCAGCGAGTCGGCCCAGCCCGGAACCGGAACCTCCGCCGACGCTGGCATCGCTTCCCTGGGCAGGTGGGCGAAGGTGCCGACGAAGCGCGATTTGCGATTGCGGTGCGGCCACGTCTCCCGCCGCGATTCCCGTCAGCCGCACCAGTTCCAGATCCTTCAAAGCCGGGTTGCGGTCGAAACTCGAATCGTCGCCGGTGAGTGATTCCAGATACCGCTGCGCCCGACGGACCGCATCCGGCGACTCCGCCCACGGGACAGGGGACCGGAAGGAGCCCCCAAACAGGTGGAACGGCACCGGACCCTCGGGGAAGTCCGGCTCCGCGATCAGTTCCCACAGGGCAATTTGGAACGCGGGGTTGGCCAGGTCCGGATCCGCGAGGGTGTCCTGGTAGTATCGACCGTAAAGTTCGCGGACGTACTTCCGCCGACGGTCCGCTTGCGCGGTTCCCGCCTCGTTGCCCGGCAATCCGAAGTGTGTCGGGGATCCAAACGGCTCCACCGCGAACGGGTACGAGACCCCGGACGCGATCGGCACGTATGGCTCGCAACAGAAGGTGAGGAATTCCTGATCGAGCCCGTCCGAGGGGAACGAGTTCGCGGGGAAATCGAACTGCAAAGCTCCCGCGGACTTCGCGAGTTCGCCCTTTTCGAGGGACGAGATCGCGACCGGTGTGCGGTTCTTGAGACCGACATATCGCAAGTTGACCCGGGGCGGGGCCGCATTCGCGGGCTCCGCAGTTTTTCCGTCCCCCACCGGTTCGTCGCCGAGAACGGCCGAGAACCCGCCGAGAAGGAGGGAAACCCCGATCACCGAAGAAATTCGCAGACTCATGGTGCCTCTCCTTGCACGCGGGTCGCAGGCGTCGTGCACTGCACTCGTCACGGTCCGAGGCGGCAGAAGTGTAGTGGTTCTCGGGAAGTGTGGGTAGCCGAACTTGCCGGAGAAGGTGCTGCATGGATACAGCGACAATTCTGGAGGGCCGACTGAGATGATCGAGTCACCAGTGCTGGATGCACTCAAGGATTTCATCCGCAAACAGTTCGAGGCCGAGTTTCATGAGCGCACCGATGGCGGAAGTGTGGTCGCCTGAGTTCGCGGCCCGTGTCCGCGCTTGGTGCGACCATGTGGCCGCCCTCGGCGTCGATGTGCTGGTGGACGCCGGGCTGGTCGGCCGCGGGGACTTCGAGCGGGCGCGGGGCATCGTTGCCGAGGAGGTGTTCGTCCGCCTCTGCCTGCACGACTACCCGCCGTCGCCAGAGGCACCGGAGCGGGCCACAGACGCCGAACCGCTCTCACGGACTGGTGAGTTGAGAGAAGATCCTCCCGCGGACGGTTCCTCGTCCTGACCACTTCCGCCCGCGGATTCGATCGGCGTCACCCCACCAGGGCACCCGGGCGATACTGGTGATCCTCGGCCAGGACCGGGGTCGGAAGATTCAAATTCTTCAGCACGTTCAGGTGGGAAAACTCCAGCCCAACGACGTACTTCACGTCCACGATCAGCAGCGTGCGACGGATCTGGTCCATGCCGGTGCTGTCGCGGAAGTTGGTCTGCTGCAGGACGGCGAGGGCCGATTCCTCTCCGAGAAGGCAGCAGGCGTCGGCCTCGATGCGGCCGGTCGAGTAGCGGGGTGCGTAAGTCTTGAGTCCGCCGCCGCCGATGTGGTCGGGGCCGGCGGTCTTCACGGCCGCCTCGGCATCGAGAAGGACGACGCACGGCGAGGACCACGTCCGGTCGCCGCCAAGCATGGTTCGGAGAAGCGAGGCGTCCACGGCGGGCCCCTTTGGCACGGGAAAGGAATGGAACGGGCGAAAGTGGATGAGGATAACCTAGCTCACGCCCGCCTTGAAGCAACCTTTCGCACACTCCGCCCGCCGGCTCGTCCTGGAAACGCGAAGGGGGCACGGAAGCCTCCGGCTCCCGCACCCCCCGTGGAAGTGGGAATTTCCTCGAATTACTTCAACTCGTTGAATCGCCAGGTTGGGACGTTCGGCGGCAGGTTCCCGGCGAGGTAGTCCTCTTCGCCCACCATTTCCTTCAGTTTCTTCAGGGCCTGCCGACGGACGGTCACGTAATAGAACTCGCACCGGGCATCGCGAACCGCATCCCAGACCTGGTAGAGGCGATCCGTTTCCCGCATGACGGCCCGCAGGGACTCGGTCCGGTCGAACTCGAGTTCGTGCCGTTGATCCAGGTGTTTGCGGTACGCCCGGTTGAAACGGATCAGTTCGTTGACTTCCGACCGGTCGGGGAATCGGGAACCGTCACCAACGCGGGGGGCATCGGCGAGATCCTGGTAGCGGCGGCGGAGCAGGTTGAGGTCGGCAGAAAAATCCTCGGGACGGGCGAGGATGTATCGGGTTTCGCGGGGGTCGAGGATCTCCCACTTCATGGCGGTGTGGTGGAGGGCGTCGCGGATGGCGGGCCAGCGGTCCTCGGCGGGGGCGTTTTCGGAAACACCGGCGGGGGTGGTGAGCAGAATCGCAGCCAAGATCAGGTCGCTTGCGGACATAGTCTGGTCCTCCCGACGGGCGCGGCGTGGCCGGCGTCCGGGGACAATCGCAGTGCGCGTAAGGAGAGCGACACCGCGGTCCGGATGGAAAAATGAGACCGAATAGGGTCGGGTCGGGGAGGTGGGGGCGGGCGTGAAGAGGGCCGCGAAAGCGGCTGTTCCGTCCCGGCCTCGGCGATCCAATCCTCCGTGATCCTGAGCAACCTGTCGGATCCGTCCGCAGGTTAAAGTGTCTGGCCTAAGAGGATCCGACCCGCTCAACTCGACCGTCAGTTCGGCAAATCGCGGGCCGGGAAAGTGCTCGGGCCTCAGGATGCAGGTGAGCTATAGCTCGCCTACAGAAATCTTAGTAGACAATTTCGATGCCATTTCGAAAAAACTTCGAAATCTCATCGCCACTCTTGGAGATCCCGGGGAGGGGGTCCTCGCAGACACTAGAAATTCTCGTGTTTTCGCCACGGAAATTGCCCAGACTCACGAGAAAAAATCGGCAAGGCATCACATGTACAGTATGTGAAATTTTCAATCGCCCGGAGTTTCCTGCCTCGGAACTGTGCACTCTGCACAAAACTGCGACACTGTTGGGCACCACTGCCCAGGTTCTGGTCGATGCACATAAACGACACCGCTGGCAGACTCTATCGATGTTGCCGGTCGATTGTTGCCGGATGACCCGAAACTGCTGTATGCTGCCCTTGGCGATGGGGCCAACCGCCAGCTTGGTCCTCGGCTGATCCTCCCACCCGGTTTCGCACTCATCCAAGGACTCACGGTATGCCGGTCGTTGAACTCTTCGTCCGGAACGGCCAGCAACTCGAACCGTTGCCCCCGGTCTGCGTCCACAGTGGCTCCTCGAACGTTGTCTACCACGGAGTTCCGGTCGTTTTTCCGGGCGGAACCGTCTCCTTCCACCTTCCTCTTTCGCCCAAGTTCCGGGATCGGGGTCCGATCACCGATACGACCGCGACCCCCAGCACCCCCGAGCACCCGGCCGGAGTCCCTTACAGTTTCCGAATCCCGGACGCCTCGGACGCATTTGTCCAGGCCCTGTTTCAACTGCGAAGCCGAACCGCTCCGGCCCCATCGGGTTCTGCATTCGCGCCGGTTACGCCGGGGATGGTGGCCGCGGTTCCCCAGGGTGTTCCGGGTCAGCCGATGGCATATCCGGCACCGGTGCCTGCTTCCGCGCCAGTTCCCGGAGCTCCGATGCCGCCGTACTATGCAGCGGGACCGGCCTATCCACCGGGATACGCACCTCCGCCCCCCGGTTTTCCCGTACCACCGACATATCCTGCCCCAGTTGGAGCATATCCGCCGGCCAACGGCTACCCCAGTCCGATCGCTCCAGGCGAGGAATCCGAGGAAAGCTCATCCGAGGGTTTCGATGATTCCCGCACCTCTGCCCGTCGGACCCGGAAGCGGGAACCGGCCGGGATTCCCAGCTGGGTTTTCGCCGTCGTCGGGGGCGTCTTCTTGCTCATTCTGATCGCCGTTGGTGTGCTGGTGATGGGGGGGAAGGAAAGTTCCACCAAGCCGACGGAACCCTCCAGGTACCAGCCGGTGCCGAAGTCCAAAGAGAAGGACAAGGAAAAGACCAAAGGCGGCAAAACCAAGCCCACCGAGCCGGACTGACCTGGAGGCCCCCATGCCACCACTGGGGCCGTCAACGGGGCCACCGCCGGGGGCGGAACCGTTCCTGGCCGCGATCCGGGCAAACCCCGACGATGATCTCGTCCGGCTCGTCTATGCGGACTGGCTCGACGAAACGGGCGATCCAGCGGCCGCGGTCCGGGCCGAGTTTATCCGCGTCCAGTGCGAACTCGCTTCACTCGGATTCGAGGGAGCCAACCCCCGCCGAAAGCGACCCGAAACCTGGGACACGCAGAATCAGCGGATCGATGCACTGATCCACCGGCAGAACGAACTCTGGGACGAGCACGGAACCGCCTGGCGAGCCGAGCTTCCCCCCTGTCCCGGTTCGACACTCTGGTTCACCCGCGGATTCGCAACGTGGGTCGACATCGAGCACGTCGGCGGAATGATGCGGTTCGGCGATGACCTCGTTGCGTCCGCCCCGATTACCCGCCTCAGTTTCCGCGACCCCCCGCTCGAAGCCCTGACGATTCCGATCCTCAAGGGGAAGTGGTTCGAGCAGATCCGCAAAATCAGCGTCGCGTATCGTCCCCACTCCAACCGCCACGGCGACGAGCTGCTCGATGCACTGCAGACTTCCATGTGGACCGGAAACATCCGGGAATTGGTGCTGCCTGTCAACGATGTCGGCGACATGGGCATGGTCGCGATTTCCCAGTCGAAGTTTGCCCGCAACCTGATCCGCCTCGATCTGAGCGGCAACCGCATTGGCAACTACGGAGCAACCTTGTTGGAATCGGTCCTCGACCCCGATCGGTTGCAAATGCTGGATCTCTCGGAAAACCCGATCCTGACCGAGTACCGCCGCCGACTCGAAACGCGATTCCCCGGAAAGGTGCGATTTCTCTGATCGCACCGTCGCGGGTTCACATCCCTTTCGGAGAGTGGTTTCCGAATCTGGTGAATCGACTCGATTTCCCTTCGCGTTGCCGATGCGAGAGAAAGCTACTTCTTTGCGTGCTTGTGGTCCTTGTGCTCCTCCTTGAAATCGCCGAGGTACGGCTTGCCGTCGATCTCCCCGCTCACGGTCCCCTCGAACTCCTGCTCCTTGGCGAAGTTGTCGTGGGTGGCCACGAAGCGGGACGACTTCCCCTTGGGGTCCCCTTCCTGTGGTACGGCCAGGAGTTCCACCTGGAATTGCGGCTGCTTGATGCTCAGGGACAACTTCGCCGCCGAGATGGGTTCCGCGTTCTTCACCTTGCCGTCGAGGATGTACACAGTCGCGGTCTTTTTTCCGTGGTCAACGACGAACTCGCCGTGGTATTTGCCGAACTCGATGACCGTGCCGCCGTGCGGACCCTCGCCGTGGTCGTGGCTGTCATCGTTCTTCGTGGCCTTATCGACCTTCTTGTCGTCCGGCTTCTGCGTGTTGTCCGCGGGCTTGCTGCAGCCGACCGCCAACAGGTTGACCAGCAGCACGCCGAGGCCCAGGAGTTTCAGGTTCATCGGAACAATCCTTTCGGGAACGGAAAAAGGGAACATCGTCAATCGCGGGTACCCGCGAGTTCGTCGGAGGCAGAATCCGCGCGTGCGAGCCGCTCGGCGTCCTTGCCGCTGAATTTCCAGAAGATGCCGGGGTGGATGAGGAACTCACAGAAGGTCGAAGTGACCAGCCCGCCCAGGATCACCGTCGATACCGGGTAAAGGATTTCGAGCCCCGGCTTTTTGCCGCCGACTACCAGGGGGATCAATCCAATCCCGGCGGTCAGGGCAGTCATCAGCACCGGGGCGAGACGCTCCAGGCTGCCCCGCAATACTGTCTCCTGGGAGAACGGCAGCCCGTCCTCTTTCATCAGGTGGAAATAGTGCGTCACCAGCAGGATGCCGTTTCGGACGGCGATCCCGCCGAGGGAGACGAACCCAACGAGGCTCGCCACCGTGAGGGTCTGGTTGGTCAGCACGAGGGCGATCACCCCGCCGATAAATGCGGTCGGGACGGCGTTCAAGATTTGCAGGCTGACCCGCACCGAGGGGTACAACAGGTACAGCACCACGAACACGCCCGCTACCGAGACCAGGGCCAGTACGGAAATGAGGATGGTGGCTGACCGCTGGGCCTCGAACTGGCCGCCGTACTCCACGAAGTATCCCTCCGGCATGGGCACGCGGGTCTTGACGCGCTGCTCGATGTCCGCCACCACGCTCGCCAGGTCGCGGCCCTGGGTGTTGCACCGGATGACGGCCCGTCGGCGGACGTTCTCCCGGTTGATCTGGTTCGGGCCGCCGGCTGCGTCGGGCAAGTCGGCGACGTCTTTGAGCCGGACCTGACGCGGCACCGACCCGCCCGCAAGAGACGTCGGCCCGCGGGATCGGGCCGGGCCGGGCAGGTCGATCCGCAGTTCTCCGAGCCGGTGGTAGTCGGTGCGGTAGGCGGCGTTCAATTTCACCACCAGGTCGAACCGCCGTTGTCCTTCCAGCACCCGGGACACCACTTCCCCTTTCATCGCCGTCTCCACGAACCGGGCGACGTACTCCCGGCTCAGCCCGTAGCGGGCGAGGTCGTCCGGCCGAAGCACGATGTGCAATTCGTCCACCGTTTCCTGCGGGTCGATCACCGGCGGAGTGAGGCCCGGGACGTCGGAGATCGCTGCCTTGACCTGGGTGGCGAGCTTCTGCAACTGGTCCAGGTCGTCCCCGTACACCTTGATGGCGATCTGGGCCGTGACGCCGGACAGCATGTGCGAGATCAGGTGGGCCATCGGCTGCTCGGCCTCGAAGTCCACCGCCGGAACCTCATCACGGAGTTCGCGAAGCAGCGTTTCCAACATCTCTTCCCGGCTGCGGCCTGACTCCGGGTTCATCGACAGGATGTACTCGCTTCGGCTCACCGGCTCGGCGTGCTCGTCCAGTTCGGCACGCCCCGTCCGCCGCACATAGTGGCGTATCGGGCCGTCCGGGTTCGCCGGCGATTGCTGCATCGTGCGAAGCTTGGCGTCGATCAGCACGGCCGCCTCGGTCGAGGCCCCCAGCGACGACCCCGCAGGCAGGGTGACGTTGATCTGGATCGACCCCTCATCGAACTTCGGCAGGAAGTCCGAGCCGAGGGTGGACAGCCGCCAACCGCAGTAGCCGACCACCACCCATGTCAGCAGGAGCAACAACCCGGCGTGCCTCATGCTGAAGCGGATCAGGAACCCGGCGAGCCATTTCAATATCCGCAGCAGCAACCCGTCGCGGTCGCCGTGAGCCGCCTTCGATTGCGGCAGCAGGTAGTAGGACAGGACCGGCGTGACCGTCAACGAAACGACCAGCGAGGCGAGGATCGAGACGATATACGCCAGGCCGAGCGGCACAAAGAGTCGGCCTTCGACCCCACTCAGCGCGAACAGGGGCAGGAACGCCAGCACCACCACCGCGGTGCCGAACACGATCGCCGACCGCACTTCCCGACTCGCCTCGTAGATCACCACGATCGCGGGCCGGGGGGCAGGCAGGTGACTGTTCTCGCGGAGCCGGCGAAAAATGTTCTCCACGTCCACTATGGCGTCATCGACCAGTTCCCCCATCGCCACCGCGATTCCGCCGAGGGTCATCACGTTGATGCTCAACTCGGTGCCAGTGAGGACCCCAACCAGCCGAAACACCAGGGTGGTGACGACCAGTGACAGCGGGATGGCAGTGAGCGTGATGAACGTGGTGCGGATGTTGAGCAGGAACAGGAACAGGATGACGACAACGAGTACGGCCCCGATTACCAGGGCTTCCCCGACATAGTAGACGCCGCGGTCGATGAAGTCCTTGAGTTGGAACAGGTCGGTGTTCACGACATAGTTGGCGGGGAGTGCCGCCTCGGTCTCGTGGAGGGCGGCCTTGACCCTGGCCGTCACGGCCCGCGTATCCGCGTGAGGCTGCTTCACGACGGTGATCACCACTGCATCGGCCCCGTCAATCCCGGCATCTCCCCGTTTCGGAGCCGGGCCTTCTGCCACGGTCGCCACCTGCCCCAGCAAGATCGGTCGATCGCCATCCACTTTCACCGGAATCTTTCGAAGGTCGTCGAGCACCTTCGCGGGTTGCGGGCCGAGTCGGGCGATCACCCGGACGGGACGTTCCACCTGCCCCTCCTCGGTGAACCCGCCGCTGGCATTGAGGTTGTTCTCCCCGATCGCCTGGTCCAGATCCTGGATCGTGACCCCGTACTCCAGGAGCTTGTCCGGGTTCACGAGCACCTGGTACTGCTTGCGATCGCCGCCGAGGACGATCACCTCAGCCACGCCCTGCTCCTTGAGCAATCGGGGGCGGATCACCCAATCGGCGACGGTCCGCAGATCCATCCGTTGTTCTTCCGGAGTACGGAATGTGACGTGGTGCTGCCGACCCTTGTAGGCGAAGGTGGCGGATCGGCCTGTGTCGCCCCGGTCCCAGGTGGAGTTCTCTACCGTGACCCGCTCCCATGTCTTGGGGTCGTGTCGATTCTTGGGGTACCACACCGCCAGGGTTGGGCTGCCGTTCTCCTCGGTGCGTTCTGCGATCAATCCTGTGCGACCCACTTGTGCGAGAACTCCGCCGCCGGGCCCTTTCTGGAGGAACAGGCCGACGTGCATGATCTGCCCCATGATCGAACTGGGCGGGGTCATCAGGGGTCGGATACCGGGCGGGAGGGTGCCACCGACGGCGGTGAGCCGTTCCTGGACAATCTGCCGGGCGTATCGCACTTCGGTCTGCCAGCCGAATTCGACATAGGTCACGGCCAAGCCCTGGCTGGACTGGCTGCGGACAGCCTGCACCCCGGGGGCACCCAGGATGGCGGTCTCGATGGGCTGGGCGACCAGGGACTCGACCTCCTCCGGGGACAGGCCAGGGCACTCGGTCAGCATCACGACCCGGGGGCGATCGAGGTCGGGGAAGACGTCGATAGGCAGGGTCGTGGCGAGGTAGCTGCCGTACCCCATCACCACGAGCGAGACCAGGAGTACCAGCGCCCGGTACCGGAGGGCGAGTCGGATAACGCCGTTGAGCATGTCCCCCTCCGGTTAGTGTTTGCCCATGTGGACGCTGCCGTCAGCGTGGATGTGGAAGCCCGATGGGACGGTTCCGCTCTGGGCCTTGACCATGCGGTTCAACTGGGCCGCTCCGGTCTGGGCAACGTACACCCCGGGGGAGACGCTCCCATCGTTGGCAAGCACCGCGGTCGTGCGGTCCTGGTAGACGACCTGCACCGGCTTGCGGTCGAACACGTCCCCGTTCTGGCGGAAGACATAGGTCTCGGCCCCCTCCCGGGCGATCGCCTCGGCAGGCAGGACGAACACGTTGTCGAGTTTCTCGACCCGAACCAACAGCCGGACCCGCTGACCGGGTCGGAATCGCCACAGCGTCTGCGACCTGCCGTCCTTCTCGACCACCCGCGACTGGTTGTCGAGCGGGAGCAGAAAACGGAAGGTGCGGCTGTCCGGGTCGATGGTGTTGGCGATGTAGGTCACCCGGAAAGTCTGCCCGTGAGCGGGCCAGTCATGGGCGGAATCCTCTCCGAAATCGATCTCGACCGGCCATCCCTCTTTCACCACCCGTTCGAGCAACGGCGACTCGTCCCGGAACGCCCGGCCTTCGACGGCCAGCAACCGGTGGTTGGCGAGCAAGCAGAGGGTCTGACCGGCCTGGACCTGTTGACCCAGTTCGGCCTTCACCTCCTGCACCTCAAACGCCGACTGCTCGGCGGGGATCGGGATCGGGGAGGCGGGCATGGTCTTTGTTGCCAGGCGAGCCGGGACGAAGATGGGGATTTCGTTGACGAACTTCCCCTCAGCAACCTGGTCAACCTGCTCCGGGAGCAACCCCCGGTTGAGGAGTTCCTGGCGGTAGGCCTTCGTCGCCACAACGAGGCGGGTGATCTGGTTGTCGACCTCGATCACGCGGGCTTCTGCCACCGCCCCCGGCGAGGCCGTCAGCCGCCTCTTCTGGGCCTCGGCGAGTTTGATGTCCTGCGTGGACTTGAACAGATCGCTCTGGGTCAGGTGCAGAGACTCGCTGAAGAGCTTGATGGTGAACAGCACGTCGCCAGGACGGGCGATGTCGCCGGCGACCTTGTGGATGCGGCTGACTACCCCGGTAACGGGTGCGACCACGCCCCGATCGCTATAGCCAGGGCGGTCGATCACCATGCCGGGGACAGAGATCGTCTTCCAAAACGACTCGGCCTTGAGCGGCCTGGCGGTCAGCCGCAGGTTCTTCTGGGCCTGGGCCGAGAGGAGCACCTGCTCGGAAGGGGGTGCAGATTCGGCGTGCCCGTCCGTGTCGGGGGTCGGTTCCGAATTGCCGGCCGGGAACAGAACGGGCTTCCAACGGTCCCGAGTCGCATATCCACCCACGCCCACGCCGGCGGCAATGGCGAAGCCAACGACGACCCGGGCCAGTCGTGCAAGAATCCGCCGCAGACGACGGGTCGGGACGGGACCGGTGGACCGGTCGAGTAGGGGGACGGCAGGATCGCTCATGCCTGCTCTCCTGGTGCATGCGGAATGGGAAGGACGATGGACCACACCCCGGAACAGGCCGGGAGTTACGGGAACATGGTTGTGACCGCAACGGGACGGGACCCGCGGCGACCGCCGGCCGCTCGGGTCAACTCTGGAAAGGGAAATGGAGGGGCTAAATGACGAGGGAGCAGTGCTTCAGGTAGAGCGGGGCCGCGCAGGGCCAGTCGGGGTGATCCAGAGGGCGGCAACCCGTGGCCGGCACCAGTCGCACGCCGACGAACGCGACCTGCATCATCACCGGGGTGGCGACGTTGGTGGGCTCGAACCACTGGAGTTGCTCGACGCTCGCGGTCGCCGCCGGGCAGTCGGGATCATGGTCGTGATCGTGGTGCGGGGATGGCGGCGTCGGGATGGCGGGCGACGAGGCTGCGGTGTCGGACTTCGATGTGTTGTGGTGATGCGAACAACTGCCTGTCGAATGCGACGAACTTAACCCAGCCTGTTTGTTCGCAACCGACTTCCTCTGAACGGGCGTGCAGTTCTTTGCCGAGGCCTTACAAACGCAGAACCCGGGCGGGAAAACCAATGGCCCGCACGCGACCAGCATCAGGACTCGGAGCAGGGTCGCCAACACGTCCCTCGAATGGCGTATTCCCGAAGAAGTTCTTGGTAAACTACCGGTTTCCGCCGCCGCGGTCAATCGCACCGGTCCTCCGGTGGCGGCCTCGGGTGCAACCAGATTATCTGGGGGCGTCGCAATGTCTCACAGCGAATCGCTGGATCCCCGGTTCTTGTAGGGTGGGTCAAGGAGGCTTGGCGACGAAGACCCACCGAAGGCGCAAAAATCTTCGATGGGTCAACGAACCTTCCCGATTTCCCAAGGCTTTCCCTTGTGAAGCTTCGGAGTTTCTGGGGTTTGCGGAAGTTCCGTCGGGTCTGGAGGTCCGCCACCCTTCGGTGGGTCTTCGCCGAAGCGGCTTGACCCACCCTACAAAAACTGAACGTTCGTTCCCCAAGAGAAGTTGGCTGCGCCCGGTGGCCTCTGCCGGCCCCGCGCCGAGCCAACCCGAACAAGACCATCGCCATGCGGGATGACAAATTTTGCCACCACATACACTTATGACCGTGAACGGGGCGATGTTGCGGACTTCCAGACGCAACGGGACTTCCTCAAACCCGGATGGTTCGTTGACCGTGGATGTACCCCCACCCCTCGCGGTGCCGACTTTCTCCGTGACGTCGGGAAAAGTGTCGCGCACAATACGGAGATCGCTGGTTCCGATTCCTTTCCCGCCGATGAGACTTTTCGCATGCACGCTGCCGATCCCACACCGACACGCCGCACTTTCCTGCAAACGACCGCTGCGTCTGCCACGGCGGCGGCCGCCACCCTGACGATTCCCGCCGTCCACGCGGCCGGGGCGAACGAAATCAAGGTCGCCCTCATCGGGTGCGGCGGCCGCGGCGGCGGTGCCGCCCTCAACATCCTCAACGCCGACCCCACCGTCAAAATCTGGGCCGCATGCGACATCTTCGCCGACCGCATCGAGCCGAAACTCAAGGAACTTCGCTCTGTCAATCAGGGGAAATACCGCGACCGGATCGACGTCCCCGCCGAGCGGTGCTTCTCCGGGTTCGACGGTTACAAGCAGGCCATCGATTGCGGCGTGGATGTGGTCATCCTCGCGACTTCCCCGGGCTTCCGGCCGATCCACTTCAAGTATGCCATCGAGAAGGACAAGCACGTCTTCATGGAGAAGCCCCACGCCGTCGACGCGACCGGGGCCCGCTCGGTGCTGGAAACCGCGAAACTCGCGGAGAAGAAGAAACTCGGCGTGTGTGCCGGCTTCACCTACCGCTACGACATCCCGAAGCGGGAAACGATGAAGCGGATCCACGACGGGGCCATCGGCCAAATCCAGGCCATCCACACCACCTTCCTCACCGGCGAACTCTGGTATCGCGGCAACGAGGAAAAGTGGTCCCCGATGGAGAAGCAGATCCGCAACTGGTACTACTACAACTGGCTTTCCGGCGATTTCATCGTCGAACAGGCCATCCACAACGTCGACAAGGCCGCCTGGCTCATGAACGGGGCCCTGCCCGTGGCCGCCATCGGCATGGGGGGTCGGCAGGTTCGCACCGACGAAAAATGGGGCAACATCTGGGACCACTTCACCGTCGTGTACGAGTACGAGAACGGCTCCAAGGTCTTCCTGCAATGCCGGCAAACCAAGGGCTGCCAGACGCTGATCATGGATCACGTCCTCGGCACCAAGGGGCAGGCCCAGATCATGAAGCACGAGATCACGCCGCTCGAAGGAAAGAAGTGGACCGCCGAGCCGAGCGACATGAGCCCGTATGACGTCGAGCACGCCGAACTGATCCAGAGCATCAAGGCCGGCAAACCGATGAACGACGCCGTGGTCTCCGCCCACAGCACGCTGATGGGAATCCTCGGCCGGGAGGCAGCCTACACCGGTCAGCGGATCACCTGGGATCAGATCCTCAACTCGAAGCAGAGCCTGGTCCCCACCGAGTTCGCGTGGGGCCCGCACGAATTCCAACCGGTCGCCATGCCAGGGAAGACGAAGTTCGTGTGATTCGGAGACATTCCGAAAAGCAGAGGAAGTTCCGGGGGAACCGGAACTTCCTCTGCTTTTTTCTGGGAACGCGTGGGTTGGTTATTCGCCGTAGGCCGCAAGGATCCGCAGTCGGTGCAGGGTGGAAGTCGGCAGCCAGCCGATCGCGCCGCCGGGGATTTGCACCTGCACCCAGCCGCCGCGATCGCCGAGGATGCGGATCTCCGTGCCGGCGGCGAGGGGGAAGGCGAGGCGAGCCGGGTGCGAGAACGCGTTGCCCCGGCGGAGAATTGTGTCCTCGGAAACCACCGCCACCGGCGTTTCGAGCGCGGTGGTTTCTTCTCGCGAAATCGTCCACGACATCCAGGCAACCCCCAGAATCCCAGCGATTCCGAGGATCGTCACCGGAATCGACCAGGCGTCGCGGGTCGTGATCCGGCGGGTGATTCCGGCGGCAACGGCGATGGTGGCGGCGATCGCGAATAGAAGCAGGTCGCCGGGGGAAACGCGGGAGCGGAGGCCGCCGGGCGGATCGGGACGAGTCCGTTCCGCTGGTTCGGGCTCGTTGGGGTAGGCCACGTTGGCCCGCAACTCGGCGAGGGTCCGCTGCAGATCCGCGTCCCAGGGGAAGAGGGCGAGCCCCTCATGGACGGCGACCAATCCGCGGGGCAGATCGCCAGCGAGGAAGTACGCTTTTGCCCGGTTCGCGGCCACGGCGGGGTTGCGGTTGCCGGCGTTCCACCAGTCGTCGAATCCGCGAGCGGCGGCGGCAAAATGCGGGCGAGCCGCCGTCGCATCGGCCCGCAGTTCCACGCCCGCCTCGAACTCCGAGGCTGCGGATTCCCAGGCGGTCGCATCCTCTGCAACCGATGCCGACGGAAGGAGCAGGAGCCAGGCCACGACGCCGAGACGGGTCACGCGGCACCCCCTTCCCAGGTTTCGATCAGGCGGGCACCGTCGGCGGCCAGTGACATCCCGGTGTCACCGGCGTGTCCCGCGAACCGGGCTGCGTCGCAGCGCCGGAAGTACGCCTCCGCCTTGGCCGCGAGGTCGGCGGGCAACCCCGCCTCCCCGATCGCGGCCGCCACTTCCACCGGGGTCTGGGCTGCCGGCGGAATCCCGTGCCGCTCGATGAAGTAGTCCCGCATCGCCGACGCCGACTCGCCCGGCGGATCTGTGTGTCGCGCCACCTTGCCAAGGCGGTCGAGTGCCCGACGGACGGCTCGATTCCGCCGGATCGCCGCCAGCCGAGCCGCGTCCGGGTAGATCCGCTTCCACATCCGGACCCACACGACCACTGCGAGCGGAATCAGCGCTACCGGGACCAGCCAGGTCCGTCGCCCGGGGAGGATCGGCGTCCCCGTGAGTCGCCGGGGGTTGGTTGCGATCGCGAAGAAGGATTCCGACGCCTCGATCGGGACCCCCGTGGCGGTCGGCTTGACCGGCGGCAGAATCTCGACCGGGATCGGGTAGGCGAGGCTCGTGAACTTCCACGCCCCGCCGCCGGGCTTGAGGCGGACGTACTTGTATGGCAGCACGGGGATCGTCGCGGAGCCGGTGCGGTGGGGCCGGGGGGTGAGTTTGTATCGAAACTCGACGATGCGTGCGGATGGGTCTGGCGGTGGGGATTCCAGGTCGGAAACTTCGAAGTTGATCGTCACGCGGGCATCCGAGCGGAGGTACGGTCGCGTCAGTTCCCGCGGGTTGGCGGCATTCCACACCGTCAGCGTCAGGATCATCTCGGAACCGACGTGCACCCGTGGCGGCGTTGCAGACCAGGCGACCCGGACCGCGGGGCCGTCGGCGATCGCGCCGTAGAAGTGCTCCGAGGGGCGGTCGAGGGCGGAGAGATCGTCGAGGGACGGCGGCGAGCCGACGGCGGTGGTGGAGCCGGCAAGGACGAGCCAGATTGCGACCAGGGAGCGGTTACCAGTCCCGCACATGCGGCCGCTCCGGTCCGGAGAGGAGACGGCGGTTCGCCAGGCGATCCCGCTCCAGGCGGTCCGCGATTCGCTTGAGAAGATCGCGAGTTTCCTCCGGCGAGAGCGGCTGCACCTCCTCCGAGTTCTGCAACACCGACGTGGTTCCGGGGGCGGGCGTCGTGTCCGTCGAGGGGGTCGACTTGTGTTCCTTCGGGCCCTTGCCTACCGGCCGCTCGGTCTTGTCCTTGCCGGTCGAATTCTTGCTCGATTCCTCCGTCCCGGAATCGTCCGGGTCGCGGGATTGGCTCGATTGCGATTGCGGCTTCGGTTCCGGCGGCGACGGCTCGTCGTTGGCCTTTTCCGGATTCTTCGACTTGGCCCGGGCCTGTGCCCACAGCAACTTCGCCAGTTCCAGGTTGTGGCGGGCGTCGGAAGCGAGCGTCGCGTCGGTCGGGTTGGCCTCGATGACGAGGTCGAAACAGGCGATGGCGGTCTTGAAGATGCCGGCGTCGCCGCCACGCTTCATGAGGCAGACGCCTCGGTTGTACAGGGCCCGCAGCCGACGTTCCGGTGGGATTGCGGAATCGTCGAGGACGCGGATGTACTCTTGCTCGGCCTCGCGAAATGCGCCCTTCTGGAAGAGCACCGCGGCGCGGTTGAACGCGACCAATCCGGGATCGTCGATGCGTTCCTCGGCGAGGGTGTAGAGTTTCTCCGCGACTTCCGCGTTCCCCGCCCGGTACGCCGCATTCCCCTGGCGAACCAGCTCGTCTGGCGAAGAACGGAGCGGAGCCGGGTCGGCTGCCACGATCGCACACAGCGACGCGAGCAGCACGACGGCGGGAAGTCGGTAGTGGGGAATTCGCAGAACCATCGAGAATCTCGGGAAATGGGCTCGTCCCACATCCACTCCGTTTTACCGTTCCCGGAGCCAGCCCACAATCAGGAAGACGAGTCCGATCGCCAGGAACCACACGGAACGGTCGCGGGGTTGCGGCAAAACGTCGTCGGAGAGGATCCGAGACGGGTTGGGCTCGATCTTGGTCCGGAAGAATTCCCCCAGGAATGGCGGGTGCGACGTCGTCGGGGGCAGGTACAGGCCCCGGGTTCCGGACGCGATTTCCTTCAAGACGTCCTCGCGAAGTTGCGATTGCCCCGGAATCGGGTCCCCCTTGGGGCCCTCGACGTGGAACGGAAGGTCGGTGAGTTTCGCGGTTCCAACGCCAATCGTGTGGACGGGAATCTCGGCCTTGCGGGCGGCGGAAACCCCGACGGCCCACTCGCTGTCGTTGCCGGGATCGTCGCCGTCCGAGATCAGAAGGATGTCCTGGTATCCCTGGAAATTCGGATCGTGCACCTCGACGGCTTGCTGGATCGCGGCACCGATGCGGGTCCCAGACACGGCGGTGTCGTTGGCAGGGCGAAGCTCGGGAATCGGGTGGTCGAGGTTGATCTCGTCGAGCTTCGCGAGGAGGTGGTCGTAGTCGGTGGTGAGGGGTGCGAGAATCCGGGATCGGCCGGCGAAGATGACGATTCCGGCCCGGTGTCCGCCGCGGGTCTGGAGGGTTTCGACGAGGTTCTTCGCCGCCGCCACGGCCGACTTCCACCGCTCGTTGGAACCCCCGACTGGGGCGGCGTCGTTGGCCAGCATGCTTCGGCTCAGGTCGATCACGACCACGACATCCCGTCCGACCGCGACGCCGGGGTCGCCTCCGGGCCCCCACCGTGGCCCTGCCGCCCCGATGACGAGCAAGGTCCACGCCAGGAAGAGGGCGAGCCCGCCGAGCCGGGACGGTCGCCGACGCCCGGTCAGAAGCGACGCGAGTGCCCCCGGCTGCCCGATCTTCGCGGCATCGCGCCGGGCTCGCCGACCCGCGAAGAAGCCGACGATCGAAAGAATCGCCGGCAGAAACGTGAACCAGAGCAGTTCCCGGTGCGCGAACCGCACGCTGGCGAGGAAATCGCGGAAATCCGCCCAGGAGGCGTGGATGCCGGACTGGAAACTCGGAAGATCGGGCATCGCGTCACCACTGGGCCTCGTCGCCGAACCGGACCGGGGGTGCGGCTCGACCCGGTGCGGAACCCCGGTGCTTGACCACCATCTCCGCGAGGGTCAGGTCGTCCCGGGTGGTCACCTTGAAATTCAACGGCGACCCGGGGACCACGACCACGGAATGCCCGGTCGCCTCGACGAGCTGGGCGTCGTCGGTGATCTCGGCCCCGAACTCGCCGCGTTTCGCGTACGCCTCGACCAGCCAGTCGCGTCGGAAAACCTGGGGTGTCTGGGCCTGCCAGAGCCCCGCCCGGGGAACGGTGCCGGTGATGCGGTGGGACTTCGCATCGACCTGCTTCAACGTGTCGGCAACGGGCACCGCGAGCATGGCGGCTCCGTGTTCCACCGCCGCCGCGAAGACCGCATCGATCAACCGTGTCGGCGTCAGCGGCCGGACCGCATCGTGCACCGCGACGAGATCGACATCCTCGGGGATGACCGTCAGCGCATTCGCGACCGACTCGAACCGCTCTCTCCCGCCATCGACCACCTGGGCATTTGCGAACGCCACCACCCCGGCGAACCGGGAGCGGAACTCGTCGCGATCCTCGGGGGCGATGACGATGTAGGCTTTGGAAACGTCCGGCCGGGTCCAGAACAGCTCGGCGGACCGCTGCCAGATGGCCCGGCCGTCGAGGGTGACGAAGGGTTTCTTCTGCATCCCGCCGAACCGCGACGATTGTCCAGCGGCCGGGAGAATGACGGCAACGCGAGGCATGACCAGGCTCCGGGAGAGGCATCCGCCCACGGTCGACTCGCCAGGTCACGACGTGGGGGAAACCATCCCTTCCATTTTAGTCGCCCAGACGGCCATCGCCTCTTGCCAGTGTCGCCAGGCTGTTTCCTGGGCCAGAAGTTCCCGGTCGATCGCCTCGGAAAGCTGCCGGGCTTCCGCGAGTGCCGCCTCCCAGCCCTCCCGCGGCGTCGGAAGATTTCCCGACACTCCGGCTGCGGCACCACCCGCCAAAACATCCGCAAAGCGTGCCTCGAACCGGTCGAGTTCGGCGAGGCACTGCTCCACCCCCGCCTCGACCTCGCCAAGCGAAGCTTCCCAGTTCCGCGAATCCGTCATTGCGTGCGTTCCCCAAAACCCGAGCGGCCGCCACCCGTGTACCGAGCCGCCCGGATTGGGGGAAGAGGAAGTGGAGCACCGCTGGAACAGCGAGCAAAATTCTGGAGCGGGGTCGTCCGGTTACGGTCAAGAGCTAACCGCTCATGGCTGGAACAAAAACCCGTCTCGCGATCGGGATATCACAATGAGCTTTTGGCTCAATCAAATCGCACGCCCTGGTGATACAACCGGATCGTCGTCCGCCAGGCGGCGATGGCCCTCTGACGAGGAGCCTTGAAATATCGGCCGAGACGCACCATCGGTTGCTTGCAGTTCGGGCACGGGAACCCCCGCTTGGGAATTCGCCAATCCCAGTTCGAGGATCCCCGCTGTTTGAAAGATTTCCGGCACTCGAAGCAGGCGAAGTGGACGCGGTTCATGGCTATTTCACCCAGCCGGGGTAAACGCGATCACCGACAGGTACGCCGGCGGGACGGGGTCCTTCTCCGCGACCGGGGAACGCTCGAAACCCAGCCCCAACGGCGTCATCTTTCGCCGGGTGATCCAGCCGAGTTTGTGCACCCGGTTGGCCCGGAAAAACTCGATCACCGCCTCGCTCTGCTTCTTCGTCAGTTCCGCCGCCGCCGCACCCGACAGCGACTTGTCCGCAGGGTCGGCGTACGCCACCACCACGATCTCCGACGACTGATGCAGGTTCCCCGGCTTCACCCACTCCAGAAGGTTCGTCAGGTGCCCCCGACCCGTGTCGGAAAGGATCGAGGTTCCCGGCTGGAACAGGTCGCCGATCGCGTAGTTGGCGGTGTCACGACGGCAGTCCGGGCGGACCAGAATCGCCGTCTCGTTGGTGACGTAGCTGCGAACCACCGGCAGTTTCTGCACCGCGTCCGTCCCCTGCTTGACGGACTTCAACGTCGCCCGGCCGTCCTGCACCAGCGCCTTGACGTTGCCGACCTCCGCCTCCACCTGCTCGACGGCCGTATCCGCCCGCTTCACCACCGCCCGGCCATCTTTCGCCAGCCCCTTGAGTTCGACGTAAAGATCATCGTCCTTGATCAGCTTCCCGACGGTGCCCTCGCTGTCGCGAACGTCCTGGATCAGACCCTTCGCCTCGTCCGCGGTGGCACCGAACTTGTCCGCGAGGACGGTGATTTTGGCGGCGGCCTGCGTGAGATCCGGGGTGGACTTGGCCAGCAAGCGACCATCGGCGAGCGGTCCGGAAGCCGGCGAACCGGGGGAAACCGCGATCACTTTCTGGCCAAGCAACCCCGTCGAGTGGATCTCCGCCGACGCGTCCCCGTGCAGGCGATTCGCGAACTTCGCATCCAGCCGCATCCGCACGAGCACGCCGGCGGTTGGGGAATCGCTTTCCGGAAACTCGACTGCGACCACCTGGCCGGCATCGACACCGCGGATGCGAACCGGGCAGCCCGGCGTGACATCATGCACTTCCGGAAACTCGACCGTGACCTCGGTCGTCTCCGCGAAAAGCCCCTGCTTGGCGGCGATTCGCGCCAGCCCAAGCCCGGAAAGTCCCACACCGAGGGCGACGATCGTCCCGAGCACGATGGCCTGCCAACGCGACAATGTCTGCGACACGGGTCGCCCTCCCCGCGGGTACCGAAACCGCCCCAATTATAGCTTCGCCGGGCGGAGGGCAACATCTCGCCCCGGTAAGGGACGAATTCGGGGAATGTGCGGTTCGGGGGGAAATGGAACCGGCCACCCGGGACAAAGTCCGAGGTGGCCGGAAGAGATTCCGTGTCGATGGCTCAGTGGCCGCAGGTGCTGCATCCGGAGGATTTGGTCGACTTGCAGCCGATCGAACCGACCGCGGCGACGCTGAAGCTGGCAAGAGCCAGGACGATGAGCAATTTCCGCATGGGCGTGCCCTCCGTGGAGTGGATTCCCGACCCGTCATGGATCGGGACACCACGGATTATCGGGCTCCGCCGGTTCTTTCGTGATGGGAACGCGGCGGATCGTCCAGCCGAGGTAGGGGCAGGAGCGGTTGTAGCGGTTACTTCGCCAGGGCCTTGGCTTCCGCCTCGGTGACCTTCTTCGCCGGCTTGCCCAGCTTCTCGCTGACCCAGGTCATGATCGGGGGGGTGAAGGGGAAGGTGCCCTTGGAGATCAGTTCCTTCATGCGAGCATCGCGGGCGGCGCGCTCTTTGCGCTTGAGCAGGCCGTTCTCCATACGGGAGATCTTGCCGTTGGCTCGCTGCCGATCCATGCGAGCCGCCGTGGACATCCGATCAGCCATCGTCGTTCTCTCGGACAGAGTTGGATCGAAAGCCGTCATGATAATGCGAAGCCGGGGTTTGACCAGCCCGGGTCGCACATTTCAAGGCGAGTGGTTGCCCCCGGGACAAGCGAATGCTACCCTCTTCCAATCACTCGCGCCGCCCGAGGTGGGACCATGTCGCTTTTCTCTCGCGAACTCCCGATCGTTTTTGGGTCCAGGCTTCGGCCGCAAAGTTCTCCCCGAACGCGGGGGTTTACCCTGATCGAGCTTCTGGTGGTGATTGCGATCATCGCAATTTTGATCGGGTTGCTTCTCCCGGCGGTGCAGAAGGTTCGAGAGGCGGCCGCGCGAAGCAAGTGCTCGAACCAGTTGAAGCAAATCGCCCTGGGGTTGCACACGTACCACGAGGCGGCGGGGCGTCTGCCGTCGGGGTTTGATAGTCAGGTCCACAACATTCTTGCGGGAGATTTGCTCGAGATCAGCCAGCCGCCGGGACAGTCGGCTCCGTGGTCGGTGATGATCCTTCCTTACCTGGAGGAAGAGCCCCGATATCGCGAGTTCGACATCACTGGAGGATTCACCGGCCGAAAGAGCGAGGCGGCGGCGAACAAGACGTTCCAGTACAAGCCCTTACGCAAATATCAGTGCCCCTCGGACCCCAACTCCTTGCCGAACATTCCCAACACGAATTACATCGGGGTCGCCGGCGGTGGGCTCGAGTCCGAGCGATACGCCCAGGCCAGCTTCCCGGAACGGGCCTTCTTCAACAATGGTGTTTTCTTCATCAATTCGCGGATCCGGTTGATCGACATCACCGACGGGACGTCCAACGTGTACTTGGTGGCCGAAACGAAGTACCACTCTCTGCCGTCCGGCGCGAGTGGACAGGAACCAAGCTGGGCCGGAACAGCACGGGCGGGGGGCGGATCGGGAGGGGGCGGGAACTGCTGCACCACCACAACCACAATCGGCGCGGCAATCGATGGGATCAACTCCTCACCGTACAACCCCGCAACTTCGTTCGACGTTTCCCCGGTGATGCGATTGTTCGGAAGCTTCCACACCGGCGGATGCCAGGCCGCGTACGCGGACGGTTCGGTGCACTTCCTGCCGGAATCGATGGACATCAATGTGTATCGTCGGCTTGCGACCCGTGCGGACGGCCTGCCCGTCGGGGGTGCACCTTGAGTCGGCTTCTCCCCGGCCTGGTGCTCCTTGCCGTGCTCGGTTGTGGCGGCGACGGCCGGGTCGAAGTTTCCGGGAAGGTCACCTGGAACGGCAAACCGATCCCCGCCGGCGAGATCGTCATCGAACCCGACTCCGCCAAGGGCAACACCGGGCCCCAGGCCTACGCCACCATCCAGGACGGAACCTTCCGAACCGATCCGGCTCGCGGGAGCATTTCTGGCCCCGTGATCCTCACGGTGCGGGGCTACGACGGAATCCCCAACGGAGAATCGCCCCGCGGGAAACGACTCTTTCGACCCTACGAGATGCGGCTCGAACTCCCGCAAGCCCGGAACGCATCCGTCGATGTCGATGTCACCGAGTCCCGATGAGTCCCGATTCGAGCGACAACCGAGGCGGCTTTCCCGATTCTCGCTGGGAAGAAGCCGATCTCAGTACGTGAGTTGCAGTTCCACGAAGAGAGCCGCGAGGGGGTTGGCGTTGCCGGTGAATCGGCTGTAGAGGTTCTGGAAGCCGCTCGCCGGGATCAGGGTCGACGCCCCGACAATCCACACGATGTTGTTGTTCAACAGCGGCCGATACTCGATCCCCGTGCTGATGTCCGTCCCGATTTCGCGGTCGATGTTGGGCTGGAACGTGAAGGTTTCCAGAACCGCCGTCTTGTCGAACCACATGAAGTTGACGTTGTTGACGCTCCGCAGTTTCGGCGTGATGTCGAAATCGACGCCGGCGTTGACGAGGAACAGACCAGGGTTGACGTAGTTCGCCTGGCCCTGGATCTGACTCGAACGCAGGTCCGGGATCAGGTTGATGCGGTTGGCGAGGTTGACGCCGAAGAGCGGAATCCCCTGCCGGCCGAAATACGAGAACTGCGAGCCGGCGAAGTTCATGTTCGGCAAAATCGTGTCGAAACCGCGGGCCTTCCCGTTGCTGGGGTCGCCGTCACCGGAGGAGTAGAGGAACGAGGTGCGGAAGCGGGCCCAGTCGCGGTCGTAACTGACTTCGATGGCCGCCAGCTGACCCGACACGTCCTGGGCCTGGTTCGCGATCGGGTTGTTGCTGTCGCGTCCGACGACCCAGTAGAAGGCGTTGTTGAGGTTGAAGCGGCCGATGTGCCCGTCCCCCGCGAGGCCGAGGTAGACAGTCTGCACCCGGTGTGGCTGAAACACCCCCGCCGGGTCGGGCCGAACCAGGAAACCCGCCCGGTCGAACCGCGTGCTCGGCTGGTCGTCGTTGTAGTGCAAGCTCGCGCTTGCCGTGTAGCCCGGGAAAAACGTGTCCTGGCGGTAGTAGTTCGCGATCAACACGTTCTGGTGCCGATCGTCGAACGAGTTGAGCCCGGAGAAGGTGTCCTTCTCGAGTTGCTCGGTGTAGACGATGTTGAACTGGTCCCGGTTCCCGCGGTACGTTCCGAAGGTGCGGGCCATGAGGTTGGTGTCGAAGTAGATGAAACCGCGGAAATCCGAGACGAACGGCTGCGACCCGACCCGCAACGACACGAAGTCGTACTCGGTGCTCAGATCCGCGAGCTTCACTTCCCCGAAGAATTCCTGCAGTGCAAACCACGTCCGCGTCCGGTTGAGCCCCTTCAACACATTGGGGGAAACGACGGCCTGCTCCTCGACGTGGAGGGAGTTGAAGTTGAAGACGCCGGTCGCCTTGAACCGCCAGTCGGCGGGCTTGAAGGCGGCATCGCCGTGGAAGAGGTCCGCGGAGAGCGAGAAGAAGTTGTTGGTGAAGAACTGGTTGGGTCTTCCGAAGAATTCTTCCTGGAACGGCCGGGCGGTGCTCTCGAAGGGGGTGGTTGCGGTGGGAATCTGCCGGCCTTCCGAGAGCGAGAGAATCGACCCGGTCATGTTGAGGAAGGTGTGCTGCCCCATGATGGGGTAGTCGCCCTTGAGGACGTTCTGGGCATAGGGGTCGATCCAGCGTCCGAGGATGTAGGGGTACTGGTCCATGAGCGGGTGTCCGCGGTCGTAGCGGTCCCAGGTCGGGAAGCCGATCCGCCAGCGGTCCTCGACCGGCCCGAAGTCGATGGTCGGGAAGACGGTGGGTCGGACGCTGCTTCGCCCGGCGAAACCCGGGGGCGGATCCGTGAGGGAACCGGTGAAAGTCGGCTGTTCCGCGGGAAGAAAGTCCGGAGTTGCGGCCTCCGGGGCGACGGGTCGATCGAGAACCGGCGGGTTCGCGGGCGGCTCCGAGCTCGGTGTCGCGGCCGGTCTGGCGGGAGGAAGCAGCGGTTCCACCGGTGCAGCGGTCGGGGTCGGTTCCGTCGGACCCAGTGGCACGATGGGCGGAAGCTCGGCGGGAACCGGGGAGGCAGCCGGGACCGGGTCGGCCGCAAAAACGGCGACCGGCACACACGCAGCCACCCAAGCCGCGATCAGGAGGGCCGCTTTCGCACGGAGTGTCGGTCCGGACGGACGCATCATCGCCGTGGCCCCGCGCGGGTAGACGGTACCGGAAACCAGCCAGTGGCTTCGCTCGTCCGAAGTATCGACCGCCGCCGTGGTAAACCTTGACGATTTCGCCGGTTTCGCGTGTCGTGCGGGTCGCTGGAGTCGCTGGAGCCCCGAGGTTGCCGGGTTTTCCCACAGTCCGGGTCCTCGAAGCTCCGATCGGGTCCGCACAGGGATGGCACAGACGGAGGAACCGACATGCGCTGGGTGCTCATCGCAGTTGCCTGCGGAAGTGGGGCGGTTCTGGCAGCGGAGCCGGACACGGACAAGACGCACCGGTTCCCCTCCAAGGCCGTCAACACGATGGAGCGGGCGGGGAACCCACAGCAAATCTCCTGCCTGGCGATGCCCGGTCGGACGCCCTGCTACACCGCGGGATACACCGGCGGCGGGATCTTCCGCTTCACCTCCAAGCACCAGGACCCCCGCGACCTGATGCAAGACGGCACCTGGGGCTCGGACTACACCCTCTTCGGAAAGTTCCCGGGCCGGATCTTCCTCGGCTGGGCACACGATCGCAAGCATCAACCTCCGCGTGGCGACTACACCACCGATGGCCGGCACGTCCCCGACCCCATCGCCCTCCACCCGATCCAGAAACTTCTGACCGGGCGGAAGTCCGAGAAGTCGCAGAACGGCGAGCACGAGTAACTGGAACTGGTACAACATCGCGAAGGCCCCGTTCCGACGTCGAGGTTTTCGCGTGTCTGCAGATGCTTCCTCCCCCCGGGCGGCCGTCGCGGTCGCCCTGCTTGCGTTTGCGTTCGGGTTCTCCCAGGTTCC